>NZ_CAAKNY010000069.1 GCF_901212495.1 Collinsella aerofaciens | reverse complement strand
AGAAGGGGGAGGCCTCGCGGCCTCCCCCCTTTTTTTACGTTAAAGGACAAATTGGGGCACTTGATCGCTTGGTCCTTCTGTTTTACGGAATGGGGCTTATCGTCGAGATGATCAGTCGCGTCTCTGGAAGTTGCAGGCTGCTTTTAATTGCTTCTATTTGTTGTCGGGTGTTGCCGGAGCACAACATCTATTTCGATGACGAGTTAAATAGATCTACAATATTTGAACTCCAGTGAGGATCATCGTGTCTTCGCGGTATCCGATTCAGGTTTAAATAGCAACGGGGCCCTATCGTTATCTGATAGGGCCCCGTTGCTATTTAAAGTAGTTGGAATAAAAAAATCCCTTCTTGTGCTCAATAGCATGCGGCTCTTGCTTATTAGGGTATAAGGTCACTGCTTCTACATCAGACAGCAAGATCGCCGAGGTCATACGGTCTGTCTGTGATTTATGACCGCCCATACGACCCTTGTTATTTCCAGGGCCGCGAAGTTCGTTTGTGAACAAAATATGGAGTGCCAGATTCCCGCCCGCGGGGGCCCTCCGGTCTGGCAATATATCTC
>NZ_CAAKNY010000068.1:138325-178661 GCF_901212495.1 Collinsella aerofaciens | reverse complement strand
CACCACGCGCAAGTTCCCCGTGCATGTGGATAATAACTTATCCAATTTCACATCGATTTCTATTGAGCCCTCTGATGGATTAGTTTGTGCTGGGGATATGGTCACTATTACACCTAGGCTGATTGTTCGAAATAATAGAGGCATCAAATATAAGTATGTTTGGATGAGAAACAATTGGACTGAATGGGGTGTTATAGATTCGGGAGAAGGAGTCTCCTCGTTAGATTGGATCGTTTCGCGAACGGGCGATATTTCAATTTATGTTGATGTAATTGATACTATAACTGGCCAAACGCTAACATGCAAAAAAGACTGCTTTTTCACTCCTGAAGACTGGACTTATGATGGTATGTCAGTTTCCAATACACTTATCAGGCCTGGCGATGAGGTTTCCATTACATCGGAGTGCGCAGGGGATACTCGTTTCCTGAACTATAAATATGTTTGGAGTAGGAACAACTGGTCAAATTGGGGCATTGCGCAGAATGGTTCTGATGCTTCCCTATCTTGGACTCCTGATAAACCCGGTGAGTATGATATTTATTGTGATGTGAGCGGCTCTGACGGTAAAGTTACTACTCGCAGGATTCATGTCGGTGTTTGGGACTATTCGAGAATTACAGCTATATCTACAGATGGAGATAACTCATGGGGCGTTCGCGCGGATATGGGAACTCTTGATGCGGAGAAATCCGGTCATTTTGAATTTAAATTTGTCTGGACGAAACCGGATTGGAGTCAATGGGGCGTCCTGAGGGCGAAATCAACTACTAATGATGCCTACTTTAACCCTTCCGATTTGGGCTTGAGTTCGGGCTATTATGTTTTGTACTGTGATGTGACCTATCCTGACGGATCGGTTCATTCCAAGTCTACGCAGGTCTATTACAATCCAATCGGAAGTTCGACCGTTCTTGGGGTTAGTAGAATCAGCCTGCTTACATGGCTTACTTCGCATCAGTATGATTCTTATTATCTGGGCACGCGTTATTCCGGCGGCTTCTCATATGACACATGTCTTTACCCCAACGGAAGTCCAAGATGGGACGGCTATACGGGTATGAACTGCACTGGATTTGTTGCTCATGCTTATGCTGCTGTTGGTGGGGATGTTTCAGCGATAGGCAGGAATAACGCACATTCGCCATGGGCCGGCGGGCCTGGTGGGGGAGGCTATATTAATGCCTGGCGTTGGTATGGATATGCTTGTGACTCTGGTTGCAAAATGTATGAGTTTAGAACTGTTCGAGATATGCTGAATAGCGGCTATGCGCAGAAAGGCGATATTATCTTCTTCAAGACGAATGGGGCAATTGATTGTCATAGAGGTTTTTTCTGGGGTGATACTCCTTATGAGAATAAGATGTGGCACCAGATTCTTCCGGGCAATTTAATTGGTCCCTGCTTTAACAATGCAAATAAAAGTGAATACAACCAGAGCGTTGTTTTGATTAAGTAACCTAAGTAATCGATTTTCTTGGAGCCTCAGTTGAACGAAAACCATATTCCAAAGGTGATTCATTATATTTGGTTCGGAAATAACGATTTGCCTGAAGAGGCAGTCGCGTGCATCGAGTCCTGGAAGAAGTTTTGCCCAGATTATGAGATAAAGCGTTGGGACGAATCGAACTTTGATTTATCTTCTAACAATTATGTTAAACAGGCATATGAAGCTAAGAAATGGGCGTTTGTCAGTGATTATGCCCGTCTATGGATTCTCGTTAATGAGGGCGGTATCTATATGGATACCGACGTTGAGGTCCTTAAGTCTCTCGATCCTTTTTTGACCAACCGTGCTTTTTCAGGTTTCGAATCGGACGCTTCTGTGCCAACTGGAATTATGGCTTGTGAAAAAGGATTCCCGTTATTCCGGAAGCTATTGAATGATTACGATGTGCGTTCTTTTATTAAAAGCGATGGATCATACGACCTAACGACAAATGTTGTAGTGATTACAAAAGCTTGTAAGGCCCTCGGACTAAAGCTTGATAATACAATGCAGACAGTTGATGGATTCACGCTGTACCCAAGCGATTGGTTTTGTCCCAAGAGTCATGAATCTGGTGATATTCATCTTACTGAAAATTCTGTTACCATACACCATTTTAACGGGTCTTGGATCGATGAGGTTGAGCGGGGTTTGCTCAAAGAAAGGCGTCGTTTCCTCACCCGTCATTCTTGGGTCAACCCAATGCTGGCTGGATTAATAGTACGGCTCCAGTATGGATTTAAAACAAATGACTTCAGGCCGTTGACTTCAGCATTGAAAGCCTTTTTTGCAAACCGGAATTAATTTGAATGGTCTTAGAATAGAGTCTAATCAATGATTAGACTCTATTCATGTATTTCTTAAACAATGGTTCTAATACTGCGGCAAATGGTATTGCCGGAGAAATGGCGCCAACGGACTTTGCTTTTTTAAATGAAAAAAGGATGCTGTCTCCGGCAATCTTCGACCATATTAGATAAAGAATGGTCTCCTTGAATCTCTGCATGAGTGTGTTACTGTATTCTATGCATTGTTTTTTATATACGGCATAGCTTCGTGGATTATTTAACAATAAGCGTTTATAGTTGGCTGTATAACCGTCTGTTAAGTATTCCCCTTTGCATATTTCCCGGTTGCATAGCAGGTGGCAATACTCGTGGTCAATTTGATCAAACTGAAATACTTCAGGAATGAAGCTCTCTCCTTCGGCTATAAAAAAGGGATGTGATCTGATAACGCTCGTTAACGTTGCAATGCAAGTCTCCCCTTTATAACCATATTGGCTGTAGAGGGATGATAGCTTCGCAGTGGTGTTACTGGGAAATTGATTGTTACGAGCGGACCTGGGCGTAGCAATTCCAATGGCATCACCTGCATTTTTCCACGCCGTTAATATGAAGTGGACCGCATCATGCGTGAGGTAATCGTCGGAATCAACACACATGAACAGTTCTGAAGTGCATTTTTCTGCAGCTAAATTGCAGGCTCGTTGTTTTCCGCCATTCGCTACCTTTATATATTCGATTTCGATAGCTGATTCCTTTGCAAATGAATCAAATAAGCTCTGTGTTCCATCCGTCGAGCCATCATCGACTACAAGCCAATAAAAACGAGAGTCAGTTTGTTTTTTCAAGCTTTCGTACAATCGCTTCAAGGTATGTTCTCTATTATATGTAGGTGTAAAAATACAAAGCTGTTTCACTTCTATGCCTCTTTGTTAATTCAGATTTACGTATCTCAAATATGAGTTTGAAAGGTTCCCGTGTGAAGATTGAATCCAGTAGAAAAGCAGGCGTAATTATATCTTATGCCTATTCAATTGTTCAGATTCTTGTTCAGTTGCTATATGTTCCCATCTTATTAAGGGGTATCGGCCAAGCAGAATACGGTCTATACCAATTTGTTGGCTCAATTATGGCTTATCTTACGGTAATCAATACCGTTCTTGCTTCGAGCGTGACTAAGTTTTATAGCAAGGCATATCTTCAGGACGATTCTGAATTGATGGAAAACACTCTTGCAATTGCGAAAAGACTGTTTTGGATTATCTCCTTCGTTGCGGTTGTTGTAATACTATTTGTGGGGATAATTGTCGTCTATTCATACTCGAATTCGTTTAGCACGGCTCAGCTCTACGAAATGTCATTAATGTTTGTTGTTTTGGCCGCAGATATGGTTGTGGTTATGAATAACATCATTAGTATTGCGGTTATCACCGCTCATGAGAATTTTGTTTTTCTGCGTCTGTCTCAATTGATTACTGCAATTCTTCAGCCCCTGCTCGTGGTCGTGTTCATGCGGCTCTGGCCCTCCGCGTTGCTGGTTACTTGCATGACTTTTCTTACAAATCTTCTCTGTGCTCTAATCCAGCGCATATTCGTATCTAATGTTTTGAAGGCAAAGTTCACTTTTCACGGGATGGATTGGAAGCTCGCTAAGGAGATGCTGCTGTTTTCTTCGGCGGTAATATTGGTTGCCTTTTCCGATCAAGTTTTCTGGAAATCAGGTCAACTAATTCTAGGATATTTTTATGGTGCCGACTTAATTGCTGTATTTGCGATAGGTGCACAAATTTACTCTGTTTACATGGTTTTAGGAACATCTATATCTACTGTATTTCTTCCAAAGGTTACTGATATTGTGCTTCATTCGGTTGATTCTGCCGCTGATCTTTCTCGGCTTTTCATCAAAGTTGGAAGAATTTCCTTTTATGTTGCATTTCTTGTTCTCAGCGGTTTTGCGATTTTTGGTCAGGATTTTATTACCCTCTGGGCGGGGCACGAGTTTGCTGATGCTTATTGGGTTGCCATGATAGTTATGGTGCCATTTACAGTTGATATCATTCAAAATTTGGGTCTTACAATTATGCAGGTCAAGGATGTATACCAATTTCGAGGCTACATGAATGCTGCAATTGCTGTAATTAACGTATTTATTTCTATATTTCTATGCAGGTTGTTCGGGGTAACAGGTTCAGCCATATCAACAGCTGTTTCAATTGCCATAGGAAATGGCCTTATTATGAACTTGTATTATGCAAGAAAGTTAGATATGGACATTCTTCAGTTTTGGAAGAATATTCTATCAATTTTAGTCCCTCTTCTAATTACCTCTTTTGGGTTTAATGCTATTTGGACCTATTTTGATTGGCATGGTTGGTCAGCACTGGTTACTGGAGGATTGATCTATTCACTTCTTTATGCGGTGGCTTCTATTAATTTTTGCTTTGATGCCTATGAGAGAGAGTTTGCTAGAAGATTTGTGGGCCCACTTATTCGTAATATTTAGTTTTTCTAAGCGCTAAGGATTATTTCGTGAATTCATTTACTGTGAATCCGATCAAGACGGTCAAACAGATTCGTTGGATCGGGGCACTGTTACAGTTTGATTTGGGTGTCATTGCTATTGATCGAGTTAGACAGGGGAAATAAATGATACGTAAAAAAAAGGTTCTGCTAGTTTTTGGAACGCGCCCCGAGGCGATCAAGATGTGCCCACTTGTTAATGAGCTTAAGCGTCGTTTCGACAAATTTGACACTACCGTCGTTGTTACGGGGCAGCATCGTGAGATGCTTGATCAGGTCCTGCGCGTTTTCAATGTCAAGCCGGATTATGACCTTGCTATTATGAGGCCGGGGCAGACTCTGTTTGATGTGACAAGTGATGTCTTATTGAGACTTAAGGCTATTCTTGAGAATGAAAAACCTGATGTCGTGCTTGTTCACGGAGATACTTCTACTAGTTTTGCTGCCGCGCTTGCTTGTTTCTACTTGCAGATTCCTATCGGACATGTAGAAGCTGGTCTTCGTACGCATGATATCTATAGTCCTTGGCCTGAGGAATTTAATCGACAGGCAGTTGACATCATAAGTGAATATTACTTTGCGCCTACGGAGAAGAGTAAGCAGAATCTGATTGATGAAGGGAAGTCGACGCAAAAGATTTGGGTCACAGGTAATACTGGTATTGATGCCCTGAGAACGACTGTCTGCGGTACATATTCCCATCCCGAACTAGATTGGGCGAATGGATCTCGTCTAATACTAATTACCGCACACCGTCGTGAGAATCTGGGCGAACCCATGCATAGGATGTTTCGCGCAATACGTCGTGTGATGGAAGAGCATCCAGATACTAAGGCAATCTATCCGATTCATATGAATCCTCTTGTGCGTAAGGCCGCACACGAAGAGCTCGATGGTTTTGAAAGACTCCATATTATTGATCCGCTTGAAGTGCTTGATTTTCATAACTTCATGGCGGCAAGTTATCTTATCCTTACCGATTCTGGCGGTATTCAGGAAGAAGCGCCTGGTCTTGGCAAGCCCGTTCTTGTCATGCGAGACACCACTGAGCGTCCTGAGGGCATAGAGGCCGGAACTTTAAAACTTGTTGGAACAAAGGAAGATGTCATCTATCGCGAGTTTAGTCGCCTGCTTTCTGATGAAACAGAATATGCGGCAATGAGCAATGCGTCTAACCCCTACGGTGATGGTCATGCGAGTGAGTATATTGCGAATGTGCTGGAAAATCGTTGATTAATTATGAAATGATTTCGAGTAATCGTTTGATGTGGGCTGGTTCAAAGTGATATGTGTTGAATAATGCAGATTCCATGATTAAGAACATCATCGTCACGGGCGGCTGCGGCTTCATCGGCAGCAACTTCGTGCACTACGTCGTGAACAACCACCCGGGCGTCCACGTCACCGTCCTGGACAAGCTGACCTACGCCGGCAACCCCGAGAACATCGCCGGTCTGCCCGCCGACCGCGTGGAGCTCGTCGTGGGCGACATCTGCGACGCGGAGCTGCTGGACCGCATCGTCCCGGGCCACGACGCCATCGTGCACTACGCCGCCGAGAGCCACAACGACAACTCCATCGCCGACCCGGAGCCCTTCCTGCGCACCAACGTGGAGGGCACCTTCCGCCTGCTGGATGCCGTGAGGAAGTACGGCATCCGCTACCACCACGTCTCCACCGACGAGGTCTACGGCGACCTGGCGCTCGACGACCCGGCGAAGTTCACCGAGGAGACGCCGTATCACCCGAGCAGCCCGTACTCGAGCACCAAGGCGAGCTCCGACATGCTCGTGCGCGCCTGGGCCCGCACCTACGGCCTGCGCACCACGATCTCCAACTGCTCCAACAACTACGGCCCCTACCAGCACGTGGAGAAGTTCATCCCCAGGCAGATCACCAACGTCGTCGACGGCGTCCGCCCCAAGCTCTACGGCCGCGGCGAGAACGTCCGCGACTGGATCCACACCGAGGACCACTCCTCGGCCGTCTGGGACATCCTCACGAAGGGCCGCATGGGGGAGACCTACCTCATCGGCGCCAATGGCGAGAAGGACAACATCACCGTCCTGCGCATGATCCTCGAGGCCATGGGGCGCGACCCCGAGGACTTCGACTGGGTCGCCGACCGCCCCGGCCACGATCGCCGCTACGCCATCGACAGCACGAAGCTCCGGCGCGAGCTCGGCTGGAGGCCGGCCCACACCGACTTCGCGGAGGGCCTCAAGGCCACCATCGAGTGGTACGTCGCCAACGAGTCCTGGTGGCGCCCGGCCAAGGAGGCCACCGAGGCCCGCTACAGGGCACAGGGGCAGTAGCGGGCCTTAAAGAATCATGGCTTTGATGGTGGAGGGCAGCGGGGGATTAAATAGCCGCCTGTTGCCCTTAATTACTGTTGGCAGATGGCGTGTCTAGGACATTCGTGCATAGATTCCAGGCAGTCTGACTCCATGTGAATCGCGAACATACTAGATCGTGAACATTTTGAGAGTGCTCAAAAAGTAAATCTGGGTTTTCGAAATATACTAGGACAGCTTTTTGAATAGAGTCGATTGCGCAGTCTTGCAAAACTGTACCGAAATTGCTTTCAGGGATGATATCGGATGCGCCTGCGCAATTACTAACCACGATTGCGCATTTTTGAGCTGCGGCTTCAAGAAGAACGGTTGGCATGCCCTCTGGATATTCGCTAGGCATTAGAAAACAGCTAGCATAGCGTAGCAAGGATGACATATCAGATTCATTTAATCTTCCGACAAAATGGATTCTTCCATTTTGCGCGTTGGAGACCGCTGTATTTAATGGGCCACTGCCCGCAATGATCAAATGAATGTTTTTGTCATGAATGCCGTCAATTGCTTCTATTGCCTTCATAACGCCCTTTTCCTCAATCAGGCGACCGGCATATGCGACGACAAATGCGTCAGGAGATATACTAAGTTCAGAATTCCAGTTTCTTTTTGATGCAGATGAGCAATATGCGGCAGCATCAATCGAGTTGGGTATTACGGAATGGGGTGAAAACCCCAAGCTTTTTATCCACTGTAAACTTCGATTCGAAACTGCACATGCAACCGGTTTGCTTCTTGAAATGATTTTTGTTGACAGTCCTTCATACAATCGCATGAGATAACCCATTGGACTTTTTTCTGTGGACAAGTATCCGGAGCTATGGTCAATCAAAACCGGCCGTATGTGCTTCTTTACAGCAATCCTGCATGCAAGGAGACAGATTGGATAATAGCGGGTGTTGATAATGATGTCGCTAATGGACAGTTCCATTATCTGATTAAAAATCCTGTACGTGCTTGGTATAGGTTTGATAACAGGAAATCTGTCATTCATTAGAGACAACGAGGGCACCTCGATTAAAGTGATGCCGTTGTCACTAGTGATTCCGTAACTCCGCTCAGAATTTGAAGAAGTGAGTATAACAACTTCGTTGCCAAGCTCAGTTAATTTTTTGCCGAGATTTTCAGTGTACCTCTCTACTCCTCCCATGTGAGGGGAGTAGTATGCGCTGACAATTAATATTCGTCGCATAGTTATCCTTTGTGTTAAGTGGCTGGTGCTATTAGGGGAATTACAGCTTAGAAATAATGTAGTATGCAGGCCAGTCAAGGTGTAACTTCTGCAATCCCAGCATCACCCCTACACCTAGGCGAATTTTAAATGTCTGGCCTTTTGGTTTTAGAATTCCTATGTGAGGATTTTTTAGATAGTTCGGGAAATTCTCTCGTGCATGTGAAAATACAAAATCATACTTTGCTTTCATTAGCTTTGGTCCGCAACCCCTATTAAAAACAACCAAGGCATTGATCATGTTTGCTAAATAGGTGTATTCAATAACATCGAATCTGCTTTTCGGAAGTTTTGAGAGATCGTGGCTCTGAAGGAAAAGATCAAACATTTCCGCCATGATTTGCTCATGATTTTTTTTATAGTTCATTGAACCGGTGATGGATTGGCGATTGAAATAGTAATAATAGCCCTCGTATGGAATGATTTTCACTTTTGCGTTGCGGTAAAAGGCGCAGAGGCTAAAGTAGATATCCTCACCGCAAGGGACACCGGTAAAGCCCAGTTTGTTTTCTTCGATAAAGGACTTTTTAAAGAGTTTTGCGCATGCAATTGCATAAGTTGTCGTACTCCATACGCTGTTTGATATGCGATGCCTTTTCAGCTTGCCATCAATATCCCTTATGAAACCTCCTGCGATGATGTCGTAGTCGCCATCTTCGGCTGCTTGAAGATAAGTTTCGATATAATCGGGAGCGACATAGTCGTCGCTATCTACAAAGAAGATATATTCACTACAAACATGCTTGAGGGCTCTTTCCCTTGTTCGTCCAAGACCTAAATTGCACTCATTATTTAGAACTCGAATTCTTGAGGGGTATTTCTCTTGGTATTCCGAGAGAATGAGATCGCTATTATCGGGACTGCAGTCATTGACACAGAGAATTTCATAATTAGAGACGGTTTGGTTAATGAGACTGTCGAGACAGCGACTGAGGTACTTTTCAACGTTATAGACTGGGACGATAACTGTCGCTTTCATTTGAATTCCTTGTCTCAACGGTAAAGGATGATTGGTGTATGAGCAGGGGCCTGCCCGTTTGTTTCTTATCGTATATGCCAATGCGATATGAGTGAATATATAATAAGCGTATGGTTCAGCTACTCATAAGATATATTGAATGGTTGTTTAGGTTCTACTGATTTACCACGAGAGAATGGTGCTCGATTGTCGTCTAAATCGAATGTCCTTGTTGCAATTCCTGCATATAACGAAGAGGAGTGCATTGAAGGCACGGTGAATGAGCTCCGCTCGATTGCGCCAGAGTTTGACTTCATTATTATCAATGACGGCTCCCAGGATCGAACAGGCGAGATTTGTGATTCATTGGACTGCAAGGTCATTACCATGCCTATCAATTGCGGCCTTACAGTTGGCTTTCAAACTGCTGCTCGCTATGCTGTCGATCATGGTTATGACTATATGATTCAGTTTGATGCCGACGGGCAACATCGCCCAGAGTATCTGACTGCGCTTGTTGAGAAGGCGGAAAATACCGGTTCTGACATCGTTATCGGCTCGAGATTTCTGACTGTTCGCAAAGACAAATCGATGCGCATGGTAGGTTCGCGTATGATTACCGTGTTGATCAAGATGCTCACAGGTCGTCGTGTTAGTGATCCAACATCTGGTTTCAGGCTGTTTAGCCTTCCCGTGCTTAAAAGATACTATTTCGATAACAGTCTCAATCCCGAGCCCGAATCAATTGCTTTGTTTTTAAGGCAAGGTTACTCGGTCTCTGAAGTTCAGGTTTCAATGCGTGAACGCCAAGGTGGCGAGAGCTACTTAAATCCAATTCGATCGGCTCAATATATGGTTAGAGTATTTGCGACTCTTCTTATTGTTCAGTGGTTTAGGTGATTCATTATGTCTATGACGCTGCGCGTGTTGCTCATCATTTTTGCTGCCTTTGTTTTCAATTTCGTACTTCGTAAGCTCAAGAAATCGCAGATGCAGGTCCTCGATTCTCTGTTTTGGTTAATGTTTAGCCTGAGCTTTGTTTTACTCGGCGTTTTTCCCGAAATCGCATTATTTATTTCTTCTGAGCTTGGTTTTATGTCGGCATCAAATTTTGTTTTTCTTTACGTAATTGCTGTCCTTGTGATGAGAGATTTTTCCAACTCGCTTCGCATCTCAAAACAAGAGGAACGTATTAATGGCTTAGCGCAGTCCATTGCCCTTGGAAAATCTGAAGAATAATTGTGTACGTGCCCTTGTGCGTTAATAATTTCTTTGTGTGAACTGCTTCTTGTTACTTACGAATGGAAAGTCGTTGCTTTTTTAAATCGTTATTGATTGCTGCTTTTCTATCGGTAAGAGTTGCTCTTTCTATATTTTGATTGGGATTATCTATGTACGGTTGGTTTTTATTTTTCTGTAATGCAATTGCGTTCCTTTGCATTCTTTATCTTCCCGGAATGCT
Organism: Collinsella aerofaciens; assembly: GCF_901212495.1. Lineage (GTDB taxonomy): Bacteria > Actinomycetota > Coriobacteriia > Coriobacteriales > Coriobacteriaceae > Collinsella > Collinsella aerofaciens_H. The sequence continues at coordinate 167,868 of NZ_CAAKNY010000068.1, read as the reverse complement.
GCTCGCCGGCGCAATTCGCTCAAAGATCGACCTTCTTCAGATTGCCATTGCCCCTGCATTAAGCTTTGCCCTTTTCTCGGTGACGGGGTTAGCACTCTCTATTGCGGGTTTCTCTATCGATTCTCTTTTCTTCTTTATCATTAACCTTGCCATTTGTCTTTGTTTATTTGTAATTTCTCAGTTTTTTTCAAGGCAGTTTAACAATTCCATCTCAAAGCAGGACCTAGATTTTATCGCGCTGTATGTCTTTGTCGCATCAGTCCTAACCTTTCTTTTCTTTGTCAAGAATATGGACAGTGCTTTTAGCTTTGACCAAGCGCATGATAATGTTACCCACCTAAATCTGATTCACTATTTCATGGTCTCTGGGGACTATACGCAGTTTGCAAATATCTATACACTACTTCCAAATGGCGTGGCATCTTGTACTGGCATTATTGGTTCCGGAGCCTTTTATCCTTCCGGTTGGCATATCCTTGCTGCCGTTGCCGGTGGATTAACTTCAAAAAGTTCAGCTATCGCTGAGACTTCTTCGTTCGTCGCCTTGATGTCTGTGTGCTTTCCCATGTGTATCTTGGCTTTCATGCGAACTCTTTACTCCGATGATGACTCAGTTGTGCGCCTGGGATCGTTGTTTACCCTTGCCTTTTCTGCTTTTCCCTGGAAATTGGTTACATGCAATGGACCTCTCTTCCCATATGTTATCTCATGCTTTTTCGTTCCGGCATTGGCTTCTGCGCTAATAACTTGGTTGGCCTCATTCGGTAGCGCTAAAAGCGATACTCCCATTGCCTTCTTGATGTGTTTAGGGATTCTTGGGGTTGCATTTGTTCATCCCTCAGCAGTCTTTACCTTCGGTGTGTTTATCTGTCCTTTTATTGCATCCTATTTATATTGTGCAGCTTCAAAATATCCGGACAAAAAAAGAAACTGCATCATGTGCTTCTTTTGTTTAGGCGTCGCTGTCATATGGGTCTTCATGTATAAGCTGCCTTTTATGCAGGGCACTGTTGGCTTCTGGTGGTCCAGCGAGGGCACATTATTCCAAGCTTTTGTAAATTGCTTTGATTTCTCTTTTTCTTCCGGAGGTATGGCTCAGCTTCTTATTCCTCCGCTCTTTATCGTAGGGATTCTATATTCCTTTAGAGAAAACCGAAACAGATGGCTATGTGCGTCGTTTATCATCGGTGCAATTATCATTGTTATTACTAAAGGTACCGATTGGCCGCTAAAGTCGGTGTTGTCAGGATTTTGGTATACAGATGGTAATCGCGTCGCGGCTATTTGCGTGCTGGCATCGATGCCCTTGACAGTTTTAGGTTGTCATCGAATACTCTCATTCCTCTGTGACCGAATTGAACGCTGCTATTGTTTTGAGTATTGGTCCGCCGGAACCATCACTACTTTTCTACTTTTAATTGCATCGATAATGATCTATGCGCCTAATTATGACATATACGGTCATTTTGATATCACTACCGCTTTTGGCAATACGTCGGCTGCACAGGTCGATAAATATACGCTTACCGCTCCTAATTTTTATTCGGGTGAAGAACAGGATTTTGTTAATGAAGTAAAGAAGGTGGTTAATTCAGAGGACGTTATTCTCAATAATCCAGAGGATGGTAGTTTCTTTGCAAATTCGGTTTCCGACTTAAATGTCTACTATCGCACGACCCATGTTGGTGAAAAAAATAATGACACCAGGGACAGTCAATTAGTGCGCACTAAGCTGAATCAAGTCTCAGTGAATTCTGAAGTTAGACAGGCGGTCCAAAAAACGAACGCAAAGTATGTTTTGATATTGGGGCAAGGTGGCCGAAGGAATAAGGATCATCCTTACTATTTGTACTACAAAGAGAAGCTCTGGCGTGGAATCAATAGGATTAGGGATGACACTCCCGGTTTTACGGTAGTTCTTTCGAAGGGTGATAATCGTCTGTATCGGATAGACGATATTTACTAGAGATTTTTGGTTGGTTATTAGATGAAATTTAAGCTCATTAATTTAGTATTCAGTGATTCTGATGTGATGTCTCAATATCCGTCGCTATGCTACAGGGCGCTTGAGGGGCATGCGGTCCCAGCTTCCAATAGCTCTGTAGATATATTGACACCTGCAAATATTGACTTTACGACGTACTTTAATTCCCTTTCTATTTCTAAGTGGCGGAAGTACACAATTGCAAAAAGGTTTTATCTTCATTTTGAATATCGTGGTTCTGCTTGTGCTCTTCAGCAAACTTACGCCAATAGCTACAGCTGGATTCCCTCTTTAGTAGACTGCCCGGTCGTTGAGTTGCGCTCAACTGCTGAGTGGGAGTCCTTTGATCTGGAACTCACTCCAATTGATGGGGAGACGCTTCATTCATTTCGAATCAGTACGACTGGTCCCGTCGAACTTCGCAAGGCATATTATTATTGCGTCTGCGATCAGCATGATATTCGCCCAGTTGAGCTTGCGCTTGCGAGCACTACATTCAAAAAAGAGGATTACATCCTTCGTAACCTTTCGCTTTTACAGAAATACGTGATTGATTCTGACGAACCGATTTCGAAGCATTTTCATGTACATGTTATTGATAACGGTCGATCTTTAGATTGTGCCAGCCTTAATTCTCCGCAGGTCACAATTCATCCTAATCCTAATGTTGGTGGTTCCGGTGGATTTGCTCGTGGCATGATTGAAGCAATAGAGCAGTCTCCGAAAGCTACCCATGTTCTCTTGATGGACGATGATGTCGAGGTTCTTCCCGAGAGCTTCATTCGATCTTTCAATCTGCTTTCTCTTCTTAAAGAAGAATACGTTGATGCCTTTTTATCGGGCGCTATGATGAGTCTGGAAGAACCCAATTTGCGTACCGAGGATTTGGGGTTCTTTACTGCTAAAGGAACTTTTTCTCCCCTTAAGCCCGAAGGTTATATGACCTCTCTTCATGATGTTGTTGAAACCGAGATTTATAAGGCACCAACTAGCCTTTATGAGGACACCGTCCAACAGTATGCTGGCTGGTGGTATTGCGTTATACCTACCGCAACGATTGAACGTGAGGGGTTGCCCTTGCCCTTATTTGTTCGTTCTGATGATGCTGAGTATGCTCTTCGTTGTAAACCCAAGTTCATGTCCATGAATGGTATTTGCGTTTGGCATAATTCCTTTAAGTTTAAGTATAGTGCTGCCGTGGAGCGTTATCAGGTAAGCCGAAATACGCTAATCAGTCAGGCGACAACTGGCGCTGCGCCTCTCTCGGATTTTCTTTATGAGATTCGTCGTGAAGTTGAGCTTGACTTGAAGAAATTTAATTACGATGAAGCTGCTCTTGCCGTAAAAGGTCTTGAAGATTTTTTGAGAGGTCCGGAGTGGATTTCTCATCCTGTCGCTGAATCCCGCTTTATGGCGGCAAATCGTGAAAGGGAACAATTGATTCCCATCGAGCAGCTCATCCCTCAGGCACTAGAATTGGGTGTCGACTTGACGCAACTGACTTCTGGCAATTTGAGTCTTGGGGGGGACAGGTCTAGGCTGCAGGCACTTAAGGATTATCTGACCATTAATGGCCACCGTTTTGTTAACGACTTCGCCAAACGTAACGGTAGAGTTGCTGTTATTGATGCTGCGGGATGGGTTTATCCCGCCGGTAAAATCAGGGATGTTGACACGCTTATTGTGGTAGATATGCCTAACAAAAAGGGCGCCATTAGACATATGGATAAGAAGCGATTCAAAGAGGTTTGGACTCGTTTTCGTAAAGCCGAGAAGGAATTCAAGCGTAATAAAGATAAAATTTATGCTGAATACGCTTCGTATAGAGATGTCTTTACTTCGATTGATTTCTGGAAACAGTATTTGAAAGAGGCGTCGGAGTAGTCTTTATGTGAGTGGGTTTCAAAGCGGGGCCCACTCATTCTTTTGTATCATATGAGAAAATAGCTTTCGTACACTGTCTGTCGTTGGGATGGTTAAGCCATGGTTTGGGATATTTTATCTGATCCTGATGTTCGCTCCGCGATGAACAAGCTTGTCGACGAATGTAATGAGCAGCTATAACGGCTTTGATTAAGGTATCTAAAATGCAGTTTAAACTTGCGAATGTTGTACTTAAAGTTGAAAAGCATGCAATAGATTTTCCCGAACTCTACTATCGCGTGCTCTCCGGTGATGCCTTATATGATGACGACATTCATTCACTTCATGTCAATGGACACGTTGACTTTCTGACGTATGTGAATGGCTTATCTGCTGGCAAATGGCACCAATATGCGTCTGTTGACAGCGTCGTCTTGCATTTGGCTTTATTTGGCAGAGGCCGGGTTGTCGTTCATGGGGTGAGATCTGGCGAGCTGAATCCTGTTGAGCTTAAATCGAATCCTTTTGTTGGCGATCGAGTTGATCCTTGCGTTCTCGATATTGATATTGATACAGTCGGCTACGACTTAATCGGTTTTAGGATTGAGAGTGATGGGGGCAATTCCGTAGACCTTTTGAACGCCTCTTATCTGACTGATGTTCCTGAGGACTCAATTAATCCGATCAATCTTGCTCTTTCTACCACCACGTTTAAGAATGAACAGTACATTCTCCCTAATATCGAGCTCGTTAAATCTGGCATTTCTAACGAGGACGGTCCAATCCACGACCACTTCCACATGTTTGTCGTCGACAATGGCCAGACGCTCGATTCTGCATCACTTTCCGATGATCTGGTCACCGTGCTTCCGAACCCCAACACGGGCGGTTCGGGAGGATTCGCGCGTGGAATGATGGCGGCTACTGAAACTCCTGATCAGTACACTCACATCATTTTGATGGATGACGATGTCTCTATTATGCCCGAGAGTTTGATCCGCACGTTCAATCTCCTCTCTCTTGCTAAAGGCAAGTATAAGGATGCCTTTATTAACGGTGCCATGCTCTCAATGGAGGACCCTACTCGTCAGTTCGAGGATGTCTCGTATGTGGCGACCACTGGTGCCTATCGTCGTGTAAAAGAAGATCTGAATGTTGGTGGGTTGTCCGATATTCTCAAAAACGAGCGCACGTGTGTTGAGATTGACCAGGCTTATGGAGCCTGGTGGTATAGCTGCATTCCGGTGAAGGCTATCGAAAAGAATGGCCTTCCCATGCCCTTCTTCATCCGCTGCGACGACGTTGAGTTTGGCATGCGCAATAAGCCTGTCTACATGACCATGAATTGCATTTGCGTGTGGCATGCAAGCTTTGAGGGCCGCTTCCGCGCTTCGGTTGATTGCTACCAGTACTTCCGCAACTTCTTTGCCATGATTGCTCTCGATGATTGTGCTGATGAGAAAATGTTTGTCCTTCGTATTCAGCGAGGGGTACGTCAGAACTTGCGCGATATGGACTATCAGGCTGCCGAGTTTATTCTCGATGGCTTTGAAGATTATCTGCGTGGCCCTGAGTATCTTCAGAAGCTTGATGGCGCCGCGACGATGATCGGTAAGGGTAAGTTAAACGAAAAACTGATTCCTGTTTCCCAAATGGATCCTAAGCTTCTTCGCAAGGCCGGGGTTACGGAGCAAGTTCTCGCTAATGTTAATCTGGAATTCCATCCTTCAAAGTTTATGAAGTACTGGAGATCCATTCCTTACGACAAACACTATCTTCCCGATGCGCTGTTGCGCGGAAAGCCCGGCTATGTGGTCAAGAACGGCAGCTGTACGCTTGAGGGCAACTCGACGCGTTGCAAGACGCTGGTCTTTCTTGATCCGACCCGTGAGAAGGGGTCGGTTCGCACGATGGATCGAGCGCGGTTCAAGAGCATTCGCCGCCGAGAGCACGAACTGATGGCGCGATACCGTAAAGAAGGTAAGAGCGTCAGGGGGGCATGGAAAGATGCCATGCCGTACATGACTTCACGAGAGTTCTGGGAAAAGTATTTAGGTCTTAAATAAGAAGAGGTCCGGATTAAGTCCGGACCTCTTCTTATTTTGAATAGGTTTTATAGGCTTGTAGCTCCCACTGCTTTCGTTCAACCTTCGCAACCGAGTCGAGGATAAGTCCCGTTGCCAAGCTCAACCCACACAGGAACATGAATGAGGCCGCAAGTATGGCGGTGGGGAAGCGGGGGACTAAGCCGGTTTGGAAGTACTCAGCAACAATTGGAATTCCGAGGGCAAGGCCTATGATGGCAAAGATGAGCGCTATAAGGGTAAAGAACTTGAGCGGACGATAGTCTTTAAAGAGCGTCCCGATCATTGCGATGACCTTGATGCCGTCGCTGACCGTGTTGAGTTTGGATTCGGAGCCGGCAGGTCGATCTCGATACTCCACCGGCACGTCTTGAATGCGCCAGCGGTGGTCGACGGCGTGTATTGAGAGCTCGGTTTCAATCTGGAAGCCCTCGCTCAAGACGGGGAAGGTTTTGACGAAAGGCTTGCTCATGGCTCGGTAGCCGGTCATCACATCGTCAAAGCTGTAGCCGTAAATCCACTTGATCATGGCGCGAACAAGGTTGTTGCCAAACCCGTGAAAGGCTCGTTTATTCTCTTCGGCATAGGTGCCGTTTGAAAGACGATCTCCAACAGTCATATCTGCTTCGCCGGTAAGGATGGGCTCGCAGAGTAACTTAGCGGCTTCGGCGGGGTACGTATCGTCGCCGTCAACCATCAAGTAACACTCGGCATCGATATCTCGGAACATTTGGCGACACACGTTGCCTTTGCCCTGCCTGGACTCGTGGCGCACCGTAGCCCCGTGCTGCTTGGCGATTTGTGAAGTGCCGTCGGACGAGTTGTTGTCGTAAACATAGACAACTGCACCGGGTAGCTCTCGATGAAAATCGTCGACAACTTTGCCAATCGTCAGCGCTTCGTTGTAGCAGGGGATAATGACGGCGATATTCGAACAGTCCATGTGGGGCCTTCCTTACGACTTAACTGGTCAAAAGTATACCTATCGTTCACCTTGTTACTTAGATATGGGTTAGTTTTCCAGATTTGTTGCGGTGGGTTATCGTCAACGTGGGAGGGCTATACTTTCCACTGTTATGTTTTACGAGACAAGGAGATGGTCCGTGGCTGACAACGTAGAGAGTCAGAAAGCGGTGGCTAAACCGGCCTCTCACGCTAAAAATGATTTTGAAAAGGACAAGTTCATTCTTAAGCAGCTTGTCACCAAAGATTTTAAAATCAAATATCGTCGCAGCGTTCTGGGTGTGGCATGGTCCGTGCTTAACCCGCTGCTGATGATGATTGTTATGTCGATCGTGTTTTCGACGATTTTTGCTCAAGGTCGTAATGGCTCCATTACGCCTGAGATGTATCCGTTGTACTTGATTGTCGGTAACGTGACGTTCTCCGTCATGTCCGAGTCAACGAATCAGGCGCTGATGTCCATCATATGGGCCTCCTCTTTGTTGAAAAAGGTTAAAGTGCATCGCTGGGTATTCCCAGTGCAGAAGGTATTGTTTTCGCTTGTTAACTTTGCTTTCTCTTTGGTTGCCGTCGCTTTGGTCATGCTTTGGTTCCATGTTATGCCCACCTGGCATTTAATTCTGCTGCCGGTTTGCTTGCTGTTGCTTATGTGCTTTTGCATGGGCTTAGGCATGATGCTGTCGGCACTGGCGGTCTTTTTCCGCGACATTATGCATCTGTGGACTGTTGTCATCACAGCCTGGATGTATCTGACGCCTATATTCTGGACGACTGATTTTATTGCTCAAATGTCTCGTTGGATTCAGGTGCTTGTTGTGGTGAATCCCATGTACAACTACCTGCAGTTTATGCGTGATATTTTCCTGTTCAATACGGTGCCCTCCGCGCTTACCTTTGGCTTGTGTGTTGCTTGGGCTATTCTTGCCCTTGCTATTGGCTATACCGTGTTCCATAAGACCGAGCATAAGTTTATTCTCTACATCTAAGGAGTGCTGTTTATGACTGAATCTGCTATTGATTACAGCAAGCAGCCCCTTGCTGTTGAGGTCAAAGACGTCACCATGATCTTTAACATGGCGTCTGAGTCGCTTACAAACCTTAAAGAGTACTTTATTAAGCTTGCAAAGCACGAGCTGTTCTTTGAGGAGTTCCGTGCGCTTAAGCACATTTCGTTCGATGTGCATCGTGGTGAGGTCGTTGGCCTTGTAGGCACCAACGGTTCCGGTAAGTCTACGATGCTCAAGATCATCGCTGGCGTTTTGGAACCGAGTGAGGGCGAGGTTAGGGTTCACGGTAATATCGCGCCATTGATTGAGCTAGGTGCCGGCTTTGATCCCGAGCTTACCGCGCGTGAGAACATCTATCTGAATGGTTCGCTGCTTGGATACACCAAGGAGTTTATCGATGCGAGCTTTGACGAAATCATCGAGTTCGCTGAGCTCAAAGACTTTGTCGACATGCCTCTGAAGAATTTCTCTTCGGGCATGGTCGCGCGTATTGCCTTTGCTATCGCCACGATTACCGAGCCCGATATCCTAATCGTTGATGAGACGCTTTCTGTTGGCGATGTCTTTTTCCAGCAGAAGTGCGAGCGCCGCATTCAGCACTTTATCGAGAGTGGCGACGTCACGGTCTTATTCGTTTCTCACTCCATGGAGCAGGTTGAGCGTATTTGCCAGCGTGCCGTATGGATCGAGAAAGGCGATCTACGCATGGATGGTCCCGTGGATGAGGTCTGCAAGGCGTACCACGACCAGTTCAAGTAGGTTATAATCTTTTAGTCGCGCGAACTTGTACCCGCTTGAACGTGCAGCTTTTATGCTCCATTAGCTCAGTTGGATAGAGCAGGGGACTTCTAATCCCAAGGTCGACGGTTCGAATCCGCCATGGAGCACCAATAGAGTTTTTGAAGACCCGGTTTCATGCCGGGTCTTTGCATTTTGAGACATGAAGGCATTCTATTGTTCAAACAAATTCTGTAAGACATGGGGATGACTTGCAGCCTATTTGTTGCCAATGCCAATAGCCTTTTACGTCCGAGACGCGTCATGGGATTGATGGGCTTGTGTTGCATGATTGGTAACTCATCTTCAGCTACAACAGTGCACCCTCGCCCCATCCTCTGAAGATGTTCTAAAACAGTATTATAAGTTGCCTGGAGGCTACATTGACAGCGTACAATACGCATGTTTGACTCGTTGTATGGCCTGAGTTTGGGGAGGGGTGCGCGCCATGGAGGTGCTGGTTGTTGGCAATACCGCGTATGTTGACGACGACTTTTGTGCCAAGGCGTTTCCCGGTGACCATGTTCAGGTTGTAGCTGCCGACGATGCGCAGCGCGAGTCATCGCCCCACACCTCGTGGAAAGAGTTGCTGCGCCACCTGGATCAGGCCTACGAGTTCGACCGCGTGGTCTACCTCTCCACTTATCTCACTCCGCATACCGAGACTTTTGGCGACATTGAGTTGCTGCGCTCGGTGTTTCGTGCCTGCATGGGCCGCCGTGTGCAGCTGCTGTTTGTGGCGGGGCCTGCGGGCGCGGAGGTTGCTGACGGCGCGGCGAGCAATGCCGATTCGCATGATGCCACAGATGCTGCCGCCCAAACGGGTAAGGGCATTATTGCCCGCGCGGCCAACGACCTCTGTCGCTACTACGCCGCGCAAGATGACATCCAGGCCAAGATCCTGTGCACTCCCTATCTCTATACAGCATCCGCGGCGCTCGACGATCCGTTTCTAGTGCCGCTGTTCGAGGCGTGCTCGACCGGATCGGTCGCGCTCCAAGGTGCCGCGGACGCGCCGGTTCCCCTGTTGTGCGCGGAGGATCTAGCGGTGCTGGTACATCGCGTCTTTGATAGTTGGGATGCGACTTTTGGAACGCTCGATGTTGCAGATGCTTTCCATCACACAGCGGGTGACTTGGGCGGTGCGCTCCAGGGTCTGTTCCCCGGGCTGTCCGTTGCCTATGGAGAGTCGACCGACTATGCGTTGCCCGCAGGCGATATCGCTCGCAAACGCTATGGCTGGTTTCAGCGTTACGACCTGCTGCGCGACCTTTCGACCATCCATGCCCGCTGGGCTAACAACCGCACCAAAAAGGTCAATCCCTTGCGTGCGGCCATCGATCGCATCCAGCTGCGCACGCTGCCCATTAAATGCCTGGAGACGGGCTTCGCATGGGTGCTGTTCGAGGTGCTGGAGCATCTGTTCTCCCAATCTACCCAGCTCAACGTGCTCGACTATCGTCTGCTCTATGTGGTCCTCATTGGCACACTCTACGGGCTCGACTTTGGCCTGGTCGCCGCACTGCTGGCATCGGTGGGTTTGGCCGCAAGCTACTTTACCCAGTACGGTTACACCTTCGAGGGTCTGTTCTACGAGCCTTCCAACTGGCTGCCGTTTATTGCGTACTTTGTGGTGGGCGCCATTTGCGGCTATGTGCAGCTGCGCAACAGCGAGGCCATTAAGGCGGAGCGTGACGAGAACGAGCTTGTGCGAAACCGCAACACGTTCCTAACGCGGCTCTATCACGACGCGATTGAGGACAAGCGTGCCTTTAAACGACAGATTGTGGGGCGCCACGACAGCTTTGGCAAGATCTTCGCCGTGACACAGGAGCTCGACGTACTCAACCCGCGCGATATATACCGCAAGTGCTGCGAGCTGCTGGGCGAGATTCTCGAGAGCGATTCGGTGACGATCTACCATGTTTCGGGCGGGGCATTTGCGCGCCTGGTAGCGGCGAGCCCGGCGATTTCCAACGATGTGCCGCGCTCGCGCTCGTTCGATGACCTTGCGCCCGTGCTCCAAGGTGCGATCTCGGGTTTGTGGGTGAACCGTGCGCTTACGTCGGGGCTTCCGATGTTTGGCTATACGATCGAGCGCGATGGAGCCCCCGCCGTGTTGATCTTTGTGCGTCACGTGGCCGAAAGCCAAATGACCCTGTACTACCAAAACCCGTTCCGCATCCTGTGTGGCTTGGTGGAAAGCGCGTTGGGACGCGCTTTCGATTACGAGGCCGTGGCACAGGATAAGTGCTGCGTTGCCGGCACGTGCGTGCTCAAACAGGCGGCCTTTGGCAAAGAGCTTGCTGCCGAACAGGCGCTGGCTGACGGCAAGATGGGGAGCTATCTGCTCCTGCGCGTGGTGCCGGGCATGGAGCCTGTTGGCGAGCTGGTCGGCGCGATTGGGCCGGCGATTCGTGAGAGTGACGCTGCGGGCTTGGTCGATGGAGACACGCTTTACCTGCTCATGCGTCAGGCGACCGAGGCTGACCTGCCGGTTATTTGTGCGCGCTTGGCCGCCAAGCACATTACGGTGGAACCCGTTGGCAGCGAGGATGTTGTGGCCCTGCTGCAGCGCATCGCGCCCGCTGACAACGGTGAGGGGGAGGCCGCTTGATCTCGCTTGTCGTTTCTACCGTACTGCTACTAGTTCATGCGCTGGTGTGTCTGGTGCTGTGGACGCTTATGAAACTGGGCCTGCTGCCGGTGCGCGGGCACATGCTGGCCGTGATGGTGCTCGTACCGTTGTGGGGCCCGCTGCTGGTGGTGCTGCTTTCGGTTCGCAGCGCGGTGTTCGGTGACGACCTTAAGGACGCCACGCTGGAGGCGCTGCGCATTAACGACGACATGCATCGCAGTATGCTCGTGCAGGGACGCGAGGGCGATGATGGCGTGGTGCCGCTCGAGGAAGCACTGATCGTCAACGACCCGGGTGACCGCCGCCGTCTGATGCTCTCTATGCTTACCGAGGATCCGGATGCGTACCTGGCACAGCTTCAGGCGGCAAAACTCAACGACGACGTTGAGGTCGCGCACTATGCCGCGACGGCAGTGGCTCAGATTTCCAAGGAGTCCGACCTTAAGCTGCAGCAGCTGGAGCGTGCCTTTAAGACCGATCCGAGTGCGCAAAACCTTAATGTCTACTGTGACTACTTGGGTACGTATCTTGCGTCCGGCTTGGCCGAGGGCCGCGTGGCTCAAATTCAGCGCCAGCAGTATGCACGGTTGCTTGCACGTCGCTGTGAGCACGAGGACGGGCTTGCCCTACGTGTTCGCTATGCCACGGCGCTGGCCGATGCCGGTGAGGTTGATGAGGCAGAAGACGTTGCCGAGCGGTTGGTGGCCGATACCCCCGATGAGCAAGATGTTTGGATGTTGTGCCTGCGCTTGGCCGTATTGCGCCACGACGGCGAGATGGTGCGGCGGGTGATTGATGCCGTTGATAAGCAACATGTGTATTTGAGCGCCGAGAACCGTGAGAGGCTGGCATTTTGGCGTGAAGGAGAGGAGGCCCGATGAGCGTGGTGCAACATATCCGCGAGCGTGCGGGCCATTTTCGCTGGATGGGGCTGCTCGTGGTATGGGCGGTCTTTATTGCCATGGCCGCCGTGCTGTTGGTGGAGCGCGCTGGCGTGCAGTACAGCGCCGGGCAGCACAAGCTAGGCATGCTCGCCGCCAACGACGCGGTGCCGGCCTCCTCGGCGATGTTTGGCCAAAAGCCCACGTGCCTCGTCATTTCCGATACCGACCAGGCGGGTGTCGAGGGTGTCAAAGAGCAGTTTGACCAGATTCTGCTTGACATGAAGATCGCCCACCGCGACGTGGATATTGCCGCCGATGGTGTTGATGCGATTCCTTCCCTCACATCTTTCGACCGCGTGATTTTACTGATGCCGTCGCTCGATGGGCTCGGTACGCACCTGACCGACATCACGAGCTGGGTGAGCGCCGGCGGCTCGCTCATGCTCGCCATGCCGCCGGATTATTCGAGCTACCTGCAGGTGATTGCCCCCAAGCTTGGCATTGAATCGGCAGGCTACGAATACGTGACTGCAGAAAGTATTGTGCCGAGCGAAGACTTTATGCTGGGTGGGGGAGAGCGCTACGAGTTCTCGGACCCCTTTGATTCGTCGCTTTCGGTGTCGCTGCGCGATACGGCGCGCGTGTGGGCAACGACCGGCAATGCGGGTGTCCCGCTCATTTGGTCGAACGAATGCGGCAGCGGTCGCACTGTGGTGTGTAACATCGGCATCTACGACAAGGTCATGCGCGGCTTCTACGCTGCGGCGATTAGCCTGTTGGGCGATGCCACAGCCTATCCGGTCATCAACAGCGCCGTGTTCTACTTGGACGACTTTCCCAGTCCCGTGCCCTCGGGCGACGGCACCTACATCAAGCGCGACTACGGGCTTTCCATCGCCGACTTTTATGTCAAGGTCTGGTGGCCCGATCTGCAAAAGCTCGCGCAAAAGTACGACATTCGCTATACCGGCGTGATGATCGAGAACTACGAGAACGCGGTCAACCAGGCCGAGCCCGCGCGCCAGCCCGATACCACGCAGTTCCGCTACTTTGGCGGCATGCTGCTGCAGATGGGCGGTGAGCTGGGCTTTCATGGTTACAACCATCAGCCGCTCGCGCTCAGGGATACCGACTATGGCACGCTGTACGACTACAAGACGTGGAAGAACAAGGAGACGCTCGTCGCATCGCTTAACGAGCTCATTGCCTTCCAAGACGATGTCCTGCCCAACGCGCACGGCTCGGTCTACGTGCCGCCGTCGAATATCCTTTCGGTCCGCGCGCGCAAGCTTATCGGCGCCGACGTTCCGCGCATTAAGACCATCGCCAGTACGTATTTTGAGGACGGCACCGATCTGCCGTACGTGCAGGAGTTTGGTGTGGCGAGCGATGGCATTGTGGAGCAGCCGCGTATTGTATCGGGCAGCATGGTTGATAATCCCTACATGCGCCTGGCCGCCATGTCCGAGCTCAACATGCACTACGTGAGTACGCACTTTATGCACCCGGACGACCTACTCGATCCCGATCGCGGCGCCAGGCAAGGCTGGGAGGTCTACAAGGGCGGCCTGACCGACTACCTTGACTGGCTTACCAAGTCGGCGCCCGACCTACGTCGCCAGACTGGCTCGGAATGCTCGGGCGCCATCCAGCGCTTTTCGTCTGTGACGGTGAGTGTGAATACCAGCGCGGATGCCTGGACGCTTAGTCTGGGTAATTTCCACGACGAGGTGTGGCTCATGTTTCGTGCCAACAATGGCGAGCCGGGTACGGTGTCCGGTGGCGAGATTAAACACCTGACGGGCAACCTGTACCTAGTCAAAGCGACGGACAAGACCGTGACGATCGAGCGCAAGGAGGGCGGCGACCGATGAGAATCTGTTTGGTACTCGAGGGCTGCTACCCCTATGTGCACGGCGGCGTGTCTACCTGGATGCATGGCTACATTACGGCTATGCCCGAGCACGAGTTTGTGCTGTGGGTGATCGGCGCGCATGCCGTCGACCGCGGCAAGTTTGTTTACGAGCTGCCCGGCAACGTGGTCGAGGTACACGAAGTGTTCCTGGACGATGCCCTGCGCCTCTCGGGCGAGCAGGAAGAGGTCGACTTTGACGACCGTGAGTGCGAGGCGCTACGCCGCCTGGTGTCGCTGTCCAATCCGGACTGGGACGTGCTGTTCGATATCTTCCAGCGCCGTCGCGTGCATCCGCTCTCGTTTTTGCAGAGCCGCGCATTTATGGATATCTTTCGCGACGTGTGCCTGGCCGAGTACCCTTACACGCCGTTTGCCGATGCGTTCCACACCATGCGCTCCATGCTGTTGCCGGTGCTCTACCTGCTGGGCAGCAAGGTGCCGGTGGCCGACGTGTACCATGCCATCTCGACCGGCTACGGTGGCCTGCTCGCCTGCCTGGGCTCAAGCGTTCACCATGCGCCGGTGCTGCTGACCGAGCATGGCATCTATACCCGCGAACGCGAGGAAGAGATCATTCGCGCCGACTGGGTGGTGCCGTCGTTTAAGGACCGCTGGATTCGCTTTTTCTACCTGCTTTCGGAGGAGATCTACCGCCGTGCCTTCCGCGTGACGAGCCTGTTTCACAACGCCCGTAAGACGCAGATCGACATGGGCTGCGATGCGGACAAATGCCTGGTCATCCCCAACGGCATCCGCCTCGACCGATTTAAGGACATACCCTTAAAGCCCGATGATGGCTGGGTGGACATTGGCGCGGTGGTGCGTCTGGCGCCCATCAAGGACGTAAAGACCATGATCTATGCCTTCTTTGAGCTGCACGAGCGCCTGCCCAAGGTGCGTCTGCACATCATGGGCGGCGTTGATGACGAGGAGTACGGTGCCGAGTGCCATGCACTCGTTGACACCTTGGGCGTGCGCGACCTGATCTTTACCGGTCGCGTCAACGTGGTCGAGTACATGGAGAAGCTCGACTTTACCATTTTGACGAGTATCTCCGAGGGTCAGCCGCTCAGCGTGCTGGAGTCGCTCGCCGCGCGCCGTCCCTGCGTGACGACCGAGGTGGGCTGCTGCCGCGAGCTGCTGGAGGGCGCCCCGGGCGATGACTTTGGCGTGGCTGGCTTCGTGACCCCGCCTATGTATCGCAAGGGCTTGGCCGATGCCATGGAGCGCATGTGCACAAGCCGCGCCCGCCGTATCGAGATGGGGGAGCGCGGTCAGCGTCGCGTTGCCACGTATTTTTTGCACGAACAGATGCTCGCCAACTATCGTGCGCTGTACGACGAGACGGCGCGTGCGTTTGACCTGTCTAGAGAGGGGGAGTAGCCGGTGGCCGGAATCGGTTTTGAGCTCAAGCGCCTGTTTAGGCGCAAGGGTCTGTTTGCCACGATGCGCGCCTATGGCTACGCTGGCATTGTGTGCACGGGCCCCATGCTGCTGGGCGTGCTGCTCCAAGTGGGTATCTTGGTGCTGTGCGGCCTGTG
This sequence comes from Collinsella aerofaciens, assembly GCF_901212495.1. Classification (GTDB taxonomy): domain Bacteria; phylum Actinomycetota; class Coriobacteriia; order Coriobacteriales; family Coriobacteriaceae; genus Collinsella; species Collinsella aerofaciens_H. The sequence continues at coordinate 152,212 of NZ_CAAKNY010000068.1, read as the reverse complement.
GGGCGTGGGCCGTGCCAACCAGGATTTGCTGGTGTGCATGGTGACCTATACGCTGCTGGCCTCGCTTACGCTCACAAGCTTTTTCTCTATGCCGGTCACGCGCTTTTTGGCTGACATGCTCTTCGCCGAGCGCGAAGAAGAGGTCTTGCCCTCATTTTGGGGCTCCAACGCCATCATGCTCGTTGTGGGTACCGTGCTCTACGGCGTCTTTTTGCTGTTTTCGGGCGCCACGCTGCTGCAGGGGCTGCTGTGCCTGTGGCTGTTCAATATTATGGTCGTCAACTGGAACGGCATGAGCTACCTCACGGCCATCAAGGATTACCGCGGCATTCTGTGCAGCTTTGCGGCTGCCATTGGTGTGGCGTGCCTGTGTGCCTTGGCCGCGCTGGCGCTGGGGTTGTCGCCCGTCGAGGGTCTGTTGGCCTCGATCGCCCTGGGCTACGGTGTGATGCTCGCCTGGGACGTGGTGCTGCTGTACCGGTGTTTTCCGCAGAGCGACCGCAGCCCCTGGCTCTTTTTGCAGTGGATCGATCAGTTTATGCCGCTGGCGCTCACGGGCCTGTTTACCAACCTGGGACTCTTTGCACACCTGGTGATTATTTGGGCTGGCCCCATTGGCGTGCAGGTCAAGGGCTTGTTTTACGGTGCGCCCTACCACGATGTGCCGGCGCTCATTGCGTTTTTGACGATCCTGGTCACGACCGTCAACTTTGTGGTGTCGGTCGAGGTCAATTTCTATCCGCGCTACCGCGACTACTACAGCCTGTTTAACGACGGCGGCGTGGTGGGCGACATTGTGGTGGCCGAGGAGGAGATGCTCTCCACGCTCAACAGCGAGCTGCGTTTTTGCGCGCTCAAGCAGCTGTTTGTGACCGCTGCGGTCATCTCTCTTGAGACCACGGTGCTCTCGGCCCTGCCGCTGGGCTTTAACAACCTTATGCACGGGTATTTTCGCACGCTATGTGTGGGCTATGGTCTGTATGCTGTGGGCAATACGGTGATGCTCATCTTGCTGTACTTTACCGACTACAAGGGGGCCGTGCTTGCCTCGGGTCTGTTTGCCGGTGTGGCCGGGCTGGCGACCGCCGTGTCGCTGCTTTTGCCGCAGCAGTTTTACGGCTTTGGCTTTTTGTTGGGTGCTGCGGTGTTTTTTATCGTGGCGCTGCTGCGGCTCGATACCTATACCGCCAACTTGCCGTATCGTATCCTGAGCCAGCAGCCCATGGTGGCGACCGACAAAACAGGTCGCTTTACACAGCTGGGCCGCTTGCTCGACCGTGCCGAACAGCGTTACGAGGAGCTGCGTCTAGAGGGCGAGCCGCATGGCGCGTTTGAGCACGCGGTGGTCCGTGTGTATCGCAACCATTGGGGAGGTTCTGATGATCGATAGGATGATGTCTCGCCGCCGCTTGTTTGAGGCGGCTGCCGGCGCGCTTCTGCTCTCGGGCTGCTCGTCTCAGGACGAATCCTCGACCAAAAAGGTCAAAAAGCAGGACAAGATTAAAAAGGCCGAGGCCTCGGGCGAGACCAAGCATCTGCGCGATAAGGACGAGCTGTACGAGGTCTATGACGACTCGGGCATTGTGGCCATGTACCTGACGGTCTCACGCGGCAACAGCTCCGAGAACACGGACCATAGCTGGGCCGAGGTCAACACGTACTCGGTGTATGACTACGCCGATATGGGTGTGACGCGTTATCAGGTTATGGGCCTGCTGCAGGCGGGCGACGAAGAGGGGCCAGTTTCTGGCGAGGTTGGCTATGGCGAGGAAGCGCCCAATGCCACCGTGCAGGTGCGCGGCCAGACGTCGAGCTCCTACACGCAAAAGAATTACAAGGTGGAGCTCAAAAAGGGCAAGGGCACCTGGCGCCAACAACGCGCGATTGCGCTCAACAAGCACATGGGCGAGGGCATGCGTTTTCGCAATAAGATGGCCTATGATCTTATCCGTGGGATTCCCCAGATGATGGGTCTGCGCACGCAGTTTGTGCATCTATGGGTGTGCGACCAGACCGAGAAATCTGACGACACCTTTGAGGACTATGGCCTGTTTACGCAGGTGGAGCAGCTCAACAAAACGGCGCTCAAGGCACATGGCCTGGATAAGAACGGGCATCTGTACAAGGTGAACAGTTTCGATTTCCACCGCTACGAGGACACCATAAAACTTGCCGACGACCCCGACTACAACCAGGCTAATTTTGAGGGCATGCTCGAGATCAAAGGAGACTCGGACCACACCAAGCTCATCGAGATGCTCGAGGCGCTCAACGACGATTCGCAAAAGATTGACGATGTGCTCGACACCTACTTTGATACCGAGAACCTGGTCTATTGGATGGCGTTTCAGATCCTTGCGGGCAATTGCGACACGCAGAACCGTAACTGCTATCTGTACAGCCCGCTCAATTCAAATACCTGGTACATCCTTGATTGGGACAACGATGGCATGCTGCGCAAGCTGGAGCTGTCTCTTAAGGGGTTTTCGGACTACGCGAGCTGGGAGCGCGGCGTAAGTAACTATTGGGGCAACGTGCTATTCAATCGTGCGCTGCGCAGCAAATCGTTCCGCAGTGAGCTCGACCGCGCCGTCAAGGACTTGCGCACGTATTTGACCGAGGCACGCCTGGCCAAGATGATTAAACACTATCGCGAGGTCACGGAGTCGCTCGTCTTTGCTGCGCCCGACCTGGAGAATCTTCCCGTGACCAAGGACGAATACGAGCAGATTGCCGCGGCGATTCCCTCCGAGATTGAGGAGAACTACAAGAGCTTTCGCGAGAGCTATAAAAAGCCCATGCCGTTCTACATTGGCGTGCCGCAGATCGATAACGGTAAGCTGCGCATTAACTGGGATGCGTCTTACGACTTTAAGGCGCGTGACATTCGCTATACCGTGGAGCTGGCGCGCGACTATGCCATAAGCGACGTGCATTTTAAGGCCGAGGACGTGCTGCTTCCCGAGGTGACCTGCGATGCTCCCGATGCCGGCCAGTATTTTGTGCGCGTGCGCGCCACCAACTCAGATGGCTATACACAAGATGCGTTCGATTACTACGTGACCGACGACGGCAAGCACTACGGCATGAAGTGTTTTTACGTGCAAGACGGCGGTAAGGTCGTGGAGGACACGTATGAGGAGGGCTAGCGCGCTGCTTGAGCGCCTTGCGGCACCTCCCGCGCGTACCACGCAGGAGCGTTACCGCCACGAGCTCAAATTTCTCATTAACGAGGGCGAGCACGCCGCGCTTGCCTGTCGCATGGCGCCGGTGTTTAAGCTGGACAAGCATGCGCAGGCGGGCGGCTACACCATTCGCAGCCTGTATTTTGACGACTACTGCAACTCGGCTTACGAGGAAAAAGACGCCGGTATCCTCATGCGCAAAAAGTATCGCGTGCGCATCTATAACGGCAGCGATAAGGTGATTAAGCTCGAGCGCAAAAAGAAGTACGGCAGCTGGATCTATAAGGAGGACGCGCCGCTCACGCGTGGCGAGTTTGAGCAGATTCTGGCCGGAGACTACGACTTTTTGCTGAGGAGCCCCTATCCGCTCTGTCGCGAGTTCTACATCGAGTGCATCTGCAACGTGATGCGCCCGAGGACTATCGTGGACTACGAGCGCGAGCCGTGGGTGATGGACGAGGGCACCGTGCGCATCACGTTTGACATGAACGTGCGCGCCGCGGTGGGAAGCTTCGATATCTTTGACGCGACGCTGCCCGCGCTGCCGGTCCTGGAGCCCGGCAAGCTGGTGATGGAGGTCAAGTTTACGGAGTTTTGCCCGCAGCTGGTGCGCGATATGGTGCCGCCGGGCGCGGCCGAACTCACGGCAGTCTCTAAGTACTGCCTGTGTTACGAAAAGACCGCCTACCTGCGCGGCTTCAACTACTGGGAATCGGACTTTGAGAACCGAGGGGATATTTAGACCATGAGCACCAAGGACTTTTTTAAGAACTCCGTCTTGGAGGCGTTTGGCCAGGTCGATCCTGTCAAGATCGGTCTTTCGCTGCTCGTGGCGCTCGCCATGGGCATCCTGATCTACTGCGTATACAAGCGCTTCTTTACCGGTGTGGTGTACTCGCGCAGCTTTGCCGTGACACTTGTGGGCATGTGCGTGCTTACGTGTATGGTGACGCTTGCGATTTCGACCAACGTGGTCATCTCGCTCGGTATGGTCGGTGCCCTGTCCATCGTGCGTTACCGTACGGCGGTCAAGGACCCGCTCGACTTGCTGTATCTGTTTTGGGCCATTACCACGGGCATTACGGCGGGTGCCGGCATGTACGCGCTCGTGGGGCTTGCGGCAGTGGTGATCGTGGTGATGGTTGCCGGCTTCGCGAGCCACCAGGACAAGGCGCGCGTGTACATGATGGTCATCCACTACACGGGCCAGACCACCGGCGACGACATCGTGCGTGCATTTGGGCGCACCAAGTTTTCCGTCAAGTCCAAGACTATGCGCGGCGACAAGGTCGAGATGGCCGTGGAGGTGTTCTCGGACGGCGTGGATATGCCCTATGCCGACACCATCCGTGCGCTCGACGGCGTGGAGGACCTGACGCTCATCCAGTACAACGGCGAATACCACGGGTAACTATGTTCCGGCGTTTTAACAAACGCCGGACCACTCGACGCTGCGCGGGCATCTGCCGGGCTATTATGTTCCGTCGTTCTGACGAACGCCGGACCGCTCGACGCTGCGCACGCATCTTCCGGGCGATCTGCCGCTCAAACCGTCGCTCGCGTACATGAAGTACGCGTCGCTCCTCTTTCGCGGCACCTCGCCACGGCAGCTGCGCGCTCGCTGACGTTTGCTTGACCTGGGCTGTTGAAATGATCCATGTGGCTCGTCCCATTTGCTAAATTTGCCGGTATGGGTTGGGTATCATTGTGTAAGCGATTTCAATGACAGGGGTGCTTGTGGTAAAGATGAAAGATGTGGCCGAGCTGGCCGGCGTTTCGAGTGCCGCCGTCTCGCGCTACCTCAATGGTGGATATATCTCGGCGGACAATGCTCATGTACGGTAAGGAAGCAAGCAACCGAAAACAAGAGATAGACCGCCAGCACTACACTATTCCGAACCAAAGACCAAAAGATAAGCATTGTGGGAAAATCTAAACTTTTGGATTTTCCTACAATGCCAACTACGGCGGAATCCCTCCCACTCCTTATATCTTTCTGTATACATTGAATTTGTATTTAGTAAAATGCAGACAACACCACGGATCGGCTTTTGGTTGGACAATTCCAACCAAACACCACAGCAGACAGCAGAAAACATTCTGAACGCTAGGAAGCCGGTATGATTGTTACATATAAGGGGAAGAAAAATTTCTTTTAGGTACTTGCTTTCCTAAAACTGATGTGATACAATGATTTAAACCAGAAAAGGAGTAAAAAATATGCGGCAAGGTATTCTTAAATAAAATTTGATAATGGGCGCAAAAATGATTGCCCCTTGCAGGGGCTTAGTTTTTGTACCCAATTTAAGAATACTTTTGCCTTTTTAGTAAATATCGTGACGGACAGCGGCTCATGTAAGCCGTCATACTTCTGTTTGTCCGAAGTCATGATCCCCAGCGGTAAAAGTATTAGCCGCTGGGGATTTTTGCGCCCATTTGGGCCTTGTATGGAGGATAGACATGAACATTATCAATATCGGGATTCTTGCCCATGTAGACGCTGGAAAGACAACCTTGACGGAGAGCCTGCTATATGCCAGCGGAGCCATTTCAGAACCGGGGAGCGTCGAAAAAGGGACAACGAGGACGGACACCATGCTTTTGGAGCGGCAGCGTGGGATTACCATTCAAGCGGCAGTCACTTCCTTCCAGTGGCACAGATGTAAAGTCAACATTGTGGATACGCCCGGCCACATGGATTTTTTGGCGGAGGTGTACCGCTCTTTGGCTGTTTTAGATGGGGCCATCTTGGTGATCTCCGCTAAAGATGGTGTGCAGGCCCAGACCCGTATTCTGTTCCATGCCCTGCGGAAAATGGACATTCCCACCGTTATCTTTATCAATAAGATCGACCAGGCTGGCGTTGATTTGCAGGGCGTGTATCAGTCTGTTCGGGATAAGCTCTCCGCCGATATTATCATCAAGCAGACGGTGTCGCTGTCCCCGGAAATAGTCCTGGAGGAAAATACCGACATAGAAGCATGGGATGCGGTCATCGAAAATAACGATGAATTATTGGAAAAGTATATCGCAGGAGAACCAATCAGCCGGGAAGAACTTGCGCAGGAGGAACAGCGGCGGGTTCAAGACGCCTCCCTGTTCCCGGTCTATCATGGCAGCGCCAAAAAGGGCCTTGGCATTCAACCGTTGATGGATGCGGTGACAGGGCTGTTCCAACCGATTGGGGAACAGGGGAGCGACGCCCTATGCGGCAGCGTTTTCAAGGTGGAGTATACAGATTGTGGCCAGCGGCTCATCTATTTGCGGCTATACAGCGGAACGCTGCGCCTGCGGGATACGGTGGCTCTGGCCGGGAGAGAAAAGCTGAAAATCACAGAGATGCGTATTCCATCCAAAGGGGAAATTGTTCGGACAGACACCGCTTATCCGGGTGAAATTGTTATCCTTCCCAGCGACAGCGTGAGGTTAAACGATGTATTAGGGGACCCAACCCGGCTCCCTCGTAAAAGGTGGCGTGAGGACCCCCTCCCCATGCTGCGGACGTCGATTGCGCCGAAAACGGCAGCGCAAAGAGAACGGCTGCTGGACGCTCTTACGCAACTTGCGGATACTGACCCGCTTTTGCGCTGCGAGGTGGATTCCATCACCCATGAGATCATTCTTTCTTTTTTGGGCCGGGTGCAGTTGGAGGTTGTTTCCGCTTTGCTGTCGGAAAAATACAAGCTTGAAACAGTGGTAAAGGAACCCACCGTCATTTATATGGAGCGGCCGCTCAAAGCAGCCAGCCACACCATCCATATCGAGGTGCCGCCCAACCCGTTTTGGGCATCCATCGGACTGTCTGTTACACCACTCCCGCTTGGCTCCGGTGTACAATACGAGAGCCGGGTTTCGCTGGGATACTTGAACCAGAGTTTTCAAAACGCTGTCAGGGATGGTATCCGTTACGGGCTGGAGCAGGGCTTGTTCGGCTGGAACGTAACGGACTGTAAGATTTGCTTTGAATACGGGCTTTATTACAGTCCGGTCAGCACGCCGGCGGACTTCCGCTCATTGGCCCCGATTGTATTGGAACAGGCATTGAAGGAATCAGGGACGCAACTGCTGGAACCTTATCTCTCCTTCACCCTCTATGCGCCCCGGGAATATCTTTCCAGGGCTTATCATGATGCACCGAAATACTGTGCCACCATCGAAACGGTCCAGGTAAAAAAGGATGAAGTTGTCTTTACTGGCGAGATTCCCGCCCGCTGTATACAGGCATACCGTACTGATCTGGCCTTTTACACCAACGGGCGGAGCGTATGCCTTACAGAGCTGAAAGGATATCAGGCCGCTGTCGGTCAGCCGGTCATCCAGCCCCGCCGTCCAAACAGCCGCCTGGACAAGGTGCGCCATATGTTTCAGAAGGTAATGTAAAGATACATAATCGTCAAGACGGCAACAATCAGAAGTTATGGAGGGTAACAATGGAAAAATCCCCACGCCGGGGACGCTGGAATATCAGCGGACAGGCAGCACCCGCCGTTATCACCCAGGCTATGAGTGCAAATGGGCGACCAACACCGTCGTTCATATCCTCGAAAACCGAGAGTACACCGGATGTCTGGTGAACTTCAAAACGGAAAAGCCTTCTTATAAGGTCAAGCACAGCATAGAGAACCCCGTCGAGAAGCAGGCCATTTTCGAGAACCACCATGAGCCGATCATCGACAAGGAAACATGGGAACGGGTGCAGGAGTTACGCAAACAGCGCAAACGCCCGAACCGCTACGATGAAGTGGGGCTGTTCTCCGGGATTTTGTTCTGCGCCGACTGCGGCCATGTGCTGTATCAGCAGCGGTATCAGAACAAAGACCGCAAACAGGACTGCTACATCTGCGGCAGCTACAAGAAGCGCACCCGCAACTGTACGGCGCACTTTATCCGCACCGATCTGTTGACCGCTGGTGTCCTGGCAAATCTCCGGCAAGTGACCGAATACGCAGCCAAGCATGAGAGCCGGTTTGTGAAACTACTTGTCCAGCAGAACGAGATCGGCGGCAAGCGAAAGACCGCCGCAGCCATCAAGCAGCTTGAACAGGCGCAGGAACGCATTTCTGAAATCAGCCGCATTATCAAGCGGCTGTATGAGGACAATGTAAACGGCAAAATCAGCGATGAGCGTTTCATGGAACTGTCGGCTGACTACGAAGCCGAGCAAGCGGAGCTGAAAAAGAGAGCCGCCGCCCTGCAAGCCGAACTGGACAAGTCACAGGCAGCTACCGTCAACGCCGAGAAATTAATGGGCATTGTCCGCAAGCACCTTGCCTTTGAAGAACTGACCCCCACTCTCTTGCGGGAAATGATCGAGAAAATTGTGGTGCATGAGTGCAGCTATGATGAGAACGGCACCCGCAGGCAGGACATTGAGATTTATTACAGCTTTGTCGGCAAGATTGACTTGCCCGAATAACCGCCCGACCTATCCGACACAATGGCCAAGTGTCGGATAGGAACGGCAAAATTTTTTGCACTTCTATTGCTTCTTTATCACACATAAGCAAAGGCCGAACGCATTAAGCAGGCGATTGAGCTGACCGGATACGTGCGGTCCAGCCAGGCTCGCGCGCTGCGCACCGGCTCCACCAAACTCATCGGCGTCATCGTGCCCAAGATTAACTCGGAATCCGTTAGCCGCATTACCGCCGGCATTGGCCAGGTGCTCGGTCGCCGTGGCTACCAGATGCTGCTCGCCAATACCGACAACGCCCCCGATCGCGAGCTCGAGTACCTCGATTTATTCCAAAATCACCCGGTTGATGGCATCGTACTCGTGGCGACCATGATCACCGATGAACATCGTGCGGCCATTGCGTCTTGCCATGTGCCCATTGTGCTGATCGGCCAAAACGTCGAGGGCGCGGCTTGCGTCTATCACGACGATTACGAGGCCGCTTTTGAGCTGGGCCAGGCGCTCGCGAAGCATGTTGAGGGCAAGATTGCCTATATCGGTGTTACCGAGGAAGACCGTGCGGCCGGTTATGACCGCCGTCGTGGTTTTGAGGCGGGATTGCGCGCCGCGGGTAACCCGCTCGATGCCGCCTTGATTCGCCTGGGCTCGTTTACGCTCGACTCGGGCTATGGTGCGGCGCGTGAGCTGCTTTCCGTCGCTCCCGATGTTTCGTTTATCGCCTGCGCGACCGACACCATGGCGGCGGGCGCGCTGCGTGCCATCGATGAGGTTCGCGGCATGGGCGAGGGCATACACCGCGTGAGCGGTTTTGGCGACAACGCGTTTTTGCGCGCGCTGACGGGCGGCATTCCTACTGTGCATTATGGGTATCTGACCAGTGGCGTCGAGGCCACCAGCATGCTGCTTGACACGCTCGATGGCGTGGAGGGGAAGCGCGGTCTCAAGACGATCAAGCTCGGCCATCAGCTTATGAATGTCTAGGCTCTGGGCACGTCTGCCTGCCTCTGAGGCCCCTGTTTTTGCCATAAAACTACCATTCGCCGGCTTTTTCCTACCGTTCACCCTACTATGAAAACGATTACAGACAAATGAAACTGAAAACGATTACAGCGTAAGTGTCAAAGATGGCCGGGTGCACATGCGCCCGTTGGAGGAAAGGGAAGTCATGGACTACCGCAAATCAGCGCAAGAGGTGCTCGACAACATCGGTGGCGCCGGCAACGTTGTTTCGGCCGCGCACTGCGCCACGCGTCTGCGCCTGGTGATTGCCGATAACGCCAAGGTCGACAAGGAGGCCCTCGAGAATATCGATGGCGCTAAGGGCGTCTTTGAGGCCCAGGGCCAGCTCCAGATTATTTTTGGCACTGGCACCGTCAATAAGGTCTACGACGAGTTCATTGCGCTCAGCGGCGTCGAGGCTGCCACCAAGGCCGAGGTCAAGGAGGCCGCGGCGCAGCAGCAGAACATCTTTATGCGTGCCATTAAGGTGCTCGGCGACGTCTTTGTCCCCATCATCCCCGCCATCGTGGCTTCGGGCCTGCTGCTGGGCATTATGAGTGCCCTCAACTTTATGGCCTCCAACGGCTTTATCGCGCTCGACACCAATAACTTTATCTACAAGATTGCCGACCTGGTCTCGGGAACGTCCTTTGGCATTCTGCAGATCCTGATCGGCTACTCCGCGGCTAAGGCCTTTGGCGCCAACCCGTACCTGGGTGCCGTCGTCGGTGGTGCGTTCATCAACTCCTCGCTGCAGAGCGCCTACACGGTTGCCTCTGAGGGCGTGCAGACCATGGTCACCGTCATTCCCGGCGTGTACGGCTTTGAGTGGGTCGGTTATCAGGGCCACGTGATCCCCATCGTTATCGCCTGCGCCATTCTCGCCTTCCTCGAGAAGCGACTCCACAAGGTTGTCCCCGAGATGTTCGACCTCTTTGTGACCCCGCTCGTCTCGGTGTTCGTGACCGTGCTCGTGACCCTCGTTGCCGTCGGCCCCGTCTTTGTCTGGGCCGAGAACGCCATCCTCGGTCTGATCCAGGCCCTGCTCACCCTGCCCTTCGGCATCGGTTCCTTTATCGTCGGCCTGTTCTATGCCCCCACGGTCGTTACCGGTATCCACCAGATGTACACCGCCATCGACCTGGGCCAGCTCGCCCAGTACGGCGTGACCTACTGGTTGCCCATCGCCAGTGCCGCCAACATCGCCCAGGGTGGCGCCGCGCTCGCCGTTGCCTTTAAGACCCGCGATGCCAAGATCAAGGGCCTGGCGCTTCCTTCGGCCCTGTCCGCCTTCATGGGCATTACCGAGCCGGCCATCTTTGGTGTGAACCTGCGCTTCTTTAAGCCCTTCATCGCCGGCTGCATCGGCGGCGGTTGCGGTGCCCTGGTCTGCGCACTCACTTCGCTGGCCGCCTCCGGCACAGGCGTTACGGGTATCTTCGGTATCCTGCTGTGCCTGGCCCAGCCCGTGCAGTACGCGATCATGTTTGCGGTCGCCGCGCTGGTTTCCTTTGCCGTCTCGTTTGTCCTGTACAAGGACGAGCCCAAGGCTTCCGAGCAGGCGTAGGATTCGCGTAAACATAACGCCCGCAGGCTCCATCCTGTGGGCGTTTTCTTTATATGGAACCCTCGATTTGAGCGTTCGTTGATTTAATTCGATTGGATACCGACATGTCTAACGCACTTCAGCGCGATCTTGCCAAGCTCGTTGCCAACATGGATGCGGCGGCTGCCGAGCGTGGCCCCGGGCCCTATGCTCAGCATTTTCATATTATGCCGCCCACGGGCTGGCTCAACGACCCCAACGGTCTTTGCCAGGCAGATGGTGTATTTCACGCGTACTTTCAGTATGCCCCGTTTGATGTGAACGGCGGCGTCAAGATGTGGGGCCATGCCACGAGCCGTGACCTTATGAACTGGGAATACGTTGGCGCGCCGCTGCTTCCCGACGAGCCGTTTGACTGCCATGGCGTGTACTCGGGCTCGGCTTTGGTCGTGGACGGTCGCATTCGCGTGCTCTATACCGGCAACGTTAAGCTCCCCGATGCGGATGGCGTCTTTGACTACGTCAACACCGGTCGTCGCGCCGATACCGTGTATGTCGAGAGCGCCGATGGACAGACGTTTAGCCAAAAGCGCGTGGTGCTGGCGTCGGAGGACTATCCCGAGGATCTGACGTGCCACGTGCGCGATCCCAAGGTGTGGCGTGATGAGGCCGGTCGTTATCACATGGTGTTGGGCGCGCGTCGTCGCGTTGACGGGCCGCACGCTGAGAGCCGTTTTTGTGCGATGCACGGCGAGGGCGCCGGGCGTGATGTGGGCGAGATCCTGGTGTATGGCTCGGCCGATATGCTGAGCTGGGAGCTCGAGAGCCGTGTATCTACGCCCGATCGCTTTGGATTTATGTGGGAATGCCCCGGCTATATCGAGCTCGATGCGAATGGCAATACCGCTGCATTTTTGTCGTTCTCGCCCCAGGGGCTCGAGGGCGGTCGTTGGGACCGCGGTAACGTATACGCTGCTGGCTACATGCCTGTAACGGGCGACATTACCGGTGGTGACGGTGCCTATGAGCTGGGCGAGTTCCGCCTGTGGGACGCCGGTTTTGACTTCTATGCTCCGCAGGAGTTTACGTTCGAGGATGGTCGCCACATTCTGATCGGCTGGATGGGCATGCCCGATGAGCCGACCTATGGCAACGACCCCACCGTGACGTGCGGCTGGCAGCACTGCATGACGGTGCCGCGTGAGCTTACAGCCGGTGCCGACGGCGTGGTGCTGCAACAGCCGGCGCGCGAGATTGAGCACCATTATGCCTCGGTGCGTGTGGGGGCGGGCACGTTGGAGGTTGCCGGCGATACCTGCTTTGACGTTGTTGTTGACGGTGTCGACGGTGCGTTTACCGCAACCGTCGATGGCGAGCTGAAGCTGGCGTTTGTGCCCGCCGAGGGCGAACTGCCCACGCGTTTTGAGATGCGATTTACCGACGAGGGTCGCACTTCTGCCGGCTGCGGTCGTACCGTGCGCTGGGAGCCCGTCGACGAGGTTCGTAACGTGCGCATTGTTGGCGATGCCTCTTCGGTCGAGGTGTTTGTGAACGATGGCGCGCTCGTGTTTTCGACGCGCATCTATCCCGAGGCCTATGGCGTGACCGTTGACGCTCCGGGTGCGAGTGTGACCTATCACACGCTCAACATCTAGGCGATTCGTCGCATATAGGCGCTATACTGCAGCCGTTGCCCACGATGCGGGGAACACCCGCATCGTGGGTTTTTGTTTATGAAGGGACGGCGCCTTGTGGATGTACAGCAGCTAGAGGAGGCCTGGGCTTTGAGGGCCGGCTCGCGTGAGGCGCGTCTTGTTGCGGCCCTGCATGTGCCGGCGGCGCTGTCTCTGTTGGGGATTGTGCGCCCCGGTGACCGCCTGGTTGCGTTTGCCGATGACTTTGCCGATGCGTTTGCGCGCGGCTTTGATGCCTGCGACGTGGTTATGGTGGGTGAGCCCTCGGTTGCAGCGTTTGCCGCCGCGTCCGAGGGCTTTGATGCTTCGTTTGATGCCGAGGGGCCGCACCTGTGGTGGTTTGTGAACTCAATCGGTGGCTTTGGCCTGTGTGTGCCCGACCTTCGCGCTCTGGGCCGCGCGGCTCGCGTGGTCCATGCGCTGCTCGTCGTTGATAACACGGTGGCTTCCATCTTTGGCTGCGATCCCTTGCGTTTGGGTGCCGTACTGTCGCTCGAGGCGCTCGATCGCGTGTGCGCCGGTGACGCGCCGCGCAAGCTTGTGGCGGTGTCGGTCGCGCGCTCGCAGCTCAAGCGCCATCGCGTGGACGCTGCTGCCGAGTGCACGCATGCCCTGCTCGAGGGGCGCGGATTGGCCTCGCTCGACTTGTCCTCCGATGAGGTCGAGGTCCTAGAGCACGGGCTCGATACGCTCGACACTCGCATGCAAGCGCACTTCGATCGCGCCCGTGCGCTGGCTGAATATTTGGCCGCGAATGAGATGGTGCGCAACGTGTGCTATCCCGGGCTGACCTCGCATTCCGACCATGCCATCGCGACTGGCATCCTCGAGCACGGTTTTGGCCCGGCAGTAGAGTTTGACCTGATGGACTGCAGCGCGGGTGAATTCTTCAGCATGCTGCCGGACGAATTTCGCACATCGCCCGCCGGCGGCGCAACAACGCGCCTTTCGGCCTCACGCGGCAAGCAGGCAAGCACCATCCGCCTCTTCGCCGGCACTGATGATCCCCTGGTAGTGGCTGCCACTCTAGACACCGCCCTCCGCAAC
>NZ_CAAKNY010000068.1:121217-138315 GCF_901212495.1 Collinsella aerofaciens | reverse complement strand
TTTGGGACGGGGCTATTTTAGCTACCTTGGCAGGTAGCGCGAACGGTTTGGTCGATTAACGGCAGGGGTAGCTAAAATAGCCCCGTCCCAAATTGACTACTCAAAGCGCTGAATGGGGTACTTTCCATATTGTCTTATCGGGGCACGTGCCACGAAAACGGCCTATCTACTACGTTAAACCCCTTGGGGTCAACCATACCCGCCATCTTTGAAAAATGGCAAGCCGTCTACCAGCGGTTTTGTTTTCACGAAATCCGGGGTGGTCGAGGGCGTTCAACTAAACGTAGTAAATGGGCGCATTTTATGGCGCGCGTCTTAATTCGTTAGTGCGGCGGACCAATGATCGGCCCAGATAGTCTACTTTGCGTTGATGCTCGCGATAAGAGCGTCGGCTTTTGTGGCGATGACGTTGTTGATCTCTGCCTGCAGCTCCTCGTAGGCCGCTATGGCGCGCTCGCCGGCCGGCGTGAGCGTCGATCCGCGGGCGCCGTCGCGCTCGATGAGCTTGCAGCCCAGCTGTCCTTCGGCCTCGTTTACAATACGCCACGCTTTGGAATAGGCCATGCCCATGCTCTTTGCGGCGCGGTTCAGCGAGTGCTCGCGGGCGATGCCTTGCAGCAACAAAACGCAACCATGGCCGAACACGCCCGGCAGATCTTTGTCGCACGCTTGAATGACGAGCTTCGCCGTCGTCTTGTACTCCATGTGCCTCACGTCTCCCCGCTAAAGTGTTTGCTGGGCAAACGCAAAGCCTGCGTCAAACCCTCGTGTGCTCTTCTTAAATCATGCATTGTAGCAGTCAAAGTACGTTAAGATACTTTCCCAGTATTGGGCGCCCAAGGTTGGGCTGGGTCCTACGAGGCCTGCAGCCGACCGGTCGCATGGAAAAAGGAGAAACATGGCTACGTTCTTTCCCGGTGAGTCCCACACGTTTTCGGAGTATCTGCTGGTCCCTGGTTACTCGTCCTCGCAGTGCATCCCCAACAACGTCTCTCTCAAGACGCCGCTAACCCGCTTCAAGCGCGGTGAGAAGCCGGCAATCACCCTGAACATCCCCATGGTTTCTGCCATCATGCAGTCCGTCTCGGGCGTCGACATGGGTGTCGCGCTCGCTACTGAGGGTGGCCTGTCCTTCATCTATGGTTCCCAGACCCCCGAGTCCGAGGCCGCCATGGTCAAGGCCGTCAAGGATCACAAGGCCGGCTTCGTTCAGTCCGATTCTACGCTGACCCGCGATATGACCATGGAGCAGGTCATCGAGCTCAAGGATAAGACCGGTCACTCCACTATGCCGGTCACCGACGACGGCACTCCCAGGGGCAAGCTCCTGGGTATCGTCACCAGCCGTGACTATCGCCCCAGCCGCGATGACCACCAGAAGAAGGTCTCCGAGTTTATGACCCCGCGTGAGCAGCTCATCGTGGGCGACAAGAACATTAGCCTCAAGGTTGCCAACGACGTCATCTGGGACAACAAGCTCAACGCCCTGCCCATCGTCGACGACAACGATCACCTCATGGGTATCGTCTTCCGCAAGGACTACGACAGCCACAAGACCAACCCCAACGAGCTACTCGATGGCGATAAGCGCTACATGGTCGGTGCCGGCATCAACACCCGCGACTATGCCGAGCGCGTGCCGCTGCTCATCGAGGCCGGTGCCGACGTCCTGTGCATCGACTCTTCCGAGGGCTTCAGCGAGTGGCAGAAGCGCACCATCGAGTGGATCCGCGCCAACTACGGCGAGGACGTCAAGGTCGGCGCCGGTAACGTCGTCGACGCCGAGGGCTTCCGCTTCCTGGCCGACAGCGGTGCCGACTTCATCAAGGTCGGTATCGGCGGCGGTTCCATCTGCATCACCCGCGAGACCAAGGGCATCGGCCGTGGCCAGGCCACCGCACTGATCGACGTCTGCCGCGCTCGCGACGAGTACTACGAGGAGACCGGCGTCTACGTGCCCGTGTGCTCCGACGGCGGTATCGTCTACGATTACCACATGACGCTCGCCCTTGCCATGGGTGCCGACTTTATGATGCTGGGCCGTTACTTCGCCCGCTTTGACGAGAGCCCGACCGAGCGCGTCAACGTCAACGGCCAGTACATGAAGGAGTACTGGGGCGAGGGTTCCGCGCGTGCCCGCAACTGGCAGCGCTATGACCTGGGCGGCGCCGCGAAGCTCAGCTTCGTCGAGGGCGTCGATTCCTACGTCCCGTACGCCGGCTCCCTCAAGGACGGCGTGGGCGGCACGCTTTACAAGGTTAAGTCTACGATGTGCAACTGCGGTGCCCTCTCGATTCCCGAGCTCCAGGAAAAGGCACGCCTAACGCTGGTCAGCTCCACCTCCATCGTCGAAGGCGGCGCCCACGATGTGGTCGTGAAAGACTCCCAGCAGAGCGTTTCCTATCGATAAGGTTGGAGCTACATATCAAAGGTTGAGCATCAACCACGTTATTTAGATAAAGCGAGATGCATGCAAGTCGCAGGCATCTCGCTTGTTGTATTTGCTATCATCAGTCAAGTTAACCTTAGGGTCGGTCGGTTTGGCTTTGTTCGCTACAAGTTCCGCACGCAAAGAAGAGCACTTAATGTGCTCTTCGTCTTGCGCAGGACTGTCCGCAGTAGCGTATAAAGCCAAACCGACCGACCCCAGCCAAGATTAAAGGAGCTGATATGTGCGATTGCACAGATCATAAGGACGAGATCCCTGCCTACGACGCGCAGGCCATTGAGTCCAAGTGGATGAAGGCCTGGGAGGACTCCGACCTCTTTGCCGTCGACACCGACGATAGTAAGCCCAAGAAGTACGTGCTCGAGATGTTCCCGTATCCGTCGGGCGACCTTCACATGGGCCATGCGCGCAACTACACCATCGGCGACGCCATGGCCCGTCAGGCCCGCATGCGCGGCTACGACGTGCTGCACCCCATCGGCTTCGATGCCTTTGGCCTGCCTGCCGAGAATGCCGCCATCAAGCACAACACGCAGGCTGCCGC
Source organism: Collinsella aerofaciens (assembly GCF_901212495.1). Lineage (GTDB taxonomy): Bacteria > Actinomycetota > Coriobacteriia > Coriobacteriales > Coriobacteriaceae > Collinsella > Collinsella aerofaciens_H. Next base: position 135,322 of record NZ_CAAKNY010000068.1, on the reverse strand, counting down.
CTGGACGTATAAGAACATGGATCAGGCGCTTGCCACGATGAGGCGCATGGGCTTCTCCTACGATCTGGATCGCATGGTTAAGACCTGCAGCCCCGACTATTACCGCTGGGGCCAGTGGATCTTTGAGAAGATGTGGGAAAAGGGCCTGGTCTACCGCAAGAAGAACCCGGTCAACTGGTGCCCTACCTGCAAGACTGTTCTTGCCAACGAGCAGGTCACCGAGGGCAAGTGCTGGCGCTGCGGCACCGAGCCCGAGAAGCGCGACCTTGAGCAGTGGTACTTCAAGATCACCGAGTACTCCCAGGAGCTGCTCGACGACCTGGAGAAGCTTCCCGGCTGGCCCGAGCGCGTCAAGCAGATGCAGGCCAACTGGATCGGTCGCTCCGAGGGCGCCGAGGTCGACTTTACCCTGTGCGACAAGGATGGGGAGCCCATTGAGGGCGACGAGGGCAAGATCACCGTCTTCACCACGCGTGCCGATACCCTCTTTGGCGTCTCCTTCTTTGTCCTGGCTCCCGAGTACGCTCGTCTGCACGAGCTCGTCGAGGGCACGGAGTACGAGGAGGCCGTCACCAAGATCGTCGAGGATTCCAAGCACATCTCTGCCGTCGAGCGTGCCCAGGGCACTCTCGAGAAGCACGGTGCCTTTACCGGCCGCTATGTGGTGAACCCCGTCAACGGCGAGAAGGTCCCCGTGTGGGTTGCCGATTATGTCGTTGCCGACTACGGCACCGGCGCCGTCATGGCCGTCCCCTGCGGCGACCAGCGCGACTTTGAGTTTGCCCGCAAGTACGACCTGCCGATCGTCCCGATCATCCTTGACGATGAAGATCGCGCTGCCGTCGAGGCCAGCGGCGAGACCATCGATACCTTCCATGCCGAGACCGTCGACTGGGATTGCGCCCACGCTGCCGAGGGTACGCTCGTCCAGTCCGGCAAGTACACCGGCATGCGTGGCGGTAAGCACTCCGAGGGCGAGGCTGCCATCGTGGCCGACCTCGAGACCATGGGCTGTGGTCGTCGCAAGGTCGAGTTCCGCCTGCGCGACTGGCTCATCAGCCGCCAGCGCTATTGGGGTAACCCCATCCCGGCCATCCACTGCGAGCACTGCGGCATTGTGCCCGTTCCCGAAGATCAGCTGCCGGTGACGCTGCCCGAGAACCTGGATCTGGGCGCCGGCGAGACCCTCGCCGAGTGCAAGGACTTCTACGAGACCACCTGCCCGGTCTGCGGCCGCCCGGCCAAGCGCGAGACCGATACCATGGACACCTTCACCTGCTCCAGCTGGTATTACCTGCGCTATACCGACCCGCACAACACCGAGCTGCCCTTCTCCCGCGAGGCGGCAGACCGCTGGATGCCTGTCGATAACTACATCGGTGGTATCGAGCACGCCATTCTGCACCTGCTCTACAGCCGCTTCTTTACCAAGGCGCTGCGCGACCTGGGCCTGCTGAGCGTGGACGAGCCCTTTACCAACCTGCTGTGCCAGGGCATGGTCAAGGACGAGAACGGCGACACCATGTCCAAGTCCAAGGGCAACGTCGTGCCCCCGAGCTCGGTCATCGAGCCCTACGGCGCCGACACCATGCGTCTGGCGATCCTGTTTATCGCCCCGCCCGAGAAGGACTTCGACTGGGATCCCAAGGCCGTCGAGGGCGCCAACCGCTTTATCAAGCGCGCCTGGCGTATCGTGTGGCAGCTCGTCCAGTCGGGTGACGCCGGCGTGGCCTTTGACAAGACCATCCTTGATGAGGTTGCGATGAAGCTCTATCGCGAGCGTCACCGCACCATCGCCAAGTGCACCGAGGACTTCGACCGTGGCCAGTTCAACACCGCCATCTCGGCCGTCATGGAGCTCGTCAACGCGGCGAGCGCCTACCTCAACGCCACCGAGGATGCCGACCGCGACAAGGCGCTGTGCTACGGCGTGGCCAAGGACATCGTGAGCGTCCTGGCGCCCATCTGCCCGTTCTGGGCCGACGAACTGTGGCACGAGGCACTCGGCTGCGAGGGCAACGCCTACACCGCCGCCTGGCCCGAGTTCGACCTGGCCGAGTCCATCGAGGAAACCGTGCAGATCGTCGTCCAGGTGCTCGGTAAGGTCCGTGGCCGCATCGACGTGGCCCGCGATGCCTCCAACGAGGAGATGCAGGCTGCCGCCGAGGAAGCCGTTGCCAAGTGGCTCGAGGGCAAGACGGTCGTCAAGGCCATCTGCGTGCCCGGCAAGCTGGTCAACCTTGTCGTCAAGTAGATGCCGCGCGCATAGTTGACGCATGAAAGACGAAGGGCGATTCCGCTCGGGTCGCCCCTCGTTTTCACTTGCCCTCCTGGGTGCCCGCGGTCAATTGTTCTATTCTTGTGGAGATGCTGTGGGCACGCTGACCTGCGAATTTCCGTATCGCTTGCACGTTTGTGCAGGTATTGGTATAGTTTGCTTGCAAATGAAGTTGTAATTGAAAGAAGTGGGGTTTCGGCCCCGCTTCTTTTTTGTATGGATGGAGGTGCCGCAATGGTCAAGACCAAGACCGAGCAGGCGATTATCGACGCGCTCGAGGCCGTCGCTCCCCAGCACGATGTCGACATTGTCGACGTGGAGCTCGTGGGCGCCACCAAGGCCCCCTGCGTGCGTGTGCGTATCGAGGGTGCCGAGGGCCAGAGCCTGTCGCTCAACGACGTCACGGCCAATACCAAGTGGGTCGGCGACGTGATCGAGGAGCTCGACCCCATCTCTTCGAGCTATACGCTCGAGGTGTCGAGCCCGGGCATGGCGCGCCCGCTGCGCCGCCCGCGCGACTTTGCCCGCTTTGTGGGCGAGGACTGCGAGCTTACCTCCACCGCCACCGAGGGCCGTCGCAAGTATACCGGCAAGATTGCCGCCGCGACCGAGACCGACGTGACCCTCGAGCTCGAGGACGGCGAGTCCGTCACCCTCGATTTCTGTGATGTTAAAAAGTGCAAGTTGAAGCCCACCTACGACTTCAAGCCCGCGAAGGAAGGAAAGTAACATGGCAGCATCCGACATGATGTCCGCCCTGATGGAGCTTTGCCAGGATAAGCACATCGACCAGCTCTATCTGATCGACCGCCTGGAGCAGTCGCTCGCCAAGAGCTATGCCGAGATCCTGCATCTTGAGTGGGGCGCCAAGGTCACCATCGACCGCACCACCGGTAAGATTTACGTCTACCGCCTGGAGCCGATCGACGATTCCATGGACGAGGAGGGCAACTTCACCGAGTTCGAGGAGATCGACGTCACCCCCAAGAACACGAGCCGCATCGCCGCCCAGCACGCCAAGGCCGAGATCAACGCCATCGTTCGCAACTCCGCCCGCGAGCAGATCTACGAGGAGTTCTCCGGCCGCATCGGTGACCTCATCAGCGGTACCGTACTGCAGTCCACGCCCGACTTCACCATCGTCAAGATCCGTGATGGCGTCGAGGCCGAGCTGCCGCATTTTGACCAGCGCCGTTACGAGAACGAGCGCAACGAGCGTCCGATGGGCGAGCGCTATCTGCATAACCAGCACATCAAGGCCGTGATCATCGACGTCCGCGACCCCAACTCCAACCTGCAGCCGGTTCGCGGCGAGCACAGCCGTCCGCCGATCGTCATCTCCCGCACCCACCCCGAGCTCATGCGTCGTCTGTTTGAGCAGGAGGTGCCCGAGATCTATGAGGGCACCGTCCAGATCAAGTCGATCGCCCGCGAGCCCGGCCAGCGCTCCAAGGTCGCCGTCCACTCGCTCGACGACCGCCTGGATCCCGTGGGCGCCTGCGTCGGCCCCAAGGGCAGCCGTGTTCGCGCCGTCGTGGGCGAGCTCCGTGGCGAGCGCGTCGACGTCATCCTGTGGGATGCCGACCCGGCCGTCTATGTCGCCAACGCCCTGTCGCCGGCCAAGGTTACCCGCGTCCTCATCGACGAGGAGAAGGCCTACGCCGGCGTCATCGTGCCCGACGACCAGCTGTCCCTCGCCATCGGCAAGGAGGGCCAGAACGCCCGCCTCGCCGCTCGCCTGACCGGCTGGCACATCGACATCAAGTCCGAGACCCTTGCCGCCGACATTCTCAAGAACGTCCCGGTTCACGAGGAGCCCGCTGCCGACCTGATCGGTGACGAGGAAGACGACGACGTCCGTCGCTGCGAGTACGTGTCCGAGGACGGCGTCCAGTGCCGTAACCAGGCCCGTCCCGGCTCCCGTTTCTGTGGTGTCCACGACACCGACGCCTTCGATGATGCGGAGGACCTGATCTAGCGCGCGGTCGCGCCGGGCGGGTCCCGGTGCATCTCCCACGCTCGTTCAGTCTCTAGGCACCCTAGGTGCCAGAAAGGGTAGGTGAAGTCATATGGCAAAAGTCCGTGTGTCCACCCTGGCCAAAGAGTTCGGCATGACCTCCAAGGAACTGATGGGTCATCTCGCCGAAATGAAGATTCCCGCTAAGTCCGCTTCCTCCGCCCTGGAGGACGCCTACGTCGCCATGGTCCGCAAGCAGCTCGCCCCGGTGATCGAGGCCCGCGCCCAGGAAGTCGAGGCCGCCAAGCAGGCCGAGGAGGAGGCGGCTGCCGCCGAGGAGGCAGCGCGCGCTGCCGAGGCCGAGCGCGAGCGCATCGCCGCCGAGAAGGCACGCGAGGAGGAGCGCCGCCAGTTCGCCGCCGCCCAGGCTGCCGAGGAGGCCGCCCGCGCCGAGGCCGAGGCCAAGAAGAAGGCCGAGCAGGAGCGCCTTGCCCGCGAGAAGGAAGAGGCTGCCCGCGAGGCCCAGCGCCGCGCCGTTCCCGCTTCCGACTCCGGTTCGCGCTTCCGTTCGCTGCTCGACCAGATCGCCGCACAGGAGACCGTGCTCAAGGAGAAGAAAGACGCCGAGAACAAGGCCAAGGCCGAGCGTTCCTCCGAGCGCGGTAACCGTCGCGGCAATAACGATCGTCGCGGTGGCCGTCGTAATGACCGCAACGCCGCCGATAACAACTCCGAGCGCAACGCCTCCGAGAGTCGTCCGCACAGCCATCGCACCAACGCCAGCAACAACATCGCTGCCGGCATGGACTTCCCCAACCCCGATAAGCAGGGCAAGGGCAAGAAGCGCAAGGGTGGTCACAACAACGAAGAGGACCACTACAGCCGCATGGCTCGCGAGGCCGAGGAGTACAGTCGCGAGAAGGTGCTCGAGGAGGCCCGCGCCGCCGTCGAGGAGGCCTCTCGCGAGTCCACCGGTCGCCGCAAGAAGCGCAAGGAGAAGCGCGAGCGCGAGGCTGCAAAGGCTCAGGAGGAGCGCAAGATAGAGGAGGCATTGGCCCAGGGCGTGAACCCCGAGGAACTCGATGCCATCAAGGTCTCCCAGGGCGTTACGGTCCAGGAGCTCGCCGAGGCGCTCGATGTTCCGGCTAACGACATCATCAAGCGCCTGTTCCTGCTGGGCACGCCGCTCACCATGACGCAGTCCATGTCCGACGACCTCGTCGAGCTCGTTGCCGACGACCTGGGCCGTCAGATCAAGATCATCACCCCCGAGGAGGAGAACACCTTCTCGTTCTACGACGATCCCGCCGACCTTAAGCCGCGCGCCCCGGTCGTCACCGTCATGGGTCACGTCGACCACGGCAAGACGAGCCTGCTCGACGCCATCCGTCACACCGGCGTCGCTGCCGGCGAGGCGGGCGGCATCACGCAGGCCATCGGTGCTTCGCAGGTCATGATCAACGGCCGCAAGATCACCTTCATCGATACCCCCGGTCACGCGACCTTTACGGCCATGCGTGCCCGCGGCGCCAAGGTGACCGATATCGTCATCCTGATCGTGGCTGCCGACGACGGCGTCATGCCCCAGACCATCGAGTCGATCAACCACGCCAAGGCCGCCGGCGTTCCCATCGTCGTCGCCGTCAACAAGATCGATAAGCCGGGTGCCAACCCCGACCGCGTGCGCCAGGAGCTCACCGAGTACGGCATCATCCCCGAGGAGTGGGGCGGGCAGAACATGTTCGTCAACATCTCGGCCAAGCAGAAGATCGGTATCGACGACCTGCTCGAGACCGTGCTGCTCCAGGCCGACGTGCTCGAGCTCAAGGCCAACCCCGACACCTTTGCCTCCGGTAACGTCCTCGAGGCCAAGCTCGACAAGGGCCGCGGTTCGGTTGCCACGGTGCTCGTGACCCGCGGTACCCTGCACGTGGGCGACACGCTGGTTGCCGGCCTCACCTATGGCCGCGTCCGTGCCATGCTCGACCCCAAGGGCCACGCCGTTACCGAGGCCGGTCCCTCCGACGCCGTCGAGATCCTGGGCCTGCAGTCCGTCCCCAACGCCGGCGATGAGTTCCGCGTGTTCGAGGACGAGCGCGAGGCACGTGCGCTGGCCGATGAGCGTTCGCTCAAGGCCCGTATCGAGGAGCAGAGCCGCGTGAAACACGTGACGCTCGAGAACCTCTTCGAGACCATCGCCGACGCCGAGGTCAAGGAGCTCAACCTGATCATCAAGGCCGACGTCCAGGGCTCCATCGAGGCCCTTCAGGACTCCCTTGACAAGATGGATCAGTCCGAGGTGCGCATCAACACGATTCACTCCGCGGTCGGCGCCATCAACGAGACCGACGTCGTCCTGGCCGACGCCTCCAATGCCATTATCATCGGCTTTGGTGTGCGTCCCGACGGCAAGGCCCGCTCCGCCGCCGAGCGCGAGGGCGTCGAGATCCGTTGCTACGACGTCATCTATAAGTGCCTCGAGGAGCTCGACGCTGCCCGCATCGGCATGCTCAAGCCCACCGAGGTCGAGGTCTCCACGGGTTCCGCGACGGTCCTGGATACCTTCAAGGTGCCCAAAGTCGGCATCGCCGCCGGTGTCCGCGTCGAAGAGGGCGAGATCGCCGCGACCGATTCCGTGCGCCTGGTGCGCGACGGCATCGTGGTCTTCAATGGCAAGATTGCCTCGATGCGCCACTACAAGGACGAGGCCAAGGGCCTCAAGAGCGGCTCCGAGGGCGGCATTGGCCTGGAGAACTTCCAGGACATCAAGCCTGGAGACACCATTGAGGGCTACCGCATCGATCAGGTTGCCCGTACCGAGTAGGGGGTAGCGCTATGAAGCAAACGCAGGCAACCCGCCGTCTGGGCGAGCAGCTTCGCGAGAAGCTCGGTTATATCCTGCTCTTTGAGGTTTCCGATCCACGCCTCGACCTGGTCACCCTGACCGCGGTCGAGGTCGCGTTGGACCGTTCGTTCGCGCGCGTGTACGTGTCGTGCGATGCGAGCCGCTACGACGAGGTCATGGAGGCGCTCGCCAGCGCCAAGGGCCGCATCCGTAGCCTGTTGGCCCGCTCGCTCGATTGGCGTGTTACGCCCGAGCTCGATTTTCGCATCGATCGCTCGACCGATGAGGCCGAGCGCATCACCCGCGCGCTGGAAAATGTTCCCGCCACGCTTGCGATCGAAAAGGACGAGGACGGCTACCCAATAGCGGATGCCGCCCAGGAGGCAGCTTTAGATGAGTAATTCCGCCGACCTCACATCGTGCGAGTCTGCAGATATTCAGCGACGCATTCTCGAGCTCATCGAGGGTGCGTCCTCCATTGCGATTTCGGGACATACGTCTCCCGATGGCGACGCCCTGGGCTCCGTGCTGGGCCTGGGCCTCTCGCTTATGAAGTTCTATCCCAACAAGGACATTGCCCTGCTGCTTGCAGACGATGATCCGGTTCCGCGCATCTACCGCTTTATGGAGGGCGCCGACCGTCTGGTTCCCGCATCTGCGTATGCCGGCAATCCGGACCTGTTCATCTCGGTCGACGTGCCGGTCGTCGAGCGTTTGAACAACTCCGCCGAGGTGCTCCGCCGCTCGTCGCATGTGGTGTGCTTCGATCACCATCCGGCGCGCGAGGAATTTGCCGAGCTGAGCCTCAGGTGCGTCGACGCCGCGGCCTGCGCCATGATCATCGACCGCTTTTTGGATAATTGCGGCATTGTGGCGCGCGATAGTGTCGCGACCTGCCTGCTGTGCGGTCTAGTGACCGATACCGGTCGTTTTCAGTACCAAAACGCCGATGCCGCTGCGTTCCATGCCGCCTCGCGCCTTGTCGCGCACGGTGCCGATCCGGCGCGCGTTGCGCTCGAGGTCTACCAGAGCATGCGCTTGGAGTTCTTGCATCTCAAGTCCATCGTTATGGGCCGCATCAAGACGGTGGCGCATGGTCGCGTGGCATATAGTTATGCGTACCAGAGCGACCTCGAGGCCTGCGGCGTCACTTCGGACGAGTGCGACGGCCTGGTCGATGTGGTGCGTTCGGTGATGGGTGTGGAGGTCTGCCTGTTCCTGAAGGGCATTGAGGGCGATACCAAGGTACGCGGCAACCTGCGCTCCAAGGGCGACCTCAATGTTTCCGAGATCGCCGCTGCTTTTGGCGGTGGCGGGCATCCGGCGGCCGCCGGTTTCTCTAACAACGGAACGATTCTCGAGACGCTCACCGCGGCACTCCCTATGCTGGCCGAGCTGGTAGGGGAGGATCCCGCTTCGGTGACCGTCGAGTTCTAACATTTTGGATGGTACATGGCTCGTCGTACGCCTTCTCAATTGAATATGCTGCTCGCCGTCGATAAGCCGGTGGGCTGTACATCCCACGACGTGGTTTCGCAGTGCCGACGCGCCCTCCGTGAGCGACGCGTCGGCCATGCCGGTACGCTCGACCCCATGGCCTCGGGTGTCATGGTGGTGGGCGTGGGCCAAGCGACCCGTCTGCTGGGCATGCTGACCCTCGATACCAAAAGTTATGTCGCCGATATTTCGTTTGGCGTCGAGACCAATACCGATGACGCGGAGGGCGAAGCCGTCCGCATGGTGCCCGTTACCCCCGAGCTGCGCGATCTCGCTTACGCCCGTGAGCAGCTGGCCGCTATGCTTGGCCCGCAGTTGCAGGTGCCGCCAGCGTTTTCGGCCATCTCGGTCGATGGCGTTCGTGCCTATAAGAGTGCTCGCGAGGGCAATGCGCCTGCCTTGCCTCCGCGCCCCGTCGAGGTCTATGCCGCCGACCTGATCGCCGTGAGCGGCGAGGGCGATACGTGCGTCTGGACCGTGGCGTTTTCGGTAAGCAAAGGCACCTACATTCGCGCGCTCGCTCGCGATCTGGGTCGCGCCTGCGACAGTGCCGCGCATATTTCCGCCCTGCACCGTACAGCCTCCGGCGTTGTTTCCATCGGTGCCTGCCATGCGGTCGAGGAGCTTTCTGCCGAGTCCGTTGCCGGCTTTGCCTTAGATCCCATTGCTGCACTGGGTGCCACGCGCGTCGACTTGCCGGGTGATCTTGCCGACGATCTGCTGTGCGGACGTCGTATTCCTACTGAGCGCGCGCTTGCGGGCTTCGATGTGTCGAAGGCGCCGTTTGCGCTGGTACTCGATGGCGGGCTCAAGGCGCTCGCCCGTATCGAGGGCGGTCGCTTTGTGATGGAGCACGTCTTTCCCCAGGCGATCGGCGGTGTTCGATGATGCTGACGCCTCACGAGCTCGCGCGTATCTTTTTTGCGGGTGAGTTGGATGAGGCCCGTATCGTTTCTGCCGATGCATTTGATGATTGCGCGTGTCTGGGTGCCGCGTCGATCGCCATCGGCGTGTTCGATGGCGTGCATCGGGGGCACCACAGACTGATCGACGCGGTCGTTTGCGACGCACGCGCCCGCGGCTGCAAGGCGGTCGTGGTCACCTTTGATCCCGATCCGGATGTCGTGGTGAGCCCATCGCCCGCTCAAAAACTGATGACGACGGCCGACCGCCTGCATGCCCTGGCTCAAACCGGGGTCGATGCGGTGGTGGCCGTTCCCTTTACGCCTGCGGTGGCGGCACTCGACCACGTGAGCTTTCTTGAGCTTGTGTCGCGCGTCGTCGATATCCGCTCGATTCGCGTGGGCAGTGACTTTAGGTTGGGACGCGGCGGTGCTTCGGGCGTTGCCGAGATGCAGGTATGGGGAGCCGAGCACGGAGTTGACGTCTATGGCCACGAGTTGCTGTGCGTCGATGGACAGACGATCTGTGCCACCCGTATTCGCCAGGAGCTGCGCCAGGGTCATGTTGAGCTTGCCGCCGAGCTGCTCGGCCGCCCCTATATGCTGCGAGGCGTCGTTGCCAGCGGTCGTCACCAGGGCTCCGACATGGGTTTTCCCACGGCAAACATCCAGGTGCCCGATGGCATCCAAGTGCCTGCCGATGGCGTCTATGAGGGTCTGGTGCTGGTCGACGATACCGTATGGCCTGCTGCCGTCAACGTCGGTTTGCCGCCGACCTATGCCGATGATGCCGCCTCGGCGCATCTCGAGGCCAACTTGATCGGGTATGCGGGCGACCTGTATGGCGCCTCGGTGTCGCTGGCGTTTACGCGCTGGCTGCGTCCGTCTCGCGTGTTCGATTCGCTGGACGAGCTAATCGCGACCGTCGAGGGTAATATCGAGGATATCCGTCATAACTTGGGTGAGCAGGGGGTGAGCATCCGTGATCAGCGATGAGGAGAAAGACCAGGTGCGCGCGGCGTCCGACCTGGTTGCCATCGTGCAGGAAACGGTTGAGCTCAAGCCCCGTGGCCATGAGTTTTGGGGTTGCTGCCCCTTCCATGGCGAAAAGACCCCGTCGTTTCACATTATCCCTGCCACGCAGGTGTGGCACTGCTTTGGCTGCGGTGAGGGCGGCGACGTCTTCACCTATATCATGAAGCGCGAGAACCTGAGTTTTCCCGAGTCGATCCGCTATTTGGCTGATCGTGCGGGCATTGAACTGCACGATACCGGTGCACAGCGCGATCGCGGCACCAAGCGTGCCCGCATCTATGACCTGTGCGCCGAAACCGCCCAGTTCTACCACACCATGCTCATGCGCGGCAAGGACAGCCGTCCGCGCGAGTACTTTGCCAGCCGCGGTATGGGCGGCGACGTCTGTCGCCGCTACTGCCTGGGCTTTGCGCCGGGTCGCAACGCGCTGGTATCGCACCTTTCGCAGGCGGGCTTTACCCCACAGGAGATGATCGATGCCAATGTGGCCGTGAGCCGCGGGCGCGGACAGCTCGCGGACCGCTTTTACGACCGCGTGATGTTTCCCATTTTCGATGAGCAGGGTCATAACATCGCCTTTGGCGGGCGCATCATGGGCGATGGTCAGCCCAAGTACCTTAACACCGCCGAGACGAGCGTGTTTCATAAAAAGCGAAACCTCTACGGCTTTAACTGGGCCAAGGAGTTTATCGTCGCGCAGGATACGGCCATCGTGGTTGAGGGCTATACCGATTGCATCGCCTGCTGGGAGGCGGGGATCAAAAACGTCGTCGCCACGCTGGGCACGGCGCTGACGGAACATCACGTTAAGACACTCACCCGTTTTGCCAAGCGCATCGTGTATATGTTCGATGGTGACGCCGCCGGTCAAAAGGCCGCGCGACGCGCGATTCAGTTTATCGAGCAGGATTCGATGGACCTGCGCTGCGTGGTGCTGCCCGATGGCAACGACCCCATGGAGTTCATCACGGCGCATGGTGGTGAGGCGCTGCAGGCACGTATCAACGCCGCCGAACCCCTCATGGACTTTGTGTACCGGTCGCTGCAAGAGTCGAGCGACATTACTACGCCGGGCGGCCGCGCCAAGGCGCTCGAGGATGCGCTGACGCTCATCTATCCGCTACGCGACAGCTACATGATCGATACGTACTTTATCCAGATTGCCGACCTGTTGGGTTTGGACCTGGAGACCGTGCGCGCGAGCTCGGGCCGTGTGTTTCGCGGTGTCGCCAAGCGCGAGGACGCCGAGCGCCGGCGTGAGCAGAGCTACGAGCGTCAACGCGCGCAAGCTGAGCGCGCGAGCGGTTCGCAGGGACGAAGCTCGGGCGGCGGTGCGGCTGGTGCGCGCAGTGCCGCCCGCGGTGCCTGGGCCGCGGGTGCGACGCCGCCGATGTCCGCACCGGTCGAGGAGGACCCGTACGACTACGTTCCGCTTGATGCCTATGGGGCCGTGCCGGTGGAGGTCAACGAGGATCTGCCGCCAATCGATGTGCCGGCGGGGATGGAAAGCGCCGTGCCCGCTGCCGATAGTTCAAGCGCGACGGCTGCTCCGTCGATGCCGATTGTTTTGACCGATCTGGAGCGGAAATCCCTGGCAGGGGAGCGCGAGCTGCTGACGATGCTCACGAGCTATCCCGACCTGTTCCGCACGTATGCCGACCGCATCTGCTCGATCGAGTGGGTGGATCCGCGCCACGAGTCCATCGCATGGGCCGTGTTGGCGACGCCGCCGGGCACCGACCCCGCGGCGTGCATGGATGCGGCGCGCGCGGTGTGTCCCGAGGCAGCGTCGCTTGTCAGCGCCGGGCGAATTTCGTCGACGAGCAAGCATCCTACCGAGACGAACATCGTTTTTATGCTCGACACCCTCGAGCTCTATACCATCAAGCGCCGCATGCGCGCCGCACAGGCCAAGCTGCGTCAGGACCGGTCGCTCGACGATGAAGCGCGCCGCGTGCTGACGATGCAGGCGATGCAAGATTCTCAGCGCCAACGTGAGCTTCAAAAGTCGATCGGTGGTGTGGCTGATCCGTTCAATTTGATTGGTTTGGAGACGGCGGGCGCCGAGCAGGCCTAGATGTTGTGGTCAACCAGCGTATTCTCGCCTATATCCAGTCCTCTTTTTGGGTATAGACGTCCATGTGTGTGCTAAAGTATTGAGTCCTGTGGACTATGAAGGGAGAATCTGTGCCAAAAAAGACTGAGAGCACGGGTACTGGGCTGGAATCCTACGTTGCAAAGCTCATGGGCAACGGCTCAAACAGGACTTCGGTAACCGAGGACGAGATTCAGGTCGCCCTGAAGGATATCGATGTTTCTGACGAGCAGCTCACCGCGGTGTATTCCGCGCTGCGCAACAGCGGCATCCAGATTATCTCCGCGAGCGGTAACGACGACGCCCCCATGGACGTCGACGATGACGATAATGATACCGATACCGACGATTTCGATGATGACGACGAGCACGATTCCGGCTCGCTCGATGATCACGAGCTCAAGATGGCCCGTCAGGCCGACGCCGAGATGGGTTCTTCCAAGAGCAAGAAGAAGCGCACCGTGCGCACGTCCCGTTCACGCTCGCGCGTGCGTGGCATCGATGCCTCCACGGTGATGCTGACCGGCGATCCGGTCCGTATGTACCTTAAGGAGATCGGCAAGGTCGACCTGCTGACCGCCTCCGAAGAGGTCGATCTGGCCATGAAGATCGAGGCTGGTCTCGAGGCCACCGAGAAGCTCGAGGCCCACGAGGCAGGCGAGCTCGAGCTCACGCGTGCCGAGATGCGTCGTCTTACGCGCATTGAGAACGTGGGCCTCGAAGCCAAGCAGGCACTCATCAGCGCCAACCTGCGTCTGGTCGTCTCCATCGCCAAGCGCTATGTCGGTCGCGGCATGCTGTTCTTGGACCTGATCCAGGAGGGCAACCTCGGCCTGATTCGCGCCGTCGAGAAGTTCGACTACCAGAAGGGCTTCAAGTTCTCCACGTACGCCACGTGGTGGATCCGTCAGGCCATTACGCGTGCCATCGCCGACCAGGCCCGTACCATCCGTATCCCCGTGCACATGGTCGAGACCATCAACAAGCTCGTCCGCGTGCAGCGCCAGCTCCTTCAAGACCTGGGTCGCGACCCGACCCCCGAGGAGATCGGTGCCGAGATGGACATGAGTGCCGACCGCGTCCGCGAGATCCAGAAGATTTCGCAGGAGCCCGTGTCGCTCGAGACCCCCATCGGCGAGGAAGAGGATTCCCAGCTGGGCGACTTCATCGAGGACTCCCAGGCTATCGTTCCGCCCGATGCCGCCAGCTTCTCCATGCTGCAGGAACAGCTCACCCAGGTACTCGATTCGCTTGCCGATCGCGAGCGTAAGGTTATCGAGTTGCGCTTTGGCCTCGTTGACGGTCACCCCCGCACACTCGAGGAAGTCGGCCGCGAGTTTGGCGTCACGCGCGAGCGTATCCGCCAGATCGAGTCCAAGACCCTGGCCAAGCTCCGCCACCCCAGCCGCAGCAGCAAGCTGAAGGACTACATCGAAAGCTAGTCAAGCAAGAAGCGCCCTCAAGCACATCCGCTTGAGGGCGCTTTCATGTAGTCA
>NZ_CAAKNY010000068.1:97359-121207 GCF_901212495.1 Collinsella aerofaciens | reverse complement strand
GTCGTTTAAGAACGTCCCCAATGACTAGGTCGGAAAATTTCTCAAAAAAGTTCTTGCCCTTCGCCCAATCGTTCGTATAATAATCTTCGTTGCTTGAGAGCACGCACCTATTCCTCGGTAGCTCAATGGTAGAGCACGCGGCTGTTAACCGCGCTGTTGTAGGTTCGAGTCCTACCCGGGGAGCCAGGTTGTAAAACCCGTCGTTTATACGGCGGGTTTTTTCATGCCTCGATCGCCTGTGGCGAACGTTACCGTATCAACATTTCGTGTCGAGGATGTAATCCCGAGGCCCACCACCTCAACATGGCGCGCTCGTTGTAAAATATTGCAGTGATTGCTCCCACGACATGGTGCCGCGAGCACCAGATAAGGAGATTCTTGTGTCTGAGACCATTAACGGCAGCCTGAGCGTCTCGAATGACGTTATTGCCGATATTGCCGGTTATGCCGCGATGACGTGCTATGGCGTCGTCGGTATGGCCGAACAGCTCCAGGGCGCCGGGAGCGTGCGCCTGCTTGCCGGTCAGCGCCTCCGCAAGGGCGTGCTTGTCTCCGCCGACGAGAACGGCCTCACGGTCGATCTTCACGTCGTGCTCGAGAACGGCGTCAACATGAAGTCCGTCTGCCACAATCTTTCGAGCTCCGTTGCCTTCACCCTGCAGGAGATCGCCCAGATCGATCCCGCCAGCCTTAAGATCGGCATTCACATCGACGCGCTCAAGAGCCGTCTGAACTAGCATCCGAATACGGAGATTTCACCACTCATGATTGCAAAGACCATTCGCACCTGTTTTCCGATCGCTGCGGCTGCCGTTTCCGACAAGGCCGAGGAGATCAACAAGCTCAACGTCTTCCCCGTACCCGACGGCGACACCGGTACCAACATGTCGCTCACGCTTGCCTCGGTGACCAAGGAGCTTTCTGCTCTTCCTGCCGACGCCGACATGGAAGCCATCGCCGGCGCCATCACCCACGGCTCCCTGATGGGTGCTCGCGGCAACTCCGGCGTCATCACCTCGCAGATCCTGCGCGGCGTGGCCGAGGGCCTTGTCTCTGCCGACGAGCCTATTACGTCCGCCAACATTGCCTTCGCCTTCCGTCGTGCCGTCAAGGTTGCCTTCCAGGCTGTTCGCAAGCCCATCGAGGGCACGATCCTCACGGTCCTGCGCGATGTCTCGACCAAGGCCGATGAGTGCGAGAAGAAGAAGTTCTCGGCCGAGGATGCGCTCGATGCTATCGTCGTCGAGGCGTACCAGTCCGTCGCCCGCACGCCCGACCTGCTGCCCGTCCTCAAGGAGAACGGCGTGGTCGACTCCGGCGCCTTTGGATTTGCCATTTTCCTCGAGAACTTTGTGGCTGCCGCTCTTGGTCGCAGCACCGTGGTCGAGGATTTCTCCGCTACGTTTGACTCCGCCGGCTCTGCCCGTGATGCCGCTCTTGGCCGTGTTGAGATCGAGGCCAATGACGATTGGGAGGGCTCGGAGTTCCGCTACTGCAACGAGTTCCTCTTTAAGGCCGATGCCCCATTTGACGAGGACGAGTGCCTTAAGTTCCTGGGCTCCATGGGCGACTGCGAGCTGCTCGTGGGCGCCTACCCCGACTACAAGATCCACGTGCACTCCAACACCCCCAACCTGGTGCTTGAGCACATGCTGCAGCTCGGTCAGATCTACGAGGTCTTTATCCACAACATGGAGATGGAGGCCCACGATCGTACCGCCAAGATTCACGAGGACCAGGAAAAGGCCGCCGAGCCCGCCAAGACGCTGGGTTTTGTCGCCGTTGCCGCCGGTTCCGGCGAGGCCGACATCCTCAAGTCCCTCGGCGTCGACGTGGTCGTGTCGGGTGGCCAGACCATGAACCCCTCGACTGCCGACCTGCTGAGCGCGGTGGACCAGGTCAACGCGACCTCGGTCATTATCCTGCCCAACAATGGTAACATCCGCATGGCTGCCGAAGCTGCTGCCTCCGCTTGCACCGACAAGAAGGTCGCCGTCATTCCCACCAAGACCGTCCCGCAGGCGTTCTCCGCGCTGTTCGCGGTTCTGCCCGATTCCGAGCTCGAGGATGCTGTTGCCGCTATGGTCGACGCCATCAGCGAGGTTCGCGATGGCGAGGTCACCCGTGCCGTGCGCGATTCCAGCGCCTCTGACGGCTCGCCGATTCACTCCGGTGATGTCATGGGCATCATCGCCGGCTCCATCGATGTGGTCGGATCCGACGTGAAGCAGGTCACGCTCGACTGCATCAACCGCATACAGGAGGAAGAGGAAGGTGATACGTTGACGATTCTGGCCGGCGAGGAGCTGTCCGACGAGGCCTTCCAGGAGATCGTCGACGCTATCGAGGAGGCTCAGCCCGACTTGGAGATTGACGCCCATCGTGGCGAGCAGCCGCTCTATCCCGTGATTTTCTCGATCGAGTAGGCATCTCGTCATGTCCGAGCTGTGCTCCGTGCCGCGCGTCTCGGAGCGCTTTGCCCAGAGCAATGCGCTCGACGATGATATCGCGCGTCTCAAATATGTTTCGGGTAAACGTGAGGAGGCCCTTCGCCGTCTGGGAATTCGGACGGTGGGGGACCTCCTTCTCCATATCCCTCATCGATATCTCGACTTTACGCGCTCCTGGTCCATCGAGATGGCTCCCATCGGTACCGTGTGCTCCATCATCGCCACGGTCGACCGGATCGTCCAGAAGCGGCCTCGCCCGCGTATGCAGGTGACCGAGGTCTCGCTTGTGGACGAGACGGGGGTGCTGCAAATCGCCTTTTTCCGTCAGCCCTGGATTGCCCAGCAGTTCAAGCAGGGCGATCGCCTGGCCGTGATGGGTAAGGTCGAGTTTGCCTACGGCTTTAAGCAGATGGCCTCTCCGCATTTCGAAAAGATCGAGGAGGGACGTGCCGCGGGCACCATCCTGCCGGTCCACTACGTGAGTGATGGCGTGAGCCAGGCGTGGATGCGCCGTATCGTAAGCGGCGCGCTCGAAGTGGCTGCCAATCCGTTCGATCCCATTCCCGCGCCGCTGCGCGCAAAGCGGAAGCTCATGAGCAATGCCCGTGCGCTGCGCTCGATCCACTTTCCCTCGAGCATGGCCGAGCGCGACATCGCGCGCGCACGGCTGGCCTATGAGGAGTGCCTCTGTCTTCAGCTGGCCCTGCGCCTGCGCAACGACGGCGGCTTGGTCGAAGTCGCTCCCTATGCCCACGCAGCGGGCGAGCACCTGGCGGCGCTCAAGCAAGCCCTGCCGTTTTCGCTGAGCGATGAGCAGGAGGCTGCATTTCAAGACATCCTGCATGACATGTGCGATGGCGGTCGCGTGATGAACCGTCTGCTGCTGGGCGATGTCGGTACCGGTAAGACTGCCGTTGCCGCCTGTGCGTTGGCGGTTGCGGCCGATAGCGGCACGCAGGCCTGCGTTATGGCGCCCACGGGCGTGCTGGCGCGTCAATATGCCGATAAGACCGGCCCCTTGCTCTCGCAGGTTGGCATGACCTGGGCGCTCCTGACGGGCGCCACACCGGCGGCCGAGCGCGAGCAGATTCATGCTCAGCTCCAGTCTGGCGAGCTCGACGTCCTCTTTGGAACCCACGCGGTGCTTTCCGAAGACGTACAATTTAGGCATTTGTCGCTTGTGGTGATCGACGAGCAGCACCGCTTTGGTGTGGGCCAGCGCAATGCCCTGCGCGCTAAGGGCCCGGGTGCCGACCTGCTCGTTATGACGGCCACGCCGATCCCACGCACGTTGGCGCTCTCGGTCTACGGCGACCTGGACACGAGCATTATTCGCCATCGTCCCGTTCCGGGTGCCGGTGTGACGACACGCGTCCTCACCGAGTCGAGTCGCGACCTGGCCTATGGCGCCATTCGCGAGGCGCACGAAAAGGGGCAGCAAGCCTACGTGATCTGTCCGCTCGTGGAGCCGAGCGATTCGGCCGATGAGCTCGAAGACGTACCCGGCATCGCTCGCGACGACGAAGGCCGCGTGACCGTGCCCGTGCCGTTGCATGACACGGCGACCGAGCTCGATCGCCTTCGTCTGGCATTACCGGGGCTTACCATCGAGCGTCTTCATGGCCGCATGCCGGCGGGGGAGAAGGACCGGGTCATCGATGCCTTTAAGCGTGGCGAGATCGATGTACTCGTCTCGACCACGGTGGTCGAGGTGGGCGTTGACGTGCCCAATGCCACCGTCATGGTCATCGAGAATGGCGAGCGCTTTGGTTTGGCGGCCTTGCACCAGCTGCGCGGGCGCGTAGGCCGCGGCAGCGTGTCGGGTACGTGCCTGGTCATGACGCACTCCAAGGGCAACGGCGGCGCGTCGGCGGCACAAGACCGCCTCCAGTCGCTCGAGAAGACCTTGGACGGCTTTACGCTCGCCCAGATGGACCTGCGTCTGCGCCACGAGGGCGAAATCCTGGGCTACCGTCAGCATGGCGGCGTGACCTTGCGCTTTGTTGACCTCGATGCCGACGAGGAATTGATCGAGTGGGCCCATTTGGACGCGGTCGAGCTCTTGCGGTATGCTTGCAACCTTGACTCCGTGGCGACGCGTCCCTTGCGCGATGCGGTCGCCACGCGGTATCGACACATCTTTAAGGAGGTCAGCGGAGGATGAGAATCATCGGCGGCGAATGGCGCGGTCGTAAGATCGAGGAGCCCCGTGGTCGCGATGTCACCCGCCCCACGACCGATCGCGTGCGCGAGGCGTGCGCATCTATGGTCATGTCGGCATTCGACTTCGACCTGGACGAGGTCCGCGTACTGGATGCCTTTGGCGGCTCCGGCGCCTTAGGGCTAGAGATGCTCTCGCGTGGTGCCCGCTCGCTCACCACGTTCGAGATCGATCGCAACGCTGCTCGTCTGATTACCAAGAATATCGAGTCGCTGTGCCGTGATCGTGCGCGCTGGCGCGTGGTGGGCGTCGATGTGCTGGCGAGTGCCTCGCGCGGCCGCGTGCCGGACGGCCCCTTTGACCTTGTCCTGCTCGACCCACCCTATGCTTTTGGCGCCGAGCCGGTCGAGGAGCTACTGCAGAACCTGGCCCAGCAGGACTTGCTGGCGCGGGGTGCCTACGCGCTCTTTGAGCACGCCGCGGCCGATGCGGGTGCGCACCCGGCAGGCTTCGAGATCGTGCGCGAGAAGCGTTACGGCATTACCTCGGTCGACTTGCTTCGTTGGGTTGGCGACGCCGAGGATGATGGCAACGATAGCGACGCACCCATGGAGGACGCCCATGAATGACACCATCAACCGCGTGATTGTCCCGGGCACCTTCGATCCCATCACATTCGGCCATATCGACGTCATCCGCCGTGCCCGCCGCATCTTTCCCAGCGTGATCGTGGCCGTTGCCGAGTCGCAGGGCAAAAACGGCGTCGGCACCACGTTTATGCTCGATGAGCGCGTGGCGCTGGCCCGTGAAGCGCTCGGTGATATTGACGGCGTCGAGGTGCTGCCCTTCACCGGCCTCTTGGTCGATTTTGCCCGCGAACAGGGAGCAGGGGCTGTGGTCAAGGGCCTGCGTGCCATGACCGACTTTGAGTACGAGCTGCAACAGGCCGACCTCAACTACCGCCTGGATAACGAGCTGGAGTCCATCTTTGTCATGAGCGCGCCGCAGTACGGCTATATCTCGAGCTCGGTGGTTCGCCAGATTGCCTCGCTCGGTAGCGACGTCTCTAATTTTGTTCCGCCCAATGTGGTCAGGGCGCTCAAACATCGCTTTTCGTGACGTTTTTTAATGCCTGGTGGCATGTGGTAAACTTACACGATGATATGTTACCTATGAAAGGAGACCGGATGCCGGGCGAGAATTTTCCTGGCGACAGGATCGTGAGTCTTGTCGACGAGCTCGAGGGGCTCATCGAAGAGGCTAAGACGCCGTTCGGCAAGAATGCCCAGATGAAGGTTATCGACGCCGACGTCTTCTTTAACATCCTCGACGAGATCCGCATGAGCTATCCCGAGGAATGGCAGAAGTCCCGCCGTATTCTCAAGGAGCGCGAGGAGCTTATGGCCTCCGCCGCCGCTCAGGCCGATTCCATTATCGCCGATGCTCAGCAGCAGGCCCTCACCATTGCCGGTGAGCAGGAGATCGTCCGCTTAGCGCAGCAGCAGGCCGACGATATCCGCGACCGTGCCCAGCAGTATGAACGCGAGACGCGCTATGCCGCCGAGGACTACGCCGAGCAGGTCTTTACGCACCTCGAGGAAAACCTCAAGAGCCTGACCGGTACGGTGACCCGTTGCCGTCAGCAGCTTAACGAGGGTGCCGCCCAGCAGAATGGTCAGTGGTAATGGCTGAGTTCCCGAGCGTTACCGTCGATCTTTCCGAGCAGCTCGAGTTTCCCGGAGACTCGTATCCGCTGACTGGCAAGGTCGATGTCGCCACCTATACGGTGGGCGAGAAGGAGTACCAGCTGCAGGACGGCATCGACTACGACGTGGTCTTTACCAATGCCGGCACCGGTGTTCTGCTTACGGGTATGGTCCGCGCTCACGCAACCGGTGAGTGCGACCGTTGCCTTGAGCCCGCCTCGTTTGATATTGCCGGTGAGATTGAGGAATTCTATCTCTTTGACGAGCCCGAGGACCCCGAGGCCTACGAAGACGGCTTTGAGTTGCTGGGCGAGGATCGCATCGTCGATCTGGGCGAGCCCATCAACGACGCGGTCGTCATGGATACGCCGTTCGTTGTCCTGTGCAAGCCCGATTGTCGCGGTCTATGCCCCACGTGCGGCATCAATCTCAACGTCGAGCAATGCGATTGCGCCGCTCAAGCAGAGGCCGAATGGGCCGCTGCCACGGAAAATCCATTTGCAGCATTGAAGAATCTCAAGCTTGACGAGTAAAACTGTGGTAGTATCGCTACTTGCGCGTAATCGCCACACTGGATAGTTCATAAGGAAGGTCACTATGCCCGTACCTAAACAAAAGCAGGGTCGTATCCGCACTCACACCCGTCGTTCCGCCAACATGAAGATCTCGGCTGCGGCTCAGTCCACGTGCCCCCGTTGCGGTGCTGTCAAGCTTCCGCACCACGTGTGCCCCAGCTGCGGTTTCTACAAGGACCGCGAGGTTATCGTTACCGAGTAACTGTATTCTCTGGATGCGATGCCGTTCCAACTGGAACCACAATGGCCGGCTCAATGAGTCGGCCATTTTTGTATAAGGAGTATGTATATGAGTAACGTTCGCGTTTGTGTAGACGTTGTGGGTGGAGACGAGAAGCCACAGGTTGTTCTCGATGGTATCGAGGCTGCACTTGCCGCCGATCCCGATATTGAGGTCCTGGCTGCCGGTCCCGCCGAAATCGTCAATCCCTTTGCCGCTTCCCATGCGCGCGTCGAGGCCTTGGAGGCGCCCGATGTCATCGCCATGGATGACGATCCCATTCGAGCCGTGATGACCAAGCGCAAGTCCTCGATCGTGCTTGCCTGTCGCGCTATCAAGAAGGGTAACGCAGACGCGTTCTTCTCTGCCGGCTCCACCGGCGCCATGACCGCTGCCGCCACCGCCTACGTGACGCCATTTAGGTATCAGGCCGAGGGCAAGAAGCAACCGGTGCGTCCGTGCCTCACCAATGCGCTGCCCAACCGCGCCGGCGGCCTGACGGTCCTGTGCGACATGGGCGCCAACCCCGATGTCGAGGTCGACGACATGGTGCGTTTTGCCCAGATGGGTAGCGCCTATGCGCGCGTCGTCTTGGGCATTGAGCATCCCCGCGTCGGTCTGCTCGGCAACGGCACCGAGGATGAGAAGGGTTCCAACTTTACCAAGGCGTGCTTCCCTGCCATGAAGGCCGCCGTTCCCGGCTTTGTGGGCAACTGCGAGGGAACCGACCTGACCTCGGGTAACTTTGACGTCGTCGTTGCCGATGGCATGTCGGGAAACATTGCCCTTAAGGCAACCGAGGGCGCTGCCAAGTTTTTGCTGCAGGAGCTCAAGGGTGTCTTTATGGCTTCGCTCGGCACCAAGATCGCCGCGCTGCTCATCAAAAAGCAGATGCGCGAGATCAAGGCAAAGCTCTCGGGCGATGCTAAGGGCGGTGCCATTCTGCTGGGCCTGCGTGGCGTGGTCCTGATCGGCCACGGTGCCACCTCGGTCGAGGCCGTCAAAAACGGTACGCTCGCCGCGGCGGAGGCCGTGCGCGCCGGGCTTGTCGAGAACGTCGCCAACTCTATGGACGGCATCGTTTTGTAGGAGCGAGTTAGGGCGCTGTTATGTGCCTCGCGGCCTTCGTCGTGGGGTAGAATCAAAACCGTGTCTTGGCGTTGCGCTTGCGGCGCCAGCGCGTTGATGTTCACACAATACGAGAGGAAGCGCTATGGACCGCTCCGAAATCTTCGATAAGATCGCCGAAATCGCCGCCGATGTGCTGGGTGTCGACGTTGCCGACATTAGCGACGAGACCACCTTTGACGATCTCGATGCCGATTCGCTCGAGCGTCTGCAGCTGGTGACGGCCATCGAGGACGAGTTCGACCTCGAGATCGACGACGAGACCCTGCTGTCGCTCAATTCTGTCGCCGACGCCGTCGACGCGATCGAAAACGCCAAGGAGGCCTAGATCTTGGCATTGTCTGAACGACTCGCGCGCGCCCAGGAAATCCTGGGCCACGAGTTCAATAACAAGGTGCTGCTGCGCGCGGCGCTCACGCACCCCTCTGCCGTGGAAGGTCAGCCCGTCTCGGCGAGCTATGAGCGCCTTGAGTTTTTGGGCGATTCCATTTTGGGCGCCGTGGTTGCCCGCTCGCTCTTTGAGTCCTATCCGGAGTTTGACGAGGGCAAGCTTACGCGCCTGAAGGTGTCGCTCGTCTCGGGTGCCACGCTGTCCGAGGTGTCCCATGAGCTGGGCATCGACGACATCATCATCTTTGGTGCCTCCGAGACCGGCACGGGCGCGCGCGGCCTGCATTCGGCGCTCGAGAACGTCTACGAGTCGCTCGTGGGTGCGCTGTATCTGGATGCCGGCTGGGACGTTGCGGCAGAGTTCATCCACCGCACGCTTAAGCCCCATTTGGCCTCCGAGCGTGCCGAGCATCCTGCGAACCCCAAGTCGTTTTTGCAGGAGTGCGTGCAGGCCGACGGCCACGAGCCTCCGGCGTACAAGCTCGTTGGCTCTGAGGGCCCGGCGCACGCACCGACCTTTACCGCCGTGGTGCTCATCGACGGTATCCGCCAGGGCCGCGGCACCGGTTCCTCCAAGAAGGAAGCAGAGGGAGCTGCCGCGCTCGAGGCGCTCGACCGCATGGGCTATACCACCAACGGCGTGATTCTGAACAAGAAGCCTGTTTAAGCGAGGAACCGTGTATCTCAAGTCCCTCACGCTCAAAGGGTTTAAGTCGTTTGCCGACCGCGCCCATATGACGTTTGAGCCGGGCCTGACCGTCATCGTCGGTCCCAACGGCTCGGGAAAATCGAACATATCCGACTCGATTCTGTGGGTCCTGGGTGAGCAGAGCGCCAAGCAGCTGCGCGGCCAAGCCATGGAAGACGTCATCTTCTCGGGCTCGTCGGCGCGTAAACCGGTGGGTGTGGCCGAGGTCACGCTGGTGCTCGACAACTCGGACCATATGCTTCCCGTCGACTTTGACGAGGTGGCTATCACCCGCCGTATGTATCGCTCGGGCGAGAGTGAGTACCTCATCAACTCGAGCCCGTGCCGCCTGATGGACATCCAGGACATTCTGCACGATTCGGGACTGGGCAAGGATACGCATTCCATCATCAGCCAGGGCAAGCTCGATGCCATTTTGCAGAGCCGCCCCGAGGAGCGCCGCGCCCTCATTGAGGAGGCCGCCGGCATCTCCAAGCACAAGCGCCGCAAGGAGCGTGCGCTCAAAAAGATCAAGTCGATGGACGAGCACCTGACGCGTGCCCGCGACATCAACAAGGAAATCGCCCGTCAGCTGCGACCGCTGGAGCGCCAGGTCGATCGCGCGCGCAAGTACAAAGAGCTGTCCTCGCGCGCGAACGAGCTTACGCAGATGCTGGCCGTCGACGAGTTGCGTTCGCTGCAATCGCAGTGGAACGACTTGGAGAGCCGCTCTAAGGAGGGCGCCGCCGAGCTGGAGCTCGCGCAGTACCGCCTGGGTGAGAAAGAGCGCGAGCTCGAGAAGCTCCAGGTCATGCTCGAAGAAAAGGGCCTGTTTGTGGGCGACTTGGGCGAGCAGCGCCGCCATATGCAAGATGTGGTCGGTCGCATTAACTCCGACATGCGCCTGCTCGAGGAAAAGGGCCATAACATGGTGTCGCGCCTGTCCGACATGCGCGGTCAGATCTCGGGATCCGAGCATCAGCGCCGTCGCGTGGTCGAGGAGCTCGAGGACGCACGCGCCCAGCTCGAGGAAGTGACCGGCTCTCATATGCAGGCCCAGGAGGACGTCGACGCCGCTGGTCCTGCCGCCGCCCAGCTCCACGAGCGTCGCGTGGCGCTCGACAATCAGATTTCGCAGCTTACGCGCGAGCAGCGCGATGTGCAGCGCGTTGCCGATAATGCTGCGCTCGAGCTCGCCAAGGTACAGGATTCGCTTTCCAATGCCGAGGTCGAGGACAACATGTATGCCTCGCGCCTGGAGCAGATCGATGAGCAGCTCGAGGAGGTCACGGCATCGCTTGATAGCCGCCGCAACCGTGCTGAGGAGCTTGAGAGCGCCCTTGAGGCGGCTCGTCAGGCCCAGAGGGGTGCGCGCGAGGCCACCGAGACGGCACGCGCTGCCCTCAAGGACCTGCGTGCCCGCGAGGGCGAGGCACGCAACAAGCTGTCCGAGGTGCGCTCGGAGCTCGCGAGCCAAAAGAAGCTCGATGCCCGCATGGCCGACAGCTCGCCGCTCGTAAGCCGTCTGGTGGGTGCGCTGGGCGACGATGTCTTGGGTCGTCTGGGTGACGTGCTCGAGGCCCCGCGTGAGCTTGAGGGCCTGGTTGAGCAGCTGCTCGCCGGCGATATCGATGCCCTGTTGTTCGATAACACTGCCGCACTTGAGCGCGCCGGTCGCACTGCCCTGGACCAGAAGAAGGCCTCGGGCGAGGCGCTGCTGGTGGCGCGCGGCGTAAGCGGCTCTACCGCCGCCAAGGGCGCCTCCGGTACCCGTCTGGTCGATCGTCTGTCCGTGCGCGCAGGCTACGGTCCCGTCGTCGAGGCGCTGCTCGGCGGCTATTACGTTGTTGATGACTTGGCTGCCGCACTGGCCGCGCCCGTCGTTGACGGCGTGACCTATGTGACTCCCGATGGCGCACGCGTTGCCTGCGGCGGCCTGGTGCGTGTGGGGCTCAATGCCGGCGAGGCTTCGGGTGCCTTGGAGCGCAAGCGTCGTATTCGCGAGTTGGAGGGCTTGGAGCCCGATCTGGCTGCCGTGTTTGAGCATGTCTCGGATCAGGTTGTCGAAGCCAATGCGGCCGTCGAGGAGGCGCGTGCCGCCGAGGGCGATGCCGCCGGCGAGATCGCCCGTCTTGAGGGTGAGCGCCGCTCGCTGCTCTCCGAGATCGGCCGCCTGGAGCAAAGCGCCAACAACGCCGAGGTCGAGCGCGTGCGTATCTCCAAGCGCCGTGAGCAGGCTGCCGAGGCCGTTCGTGCCGCGCGCCCGCGCGTTGAGGAGCTTACCCGCTCGCGTGACGAGGCCCGTGCGCAGGCGAGCGACTTGGGTCTTCATATTGCCGAAGCTAACGACGAACTCGATCGCGTCCGCCGTGACGATTCTGAAGCCGCCGGTAAGCTCGCCGACGCTAAGGTGCGGCTGGCTCAGACGAGCGAGCGCCTGCGTTCGCTGAAGGGCCGCGTGCCCGATCTGGAGCACCGCCTGGAAGGTATCGACCGCCGTATCCGCGGAACACGTCAGGCCTCGCGCTCGCTCGAGCTGTTGCGCCTGCGCGTCGATCCCATGCACGAGCGCTATTCGGCCCTGCTGGAGCGCGCGTCGGATTGGGCCGCGCGCCTGCGTGACCAAGCCTCTCTGGAGGAGGCTGATTCGGCCTCGCTCAAGAAGACCATCGAGAACGCCAAGGCCGAGGTCGCCCGCGCCAAGGAGCGGGTTGATGCCGCCACAGCGACGCAAAACGAGTTCAAGGTCGCACGCGGCAAGCTCGAAGTGCAGGTAGAGGCAGCCATCAAGGCCATTACCGCCGATGGCACCACGGTGCTCGAGGAGGCGCTCATGCTGCCGGCGCCGACCGATCGCGACGCCGCCGAGCGCGAGCTCAACCAGCTCGTACGTCAGATCAACAACCTGGGCCCTGTGAACCAGGTCGCCATGGAGGAGTACGAGCAGCTCAAGCGCCGTGCCGATTACATCGAGGAGCAACTTGCCGATCTGGAGAGTGCGCGCAAGGCGCTCACCAAGATCACCGTGGCGATTGACCGCAAGATGCGCAAGGCCTTCCTGGTGACCTTCGAGAAGGTCGACGCGAATTTCCGCGAGATATTCGCTATGCTCTTCCCGGGCGGCCAGGCGCATCTGGAGATGACCGATCCCGAGCATCCGGCCGAGACGGGCATTGAGGTCGTGGCGCAGCCGCGCGGCAAGCGCATCACCAAGATGATGCTCATGTCGGGTGGTGAGAAGAGCCTGACGGCGCTCGCCCTGCTCTTTGCCGTATACCGTACGCGTACGGTGCCGTTCTATGTGCTGGACGAGGTCGAGGCCGCGCTCGACGACGCCAACCTGTCCAAGCTCATCGGCGCCCTCGATGTGCTGCGTTCCGATACGCAGCTCTTGGTCATTTCGCATCAGCGCCGTACTATGGAGGATGCTGACGTTCTCTACGGCGTCTCGATGCAAGCCGACGGCGTCAGTCGCGTCGTCTCGCAAAAACTCGATCGCGAAACCGGAAAGGTCGTGAATGCATAATGGGATTCTTTGACGCACTCTCGCGCGGACTCGAGCGCAGCCGCGAGGCCCTCAACGAGGTCTTCTACTTTGGCGGTGAGGTCGACGAGGATTTTTGGGAGGACCTTGAGGACACCCTCGTCATGGGTGACATGGGTGCCGAAGTCGCCATTCAGGTCTCCGATGACCTGCGTGACGCCGCCGCCAAGAAGAACCTCAAGACCGCCCCGCAGCTTCGCCGCGCCCTGGCCGAGCAGCTCGAGGGCCATTTTGTGCCTGTTGAGCGCGACCCGTTTTCTGATACGCCGAGCTGCGTGCTGTTTGTCGGCATCAACGGTGCCGGCAAGACCACCACGGTCGGCAAGATCGCGAGCGCCATGGCCGCCCGCGGCAAGAACGTCGTGATCGGTTCGGCCGACACCTTCCGCGCCGCCGCCATCGAACAGCTCGATGTGTGGGGACAGCGTGCCGGCGTACCGGTTATCAAGCGTGACCGCGGCTCCGACCCGGCGAGCGTGTGCTATGACGTGCTCGACGAGGCCGATAAGCGCGGCAGCGACCTGGTGCTCATCGATACCGCTGGTCGTCTGCACACGAGCCCCGAGCTCATGCGCGAGCTCGCCAAGGTGGTCAATGTGACCCGCAAGCGCGCCGCCAATATGGCCGCCGGTCCCATGCCGGTCTCGGTCGTGCTTGTGATCGATGCCGCTACTGGTCAGAACGGTCTGAACCAGGCGCTCGAGTTTAACGAGGCGTTGGGCCTGGACGGTATTATCATGACAAAGCTCGACGGCACGGCTAAGGGCGGCATCGCCATGGCCGTGGCCGAGAAGCTCAAGCTCCCGATCCTGCGCATCGGCGTGGGCGAGCAGGTCGATGACCTGCAGGAGTTTAACGCCAAAGATTTCTGCCGCGCCCTGGTGGGCGAGTCCAACTAAGGAGTGACTAGTGTTTGATTCCCTGAGCGATCGCCTCAACGACACATTTGACCGCCTGCGCGGCAAGGGTAAGTTGACCGAGGCCGATATTACTTCGGCCATGCGCGATATTCGCATGGCACTGCTCGAGGCCGACGTTAACTTTAAGGTCGTCAAGGAGTTTGTCGCCAAGACCAAGGAACGCTGCATGACCGCCGAGGTCATGGAATCGCTGTCTCCGGCGCAAAACGTCGTCAAGATCGTGCTCGACGAGCTCACCGAGATGCTCGGTTCCACCGAGAGCAAGCTCGTCTTTAGCAACCGCATCCCCAACGTCATCATGCTCGTGGGCCTGCAGGGCTCCGGTAAGACCACGGCGGCCGTAAAGCTGGCCTACCTGCTCAAGAAGCAGGGCCGCTCGCCGCTGCTCGCCGCGTGCGACGTCTACCGCCCCGCCGCTGCCGACCAGCTGGCCACGCTCGGTGGCGAGATCGGCGTACCGGTCTTTCGCGGCGACGGTGCACACCCGGTCGACATCGCCAAGGGCGCCATCCAGGAGGCCGTCGACCACCTGCGCGATGTGGTCATCGTCGATACCGCTGGTCGTCTGCAGATCGACGAGCAGATGATGCAGGAGGCCGTGGACATCAAGAAGGCCGTCAAGCCCGATCAGGTGCTGATGGTCGTCGATGCCATGACCGGTCAGGATATCGTCAACGTCGTCTCGACCTTTGCCGAGCGCACCGACTTTGATGGCGTGATCATCTCCAAGCTCGACGGCGATGCCCGTGGCGGCGGCGCGCTTTCCGTGCGCCAGGTGACCGGTAAGCCCATCAAGTTCGTGAGCATGGGCGAGAAGCCCGATTCGCTTGAGCCGTTCTATCCTGATCGTATGGCCAAGCGCATTCTGGGCATGGGCGACGTTGTCGGTATTATCGAGAAGGCCCAGGAGGCGGCCGACGCAGAACAGCTCGAGGCTGCCGAGCGCATGCTGCGCGAAGGCTTCACCATGAACGACATGCTCGACCAGATGAAGGCTGTCAAGAAGATGGGCGGCATGAAGGGTATCCTGGGCATGCTCCCCGGTGGTCAGCGTGCACTCAACCAGATGGGCGGCAACCTGGATGAGGGCATCTTCGATAAGAACGAGGCCATCATCATGTCGATGACCAAGGAGGAGCGCCTGCGTCCCTCCATCATCAACGGCCAGCGCCGTGCCCGCATTGCCAAGGGAGCCGGCGTAACCCCCACCGAGGTCAACAGCCTTATGAAGCAGTGGGGCGAGATGAATAAGATGATGGGCCGCATGCGCACGATGGCCAATCAGGCACAGGCCGGCGGCAAAAAGGGCAAGAAGGGTAAGAAGGGCAAGAAGATGCGCATGCCCAATATCCCTGGCCTGGACGCTATGGGCCTGGGCGGCATGGGCGGCCTGGGTACGGGCGGTCCCAAGTCCGATATGGAGCTGCTGCGCCAGATGGAAGCGCAGATGCGTAATAAGAAATAGGGCTGTAATTCCAGCTTGATTTGGCAAAGGCCACTCGGAAGCTACCGGGTGGCCTTTGTTGTTGGCTTTGATTGTTGGGCTGCGTTTAGCGTCGTGCCCTGAGCTCGCGGTACCGTGCCGTTAGTGGCAGCCGCAGCCCTCGTGGCCCTCGTGCTCGTGATGGCCGTTGCAGCTGTAAGACTTCGAGCTCGTCGATGGTCATGTCGATGGCGTCTCCGCTGGCAAGGCCGTCGGGGGTAACGCTGCGATATTCGTGGATGGTCCCAACACGGCGCATTTTTTCGCGTCTTCCCGCCATGTGTGCTTCTTATCTGACCTATGTCAACCATGGAATAGCGAACGCTAGATTTACGCAAGGAATTTCTGGCATATGCCAGAAAATGAGGGCTTATGTTTGGGCTGTGGGGCCGCGTGCGTCTGGGCTACAATGAATCTCGCTTGTAGGCGACTGACAGGAGGGGCAATGAGCAAGGCTGATCAACAGTTTGTAACCATGTGCCGCGATATTCTGGACCATGGCACCACCACCGATGGCCAAAAGGTCCGTCCGGTGTGGGAGGATGGCACCCCTGCCTATACCATTAAAAACTTTGGTGTCACGGCACGCTACGACCTGCGTGAGGAGTTTCCCGCGCTTACCCTGCGTCGTACGGCCCTCAAATCTGCCATGGATGAGATCCTATGGATCTATCAAAAGAAGTCCAATAACGTGCATGACCTCAACAGCCATATTTGGGATGAGTGGGCCGACGAGACCGGCTCCATCGGCAAGGCTTACGGCTACCAGATTGGGCAGAAGAGCCATTATCCCGAGGGCGACTTTGACCAGATGGACCGCGTGCTGTATGACCTGAAGCATACGCCGTACAGCCGCCGCATTATGACGAACACCTATGTGTTTAGCGACTTGTCCGAGATGCACCTGTATCCGTGTGCGTACAGTGTGACGTATAACGTGACGCAGCGTCCGCAGGATGACAAACCGACGCTCAACATGATTCTCAACCAGCGCAGCCAGGACATTTTGGCCGCAAACAACTGGAACGTATGCCAGTATGCCATCTTGCTGATGATGGTCGCGCAGTCCGTCGATATGATTCCCGGCGAGCTGCTGCATGTGATCGCCGACGCCCATATCTACGACCGTCATGTCGATATCGTCCGCGAGCTTATCGAGCGTCCGCAGTTTGCGGCCCCCAGGGTTTCATTGAACCCCGACGTGCATGATTTCTATGCGTTTACGACCGACGACCTGATCGTGGAGGGCTATGAGCACGGCCCGCAGGTCAAGAACATTCCCATTGCGGTGTAGGTGGCGCTCATGACGTGTAAGCTTTCTGCTATTGTCGCCGTGTGTGATGACTGGGGTATTGGGTGCGAGGGCGATATGGTCGTGTCCAATCGTGCTGACATGCGCCATTTTGTGGCGTGCACCAAAGGTTGCCCGGTCATTATGGGGCGCAAGACCCTACTGAGCTTTCCCGGCGGGCGTCCGCTCAAGAACCGCCGCAATATTGTGCTCACGCGCGATATGGGCTTTGCCCGCGAGGGCGTCGACGTGGTGCATAGCGTTGACGAGGCGCTCGCTGCGGTTGCCGATGAGTCCGTTGCGTGGGTGATCGGTGGCGGCGATGTGTATCGGCAGTTTTTGCCGTATTGCGTGGAGGCTGAGGTCACGCATAACCACTGTGTCCATCCCGTGGACACGTATTTTCCCAATTTGGATGCCGACCCTGCGTGGGAAGTTGCGCGGCGCGACGGGGTTGCCACGATTGCCACCGGTGAGGGCGACGAGGGTGTCGATTATGAGTTCGTGACGTATCGTCGCGTTGAGTCGTAAAACCGATTATCCCTTCGGTATTATCGGGATGAAATGAATTACGGGGCGGCGCATGGCGTTGCCCCGATATTTGTATAGGTGCTGCAAAGAAAGGTGCGGGCTGGCTGCTATGACTGATGCCGTTGAGGTGTTGCGAATCGATTCGCTCGAGGACGAGCGGCTCGATGCCTATGTGCGACTGACTGAGCGCGAGCTGCGCTGCGTGCTGGAGCCGCAAAAGGGCATCTTTATCGCCGAGAGTGCCAAGGTCATAGAGCGTGCGGTGCGCGCCGGATACGAGCCGGTGAGCTTCCTTTTGGGTGAACGCTGGCTCGACCAGATGATGCCGCTGTTTGAGCAGCTTGTCGTGCGCGAGGGGGCGGGTCCGGTTCCGGTGTTCGTGGCCTCGATGGAGCTCATGGAGCAGCTGACGGGATTTAACGTGACGCGCGGTGCGCTCGCGGCATTCCGTCGTCCACGTCAAATTCCGGTAGCCGAGTTCTTGGGTGGCGTCGTCGAGGCGGCGGGGGAGCGCCCGGTGCGCGTGTGCGTGCTCGAGGGCATTGTCGACCACACCAACGTCGGCGCGATTTTCCGCTCGGCGGCTGCACTGAACGTCGATGGCATTTTGGTGAGCCCCACGTGCTGCGACCCGCTGTACCGTCGCTCGGCCCGCGTGAGCATGGGCACGGTGTTCCAGGTGCCCTGGACACGCATTGGCAGCGAGGCGCGCGTATGGCCGCATGATGGGCTGGGGGCGCTGCACGATGCCGGATTTTCGTGTGCCGCCATGGCGTTGACGGATGATTCGGTGTCGTTGGACGATCCCGCGCTGCAGGAGATTGACCGCCTGGCAATCTTTATGGGCACCGAGGGTGCTGGCTTGGGCGCCAAGACCATTGCAGGCTGCGACCGCGCCGTGCGTATTCCGATGGCGCATGGGGTCGATTCGCTCAACGTGGCCGCGGCAAGCGCTGTCGCCTTTTGGCAGCTGTGCCCGCATGTGAGCAACGAGTACCACTACCAGCTGGGGCTGTATCACTAGCGGGGTGCTCTCGAGCTTTGACGCTAGGGGTGGTTCTGCTGCCTTCGGTCGGTGTCAAGCTGCTAGCGGTTTTGCCGTTCAATTGATGTTTTGTTGTCTGACGTACGCTTGTGGGGAGGGCGTGTGGCTAAGAAATCTACGGCTATCGATGTAACGCAGGGTGTCATTTGGCAGCAGCTGCTGTCACTGTGCGTTCCCATTTTCTTTAGTTCGTTCTTTCAGCAGGCATACACGCTTATCGGTACCTATATCGTCGGTCAGTTTGGCGGCAAGCTCGCGTTGGGTGGCATTCAGGCCACGATGGTGCTTACGGAGCTCTGCATTGGTTTTTGCGTCGGCGTGGGTGCTGGCTGTGCCGTTATTACCGGCCAGTATTTTGGTCAGCACGATGACGAGCGCCTGAGCCGATCGGTCCATACGGCCATGACGCTCGCGTTGGTGGGCGGCATTGTCATTTCCATTCTGGGTATGGTGTTTGTCGAGCCGATGCTTTTGTTGATGAATACACCGCATGAGCTGCTGGCCGAGGGCGTGGCGTATGGCCGTTGCTACTTTGCCGCCATGTTCGCGGCGCTGCTGCTCAATATGGGGACGGCGCTGTTGCGCGCCGTGGGCGACACGCGTGGTCCGGCGGTCATTATTGCCTCCGGCTGCTTCGTCAATGTGGTGCTTGATATCATTTTTGTTGCCGTGTTGCATATGGAGGCCTTGGGTTGCGGCATCGCAGTGGCACTGACCATTTGCTCCAATGCCACGATGATTGTGGTTCGCATGATGCGCGCACCGGGTGCGTGGCGTCTTTCGCTCTTCAAGCTCGGTATTGACCCCGGTATCTGCAAGAGCATGCTTTCGTGCGGCTTGCCGCTGGGTGTTCAGTCTGCGGCATATTCGATCTCGAACGTGCTGATCCAGGTGTCAGTCAACTCGTTTGGAGCCGATGTCACGACTGCTTGGGGCCTTTCCAGTCGCCTGGACGGCATTATCTGGATGGTGACCGAGGCGCTCGGCGTGTCGATCACCACGTTCTCGGCGCAGAACTTTGGTGCGCGCAATTACGATCGCATGCGAAAGGGATATCATACGTCGCTCGTGCTTTCATTTTTGCTTATCGGCGGCCTGTCGGCCATGCTGCTGGTGTTCTCGGGTCCGCTTTCGCGTTTGTTTATCGACGATGCCGCGATTTCGGCCCACACCACGACGATCATTCATTTCATTGCACCGTTCTACGCGGTTTTCTCGATTATCGAAAACGCGTCCGGCTCCATCCGTGGCGCCGGCGTGAGCTTCCAGCCTATGATGCTCACGATCTTCGGCACGGTCGTGCTCCGCGTGGCCTGGGTGTTCGCGATTATGCCGCTCGACCCCTCGCTCGAGCATCTGCTGCTGGTCTACCCCGTAACCTGGGTAATCACCGCCACAATGTTCACCGTCTACCATCACAGCGGCAACTGGCTAGGCCGCGCCACCGCCTAGCCATTGGGGACGTTCTTAAATGACTAGTCGTTGGGGACACTCTTTGCGACACGATTTTCTGGTTTTCATCCAGGTTGTCATGCATGCCCTTGTAAACTGTCAGCACGGGCTTAGCAAATTAGATCGTCCGCGCCTATCAGATGTTGCCCGGTGGGTTTGTGATGGGAGGGCGATATGCCAAGAACAGGCCGAGTCGTTTCGTTAACGGGCTATAACCACATTATCGCGCGTGGTAATGGCGGCATCTGCATCTTTGAAGACGATGAAGATCGCTATCGGATGCTCACGCTGTTCGAGGATAAGCTTGTTGGGAATGGTATCGGCGTTACTGCGTGGTGTCTCATGTCGAACCATTTTCATCTCATGGTTGATGACTCTAACGGAAGAATCTCATCTTGCATGAGCGGTATCCTTACCTCGTACGTCAAATACTTTAATCATAAAACCGATCGTGTCGGGCATTTGTTTCAGGATCGGTTTAAGAACATTCCAGTTGAGAACGATATCCAGGCAATTGCGTTCGCTGATTACATTCATATGAATCCCGTTAAGGCGGGTGTTTCGGCTGTCGATAATTATCGCTGGTCCAGCTATCGGGCATATGTGTATGGTTATGATGGGTTTGGGTTTTGCGATCCTGGCATTGTGTTGGATCTCGTGGGCGGATCGCTTGAATATCGGCATTATCTTGATGAGCGACTAGAGAGCGCGCCTTATGACGCCGAGCCCCGTCCTCGTGTTCTTGACGATGAAGTGCTCAAAATCGCGAAGGAGATTGCTTTTCCTGTTTCTCTTTCCGACATTAAGGCGATGACTCCAGTCGAACGCAGGCCGATTCTTTGTAAAATGCGGAAATCAGGCCTTACGGTTAATCAATTTGTTAGGGCGGTTGGTCTTGGCCGCGCAACGGTTGCGAATGGCACGTCGGGGTGGCGTGAGTTTTAGGGCCCTGATTTTGCCCTTTCCCCAAGAAAGAGTGTCCCCAACGACTAGACATTTAAGAACGTCCCCAATGACTAGTATTCGATGCCTTGGCGGGCTAGGAGGCCTTCGTCGAAGTAGTGTTTGACGGGGCGCATTTCGGTTACTAGGTCGGCAAGGTCTGCGAGGGGCAGCAAGCCGCGGCCGGTGAACACGAGCTCCGTGGTCGTTGGTTTCATCGCGATCAACGCTTCGACGTCTTCTCGCGTCACAAAGTCCCGTCGCATGGCCTCTCCCAGCTCATCCAAGATCAGTACGTCGACCTGGCCAATCTGCTCGCGCGCCAGCTCCATGATCTGTGCGGCACATGCTTTTGGCGTGTCGCGGTCGGCTTGTACAATGCGCAGTCCCAAGCGCGGTGCGGCATCATGTTCGGCGCAGTGCAGCTTCTTGGCAAACTGAAGCATAAGCACGTTAAGACCGTAACCCGTGGCGCGCAGCGCGAGCCCCAACGCAGCCGTCGTCTTGCCCTTGCCGTCGCCCGTATAGATTTGAACCTTGCCGACTTCCAGTGATGCCATCTCTGTCCTTTCGTGCCCGGCGTCGGTTTATCGCCGTGCGGGTTGGGTATTCTAGAAAACATTATCAACCCCAGTAGATGGAGTTCAAGCAGATGGAGATGGATGACAACAAACGTAGACGGAATATGATCCTCTACGTGCTCATCGCCTTCGTCGTCTACCTCGTGCTCTCGACCGTTCTGTTCCCCAACATCGGTCACACGCAGCAGATTACGAAGACCGATTACTCGACGTTTGTCAAAGCGCTCGATAAGAAGAGTGTCGACAAGGTCGAGTACAACACAGACGATTACACGATTTATTACACCAAGAAGGGCGAGGACGAGAACATCGCCTACAAGACGACCGGCGTGCCGAATGACGCGGGGTTTACCGATCGCGTGCTTGAATCTGGCGCCTCGCTTGAGTCAGTCGTTCCCGATAAGAACTCGGGTCTGATGACCTACTACCTGCTCACCCTCATTCTTCCCATGGCGATTTTCTTCCTGATCGGCTGGTGGCTCAACCGCCGCATGAAGAAGGCCATGGGTGATGACGGTCCGTCGATGAACTTTGGCGGCGGTGGTTTTGGCGGCGGTGGACTGGGCAAGTCCGGTGCTCGCGTGATTGCCTCCAAGGACGTGGGCGTGACCTTTAAGGACGTCGCCGGTCAGGAAGAGGCCAAGGAATCCCTCAAGGAGGTCGTCGACTTTCTGGAGAAGCCGCAGCGCTACGAGGAGATCGGTGCCAAGCTGCCGCGCGGTGCTCTTCTTGTCGGCCCTCCGGGTACCGGTAAGACCCTGCTTGCCAAGGCCGTTGCCGGCGAGGCGGGCGTTCCGTTCTTTAGCATTTCGGGCTCTGAGTTCGTCGAGATGTTCGTCGGCCGCGGTGCCGCCAAGGTTCGTGACCTGTTTAAGCAGGCCAAAGAAAAGGCACCGTGCATCGTGTTTATCGATGAGATCGATACTATCGGCAAGAAGCGTGACGGCGGTGGCTTTAGCGGCAACGATGAGCGCGAGCAGACGCTTAACCAGTTGCTGACCGAGATGGACGGCTTCGATAACCACAAGGGTATCGTCGTCCTCGCTGCCACCAACCGTCCTGACAGCCTTGACCCGGCCCTGCTGCGCCCCGGCCGCTTTGACCGCCGCATCCCCGTTGAGCTGCCCGACCTGACCGGCCGCAAGAACATCCTCGAGCTGCACGCCAAGAGCGTGAAGACGCAGCCGCCGATCGACCTGACCGCGATTGCCCGCGCCACGCCCGGTGCCTCGGGCGCC
This sequence comes from Collinsella aerofaciens, assembly GCF_901212495.1. Lineage (GTDB taxonomy): Bacteria > Actinomycetota > Coriobacteriia > Coriobacteriales > Coriobacteriaceae > Collinsella > Collinsella aerofaciens_H. The sequence continues at coordinate 98,862 of NZ_CAAKNY010000068.1, read as the reverse complement.
GATCTGGCCAACATCATCAACGAGGGCGCCCTGCGTGCCGTCCGCGAGGGTCGCAAGCGCGCCACGCAGGACGATTTTGAGGAGTCGGTGGAGGTCGTCATCGCTGGCCAGCAGCGTAAGTCCACGGTGCTTTCCGACCACGAGAAGCAGGTCGTTTCTTACCACGAGATCGGCCATGCCATCGTTGCCGCCCGCCAGAAGGGCTCCGCGCCGGTCACGAAGATCACCATCGTGCCGCGCACGAGCGGTGCTCTGGGCTACACCATGCAGGTCGAGGAGGATGAGCGTTTCCTGACCACACGCCAGGAGGTCCTGGACAAGCTCTCCGTCTATTGTGGTGGCCGCGCAGCCGAGGAGCTCATCTTTGGTGAGATGACGACCGGTGCTGCCAACGATATTGAGCAGGCCACCAAGCTCGCCCGCAACATGGTGACGCGCTTTGGTATGTCCGATGAGTTTGGCATGATGGCGCTCGGTACCGTGCAGAACGCGTACCTCAATCAGGATACGTCGCTCACCTGCGCCCCCGGCACGGCCGAGCGCGTGGATGCGATTGTCGCCAAGCTGATCGAGGACGCGCATGACCGCGCCCTGCAGATCCTCAAAGAGAACAAGTTTAAGCTCCACGAGCTGGCTCGTTATCTGTACAAGAAGGAGACGATCACGGGCGAGGAGTTCATGAATCTCCTCACGCGCGAGAATCCGCTGATGCCAAAGCAGCAGTAATACCGTTTGGAATGAGATTAACGCCCCTCTTGAGCATTCGTCTCAGGCGGGGCGTTTTGCTTCGGGTGGATTTTTGGGACATGCCTTAATTTCTACCTATTTGTGAGGTAGAAATTAAGGCATGTCCCAAAAATCTACCGAGGTGAGGTTGGGGTATGAAGGTCGTGGTGAGCGCCTGTTTGATGGGCGAGAGCTGTAAGTATAACGGGCTCGACAACTACCATCGCGCGTTGGTCGAGGCTTGCGAGTGTACGGGGACCGAGGTCCTGTTGGTGTGCCCCGAGGTCTTTGGCGGTCTGCCCACGCCGCGTAAGCCGTCTGAGATTGTGAACGGCGAAGTCCGTACCTGCGAGGGCGTGTCCGTTGACCGGGAATTCCGCCTGGGTGCCGAGCGCGCGCTCGATATGTGCGAGCAGGCGGGCGGTCCGTCCGAGATCGCTGCGTGCATCCTGCAGGATCGTAGCCCCTCGTGCGGCGCTGGCCGCATCTGCGATGGCACCTTTAGCGGTACGCTCACCGTGGGCAACGGTATTTTTGTCGATCTGCTGCTCCGCCACGGCTACCGTGTGATTCCGGCTAGCGAGTTCGATCCCAGCATGCTGGAACATTGTGCACAGCACTCGAACCCAACACTTCCTCTCGGGTGACCGTTTTGGCATCATCCGTGAAGTTGATATTGAGTACGACCCGGTCATCAAAGACGTAGACCGAGTTGACAGGCGCCGTACCCAGGCAGCCCCTCCCCGCGGCCCTCACGCAGGAACGCGCACACGGCCT
>NZ_CAAKNY010000068.1:91442-97349 GCF_901212495.1 Collinsella aerofaciens | reverse complement strand
TCTCTTGCGCCCCTCCCGGAACTGTCCACATCAGTGTAGCCAATCCAGTCCGCCAAGGGCTGCAGTCCGGACAACGCCGCGATGGAGGGCTTCTTCGGCCTGCTCAAGAGGGAGTTCTGGCACGGCAGGGACTGGACGGGCTGGGCCCCCGCCCGCTTCATCGAGGAGCTCGGCGGCTGGATCGGCCGCTACAATACGGAGAGGCGCAGCGATGCGCTCGGCGGCCGCACGCCGGCCGAGTTCCGCGCCGCGCTGGGAAGGGCCGCGTAACGGTCCAAGAAATCGTCCGCAGTTCCCATTCTTGCCCCTTTGGGACAGCTTCTTGTTGGGGCGTGCCTGCCCCAAACCCTGCTAGGAACGAGTACAGCAAACTGGAATTTTCAAATTAGTCTTTGCAAATTACCTTTGAACCTTCACCATCAATTACAAGTCCCTGACGGTTGTTAATTGGGCTTAGATCCAAATCCGAAAACTCAGTCATTATTTTCTCGGTAACTTTCTTAAATGGTGCTGTAAGATAATGTGGAAGAACATAGAAATCAATCAAATTAAGCCCTGCATCATCTTCTTGTGAGTAGTCCTCCGGCTTTTCATCCATTTGCTCGATATATTGGATGCTTGGAGCGCATACAATCGCACCTGCCGATTCACCAATCATCAGTTTTCCCTTTGCCAATTCTTTCTTCAACAGCTCATCCGTTCCCGTTTTACGGAGCTGGTCTATAAGGAAAAAAGAATTTCCGCCGGTAAAATAAATCACATCCGCATCTTCAAAAAGAGACTGTATCGTTGAATAAGCCTCCGTTGAAATATCAATTTCAGTTACGATTGCTCCCAACTTTTTGAATAATTTTCGAGCCGAGCCGACATAACCGGTGTAGCCTTCACGCAGCGAAGCTGTTGGAATAAATGCGACTTTTTTATGTTCAATTTCTTCCTTTATCAGACTTCCTACACTTGAAAAGTGAGAACATAAAAACAGTTTCATCAATATTCTCCTTTATATAAATTCTTATTTGTTGAACTAAGCCGTGTATACCATATTCTCCAATGAAAGAACGCCCTGATATAGCGAAATTTTGCCGTTTTCCTGCGTACGTGCGTACACACTCCACAGGAATTCTAAGGGGCCTGCCCCCCCCTAGCACACGGACTTTGGAACAAAGTCTAGTGTGTTACGCCTTGCCAGAGGTGTACAGGCTCCCGGTATGCACGTACGAAGCAATTGCCATCCATGCGCCATATAAGTGGCGATCAAGTTCGCATAAAGCGACCTTGATCCCGCAAAACAAAAGGCAGGATACCATCACCACGATGATACCCTGCCTCTGTTCGTTCCCGTTTACCGTTCCGAGTAGTCCTTCCGCAGAATTTCCGATAAACAAAAAGCGTACCCGAACCCTTTCTCGTAAAGAATCGGGTTCGAGTACGAACTGAATGCTGGAGCAATTAAAAACCACCAGAAAGGTCCCCTTTGTGGTGGTTTTGGGCCAGTCCTAGAGCGTGTGGCCGTAAGCGTCGGCGGACTTGATAGCAGCGGCGAACTTTTCGTCGGTGAAGGGCTCAGGATTGCCCTGCTTCCACTCGTTGGTGGCATGTGCGAACTCGCACAGGGCAGGGATATCGGCCTCGGAAAGCCCGACCTGCTCAAGCGTCACAGGCAGCCCAATCTGCTTGTTAAAGGCGGCGTAGCGCTCAAGATTCTCGGTATCGCCCGTATAGGCAAACAGCACCAGCACGCCCAGGCTCACGACCTCGCCGTGCAGGTAGGAGCCCTCGCGCGGGATGCTGCATGTGGCGTTGTAGAACGCATGCGCCACGCTCGAGTTGTAGTAGTAATCGTTTTGGTTGGTCAGGTTCGAGACATAGCCCGTGTTGACCACGATGTCGAGCGCGATCTGCTTGACGGCTTCGGTCGACTGGTCCTGGCGCACGTCCTCAAGACCCTGCACGCCGTAGGTAAACAGCGGCTCGGAACAGGTGTGCGCGAGTGCCAGGCCAAGACCGGCGGTGTGCTCCAGGCTACCGGCGCTCGTGGCGTACTCGACCTCGGGCTGCTTGGACAGAGCATCGCCCACGCCGGCCCAGAAGTACTCTGCCGGTGCCTCTGCGATGATCTTGGGGTTGATGAAGATGTGCGCCGGTCGGTTGGGGTATGAATAGCCCTCGAGCGAGCCGTCATCGTTGTAGACGACGGCAATGGCGGTCGCGGCCGAGCAGTTGGAGCAGATCGTCGGGACGGTGAAGACGATCTTCTTGAGCTCGATGGCAGCGGTCTTCACGGTGTCGAGCGCCTTGCCGCCGCCGCATGCGATGAGCACGTCGGCTTCCTGGCAGGCAGGGGAGTTCACGACCTTGACGATATTGGCACGCGTGCTGTTGGTGCCATAGACGCGCTTCTCCAAAATCTCGACGTCGGTACCTGCCAGCGCAGCTTCGATACCGGGAAGTGCTGCGGCCAGTGCTCGTTTGCCACCAATGATTACGACCTTGGTTGCTCCGTACTCGGCCAACGCGCCGGGCAGCTCATCAAAGCAGTCTTCGCCAACCGTGTAGTCGCTCATTCCGATCGTGCGCATAGCAACCTTCTTTCGTTCGATAAAGTGCTTACAGGTATTTTGCTCCAGGAGAAAGTCCACAGCCGTAAGAAATTTCGAACGTATTAAACCAGTGTTGAGGGTTTTTCGCCGGCGCGGAACGTGCTAGGATACACGCCATAAGCGTTGATGGGGACGAGTAGTCGGCCGTCCGCATGCTACAGAGAACGGGGAGCGCTGAGAACCCGTGCATGCGACCGATGAAAATCACCCCGGAGCTGCGGTCCCAACGGACGTGCCGCGCAGGTTCGTCTTAGTAGACATCGCCGAGATGGTCGTCGATACAGATCAGCCGAGTAACGGATGCGAGCGCGCGGCGACGCGGGCGAGGGCATCTAAGCTGGGTGGTTAAGCGAAGAGCTTTTGCGGGCGTACAGCCCGTTTTGTGGCGCTTCGTCCCAGCTTGCAGGGACGGGCGCCTTTTTGGTGCCCAACGGGCGTGCGCGCCCACGACATGAAAGGGGTACCGTGGCAAACGAGTATAAGCAGACGATGAATCTGCCCAAAACCGGATTTCCCATGCGTGCCGGTCTTTCCAAGTCCGAGCCCAAGCGACTCAAGGACTGGCAGGACAACAAGGTCTACGAGCAAGTTCTAAAGAAGAACGAGGGTCACAAGAAGTTCGTGCTGCATGACGGCCCTCCGTACGCCAACGGCCCGATCCACATCGGCCACGCCATGAACAAGATCTCCAAGGACATGATCAACCGTTACTGGATGATGCAGGGCTATGAGGTTCCCTTTGTCCCCGGTTGGGACTGCCACGGTCAGCCGATTGAGCACAAGGTCGAGGAGAAGCTCGGCACCGAGAAGTTCAACCAGACCTCCACGGCCAAGATCCGCGAGCTTTGCAATAAGTTCGCTGTCGAGAACATCGAGCTCCAGAAGGCCGGTTTCCGTCGCCTGGGCGTGCTCGGTGATTGGGACAACCCGTATCTGACGCTCTATCACCAGCATGACGCCGCCGATATCGAGGTCTTTAAGGCCATGTTCGATAAGGGCATGATCTATCGCGGCCACAAGCCGGTTCACTGGTGCAAGCACTGCCACACCGCGCTGGCCGAGGCCGAGATCGAGTACTCCGACGAGACGAGCCCGTCCATCTTCGTGCGCTTTGAGATGACCTCCAAGCCCGCCGGCCTCGAGGACTTCGACGGCCCGGTCGACTTCATCATCTGGACGACCACCCCGTGGACCATTCCTTCCGACCAGGCCGTTTCCCTCAAGCCCGGCGCCGCTTACGTTGCCGTTGAGCACGACGGCCGCGCCGAGGTCATGCTCGAGGACCTGGCTTCCAAGTGTTGCGAGGAGTTTGGCTGGGAGTACACCCCGGTGATGGTCGACGGCAAGCCCTACGTGGTTCCCGCCGAGACCTTCCACCACATCCACTATAAGCAGCCGATCTTTGACGGTGTCGAGGGCGTGGCGCTGCTGGCCGATTATGTCGGTGTCGATGACGGTACCGGCATCGTCCACAACTCGCCCGGCCACGGCGTCGATGACTATTTCGCCTGCCTCAAGGAGGGCATCACCGACATCTGCATGCCAGTCGATGACGACGGCAAGTTCTACACCGGCAAGGGGTTTGGCACCGGCGGCCCCTTCAGCGGCATGGACACCGATGAGGCCAACCCGCACGTCATCGAGTTCCTGCGCGAGCACGGCACCCTGGTCCTCGAGAAGAAGATCACGCACAGCTATCCGCACTGCTGGCGCTGCAAGCACCCGGTGCTTTTCCGTGCTACCGACCAGTGGTTTGTCTCGATGGACAAGACTGGTCTGCGCGAGCAGGCCGGCAAGGAGGTCCGCGAGAACGTCACGTGGTATCCGGCCCACGCGGCCAACCGCATCGGTGCCATGGTCGAGCAGCGTCCCGACTGGTGCATCAGCCGCCAGCGTAACTGGGGTGTGCCGATCCCCAGCTACACCTGCGCCGACTGCGGCGAGAAGGTCATGAACGACGCCACACTCGACGCCGTCATCAAGCTCTTCCACGAGAAGGGCTCCGACGCCTGGTTTACCGACGCTCCCGAGAGCTACCTGGGCGAGGCCTGCGTCTGCCCCAAGTGCGGCGGCCATCACCTCAAGGCCGATAAGGACATCCTCGACGTGTGGTGGGATTCCGGCGTCTCCTGGAAGGCCGTCTGCGAGTACCGTCCCGAGCTGGAGTATCCGGCGGATGTGTACCTTGAGGGCTCCGACCAGCACCGCGGTTGGTTCCAGAGCTCGCTGCTCACCTCGGTGGGCGCCAACGGCCACGCTCCGTACAAGGCGGTCGTCTCGCAGGGCTTCACCCTCGACGGCCAGGGCCGTAAGATGTCCAAGTCGCTCGGCAACGTTATCGACCCCAACAAGGTCTGCGACGAGATGGGCGCCGACATCATCCGTCTGTGGGTTGCCTCCGTCGACACCAGCTCCGACGTCTCCATCGACCACGAGATTCTCGCTCGTACGTCCGATGCCTACCGTCGTTTCCGCAACACGCTGCGCTTTCTGCTCTCCGAGCTCGAGGGTCAGTTTGAGCCCGAGACCGACGGCGTCGCCTTTGCCGACCTGCTGCCGCTCGACAAGCTCATGGTTGCCCGCCTGACCCAGGTCCAGGCCGAGGTCGACGATGCCTACGCCAGCTACGAGTTCCCGCGCGCCTACCGTGCGCTCTACGACTTCGTGGTTACCGAGCTCTCCAACGTGTACCTCGACGCCCTGAAGGACCGTCTGTACTGCGACAAGCCCGGCTCGCTCGAGCGCCGCAGCGCCCAAACCGTGCTGGCCGAGCTCTTCTCGATGCTCATGCGCGACCTGCAGCCGATCCTGTCCTACACGGTCGACGAGGCCATGGCCTATGCGCCTGCCGGCTGCGTCGATCACCAGAAGTACGCCGCGCTGCTCGATTGGTACAAGTCGCCTATCACGGTCGACGAGGCCAATGAGTTCGAGGGCGTGCTCGAGGCATCACTCGAGCTCCGTAGCGCCGTGACCAAGGCCCTTGAGGATGCCCGCTCCGCCGGCACCTTCACTAAGAGCCAGCAGGTCCGCGTCAAGGCGGTCGTTCCCGCCGAGATGTACGCGCTGCTGACCGGCGACAAGGCGGTCGATCTGGCCGAGTTCTACATCGTCTCCGATGTTGAGCTGACCCAGGGTGAGGAGCTCTCCGTTGCCATCGAGGCTGCCGAGGGCGAGTGCTGCGACCGTTGCTGGAACTACCGCACCACCGTCGGCGAGTACAACGGTCACGCGCATATCTGTAAGCGCTGCGCTGATGCTTTGTAGTTACGCCTTTAGTTACGCGGCTTACCAAACCGCGTAACAG
>NZ_CAAKNY010000068.1:67880-91432 GCF_901212495.1 Collinsella aerofaciens | reverse complement strand
TTGACGCTGCAAACCCGCCAGAGCGGCAATTGGGGGTTCCGCCGTTCTAACGAACGGCGGACCAGCCGACGCTGTGCGGGCCGCATTTGGACAATCTGACGTTCAATTTCATGGGCGCGACCGAAAGGTCAGCGCCCTTTCATTTCACGTCACCTTGTCTCAAATGCGACCCGCTCGCTCATTTATGCTCTACCTGCGGTGTTTCCGTTCTTGGGAGTTTTGTCGCTTCTCGCTTGCGTAGTCGTTGGGTAGTCGTTGGGGACGTTCTTAAACGACTAGTCAAATAAGAACGTCCCCAACGACTGCCTGTATCACATTCAAGCGGTATTCTGTTTTTCGGAATGCCGCTTTCGTTTATAGCTGGTTATTTCCCTTATGTTGGTGGATATGTCGTGCGCTCTGCGTTTGGCAATATAAGATGGTTTATTGCGTTAAACGTAATTCGATGTTCTTGAGGGTAGGGGATTTCTTTGGGTCGTGGTGCGGATATGACGCCGCCTTTGGGTTGGCGGCTGGGTGTTGCTGGTGGTGTTGCACTGGTTGTGCTGCTTGTTGACCAGCTGACCAAGCTTGCGGTCCGTACCGTGGGCAATGCCCTGCATGTGACTGTTATCCCCGGTGTGATCGATTTTGTGCTTGTTCGCAATATCGGTGCCGCCTTTAGCATGGGTGAGGGTCATGGCATAGCCTTTGCCGTGCTGGCGCTTGCGGTCATTGTCGCCATTGCCGTGTATTTGCTCCGTGCGCCCCAGCTCGCCCATCTTGAGGTTGTGGGCATGGCAATGGTCGCGGGCGGGGCTATCGGCAACGCTATCGATCGTTTGGCCTTTGGCTTCGTGACCGATTTTATTGCCACCACCTTCATCGACTTCCCCGTCTTTAACGTGGCTGATATCGGCATTACGGTCGGCGTCGCGCTCGCCCTCTTCGGCTACATGTTCTTGAGCCCCGCGGCCCGTGAGGTCGATGCGACCGCCGAGCTCAATGCCCGTGACGAGGCCCGCGCCAAGCGCAAGGCTAGACAGCGTGGGGAGCGTGCCCGCAAGATTCGCGAAAGGAATGAGCGCTAATGGCCGACATCCATATTCTTGTTGCCGACGATTGCGCTGGTCAGCGTCTCGATGCCTATCTGGGCGCCAATGACGGCTGCCCTACGCGCTCTGCCTGCGCGCATCTGATCGAGGGCGGCGCCGTTGCCGTCAACGGCGAGACCTGCCTGTCAAAAAAGTACGCCGTGCGTTCCGGCGACCGCATCTCGGTCGACTTGCCCGAGCCGCATGACCCGACCGACGTGATTCCTGAGGCCATTCCCCTCGATATCCGCTACGAGGACGACTACCTTATCGTGCTCTCCAAGCAGCGGGGCCTGGTGTGCCATCCCGCCCATGGCCACGAGAGCGGCACCCTTGCGAACGCCCTGGTCTACCACTGCGGCCTCGACCATCTTGGTACCGTGCAGGGCGAGGACCGCCCCGGTATCGTGCATCGTTTGGATCGCGATACCTCGGGCCTTATGCTCGCGGCAAAAGACGACGATACCCAGCGAGCGCTTCAAAATCTTATACGCACGCGCACGCTCGACCGTCGCTATATCACACTCGTTCACGGACACATCGCTATGGACGAGGGCACCATCAATACGGGTATTGCCCGATCGACGCGCGACCGCGTGAAGATGGCGGTTTCCGATGACCCCTTTGCGCGCCAGGCCATCACGACCTTTAAGGTCCTTGAGCGCTTTGATTCCACGCGTTTCGACGACGGCTATACGCTCGTCGAGTGTCACCTGTTTACCGGTCGCACGCATCAGATTCGCGTACACATGCGCCATATCAACCACGCCTGTGTGGGCGACCCGCTCTACGGCAAGTGCGATGTACGTGCCGATCAGGGTCTGACCAGGCAGTTCCTGCATTCATGGCGCGTGGCGTTCGATCATCCCGTGACGGGGGAACGCATTGAGTGCCGTGACGAGCTACCGTGGGATCTTGCGGCGGTTTTGGATGATCTGGCCCCGCGTTCGTTCGGTCGCACTGCCGCTGGTGCCGAAATCGTCCCGCAGCTCGGTCTGCTCGAAGCCTAGCCAGTATTAGGTTGTTTCTTGAACTCGGTAAGCCTGCGGTAAGATATACGGTTGTCTACGTTACGCGTTCCCGGGAGCCTGCATGCTCGCCTTTTTACAAATCAACACACCCATCGTGATCTTCAACCAGATTGTCTTTACGCTGTTCACGGTCTGCTTTTTGTACCAGGTGGTCTTCTTTATCATCGGTGCCTTTCGTGGCGAGGTCGCGCCTCCCAAGGCCAAAAAACGCCACCGCTATGCCTTCTTTATCGCGGCGCATAACGAGGAGGCCGTAATTGCCAACCTCGTTCGCTCCATCAAGGATCAGGATTATCCGTCCGAGCTTATCGAGGTCTTCGTGGTCGCCGATGCCTGCACCGACAACACGGCGGATCTTGCGCGCAAGGCCGGCGCCATTGTCTATGAGCGTAATGACCTTGCTCGTAAGGGCAAGAGCTGGGTCATGAACTTTGGTTTCGATCGCATTCTCAACGAGTATCCCGACACCTTTGAGGGGTATTTTATTTTCGATGCCGATAACGTCATTTCCCGTGATTACGTTTCCAAGATGAACGACGCTTTTGACCAGGGTTTTCATGTGGTCACCAGCTACCGCAACTCTAAGAACTTCGGTAGTTCGTGGATCTCTTCGGCCAACGCCACGTGGTATCTGCGCGAGGCGCGCTTCCTTAACAATGCGCGTAACATCTGCAAGACTTCCTGCGCTGTCTCGGGTTCGGGCTATCTCATTTCTGCCAGCGTGATCGAGGGTATGCACGGCTGGCAGTTCCACACGCTGACTGAGGACATTCAGTTCACCACGTTCTGCGCCATTCACGGTATTCGCATCGGTTATGCACCGGCGGAGTTTTTTGACGAACAGCCCGTGACGTTCAAGGCTTCTTGGAAGCAGCGCATGCGTTGGACTAAGGGCTTCTACCAGGTGTTCTTTACCTACGGTAAGCACCTGGTCAAATCGACCTTCCGCTATCATCGTTTTGCCGCCTACGACATGTTCATGACGATCGCCCCGGGTATGCTGCTATCGCTCATCTCGATGCTCGCCAACGCGACCTTCCTTATTGTGGGTGGTCTTTCGCACGGCTTCTTGGCCACCGAGGTCGAGATGCAGGCGTGTGCTGCTTCGCTCATTATGACTTTTGCCATGATGTATCAGACGTTCTTTACCATGGCGCTACTTACGACCATCTTCGAGTACAAGCACATTCATTGCGCGCAAAAGTGGCGTCTGGTGACCAACCTGTTTACCTTCCCGATCTTTATGTTCAGCTATATCCCCATCACGGTGGCTGCACTGTTCCTCAAGGTCGACTGGGTCCCGACGCAACACGCAGTGAACGTTACCCTCGACGAGGTCATGCAGGGCGCCAAATAACCACCACCAAAACCACCACAAAGGGGACAGGCACCTTTGTGGTGGTTTGTGCTTTCGCGCAGCTGTTCATGGAGGTGCACGATGTTCTACATCCCATTTTGGATCTGCGCCTTTGCCGGTGCGGTGGTTGACGCCCGTGAGCGGCGGTTTCCCAACGCGCTTGCCGGTGCGTGTGCGGTGGCGGCGTTTGCAAGCGTTTGGCTCGACAGGGGTGTTAACACGGCGCTTGACCACGCCGGTCTTGCGGTTATTGTCTACCTTGCCCTCGTGCTTACTGAGTCGCTCTGGCGTCGTGTTCGCCACACCCCAGGTATTGGCATGGGGGATGCCAAGGCGCTTTTCGCGCTTTGCACGGTCGACCCTCTAGGCGGCATCGCGGCATTTGCCGTCGCGCTCCTGGTCCTTGCCCTCTCCTGTCTCTTAACAAAATCGCGCTCCCTGCCATTGCTCCCGTTTTTGGTGCCGATTTTTGCCATAATCGAGGTCGTGGGCTGCACATTGTAACCGATTGCGCATCCTTCTTAAGGAGCATGCCATGGCAACTAATCAAGAAACGGCCGTCATTAAGGCGCGCATGGACCGTATTCCCTCGGCGTTGTCGCCCGAACTTGTCGAGCGCATTTCCGCCGATCGTGCTTCGGGCTATGTCAACCCCTATCGCTGCAACGATGATCAGGTCATTCGTCGTATTGATCGCGCTGCCGACAAAGGCACGCTTATGCGCCCGGCGTTTATGCGCGATACCGAAAAGATTCTTCATCTTCCGGCGTACACGCGTTATGCAGGCAAAACGCAGGTCTTTAGCTTCCGCAGCAACGATGACCTGTCGCGCCGCGGTCTGCATGTGCAGCTTGTCTCGCGCATCGCTCGCGATATCGGTCGCGCCCTAGGTCTCAACTGCGATCTGATCGAGGCGATTGGCCTGGGCCACGACTTGGGACACACGCCTTTCGGCCATGCCGGTGAGCGCTTTCTCAACGATATCTATCACGAGCGTACCGGCCGCTTCTTTTTCCATAACGTGCAGTCGGTACGCGTGCTCGATGCGCTGTATGGCCGCAACGTGTCGCTCCAGACGCTCGATGGCGTGTTGTGCCATAACGGTGAATATGAGCAGCGCGTGTTTGAGCTGTCACACATGGCATCCTTTGGCCAGTTCGATCGGACGGTTGAGGACTGTATCGCCATGGGCTATAGCGCGGTTGAGCACCTGCGCCCCATGACGCTTGAGGGCTGCGTGGTGCGTATCTCGGATATCCTCGCCTACGTCGGTCGCGATCGCCAGGACGCCATTGCGGCGGGCCTGCTGGCGCCCGACGCCTTTGACGATGACCTGGGCGGAGCCTACAACAGCTGGATCCTCACGCATGCCTCAATCGATATCGTCGAGCATAGCTACGGCAAGCCGCGTATCGAGATGAGCGAGGACCTGTTTGAAGAGATCCGCCGGGCCAAGCGCGAGAACTACGACAAGATCTACAGCAAGGGCGGTATCGAGGGCGATTCCGAGGCGGAGCTGCGCGAGGCATTCGAAAAGCTCTACGACCGCTGCCTGCAAGATCTTAATAAAGGCGACGAGTCCTCGTACATCTTTAAGCATCATATTTCGCGCATCGAGCAGCAGCTTTCCTACTACGATCGCACTTATGCCTGGCAGGACGACAAGGATCAAGCGGTGGTGGATTACATCGCGAGCATGACGGACGGCTATTTCTGCGAGCTGACGAGCAAGCTATTCCCTGGTCTGGAGTTTCCGCATCGTACCTATATTAACGAACGGTAGTTCGTATCTTTTCGGTATACTGTTCGTGGAAAATTTTTTGATTGATGTACGGGATGGCTATGGACGACCTTTTTTCTGCTTCGACGCGTGAGCGTTCCTTTCAGAATGCGCCGCTTGCGGTGCGTATGCGCCCCAATTCGCTCGACGAGTATGTGGGCCAGCAAAAGGCCGTCGGCAAGGGCTCGTGGTTGCGTGCCGCAATCGAGCATGACGTGCTATCGAGCGTAATTTTGTATGGGCCCGCCGGTACGGGCAAGACGACGCTGGCCCACATTATCGCCAACCATACCAAGAGCGAGTTTGTCGAGGTCAGCGCCGTGACGGGCACCGTAAAGGACCTGCGTCGCGTGATCGACGAGGCAAAGACGCGCCTGAATACGTATGACCGCCGTACCATCTTGTTCATCGACGAGATTCACCGTTTTTCGAAGTCGCAGCAGGATGCGCTTTTGCATGCGGTTGAAAACCGTACCGTCATTATGATTGGCGCCACGACCGAGAACCCATACTTCGAGGTCAACTCCGCGCTGTTGTCGCGTGGGCGCGTGGTAGAGCTTGAGCACTTGAAAGACGAGGATATCGCCACGCTCATTGAGCGTGCGCTCGAGGCGCCGCAGGGTTTAAATGGTAAGTTCTCGGCCGATGAGGATACCGTCAAGACCATTTGCACGTTGGCCGCGGGTGATGCGCGCTCGGCTCTGACGACGCTTGAGCTTGCGAGCGAGATTGCCGTCACGCGTCCCGATACCGAGGGAACGCCAGCGCCGGCGGCGGGGGAGCGTTATCCCATCACCGTGGATGACGTTAAGATTGCCAACCCACGTCGCGGTTTTTCGTATGACAAAAACGGCGACATGCACTATGACATTATCAGTGCGTTCATCAAGTCCATGCGCGGTAGCGACCCCGATGCCACGATCTACTGGCTTGCGCGCATGATCGATGCGGGGGAGGATCCCAAGTTTATCGCTCGCCGCATCATGATTCAGGCTTCCGAGGATGTTGGCAATGCCGATCCACAGGCGCTGCTGGTGGCACATGCCGCTTTTACATCTGCCGAGGTCATTGGCTATCCCGAGTGTCGCATCAACCTGGCACAGGCTGCGCTCTATGTGTGCCTGGCGCCTAAGTCTAATGCGTGCGAGGCCTCGATCGATGCGGCGCTGGCCGATATCCACAGCAGTGGTCTTCGCGAGGTGCCTAGCTACCTACGCGATCGCCATCGCCCGGGCAGCGACGAGTACGGTGTATACAAGTATCCGCACGATTATCCCGAAGGATGGGTCGATCAGCGCTATTTGCCCGAGGGGCTGGAGCGCGGTGCGTTTTGGCAGCCCGCCGGCCGCGGCTGGGAAGAGTGGCGCGTAGAGCAAAGCGAGCGCGACCGCAGCGGGAATGCCCCGAAGTAGCTGCTGATTATTTTGTCCCACGATCTCACACTTGGCATGTTCGGTCCCCTTTGGGGTACCATGAAGAGCGTCTGTATTTCGATTCATTTGGGAGGCTTGTATGAGTCCCATTCAAATCGCCCTGCTGCTACTTGCCGTTGCCGGCGTGTGGGCTGTTATCGAGCTCGCGCTCACGCTGCGCAAGACGCGCACCGTCGTTGATTCGCTCGACAAGACGGTGAGCGACCTCAACAACACGCTCGCCGAGGCACAGCCCGTGGTGGCAAAGCTCGATGGCGCCGTTGACGAGCTTACGCCGGCACTTGCCCAGGTGGAGCCGCTCCTCAAATCGAGCAAGACTGCCGTTGACGCCCTGACGTCCAACCTTGTTGAGGTTGAGGCGGTCGTTCGCGACATCTCTCAGGTCACGGGCAGTGTGGCCGAGGCCAGCAATGCCGTGTCGAGCGTGACCGACTCTGCGGCCGGTGCCGTGCAGAAACTATTTAACAAGGTGAAGGCTCCTGCAGCCGACGCCGATCGCAAGCTCGCCGCTGCCGCCGAGGCCGAACAGCCTACCGAGCACGTTCTGATTGGTGAGGCTGAGGACGAGGCCTCCGATGGTGCGGATGCGTCTCAGAAGCCCGCAGCCAAGCCTGCTCAGTATTACACCTATACGCCCGCCGAGACCTCCGAGGAGTCCTGCGATGAGTAACGAAGCAACCTGCCCCATTACGCTAAGCGTTGCCGGTGATCCGCGTCTCGCGCGCTTGGTGCGCATGACGGCCGCCAACGTCGGCGCCCTGTGCTCTATGTCCGTCGATCGCATCGAGGATATCCGCATGGCTGCCGAGGAGGCCTTCATTTTTGGGTGCACCGCGGTCGACTGCGACGATATCTCGATCACATTCGATGTCGACGAATCTCATGTGGGCATGACCTTTACCTTTGGCGATCAGGCGACTGTCGATGAGGATGACCAGGCTGCCGTGTATGCCGAACTCATTCTTGCAAGCGTGTGCGATTCCTACGAAAAGACCGCGGCGCCCCTGACGCTTTCCCTCGACCTCAAGGCGGATATCTAATATGACCGAACGTTCCCGGAGCGGTAAGACCGCTTGGGACAAGGAGAAAACCCGCGAGCTGTTTCGTCGTTATAAGGAGACCGGTGATCCGGATGCCCGCGAGCAACTCGTCATGTCCCACATGAACCTGGTAAGGTTTCTTGCCAACAAATTTAAGAACCGCGGTGAGCCGCTCGATGACCTTTTGCAGGTCGGCTATCTGGGCTTGCTCAAGGCTATTGACCGCTTTGACCCTGAGCGCGGGCTCGAGTTCACCACGTTCGCCACACCTACTATTCTGGGTGAGATTAAGCGCCACTTCCGCGACAAGGGCTGGAGCGTGCGCGTGCCGCGTCGCCTGCAGGAGCTCTCGGCCAAGGTCAACCAGGCCACCGACAAGCTCACCAACGAGCTACAGCGTTCTCCTAAGGTTGAGGAAATCGCCGAATACCTGGACGTGACCGTCGACGAGGTGCTCGAAGCCATGGAATCGTCCTCGGCCTACACCTCGGTACCCATCGAGGCTCCCGGTGCGTCCGATTCCGACGATGCGCCTTCGATTCTCGATCGCTACGCCGACGACGACAACGAGCTCGACTTTACCGATGACCGTCTGGTGATTGAGGAGGCCATTCGCGATTTCTCGCCGCGCGAGCGCGAGGTGATCGAGCTGCGCTTTGTGAAGGGCATGACCCAGATCGAGATCGCCAAGAAGCTGGGCATCTCCCAGGTGCAGGTCTCGCGCCTGCTGCGCCGCACGCTTAAGAAGATTCAGGACAAGATTGACCCCGACGGAGTAATGGTTCGTTCATGAGTGAACACCCCCAACAAACCGATCGCGTGCTGCGCGACACCCGCATTCTGACGCTGCGCATTTGGGCCGTCGTCGGCTGCATCGTGATCGCTGCCGTCATCTTTAACCTCATGGGGATTCTGGCGCCGGTTATTGAGTTTTTGGCCGTCGGCTCCATTATTGCCTTTGTGATGTCACCGATCACCAACTGGCTCGAGCATCATGGGGTGGGCCGTGGCATCGGCTCACTCATCGCGCTCATTGTAGTCGTAGCCGTGCTCGTCGGTGTCGTCTGTATCCTGTCGCCGATTCTCTTTGGCCAGATCATGGAAGTCCTGAGCCGCTTGCCTGAGCAGCTACGTGTTGCGGGTGGCGACCTTAATGAGATGATCTCGCGCGCCAAGACGCTCAACAACACGCCGGTCAAGGAGTACCTGGACGATAACCTTTCTTCGCTCGTTACGGTGGCGTCCAAATATGTCTCACAGATTGCCGCCGAGCTCGGCCGCGGCGTGTTCCCGCTTATCACCAACACGGCCTCACAGCTGTTCGTGATTTTTTTGGGTCTGGTGCTTGCCTATTGGCTTGCCTGCGATTATCCCCGTATGCACCACGAGGTCTGCACCATCATTGGTCAGGAAAAGGAAACCTCGTACCGCTTTATGGTCGCGATTCTTTCGCGCTCGGTCGGCGGTTACATGCGTGGCATGGTCGTGACGTCCATCTGCGGTGGCATCCTTGCCTTTATCGGCTTTACGATCATCGGGCATCCGTATGCGGCGCTCATGGCCATCTTTACCGGCATCATGCACTTGGTCCCGGTTGTCGGTCCCTGGGTGAGCGCGGCGATTGCCACGGTGCTCGGGTTTATGTTTAGCCCGATGCTGGCGTTGTGGACCTTGGTTGTGACCATGGTGGCACAAAATGTCACCGATAACGTCATTTCGCCTAAGGTCATGCAGAGCTCGGTGCAGGTGCATCCCATCATGAGCCTCACGGCCCTTGTTATTGGCTCGGCGCTTATGGGCCCCATCGGCATGGTTATCGCCATCCCGCTGTGCGCGGCCCTCAAGGGTATCTTCGTGTACTACTTCGAAAACGAGACCGGCCGCCAGCTCGTGGCCTACGAAGGTGCCGTGTTTAAGGGTACGCCGTATCGCGATGCCGAGGGTAACCCGGTTGCCGCCTATGACGCGCTTGGCGATGACACGTTCATCTATGAGTCCGAGCTCATCGGCAATGAGACCGCGCCTGAGGCCAAGGCCATGCCCAAACCCGAGCTCGATAATTCCTGGATCAAGCTCTCGGGCCTTCAGCCCGACGCGACTGGTTTCTTCAAGAACCCCTTCGCCAAGGACGACGATTCCAATATGGACGATGACACCAAAACCGGCATCGACGGCTCCATGGATGATTCGGATTCCTAAGAGGCCCTATTAGAATAGGCCCTGTTAGCGTTTTTTGATGTTGTAAAAGACAAGAAACACGAGCAAAGCGATTGATAAGGGGCCGGCTACATAGAAATAGAGAACGTCAATTGCGCGTAGAGGGCAACAGGCCTTATCGCCGGACATTACTGCATATAATACGTAGCCAAATGCTGGTTGGTTTGAATACCAGTGGGAGAAGGCCAAGAGTGCTAAAAGTGCTACTACCAGAAGTGTGTTCAGGACAAATCGTTTGGCATTCATCGGTCGCTCCTTCCGGATGATTCTTATTTAGTATTTTACTAAAAACAATTTTTTCAAAGGATTGTTTAGTCCTAAATAACATGCACTTTCGCTGGAGGGTCGCTGTTTGGCGGCCCTCTTTTTTGCACAGGCGCGGTGGGATGGTAATATCGTTACGTTTGAACTGTTTCGATGTGAAACCGAGGAGATTCCCTCTATGAGTGCTGACTACCCGTCAATGACTACGGCCGAGATTCGCTCTAAGTTTCTCAACTTCTTTGAGGAGCGCGGTCTTAAGCTCTATCCTTCTTCGTCCCTCGTTCCCGACGATCCTTCGCTGCTGCTCGCCAACGCCGGCATGAACCAGTTTAAGGAGTACTACCAGGGTAAGAAGACCATGAAGGAGATCGGCGCGATCTCCTGTCAGAAGTGCGTTCGCACCAACGACATCGACTGCATCGGCGAGGACGGCCGTCATCTGTCCTTCTTTGAGATGCTCGGCGACTTCTCCTTTGGCGGCGTCTCCAAGCAGCAGGCCTGCACTTGGGCCTTTGAGCTCATCACCAAGGAGTTCAAGCTGCCGCTCGACCGCCTGTACTTCACCGTCTTTACCGAGGACGACGAGACCCACGACGTGTGGCGCTCCCTGGGCGTTGCCGAGGATCACATCTCGCGTCTGGGCGAGGACGATAACTTCTGGGCCGCTGGCCCCACCGGTCCCTGCGGTCCGTGCTCCGAGATCTACTTTGACATGGGCGAGGAGGTCGGTTGCGGCAGCCCCGACTGCAAGCCCGGCTGCGACTGCGACCGCTTCCTTGAGTTCTGGAACCTCGTGTTTACTCAGTATGACCGCCAGGAGGACGGCTCCATGCCGGAGCTGCCGCACCGCAACCTCGATACGGGCATGGGCCTGGAGCGCATGGCCGCCATCATGCAGCACAAGACCGCTAACTACGACGGCGATCTGATGCAGCACCTCATCAAGCTCGGTGAGGAGATCAGCGGCAAGACCTATGACGCCGACGATTACTCCGGCGCCAGCCGCTCCCTGCGCATCATCGCCGATCACTCCCGTGCCGTCGACTTTATGATCTCGGACGGCATCCTGCCCGGTAACGAGGGTCGCGAGTACGTTTTGCGTCGTCTGCTCCGTCGTGCCGTGTTCCACGGCCGCCTGCTGGGCATCGAGGGCGCCTTCTTGACCAAGTTTATCGACGAGGTCAACGCCCAGATGGGCGAGGCCTATCCCGAGCTGCTCAAGAACGTCGCGCTCGTTAAGGGTATCGTCGCCTCCGAGGAGGAGCGTTTCTCCACGACGCTCGACAACGGCCGCGTTTACCTGGACGAGGCCCTGGACGCGCTCGCCGACGGCGCTGTGCTTTCGGGCGACGTTGCCTTTAAGCTGCACGACACCTTCGGTTTCCCTATCGATCTGACCGTCGAGATCGCCGGCGCTGCCGGTCACGACGTCGATATGGACGGCTTCACCGCCTGCATGGAGGACCAGAAGGCCCGCGCCCGCGCCAACGCCAAGGGCGATGCCTGGGGCAGCTTCAACGACGTTTGGGTCGAGCTTTCGGACAAGGTCGCCGCGACGGAGTTCGACGGCTATGACAACGACGTTATCGAGGGCGCCAAGGTTGTCGCCCTCGTTCGCAACGGCGAGTCCGTCGAGTCCGTTGACGCCGGCGAGGACGTCGAGGTCGTGCTCGACCGCACGCCGTTCTACGCCGAGATGGGTGGCCAGCAGGGCGATGCCGGCAAGCTTGTCGCCGAAGGCGTCGCGCTGACTGTTGCCGACACCAAGAACCACAACGGCCTGTATGCCCACGTCGCTCACGTTGCCGAGGGCACGCTGACCGTCGGTGCTACCGTGACCGCGGCACTCGACGCCGAGCGCCGTGGTTTCCTGCGCCGCAACCACACCGCCACCCACCTGCTCGACGCCGCGCTTAAGCAGGTCCTAGGTGAGCATGTCTCCCAGGCCGGCTCGCTCGTGGCGCCCGAGCACCTGCGCTTTGACTTCACGCACTTCGAGGCCCTGTCCTCCGAGCAGCTCAAGGCTGTCGAGGATTTGGTCAACCAGCAGATCTTCGCTTCCAAGCCGGTCGTGACCCGCGTCATGGGCATCGACGAGGCCAAGGCTGCCGGCGCTGTCGCCCTGTTTGGCGAGAAGTATGGCGACGTCGTTCGCGTCGTCTCGGTGGGCGCCGAGGACCAGCCGTTCTCCCGCGAGCTCTGCGGTGGCACCCATGCCGCCAACACCGCCGAGATCGGTCTGTTCAAGATCATTTCCGAGTCCTCTACGGGCTCCAACGTCCGCCGTATCGAGGCCGTGACCTCTAAGGGTGCCCTCGACTACATGGCCGACCGTCTGGCGCTCGTCGGCGCCGCTGCCGCTGCACTCAAGTGCCGCGTCGAAGAGGTTCCCGCCCGCGTGGAGAACCTGCAGGCCGAGCTGCGCGAGACGTCCAGCAAGCTCAAGAAGGCGCTGACCGGTGGCTCCTCCGATGCCATTTCCAGCGCCATCGACGGTGCTGTCGAGCTGAATGGCTATAAGCTCGTTGTTGCCGAGCTTCAGGGCCTCGAGGCTGCCGACCTGCGCAACGTGTGGGATACCGTGCACCAGAAGGTCGCCGGCCCTGTCGCCTGCGTCGTCGCCAGCGTGACCGAGAAGGGCACCCCGGCCCTGCTTGCCGCCGGCTCCGATGACGCCGTGAAGGCCGGTTTCCACGCCGGCAACGTGATCAAGCAGATCGCGGGCCTGGTCGACGGTCGCGGTGGCGGCCGTCCCAACATGGCCCAGGCCGGTGGCAAGAATGCTGCCGGTATCGCTGATGCCCTCGCGGCCGCCAAGACCGCGCTTGGCGCCTAAGAACCTAGGTTGTCGCTGTGGTCGCGCTTGCACTGGACATAGGGGAGACCAGGATTGGCATTGCCGTCTCGAGCCGTGATGGCAAGATGGCGATGCCCGTCAAGGTGCTGCCGGCTGCCGAGGTCACCGGTATGGCCAAGACGTTCCGTTACCTAGTCGAGGACTATGAGCCCGATATCCTGGTAAGCGGACGTCCCTTGACCATGGCCGGTGAGCCCGGCCCCCAGGCCGAGCGCGTCGCCGCCGTGGCCCAAAAGATTGCCGACGAGCTCGAACTTCCGCTGGACTTTGAGGACGAGCGTCTGTCCTCGCAAGAGGCCAAGCGCATTCTGCGAGAGCAGGGACTCAACGAAAAGCAGATGAGGGGCAAGATTGACATGATCGCCGCCAGCCTGTTCTTGCAGACATGGCTCGATCGTAAAAACGAGGAGGTTCAGCATGCCTAGTGCTTCCGATCCGCGCCAGCAGAATCGTACACGGCAGCCCGCGCCGCGCCCTGCTCAGCCTGGCCAGCGCCCGGCGCAGCCGATGCAGCGTTCGGCTCAGCCTACTCAGCGTGCTGCTCAGCAGCCCGCCACTCGTCCCTCGCAGCCCGCTGGCGGCGCTCGTTTTAAGCAGCAGGCTCCTGCCCAGCGCACGCAGGGGCAGGCCCGGCAATCACGCTCCCACGCACATCATGCTCGTGGCTCGCGCGGCGTTGCTCCGGCTACGCGCTCGAGCTATAAAACGCACGCCCGCCGTGGTGCCCAAAAGAAAAGCTCCCCGGTGCCTATGATGATCGGTGGCGTCGTCGCCGTGCTTGCGCTTGTCGCGATCGTTTTCTTTGTCGTGCCAGCCGTCAAGGGCTTCTTTGCCGGTGAGGATGCGAATGTCGCTGCTGGCCAGCAAGTTACTATCACGATTCCCGATGGTGCCTCGGGTGACACCATCGCTTCGATTCTCTCCGAGAACCATATCGTCGATAATCCCAAGGATTATTACGCGGCGGTCAAAAAGCTCAACGCCGACATGTCGCTTAAACCGGGTAAGTATTCGTTCACCACGCTCATGGACGCGACCAAGGTCGTTCAGCAGCTCATGGAAGGCCCCAATGCGGGCTCCGATGCGCTGACTATCCCTGAGGGCCTGACGGTTGACCAGGTCGCCGACCGTGTGGCCAAGGCGTACGACAGCATTTCTAAGGAGGACTTCCTTAACCAAGCTAAGGCGAGCAATTATGTGAATGATTACGCTTTCCTTAAAGACGCTGCAAACGATTCGCTCGAGGGCTTCCTATTCCCCAAGACCTATTCGTTGGGTAAGGACCCGTCTGCCGATGATGTGATTCGCGCCATGCTTGACCAGTTTAAGGCCGAGTATAAGTCGCTTAACTTTGCCAGCTGCGAGGCCAAGATCAAGGAGCGCTATGGCGTAGAGATGTCCGATTATGACATCGTTAACCTTGCCTCGATCGTCGAGCGCGAGGGCCTCAACGCCGATCAGCGCGCGCATGTGGCATCGGTTTTCTATAACCGTCTGGCGGGCAAGCTCGATGGCCTGCGCTACCTCAATAGCGATGCGACCATGATGTATGTCACCGGCGGCGAGGTTTCCGCCGACGACCTGCAGAGCGATAGCCCGTATAACACCTATAAGCACGAGGGCCTGCCGCCCACGCCCATCTGCTCTCCGTCGCTCGAGGCGCTCAAGGCCACCCTTGAGCCGACCGACTCCGATGATCTGTATTTCTACATTACACAGGACAAGGAGTATTTCTCGAAGACCTACGAAGAGCACCAACAGTCTTGGAATTGATCATGAGGATTTTTAGCCCCAAACGATATGTTGCCTCAGTCGACCGCATCGACCTCGATACCCTGTGGGCCGACGGCAAGCGCGCCATTCTACTCGACCGCGACAACACCCTGGTGCCGCGCGATACCGAGCGGGTTCCCGCTGCGGTTTCCGCTTGGCTCGAAGCCGCCCATGCCAAGGGCTTTAAGCTGTGTATGGTGTCCAATAACTGGCATCGCGATCAGGTCATGGCATCGGCGCGCGAGTTGGGGCTCGAGGCCATCAGCCACGCCATGAAGCCCGCCCCGTTTGCCCTCAAAGCGGGCCTTAAGCGCCTGGGTGCCACGGCTAACGAGGCCGTACTGATCGGCGATCAGCTTTACACGGACGTGTGGAGCGGTAACCTTGCCGGCGTTGACACCATTCTGGTCAAGCCGCAGGCAACCCAGGACCTGTGGTACACACAGATCTTCCGTATCTTTGAGCGCCGGGCCCTGCGCGACCTTCCCTGCGAGGAATAGGTTTCGCCATGTCTCAGCACATCAAACACGGCTGCGACCATATCTTCTTTATCGGCTTTTTGGGCGCGGGCAAGTCGACGCTGGCGCGCAACGTGGGCACTATGTTCAAGCGTCGATTCATCGATACCGATCGTTTGGTTGTGCGTCGATGCGGCAAATCCGTGACCGAGATATTTGAGACGGAGGGCGAGGATCGTTTTCGCGAACTCGAGACCTCGGCGCTCCGTTCGCTCCAAAGCGAGCGCAGCCTGCTGGTATCGTGCGGGGGCGGCATCGTCGAGACGCCGGTGAACATTGAACTGATGCACGATATGGGTACCTGCGTGTACCTCGAAGGCGACTTTGAGGACTCGTTGCGCCAGATTCGCCGCTCGGATACCCGGCCCGATTTCCGCTCTCCCGAGCATGCTGCGCGCCTGTTTGAGCATCGCCGTCCGCTGTATCGTCAGGCAGCCGATATTACCCTTGATATTCGCAACAAGTCCTTCGAGGACGTTTCCTACCTTTGTGCCGAGATGCTTTTGGAGCGTGGACTGCTATGATTCGCCGTCAACTTATCAATTTCCAAAACCGCAGTGTCGATGTCCGCGTCGGATTGGGCGCGTTCGAGGAGCTGTCGCGCATGTTTGCCTCGGCTGTGGGCAAGCCTAAGCGCGCGATGGTGGTTTGGAACGACGCCACATCCGAGCGTTTTGGCGAGGTCGTCGAGCATGCGCTGATCGACGCCGGTTTTGCCGTGTCGCTGCTCGTCCTCGAGGTTTCGCCTTCCGGCGCTACGCTGACCGATGCCGATACCGTCTTTGGCGCCCTGTCGGCTAACGGCATTACCTGCGACGATCTCGTTGTCGCTGTCGGCGACACGGCGACCTGCTCGGTCGTTTGCTGGGGTGCCAATCAGTGGTGCGGTCGCACCGAGTGCGCCTTGCTGCCGACGACGTTCGACGCCATGCTCACGGTCGCGACGACCATGAAGCCGCTCGTCGCCTCGTCGGCGCATGCGCTTCCCGCTATCGCGTTCCGTCCCGAGCCGGGCTTGGTCGTGTGTGACCTCGACCTTGTTCGCGAGACGGACCCCGAGGACCTCAAGCTCGGCTATGTGATACTTGTTGGCACCATGCTTTCGAGCAGCAAGTCCCGCTGGAATCAGTTTGCCGAGACCGTCCCCGAGATTCTCGCGGGCGAGGAGGTCGCGCTCGTCAACGCCGTTCAGTGGTCTCAGACTGCCCGCAAGGACGTGCTGATGGCCACGAACCCGAGCGCCCGCCATGCACTCGATTTTGGCAAGACGGGGGAGCGTACCCTGCGCGCCTGCTTGGGCGATGCCGCTTCGCAGGTCCCTGCCTACCAGCTGTTGTCCGAGGGCATGCGCTTTGAGGCGCGCCTAGCACATGATGCCTGCGACTTCGATATCGACTACGTCTTTGATGTCGATGACTGCCTAGAGGACTTTGGTATCGAGGAGCTTGCCTTCGACCTGGAGCCTGCCGCATATATCGAGGAGTTCCGCAGGCAGCAGTTTGTCCGCTCGAACCGCAGCATATTACCGCTGCCCGCGGCACTCGGCGCCATTCGTCTAACGAGCGTTGAGGACGAGGTTCTGGAGCGCCATGCTCATGCCTACTTGGCATCGCGCAAAGAACTTCTCTAAGATTTATTGACATCCATCGTCTTTCGTATCATGTTGAGGGGCGGGTTTCCAATCGGTTGCGGATCGTATGCGATTCCGTCGTTCGGTTGAGACTCGTCCCGCACTTTTTGAGACAACAAGAAAGGAATCTGCATGTCTGAGTTTACTGCCGGTCCTGCCGGTCGTATCGAGCGTGTCCGTACCCTGATGGTCGAGCGCGGCTACGATGCCATCGTGGTGCGCGACGAGGCCAACCTTCGTTGGCTTACGGGCGTGAAGGGCGTCTTCGACTACACCTTCGAGTTTCCGCACGCCGCGTTTATTACGGCAGATCAGTGCCTGTTCCACACCGACTCGCGCTACCTCAACAGCTTTGAGGAGAACACGCCCGCCGGCAGCCCCTGGGTCTACGACATGGACGAGGGCACCATCCCCGGTTGGGTCGCCGGCAAGATCGCGGCCAGCAAGTGCCGCGTCTGCGCTGTCGAGGACGACATGCAGATCAACTTCTACCAGGGCATTCAGCGTGGTTTGGAGGATCGTTCCGTCGCCTGCATGTTGCCGCTGATGCATGACGACATTCGCAAGATGCGCGCTATCAAGGACGCCGAGGAGATCGAGCTCATGCGCCATGCGCAGTCGATCACCGATGCCGCCTTCCAGCACATGCTCGGCTTTATTAAGCCCGGCATGACCGAGAAGCAGGTTCGCAACGAGCTCGAGAACTATATGTTCGCCAACGGCGCCGACAGCCTGGCCTTTGGCTCTATTGTGGCGAGCGGTCCCAACACCGCCAACCCGCACGCCGTGCCGAGTGACCGCGTGATCGAGAAGGGCGACTTCGTCCTCATGGATTACGGCGCGGGCTACTGCGATTATCGTTCCGACATGACGCGCACCGTCGTGATGGGCGATCCTACCCAGGAGCAGCTCGACCTGTACGCGCTCGTGCGCCGCACCCACGAGGAGTGCGTCGCCGCCATCCATCCTGGCGTCGAGGGCAACGACATTTTTAAGCTTTCCAAGAAGATCATCGGCGATGCCGGCTACGGTGATTACTACAACCATGGTCTGGGCCACGGCGTGGGCATCGACATCCATGAGCTGCCCAACTTCAACCGCAGCAAGAACATCATCGAGGTCGGCTCGGTTATCACCATGGAGCCCGGTGTCTACCTGCCCGGTGTGGGCGGCGTGCGCCTGGAGGACTACGGCGTGGTCACCGAGAACGGCTACGAACCCTTCACCAAGACGCCGCACGACCTGCACGTCATTGATTGCTAATACACCTCGGTAGATTTTGAGGCATGTCCCAAAAATCTACTTTTGCGGGGCGGGGCGTCCGGATCGATTCGGACGCCCCGCGTTCTCTTTTTATGCGCGCGCTGCAGGCGCCGTCTGCAAGTGTATAATTTCGGTCGTATGTAATTTGGACGCTTGTGCGTTCTGCCCATAACAAGAAAGGTCGCTATGCCTACCATTTCTACCGCCGACTTCAAGAACGGCCTCGGTCTCCGCATTAAGGACAAGGTCTACACCATCGTCGAGTTCCAGCATGTCAAGCCGGGCAAGGGCGGCGCGTTTGTGCGTTACAAGACCCGCGACATCAAGAGCGGCCGCGTCGTCGAGAACACCTGCAACGCCGGTACCAAGTTCGAGAGCGTCATGCTCACCACCCGTGAGTTCCAGTACCTCTACAACGATGGCGCCGATTACATCTTCATGGACAACGAGACCTATGAGCAGGTTCCCGTTCCCGAGGACATGGTGGGCGAGAACTCCAAGTGGCTGCGCGAGAACGACATCTGCCAGCTGCTCTTCGCCGATGACGAGCTCATGGGCGTGACTCCGCCGATGTTCATCGAGACTACCATCGTCCAAACCGACCCGGGCTTTAAGGGCGACACCGTCCAGGGTTCCACCAAGCCGGCCACGATCGACACCGGCGCTGTCATCCAGGTTCCCATGTACCTCAACGAGGGCGAGGTCATCAAGGTTGACACCCGCGACGGCAAGTTCGTCTCCCGCGTCTAGCAACCAACTCTTCTAGGAGGACTCATGCCCCAGGAAATCAAGATTGACGGCATCGGCATTTCGCCCGATGTTCTGACCGCCATCGTCTCGCGCGCCGTGTCGGATGTCGAGGGCATCGCCTCCGTTGGCGTCAAGGACCTTGCCACCAACCTTGTCTCCATGATGCTTTCGTCCAAGGCCCCGGCTTCCGAGCCGGCGGTCGAGGCCGAGGTCGTCGGTGACAAGCTCGCACTCACCGTGCGTGTCGTGGTGTTCTTTGGCTATCCGTTCAAGAAACTCGCCGAGGCCGTTCGCGCCGCCGTGGTCGCCGCCATCGATGCCCAGGTGGGCGTCGAGGTCGAGCGTGTTGACGTTTGTATCGACGGCCTCGTTTTCCCCAAGGAGTAACCTTTGAGCCTTAAGGTTTATCGCGGGCGCACGCTTGCCCGCAGTCAGGCGCTGCAGCTGCTGTTTCAGGCCGAGGCCACGGACAGCCCGCTCGAGCGCGTCCTCGAGGGCGATTTCCTGATTTCGAAGGGTCCCCTCGACCCCTACGCGCTGGAGCTGTGCCGTGGTGCCTACGAGCACATCGACCGCATCGACTGCGCCCTGCGCGCCATCGCTAAGAACTGGGATCTTATGCGCATGCCAGGCGCCGACCGCAATCTGCTGCGTATCGCCGTCTATGAGATGCGTTTCCTCACCGACGATGAAGTCTCGGACGCCATCGTGATTAACGAGGCTGTCGAGCTTGCCAAGGCCTATGGCACCGACCAGTCCGCGTCGTTTGTCAATGGCGTGCTGGGCAAGATCGCGCGCAGCGAGGAGCTGCCGGGCGAGGAGCTGTACCAAGAGCTGCTGGCCGAGGATCGCGCTCGCGAGGAGGCGCAGGCTGCCGAGGCGGCCGCCAAGGTCGCTGCCGCTCCGGCTGCCGCCGGTGTACTTGCCGAGGATGCGGACGCTGCTGAGGCCGTCGAAGCCGACTCCGTCGAGGAGTAGCCATGCCAGAGGGTTCCGTCCGCAACTTCGATGAGATCTCGGATCGTCTGGACCAGATCATCGCCACCGTTCGATCTAAGGACACGTCCCTGGAGCGTTCGCTCGATTTGTTTGACGAGGCGATTGAGCTGGGCTCCCGTGCGGTCGATATGGTCGACAAGTTTGAGCTGACGCCGCGTGAGGCCAACAAGCTCGAGCAGGAATACGATGAGGATGCGTCAAACGAGTCCCAAGATAGACAGGCTGCATCCCCGGATACGAATGGTTGATGGCATTCATGAAACGCGTGCGTCTCGATGACGAACTGATTTCACAGGGCATCTGCGCCGATCGCGCGGATGCCCTTCGCACTCTTATGGCCGGCTTGGTCTCGAGTGGCGGCGAGCGCTTGACTTCGCCGGGTCTTAAGGTGACCCCGGGCCTGCCGCTGCACGTGAAGGGGCGTATCCCGTACGTTGGCCGCGGCGGTCTTAAGCTCGAAGGCGCGCTTGATGCGCTTGACATCAATCCGACGGGCCTTGCTTGTCTGGATGTGGGCTGCTCTACCGGCGGCTTTACCGATTGCCTGCTCAAGCGCGGCGCCGCCACAGTTGTTTCGGTCGATGTGGGTCGTGCCCAGTTTGATTGGTCGCTGCGCCAGGACGATCGCGTGACGCTCCACGAGCGCACGAATGTGACGCAGCTGCCTGAGCTTGGCTACGGCAGCGCTCTCGACCTGGCCGTGTGCGATGTGTCGTTTACGAGTATCGCGAATATCATTGACGCCGTGCTGGCGTGCCTGAAGCCTTCGGGTTCGTTTTGCACGCTCGTAAAGCCCCAGTTTGAGGCGCCGGCTGCGTTGGTGGGCGAGGGCGGCATCGTGACCGACCCCGACGTCCGCCGCGATACGCTCGTGGCGGCGATTGAACTTTTTGCCGCCAAGGGCCTGTTCCCGCTTGACGTGTGCGTGTCGCCCATCCATGGTGCCAAGGGCAACGTCGAGTTTTTCCTGTACGGCACGAGGTTTACCCCCGGGGAGCGCGCCGATGACAAGTTGCAATCCCGGGTATCGGTTTTGAGCGAGAAAGCTGCAACGCTATGAAGGTCTTTCTGGTTCCCAATTACTACAAGCAAGAGGCGGTCGAGAGCGGCCTGATGCTCGAGCTTTGGCTTTCGCGCCAGGGCTACGAGGTCGTATGGGCTGCCGACCAGCGCTCCAAGATCCAGAGCGCGCCCGATGTTGACGATGCCGACCTGGTCATTACGCTCGGCGGCGACGGCACGCTGCTGCGCGCCGCCCGCATTCTCAACTACCGTGAGATTCCCATTTTGGGTCTTTCCTATGGCCATTTGGGTTTTTTGACGGCCGCGAGCCCCGAGGAGCGCGACATTTTGCAGGTCGTGAGCGATGCCCTGTCCGGTGAGCTCCATGTGAGCCGCCGCGCCACCATCGCCGCTGATATCGTGTCCGTGCGCGAAGACGGCACGAAGGATGTCGTGCGCACGTTTGCCCTCAACGATATGGCGCTCACGCGCGGTCCGCTGTCCGATATGGTCGAGTTCGACATCACGGTGTCGGGCCACCATATCGATCGACTGCGTGGTGACGGCGTGGTTGTATCGACCGCGACTGGGTCCACCGGCTATGCGCTTTCCGCCGGCGGCCCCATCGTCAGCCCCGATTACACGGGCATGGTCTGTGTGCCTATCGCTCCGCATACCATTCAGGCTCGAGCCTTCTTGACCTCGCCGAGCGATGTCGTCGAGATCTTTATGTCCGATGATCGCCCGAGTGTGCCGGCGATCGCCATCGATGGGCAGTTTATTACCTGCGATGGCACCGTTGAGAGCGTGGCGGTGCGCCGAGGTCCCGGCGATGTGTTGCTGCTGGATTATGGTCCCGAGAGCTTCTATAACTCGGTGAGCCGCGTGTTCTACGGAGTGCGCCATGATCGATGAGCTGCAGGTTTCCAACATCGCGCTCATTCGCGAGGCGACGTTGGTGCCGAGTGCCGGCTTGACCGTCCTGACCGGCGAGACCGGTGCTGGCAAGACCGCACTACTCTCTGCCCTCAAGCTCATTTTGGGCGAGCGCGCGGATTCGTCGACGGTGCGCGAGGGCGAGGCGCTTGCCAGCGTCGAGGCGCGCCTGTTCGACGGCCCGCACGACACGGAGGGCTTCACCGTACAGCGCAGCCTTTCTGCCGAGGGCCGAAGCCGCGTTAAAATTGACGGCCGCATCGCCAGCGTGCGCGAGCTTTCGGAGCGCGTCGGCGTGATGATGGATCTTTGCGGCCAGCACGAGCACCAGCGCTTGCTCGATCCGGTGCACCATGTTGCCATGGTTGATGCCTGGGCCGGGCGCGCGGCGCTTGAAGCACTCGAGAAGTATCGCGCCTGTTTTAAGGCTTCGCGTGCCGCCGCCAAGGAGCTTCGCCGTGTGGAGGAAGCCTCACGCGCTCAGGGGAGTCGCGTCGAGGAGGCGCGCTTCGCCCTGGAGCGCATCGCCGAGGTCGACCCCAGGCCGGGTGAGTATGAGGAACTCGAGGAGATGCTGCCGCGCTCCGAGCATGCCGAGGTGCTGGTAGCCACGGCCAACGATGCCTATGCATCGCTTACTGCCGAAGGGGGAGCGCTCGATGCCGTGAACAGCGCCGTGGCCGAGCTTTCACGCATGACGACCGTTGACCGCAAGCTCGGTGACATCGCCGACGCACTTTCGGACGCCTGTATCTCACTCGAGGATTGCGCCAATGAGCTGCGGGCTTATCGCGATGGCGTTGCGTTTGACCCTCGTGAGCTCGCTCGCATGCGCGAGCGGTATTCCGACCTCAAGGGCCTGCTGCGTCAGTGGGGTCCCACCATGGATGATGTATTTGCCATGCGTGACCGTTCGCGGGAGTTGTTGTCGCTGGTGGACGATGGTGACGAGCAGATTAGGAAGGCGCGCGAGGCGCTCGGGAGCGCCGAACGCGAGCTCTTTGCTGCCGCCAAGGTACTCAAGCGTGCGCGCAACACCGCTGCTCCGCGTTTTTGTCACGAGGTGGGTCGTCAGATGGCACGCCTGGAGATGGGCGGCGCTGAACTGGTCTGGGAGTCCCGCGATCTCCCTCGCGCTGAGTGGACACCCGCGGGTCCTTCGAGCTATGAGCTGCTATATCGCAGCGGCGCCGGCTTAACACCTCGTCCCTTGCGCCGCATTGCGTCGGGCGGCGAGTTGAGCCGCGTCATGCTGGCGAGCAAGGTGGTTTTGGGTAACGCCGATGGTGTCGATACGCTTGTGTTTGATGAGGTCGATGCCGGTGTTGGCGGCTCCACTGCCCGTGCCCTCGCGAGCGTGCTGGCAGATCTCGCCGCTACGCATCAGGTCATCGTCGTAACGCACCTGGCGCAGGTTGCGGTCATGGCCGACAAGCATTACGTGGTCAGTAAAGAGCCCGGCGACGTTCCCCAAACGCATCTGGATGAGGTGGCTGGGGACGCCCGTACCGCAGAGATCGCGCGTATGTTGAGCGGCGACCAGTCGGCGGCAAGCCTTGCGCACGCCAAGCAGATGCTGGAAGAAGCGCGTGTTTAGGCCGAGCCGCCACGTGCAAGTCCGACCCGGCT
>NZ_CAAKNY010000068.1:33819-67870 GCF_901212495.1 Collinsella aerofaciens | reverse complement strand
CCACGAAACCGGCCCATCTACTACGTTTAATAGGCTATCGGTAACCACGGCAAGAATTGCAAAAAGAAAACCGCAGGTAGAACGACTGCGGTTTTCTCTATTTTCGGTATGTGGTTGGGCCATACGGATAAAACGTAGTAGATGGGCCGGTTTCGTGGCGAGTGGCGTCTATCGGCTCCCCAAGTTGCCTACTCTACGACCTTATCCGGCTGGATGAGCTCCTCGTAGTAGCTGATATGCTCGCGCGCGTCCTCGATTTCGGGTAGCAGGAAATTGTAGATCACCTCGATGATCATCGTTGCGCTGATTTTAGAGAATGCAAAGTCGCCCGTGGTGAGCAGTGCCTCGTGGTTCACGGTATTAAAGGTGTAGTCGGCAAGGCGAGCAAGCGGAGACTTGCTGTCGCTGCTGATGACGACTACGGTAGCACCGCATTCGCGAGCTGCTTTTGCCATGCGATTCAGTCGGCGCGACTTACCCGAGTTCGAGATGAGCACGATAACGTCACCGGGCTTTAGGGTCAATGCAAACCCGATTGCGGTCTCACTAATGGTGCTTGCCATGCAGCGCAGACCCAGCTGCGAAAACTTAAATGTCGCATCGAGCGCGACCGCGTTCGTATTGCCCACGGCGGCGAACTCAATAACGCCGGCATTCTTAAGTGCGTGCACAACTGTGGCCAAGGTGTCGTGATCAATACCGTCGATGGTCGCATTAAGCTCGCTCACCTTGGCGGCGAGGATATTTTTAAGGCTCTGCTCCATGTTGTCGAGCGAGACCTCGTCGGTCAGGCCCTCGTTGCGCTGACTCTCCAAGTCGCGCGCCAACGAAAACTGAAAGCTGCGGAAGCTGCCAAAGCCCAGCTTGCGGCAGAAGCGCGAGACCGTCGCCTCGGACGTGGCAGCGGCGCGCGAGAGCTGGGCGGCCGTCAGACGCGGAGCCTCGGACTGGTGCTCTAGGATATAGTCGACAATGCGCTGCTCGGACTCGCTGTACCCTTTGTGCGTACTAATAAGGGAGAGCGCGCTCTTGCTGCTATCGGTCATGGGTGGCTCCTGGTTGGCATGAAAATCGGACTTGTTTTTCTATGCATAGTATACGGGCATTTTCAATTACAAGATACACCTTGCCGTTTCAAGTGTTGATGGTAAACTTTCATCTACCGTTTACGGTTATGAAAGAACCTTTCACCGGAGAATTGCGCCTTGTCTCTTCTCACGCGGACGGTAGGTTGGTATCTTTCATTTGTGGAAAAGCGCGCAAGGACGCGCGTGTAGGGGAGCGCCTGCGGGCGCAAAACTTAAAAAGGAGGGACACATGGCTAAGTTTGACATCATCGCCGCGACCGGTTGCCCGACCGGCATTGCGCACACCTTCATGGCGAAGGAGGCGCTGGAGAAGGCAGCTGCCGAGCGAGGTCTGACCATTAAGGTTGAGACTCATGGCCAGGTCGGTGTCGAAAACGAGCTCACCAAGAGCGAGATCGCCGGTGCAAAGGCCGTTGTCGTCGCAGCCGATAAGGATGTCCAGGCTGAGCGTTTCGCCGGTAAGCCCATGGTTTCCGTCGGCGTTTCCAAGGCCCTGTCCGTCGAGGCCGCCGGAAAGCTGATCGACCACGCGCTCGCCGCCAAGGGCGACGATACGGTTTCCGCTGCCGCCGATGTCGAGGACGAGGACGAGGTCGAGGAGAAGGAGTCCATCGGCCACGTCATCTACAAGCACCTCATGAATGGCGTCAGCCACATGCTGGTCTTCGTCGTCGCCGGTGGTGTTCTGACCGCCGTTTCGTTCCTGTGGGGCATCACGTCCTTCGATTCGACGGCTGCCGACTACAACAGCTTTGCCGCGATGCTCAAGATTATCGGCGGTATCGCCATGAACCTCATGGTTCCGGTGCTCTCCGCCTACATCGCCGAGTCCATCGGCAAGCGTCCGGCGCTCGTCCCCGGCTTTGTTGCCGGCATGATCGCCATCCAGGGTCTGCCCGTTAACGCCGATACCGGCATGATCGACGCTGGTGGCGCCGGCGTGGGCTTCGGCTTCCTGGGCGGCATCGTCGGCGGCTTCCTCGCCGGCTATGTCATTCTGCTGCTCGAGAAGGTCTTTGCCGGTCTGCCCAAGAACTTGGACGGCCTTAAGGCTATCTTCCTGTACCCGTTGTTCTCGACCGCCATCGTCGGTCTGGTCATGCTCGGCATCTCCGGCCCCATGGCTGCCATAAACACCGCCATGATGGACTTCCTCAAGGGTCTGTCCGCCTCTGGCGCCGTTGTCCTGGGTCTTGCCATCGGCTGCATGTGCGCCTTTGACATGGGTGGCCCGGTCAACAAGGCTGCTTACGTCACCGGTACCGCTATGCTTACCGAGGCCTTGGCCGCCGGTGTTGGCACCGACACCTACAACTTCGGCACCAACTTCATGGCTGCCGTCTCCGCCGCTTGCATCGTTCCGCCGCTGATCACCACCTTCGCCGTCGTCGTCGGCAAGAAGTACTTCAGCCAGGAGGATCATGACGCCGGTGTCGTCAACCTCATTCTTGGTTGCACCCATATCACCGAGGGCGCCATTCCGTTTATGACCAAGAACATCTGGCCCGTCATGCCCATCATGATGCTCGGTTCCTCTATCGCTTCGATCCTGACCATTATGTTCAACGTTCACGATCCGGCGCCCCACGGTGGCTTCCTGGTCCTGCCCGTTGTCGAGAACGGTCCGCTGTGGGTCCTCGCGATCCTCATCGGCGCTGTGGTCGGTGGCATCCTGTTCGTGGCCTTCAAGAAGTACGACTTCGAGAAGAATCAGAAGGCCACTCCTGCTGCTTCCGCTGCCAAGTCTGTTGAGGCCCCCAAAGCCGCTGCTGTCGAGGCCCCCAAGGCCGAGGCTGCTGACTTCGTGAAGGTCGAGAACGTCTTTGTCGCCGAGGACTTCGCTTCTCGTGACGAGGCCCTGAGCTTTGTATCCAACCAGGCCGTCAAAGCCGGTATCGCCGGCGACGCCGACGCCGTGATGAACGCCTTCCTTGCCCGCGAGGCAGAGGGCACCACGGGCATGATGGAGGGCTTCGCCATCCCGCATGCCAAGTCCGACGCCATTACCGAGGCTGCCGTTATCGTCGTCAAGGACGACTCTGGCGTGACCGGTTGGGATACCATGGACGGCGCTCCCGTCAACGTGGCCATCGCCCTGCTCATCCCGGGTGCACAGGCTGGCACCACGCACCTCAAGATCCTGTCCAAAGTCGCCGAGGCGCTCATGGACGAGGACTTCCGTGCCACCGTCAAGGGTTCCACCGACGCCGCCGAGATCGCCAAGACGATCAACGCCCGCCTGGTCTAGCCCCACAGACAGCGGTTTCAATCGCCCCCTGTAGCAAAGGCGGAGCCCCTCTCCAGGGCCTTCGCCTTTTTCTGTCCCTCCCATAAGTTGCGGTGAAATAGGGACTGTTTAAACGATTCAACCCAGAATTCAGTCCCTATTTCACCGCAACTTACAGAAGGGTATAGATAGACGCCATCAAATAGATTAACCAGGCGCACATGAAATCAGCCAGAATTCCGTTCGCACGATATTGCTGCGGAAACGACATCTGTCCAACAATTCGTGCGAAACATAATGAAAAACCGTTTGATGTGAGTTAATATAAACAACGTCGTGAATCTGACTCCTGTCGCATGCATGACAGGGGTTAAACACAAAAAAGGAGTCAATTATGGTTTCTGAGAAGGCTACTCTCGTCAATCCGCAGGGTCTTCACATGCGTCCGGCTGGCCTCTTCGCCTCCACCATGGGCAAGTATGCCTGCGACGTGACGGTCGTCACCCCCGAGAAGGAGGTCAACGGCAAGTCCCCGATGGCCCTCATGGCCGCTGGTATCCCCTGTGGCACCGAGGTCGAGGTCAAGTGCGACGGCGCCGACGAGGCCGAGGCTCTGGCTGCTGCCATCGAGCTCATCAAGAGCGGTCTTGGCGAGTAGAACTCAAACGGGTCGCATGTTGAACAATTAAGTTCATACTTGGGGGCGCAGTGACCTGTATCAAGGTAGCTGCGCTCTTTTGTCATGGATATGGCAAAACGCTTTATCACATGGCACGGAGAGAGGAATGGGAATGTATCAGGGAGTCAACGCATCCGAGGGCATCGGTATCGGCACCGTCATGGTCGCCGTCGATCCCGACTTGACGTTTGAACCGCACGAGGTCGCTGATTCGGCAGCAGAGAAGGAGCGCTATCAGACCGCTCTTTCGGTCTTCTGCGAGAAGACACAGGCTCAGGCCGACCACATGAAGGAGACGGTGGGCGAGGCCGAGGCCGAGATCATGAGCGGACACATCGTCCTGGCTCAGGACCCGGGCATGACCGACGCCATCAACGCCGCCATTGACGGCGGCACCTGCGCCGAGCAGGCGCTCATGGACACCTCGACCATGTTCGAGAACATGTTCCTGTCCATGGACGACGAGATGTTCCGTCTGCGCGCGGCCGACATCGCCGACATCCGCACCGGTATTCTGGCCGAGCTGCTGGGCAAGGAGGTCGTCGACCTCTCCGTCCTGCCCGAGAACACCGTCGTTGTCGTGCACGACCTTACGCCGTCCATGACCGCCACGATCGATAAGGCCCACGTTGCCGGTATCGTAACCGAGACCGGTGGCCGCACGTCGCACTCCGCGATCATCGCGCGTGCCCTCGAGATCCCGGCTGTCCTTTCGGTTGCCAACAGCTGCACCGCTCTGCGCAACGGCATGACCGTTGTCGTCGACGGCGGCAAGGGTATCGTCGAGGCCGATCCCGACGAGGAGACGCTCGCTGCCTACACCGCCAAGGCCGAGGCCTTCGCTGCCGAGAAGGCAGCCCTCGAGGCCTTCCGCGGCAAGCCTTCTGTGACTGCCGATGGCATCAAGAAGATCATCGCCTGCAACATCGGTAACCCCGATGACGTGCCCAACGCGCTCGATCACGACGCCGAGGCTATCGGTCTGTTCCGCTCCGAGTTCCTGTTCATGGACTCTGCTGAGCTTCCTTCCGAGGAGGAGCAGTTTAACGCCTACCGCAAGGTCGCTACCGCGCTCAAGGGCGCTCCGGTCATCATCCGCACGCTCGATGTGGGCGGCGACAAGGAGATCCCGTACCTGCACATGGTCAAGGAAGACAACCCCTTCATGGGCTTCCGCGCCGTGCGTTACTGCCTGGCCAACCCCGACCAGTACAAGGTTCAGCTTCGTGCCCTGCTGCGCGCCAGCGCCTTCGGTGACGTCAAGATCATGATCCCGCTCGTCACCTGTGTCGAGGAGGTCGTGGCCGTCAAGGAGCTCGTCGAGCAGTGCAAGGCCGAGCTGACCGAAGAGGGCCGCAAGTTCAATGAGAACATCGAGGTCGGCATCATGGTCGAGACGCCTGCCGCCTCGCTGCTCGCTGACCGTCTGGCCGAGGTCGCCGA
This sequence comes from Collinsella aerofaciens, assembly GCF_901212495.1. Classification (GTDB taxonomy): domain Bacteria; phylum Actinomycetota; class Coriobacteriia; order Coriobacteriales; family Coriobacteriaceae; genus Collinsella; species Collinsella aerofaciens_H. The sequence continues at coordinate 62,433 of NZ_CAAKNY010000068.1, read as the reverse complement.
CTTCTTCTCCATCGGCACCAACGACCTGATCGGCTACACCATGTGCGCCGACCGTGGCAACGACACCATCTCCAACCTGTACCAGGTGTACTATCCCGCCGTGCTCCGCTCGCTCAAGAACATCATCGAGAGCGGCGTGAAGGCTGGCATCATGGTCGGCATGTGCGGCGAGGCCGCTGCCGATCCGCTGCTTGAGCCGCTGCTGATCAGCTGGGGCCTGGAGGAGTTCTCGATGAGCGCTCCGTCCATCCTGCGCGCCCGCAAGACCATCAGCCAGTGGACCAAGGCCGAGTGCGACGAGCTCGCCGAGAAGGCGCTCGCCTGCAATACTGCCGCCGAGGTCAAGGCGCTGCTCGAGTCCGCAGCTCGTTAATTTGGTATCAGAGGTAACCGCGTGGTTGGAATGGGCCGGCCACGCGGCCCTCACATATACAGGGGGTACTGTAAATGTTCTACACGCTAACCGCTAACCCGGCTGTCGACATGACGGTTTCGAGCTCTCCGCTCGAGCCCGACGAGAACGTCCGCACCGGCTCGGCCAGCTACACGGCCAACGGCAAGGGCCTCGACGTGTCCTTCGCCTTTAAGAAGATGGGCGTCGACACCGTCGCGCTCGGCTTCTTCGCGGGCTTCACGGGCAAGTTCATCGTCGAGGAGGTCATGAACCTGGGCTGCCTGTGCCGCCCGGTCTGGACTGACGGCATCACGCGTATCAACACCTACGTCAACGATGGCCAGCACGAGTACGGCATCCTCAACCCCGGTGCTCCTATTACGCCGCAGCATCAGGAGGAGCTCTACAACATCCTGGACACCGCGGGCGACCTTGAGTGCCTGATCGTCTCCGGTTCCGTGCCTCCCAAAGCTACGCCCGACTTCCTGGCTCAGGTCATGGAGCACGCTCAGGCTCGTGGCGCCGACGTCGTCCTGGACCTGTCCTCCGACAAGCTCAAGGAGCTCGCTCACAAGAAGCCGCTGCTCATCAAGCCGAACCATCACGAGATGAAGGCCATCTTCGGCGTGCCGGTCGACACCGACGACGAGGTTCGCGTTGCCATGAAGCTCGCCCACGACGCCGGCGTCCAGAACGTTCTGCTCCCCCGTGGTAGCCGCGGCGACGCTTACTTCTCTAACGGCGAAGACATCTGGTACGCCAAGCGTGAGTTCAACATCAAGCTGGTCTCTTCCGTCTGCGCCGGCGACTGCACCCTCGCTGCGTTCCTGCACAAGTGGTACAGGGATCGCGACAACGTCGAGGAGGCCATGAAGCTCGCTATGGCCACCGGCGCCAACGTTGCCGAGTCCGTGGGCATTGGCGACTTCGGTCACGTTGACGAGTACAGCAAGCGCGTTGCCGTCCGAAAGCTCGACCGCAAGTAAGCGAAACGCGATAGCATCGTGTCCATGTGGCGCCCTGGCTTCGGTCGGGGCGCCATTTTTTTTCGTGGGAAAAGTGAGATGAAACCGCCCTTCACCGCTTCCACACCGTTCGCCGAGTTGGTGTAGCCTTTTGCCGAAGTGTGGAATATACTTTCATTAGTACGTTGCTTCGTGAAAGGAACATTCATGATTTACACGCTCACTGCAAATCCCGCTATTGACTACAACATTTCCTGCGATGGCCTGTCCGCCAATACCGTTACGCGCACCCGTAACGCGGTCTACACTCCCAACGGCAAGGGTCTCAACGTCTCGTTTACGCTCGACCACTACGGTGTCGACACCACGATCTTGGGCTTCTTCGCCGGTTTCTCGGGTGAGTTCATCGTTCAGGGCGCTGAGGCCCTTGGCGTGCCCGTCAAGCCCGTGTGGACTGACGGTATCACGCGTGTCAACGTGTTCCTCAACGCCGGTCCCGATACCGAGTACAACATGGTCAATGCCGGTGCCGCCATTAACGAAGCCAACGAGCAGGAGATGTTTGAGCTCATCGATTCGCTTGACGACATGACCTGCCTGGTTATCAGCGGCTCGCTGCCCCCCAACACCTCCGAGGGCTTCCTGGCCGAGGTCCTGCGTCGCGTGAAGGCGAAAGGCGCTGAGTTCGTGCTCGATATCTCGAGCCATCAGCTGGCCGACCTCATTGCTATGGAGCCGTTGCTCATTAAGCCCAACGACGACGAGCTGCTCGACATCTTCGGCATTAAGGTGAGCGGTGGCGACGATGAGTCCGTTAAGAGTGCAATGGCCGAGCTGCATGCTAAGGGCGCCAAGAACGTGCTGCTGACCCTTGGTGGCGACGGCGCGTACTTCTCCAATGGCGAGCACATCTGGTTTGCCAACCGCACCTTTGAGGTTAAGGTGCTGTCGACCGTCTGCGCCGGCGATTCCTCGCTCGCTGCCTTCTTGTCCGTGTGGCACGACGCCCCCGAGCGCGTCGAGGATGCCCTGCGCCTTTCGATGGCCACCGGTGCCAACGTGGTCGAGTGCGCGGGCTTGGGCGATTTTGCCAAGGTGGACGAATACAAGAAGCACATCGAAGTTCGTCAGGTCTGCTAGCCGCATCGAATAATCGTTGCCGAACACCCGCTTTGGATTTCCAGGGCGGGTGTTTTTTGCGCACTGAACGTATGTGGCGTCTGCTGTCTCGTTTTATCGATTCGAAGACGCGATTGCGTGTGCGCGCTTTCTCGTTTCTTGTTAGACTTCTTGAGAACCATCGATTAACGCTCGCAAGTGCAGGAGGCCATAGGCATGTGCAATGTTTCGCTCAACGGTACGCAGCCGACCGATGCCTCCATTCGTGTCTTGCGTGCGCTCGAGGCGGCCGGTCTTGAGGCTTGGTACGTTGGCGGTTGGGTACGTGATGCCCTGATGGGGCGCCCCAGCCACGATGTTGACATGTGCTGCAGCGGCCTGTGGCAGGAGTCCAAAGCGGCGCTCGAGGCCGCCGGCATTGGAGTAGCTGAGTCGGGTATTAAATTTGGCGGCATCACGGCTATTTGCGATGGCGAGCGCATTGAGGTCACCACGTACCGCCTGGACGGCTTTTACACCGATGGTCGCCATCCCCAGAGTGTGGAGCGTGCGGCGTCGCTTGAGGACGATCTGGCGCGCCGCGACTTTACCGTTAACGCTATGGCCTGGCATCCTCAGCGCGGTCTCGTCGACCGCTACGATGGCCAGGGCGATCTGAAGCGCAAGCTCATCCGCGCTGTTGGAGATCCCAAGCGTCGTTTTAACGAGGACGCCCTGCGCATGCTGCGCGCGGTGCGTTTTGCCTGCCGCCTGGATTTTATGATCGAGCCTAAGACCAAACAGGCGCTTGCCGTGTGCGCTCCGCTGCTCGATGCCGTGGCACGCGAGCGCGTGGGTATTGAGCTCGAGGGCATCCTTTCGACCGGCCACGGGGGAGATGCGATGATGCGCTACCCCGAGCTTATTTGCGCCGCTGTGCCCGAGCTTGCGCTGGCTCGTGGGTTTGACCAGCGCAGTGTCTATCATGCGTTTAACGTCTACGAGCATATCGCCCGCGTGCTGACGGTGGCCGGGGAGCTGGCGCTGTGCGATGACGTCGCGCCTTCGTCGAGCCTTATGTGGGCGGCGTTTTTGCATGACGTTTCCAAGCCCGAGTGCTTTACGGTCGATCATGCGGGTAGCGGCCACTTTTACGGTCATCCCGAGCTCGGCGCCAAGAAGGCGCGTGTCATCATGGATCGCCTGGCGCTTGCGCACGATTTGGTGCGCGACGTGTGCCTGCTGATCAAATACCATGACAAGCCGCTGCGTCCCGAGCGATCCTGCCTGCTCAATATGATGCGCGCGCTTTCGGGCGAGGGTGTCGATACGCCGCGTCTGATGGACGAGCTCATGGACCTTAAGCGTGCCGATACGCTCGGCAAGGCGCCCTCGTGCTTCTACTACGTCGAGACGATCGAGGAGATGCGCGTGCTGGCTCGCGAGTTGCTGGCGGCGGGGGAGCCCTATAGGCTCAAGATGCTTGCCATCAATGGCGGCGACTTGATTCGCGCCGGCGTCAAGCCAGGGCCGGAACTGGGACAACTGCTCAACGCCGCCCTCGACGCCGTGATCGAGGACAACATTCCCAATACTCAAGAAGCCCTCCTGGCCCACCTCAACCTTGGGTAGTTATTTTGGGACGGGGCTTTTTTAGCTACCCATGCCAAAATCACGAGCGGTTCGACCGATTGAAAGCAGTGGTAGCTAAAAAGCCCCGTCCCAAAATAACTACCCGGTTGACCTGCGCGTTCCATAACCTGCCGACAATTTTTGGCAATTTGGAATTTCTTCTTGCGCTTGCGTTTTTTGTCCCGTAATATATTTCCTTGCAGCACGGCAGTGTAGATGTCTTGTGGCCCGTTCGTCTAGCGGTTTAGGACGCCGCCCTCTCAAGGCGGAGATCACCAGTTCGAATCTGGTACGGGCTACCATGAATCTGAAACCCGAACTTCCTATGGAAGTTCGGGTTTTTATTTCCGGGCAAACCATCTGCAATTCCCATTTGGCCCATAGCTTTACGTTCTGCTTGTGGCCCTTGCGGGTACAATATGCAAGATATTTGGACGGTCAGAAGGAGCCTCATGACGGAGTCCTCTCAGCACACATCTAAGCCCCAGGTCGAGGTTGAGGCCTCGGGCGGCGATGACAACAAGGGTGCACGTCGCGGTGCCATTTTTATCGGCGTCGTGCTGGTTGGCTATATCGGTTATCTGATTGCGACCGGTCAGATGGGACAGTTCTGGGCTGCCATGTCGAGCGTCCAAGCACCGTGGCTCGTTGCTGCATGCTTTTGCATGTTTCTGTACCTGTTCTTTGGCATCGTTGCCTATGCGATCGCCGTCTGGCTCGATCCCAATTCGCCCGTCGGCATTCGCGACCTGATCTCGGTCGAGGCGAGCGGTATCTTCTTTGGCAACCTGACGCCCATGATGATGGGCTCCACGCCTGCCCAGATCTACCGCCTGACCAAGGCAGGCCAAAACGTCGGCGAGGCCGGTGCCACGCAGTTCACGCGCTTTATCGTGTATCAGTTTGGCCTCGTTGCCTGGGGCGCTATTCTGCTGCTTGCCCGCATGCCGTTTTTCGCCGAGCGCTATGGCGACATGACGCTGCTGTGTGTCTTTAGCTTTGGCGGTCACTGCTGCATTCTGCTTGGCATCTTTGCCGTCGCGCTCATGCCCAAGACCGTCACGCGCGTCGCGCACTGCATCATCAATTGGCTCGAGCGAATGGGCGTCTCGGCCACCAAGATCGAGGGCTGGCGTACGTTTGTCGACGGCGAAATCTACTCGTTCTCCGAGAAATTCAAGCTTTCGGCCGGCCATTTTTCGTCTATGCTGCTCACGGTGATCATCACCATGTTGCAGCTCGCGTTTTTCTACCTCGTGCCGTATTTCCTGATGCTTGCCTTTGGCCACCACGAAGTCGATTTTTTCTCGGTCATGGCCGCGAGCGCCTTCGTTCAACTCCTGAGCTCCGCTGTTCCCCTGCCCGGTGGCACCGGCGGTGCCGAGGGCGGCTTCGCGCTGTTCCTGGGTCATTTCTTTGGATCGGCGTCGACCGCCGGTTATCTGCTGTGGCGTCTCATTACGTTTATCGCGCCGACTATTCTGGCCGCGCCCCTGCTGGGCCTTAAGAGCGCTCACAATGAGAGTATCCATGCACGCTGGGATCGCGTGATGCGCAAGCTCGGACGAACGCCTCAGACGTCCTCTAACCCTGCAAAGCCTCATCCTGTGAATGCGGTTACCGTGGATCCCAATCAGCATGCTCAGAAGGCTTCTGGGGCCGCCAAACCGGCGCATAAGGCCTATGTGCGCCAGACAGGTGACGGCATCCGTGTGTCTCCGGCTGCTTTGAACAAAAAGAAACTCCCTAAGGCGTAATAGTCGGTCGTGCGTTCTTCGTGGCACCGGGCATTTTTGTGCCGGATGGGGGATAATCCTCTTACGTAGATTAACTCTCATCTGTTGATGAATGCTCGCATTCCGAAGGGATACCTCCATGGCCACCAGCAAACCGCGTCTTGACCGCCGTATCGTTCGCAGCCGCAATGCTATCCTTTCTGCGTTTGAGCGCCTGTTGATGGATAGACCGCTTGCCGACATTACGGTGAGCGCCATCGCGCGTGAGGCAAATGTCGACCGCAAGACCTTTTACGTACACTTCGGTACGGTTGACGGCCTGCTCGATGCCATCGCCGTTAATGTGGTGGAGACGATTGTCGACTCGGTCGAGAAAACTCTTGCTTCCATGGACGGCGATACGAATGAGCGTGCCCTTGGAGCGGCAGCAACGTTTTTTAAGACCATCAACGAAGCACTTTGCAATAACCTCGTGCTCAATCGCCAGCTGATCGAAAACATTCCACTCGACGATTTTATGACGCGTTTGCGCGTGCCGCTCGAGCACGAGATTACCGAGCGCGACTTGCTGCCCCACGGCCTCAAGGACGAGATGTTCGACTATTATCTGGCGTTTTTACTTTCGGGCATTATCGGCATTTACCGCACGTGGGCGCTCTCCGATGGCTCGGTGCCCATCGAGCGTATCTCGGAGGTCGCTAATAATTTGACGTTGAACGGACTATCGAGTCTGGAATCTCGCTTGGATTAGGCCTACTGCCGGAATATGTCCCCAAGCAGCCCCTCAATGAGTTGCGGTGAAATAGTGTCTGGTTTTGCTGCTAGAAAGCATATTCAGTCCCTATTTCACCGCAACTCAGGGGGATGTATATGACAAAGAAGGCGCGGGCGCCCAAGGTATTACGGGGCGCCCGCGCCTTTGTGTTTTGTCACATATGGGGTACTAGCAGTTGCTCTTTAGCTTTCGGCCTTGCTGTTCGAACTTATGCATGTCGCTATCGGCCATACCCTGCGTCTCGTCTTCGATACGCTTGGTGTAGAGGGGATCGCTCTGATCGTTCCAAATGCGGTCTGCCACGGGAGCCCAGGCCTCGGCTGCGGCTCGGGTCTTTTCGCGCAATTGCTCGGGTGATTCCTTCTCGACCAGGTCGGTACTCATGGCACCGGTCTCGGCCACCATCTTGGGCAGCACGTCGGGGTTCTCGAGCATAGGACAGGGCTTGAGATAGTTGTCGTTGAACGGCTGGCCCTCGTAGTACTTCATAAAGAGGGGAGAGCGCAGCGCGTCAAGTAGGCTCACGTTGTGGATGTTGGCGTTGGAATAGTGGATGAACACGCATGGCTCCACGTCGCCTGCCGCATTGATGTGCAGATAGCGGCGGCCGCCGGCAATGCAACCGCCGACAAACTCACCGTCATTTTGGAAATCGAGCGTAAAGAGTGGCTTTTTCTCGCGCATTTCGCGGACAAAGTGATACATGCGCTCGCGCTGCTCGGGCGTGGGCATAAGCTGGGAGGTAGCGTTGCGCCCGACCGGCATAAAGTGGAAATACCAGCAGAAGAGTGCTCCCTCTTCGATCATCCAGTCGATATTCTCTTCGGTCGCCACCGTGTCGGCGTTGGCGCTGGTCCAACAGGTCGAAATACCAAACGGCAGATTGCGCTCGCGTAGGAGTTTCATCGCATGCTCGATCTTGGCGTAGGTCCCCTCGCCGCGGCGGGCATCGGTGGTGTGCTCGTTACCCTCGGCACTGATGGCAGGAACAAAGTTGCCCACGCGGATCATGTCATCGCAGAACGCCTCGTCGATAAGCGTTGAGTTGGTAAAGCAGAGGAACACGCAATCCGGGTGCTTTTCGCAGATCTTGATAAGGTCGTGTTTGCGAACGAGCGGCTCACCACCGGTGTAGATGTAGATGTGCGTGCCGAGTGCTTTGCCCTGTGTGATGATAGAGTCGATGTCTTCATACGAGAGATTTTGCTTATAGCCGTACTCGGCTGCCCAGCAGCCCGTGCAATGCAGGTTGCAGGCGCTCGTGGGGTCGAGCAGGATAGCCCACGGAATGTTGCACTGGTACTTTTCGCGGTTATTTTCCTGCTGCGGCCAAGCGAGCAGGTTGCCGTCGACAATAAGCGCCTTGAGCAATTTTGTTCGCATCTTGGAATTGAGACTGAAAACGCGCATGATCAGGTCATACCAATTGCCGCGACTCTTGATGACGTTGGTAAATGCCTCGCGCTGAACGGGAAATACGCGATCGGGGACCAGTTTGTTCACGAGGTCCATGATTTTTTCGATATTGTCTTGCGGATTGTCGTCGAGATAATCGATGAGCTTGTTGAGTGCTACGCGCTCAGCTGACTGTGTAAGCGACATAGGCATTTCCTTTCACGTGCGCTTTGCATGTAATAATACCCATGTGTGGAATTAAATGCACGTAAAGAATCTCTATTGTGTCTATTCAACGAACCAATTTGATTTGGGGTGAATTGTTATGCCCAGACAATCTCTAACGTGCGGTGAAATGGGGACTGAATAGGCCTTTTAACAGCATAAACGGTATCTATTTCACCGCAACACAGAGGGACTGCATTACTACTGGTAGCGCAGGCACTCGACCGGGTCGAGTTTTGCTGCCCGGCGGGCGGGGTAGAAGCCAAAGATGACGCCGATGCCGACGGAGACCGCAAAGGCCAGCAGCACCGTTGCGATCGAAAAACTCGGCGTAATGGTACCGCTGGCACCGAGCTCGCCAAGCACGCCGGAGCCCGCGGCGAACATCGCTAGACCCCAGGCAAGCAGGTAGCCAATCAGGATACCCAGCAGGCCACCGGTGACGCACAGCGCCGAGGACTCGGCCAAAAACTGTGCGGTGATATCGCGACGACTGGCCCCCAGGGCACGGCGAATACCGATCTCGCGGATGCGCTCAGTCACGTTGGTGAGCATCATATTCATAATGCCGATACCGCCGACAAGCAGCGAGATACTGGCGACAGCACCCATGATGAGCGAGAACGCACCCATAAAGGAGTTAAGTGCGTCGATGGCGCTTTTCATAGAGGTTGCCGATACACTGTCGTACTCATCGTCCTTCGCGATGCCCTTCATCGCGCGCACCTTGGACTCAATCGTCTTGCACAGCTCATCCACGTCCGTGCCCTCGGTGGCGAGCGCCGTTACGCTGGGGAAAGAGGGGTTCTCGTCGCCAAAGAGGCCCGAGATGGTCTCGCGCGGCATGTATAGCGTGAACGAGCCCATGGAGTCGTTGCCGCCATCAATCACGCCCACAATCTGCACCTCGCCGTTCGATACCTTGATGGTCTTGCCGAGCGCTTCCTGCTCGTTGCCGTACAGCTGATCCGCGCCTCCACGGCTGATGAGCGCCACGCGTGCGCCAGATTGGGACTCGGCCTGGGTGTAGGTGCGTCCCGCGACGAGCTTGCTGGCGCCCACCGCGTCGAGCATGTCGCTATCGACACCCTGTGCCATGACGGTATAGCTTTTGTCACCGGCCTTGTACTCGGTATAGGCGCTGTCCACGATGCCGATCTGCTCAATTTGCGGCACCAGTTTCCGAAGTTTCTCAATGTCCGACTCGGTGAGCTCTTGCGACGAATAAATCTGCACCATACGCGCGGCGTTGAGGCCCAGGCTGTTGACCAGGCTGTTTTGGATACCGCCGATAAGCGAGGTCATGGCGATGACCGAGGCAATGCCAATGACGATGCCCAGGATGGTGAGCAGGCTTCGTCCCTTATTGGCCTCGAGGGAGTGAAGGGCTTCTTGGATAAGGTCGCGCGTGCTCATGCCATCACTCCTTTCGGCGGGATGATTGGGTCGGAGATTGTGGGCAGGCCATCTACGGCGCTGCGCAGGGTCCGCGGCGCATGTGGTATATACGCGCCGTCGTGAATGCGACCGTCGCGGATGGTCACGGCACGGTCGGCCTCGGCGGCGATGCCGGGGTCGTGCGTGATGAGTATGATGGTCTTGCCGCGTTCCTGGAGTTTGTGGAAGGTCTCCATCACGAGCGCTCCGGTGGCGGAGTCCAGGTTTCCCGTCGGCTCGTCCGCCAGGATGATGGGCGGGTCGTTGACGAGGGCGCGCGCGATGGCGACTCTCTGCATCTGTCCGCCCGAGAGCTCGGAGATGCGGTGGTCCCAGTGGTCGACCGGCAGCGTGACGGCTTGCAGCGCATGGACGGCGCGCATCTCACGCTGAGCCCGCGGCACGTTGGTGTACGACAGCGGCAGCATAACATTTTCGATGACCGATAGGCGCGGCAGCAGGTTAAAGCTCTGAAAGACAAAGCCGATGCTCAGGGCGCGGACTTCGGTGAGCTCGTCATCGTCAAGCTCGGCCACGTTGAGCCCTTGCAGGTAGTAGTTGCCTGCGGTTGGCTTATCAAGGCAACCGAGGATGTTCATGAGCGTCGACTTGCCCGAGCCCGAGGGGCCGGTGATGGCCACGAACTCGCCGGGATTCACTGCCAGGCTAACGTTATGCAGGATATGGGCGCAGCCGGCCTCGCTCTCAAAGATGCGATGCACGTTGCGGATGTCGATGACGGGGCGCATTACATGCCCTCGTCGGCAGACATGCTGCCGGAGTCGCCGCCGTCGGCCGTCATGCCTGTTCCGGAGCTGCCGCCATCTGCCGACACGCCCGAGCCGTTGTCAATCTTGAGGATGTCTCCGTCGCGAAGCTTGGTGACTGGTACATTGGGGTTTATTTCATTGCCCTGGTCATCGTGCTTGACCTGCGTTTTGCCGACCACGGCGTCGTTATCGTTTTGCGTCACGACGGTCACCTTTTCGCGTCGGGTCTTTTTGCCCTCGCCGTCAGTTGCCACATTGACGTAATAGTGTTCGCCGTCCTCGGTCATGAGCGCCATGGTCGGCACCATCACGACGTCATCGAGCTGTTCGGTCACCACCGAGACCTCGGCGGTCATGCCCGGCTTGAGGCGCGCGTCGGGCGCTTCAATCAAAATGTCGACGTTAAAGGTCACGCTGCCGCCGCCACCGTTGGTGGAGTCGGAGTTTGCCACCGAGGCGATGGCTGTGACCGTTCCCTGGCTCACGATATCGGGAAACGCAGGATAGGTGACGTTGGCGCTCTGCCCAACGGCGATTTTGGCGATATCCTTTTCGCCCACCTGCACGGTCACCTTCATCTTGGACAGGTCGGCGATCTGCATGCACTGCTTGCCGCCGCTCGTATCGCTTTCGCCCATGATCATGCCGCTTGTTACCGTGGCGCCCACCTTGGCGTTGAGCTCCACGATGCTGCCCGAGCTCGGCGCCGTAACCGTGCGCCCGGCGGCCTTGGCGTTCGCCTGATCGAGGTTTGCCTGGGCTGATGCGAGGCTGCGCTGTGCGGCCGATACGGTGTTCGTGTCGGCGGACGCAGCGGAGGCGCCTGCCGCTGCGGCGGAAGCTCCATCGACGTCCGTCGTTGGGGTGGCCTGCGCGGCAGCGACGGCTTTCTTCGCGTTGGCGAGGTCTTCCTGAGCGGCTGCAACTGCACGCTGCGCCTCGGCAACGTTGCGATCGAGCTCGTCGTTCTTAATGGTCATAAGCACGTCGCCCTCGTTGACGGATTGGCCCGGCTGAACGTTGATCGAATCGACCGTGCCGTCGACAGAAGGCGAGACCACTGAGGACGAAATAGGCTTGAGCTGGCCTTTCGCCTCGACGGTCGTGGTAAACGTGCCCTCAGTCACCTTATCGGTCACAGGCCCGCTGGCGCCCTGCGGCTGCGCATTGATAACCAGGGTTGCAACAATGGCAATGAGCGCGATGGCACCCACGACGCCGGCGGCAATACCGCGGCGAATCAGCTTTTTGCGTCGGCGCTCGGCACGTTTTGCCTTGAGCTTGGCATACGCCTCTTCATCGGAAATCTCGGCCATATCGTTCGGGCGGTCGTATTGCGAATCGGCATGCGCGTTTGTAATCAGAGGAATCGTTTCGGTGGCACCTTCGGGCGCGCGTTCGGTATCATCCGGGTCCGGGGTGATCGTGGGGACATTTGGCATAGCGTCTCCTTTATAGAAAGAACTTCGATAAGTATATACGCCCACCGGTTGGGGCGGGCGCATAGGACGGTTTCTTTCGGAACTGTTAGATTGGTCGCAGCAGTTCCACGTTGTATGAATGCGCGCGTTGCACTACGAGTGGACAACCACGCACAGGCCGACTTTGATGCAGTCGTGAAGTGCTTTGGCGTCGGCCAGGCGCAGGTTGATGCAACCGTGGCTGCCACACCACTTGTACGACTCGGCGTTATCGAAGCTCTTGTCGTTTTGCCAGGTGGCGTCGTGGAAGCCGATCATGTTGCCCTCGAACGGCATCCAGTAGCTCACCGGGCTCTCGTATTTGGGCTTTCCGGTCGCGGGGTCTTTGGCACCGATGAGCGTGCTTGCGCCGTCGTTGCTGTTGATCTGCCATACGCCCTCCGGGGTGGCGTCCTCGCCGGGCAGGCCCGAGATAAAGTTGGCCTCCCACACGATATTGCCGTTCTCGTCGTAGTAGCGCGCGTGCTGCTCGGACAGGTCGACGTCGATATAGGCCTTCCAATCGGGCTCGCCCTTGGCGGTGAACGTGTCGGCCTTCTTTGAGTACGAAATTTCGATATCGCCGGTCTGCTTGTTATTGATAGCGTCCTCGACCTGCTTGGCGAGCGCGTCGGTGTCGATGGACCAGCCAAAGTCGCCGCCCTCGACAGCGCACTGCTTGCCGTCGGCGCGTGTCCACCAGCGGGTGGAGCCCACGGTGTTAAAGCCGTTGGCGAACTCGGCGGCCCAGCTGCTGATCTGCGACGTGTCGAGTGTGGGCTTGGCCGGATCGGCAAAGCTGGTCCACTGCAGCACCGAGCTGCCGTCCACCTTGCCGGCATCATTGCCGTTGAGCTTAAGGGTCACGTTGACGCCCAGGAAGTTGTTGGCGGCATCGCATGCAGCCTGAATCTGGTCGTCGGTGAGGGTGCCGTTGAGCGGTTCGTAGGCGTCGTTGCCGATCTTGGTGATATCGACGTTCTCGGCGAGTGACGCGAGCTCGATCTCGGCATATTTGATGACATGCTCGCGGTTGAGCTTCTCGTTGGATCGGGCCTTCTCGACGGTGAACTTGCCGGCTTTCTCGTCATAGGAGCTGGTGGCCTCGAAGGTGCCCGAGCGGCCCTCATTGAACTCGTCGATGGCGCCGCCCAGGTCCTCCTCAAACTGCTTTTGGTTAAAGGCATCGGAGAGCATGGACAGGTCGACGTCCTGTTTCAAGTCGATCGAGCCATTCTTGGTGGCGCTATCGGTTTTTCCGCCGAGCGACGCGATGAGGCGCGATGGCCACAGCAGCGGCTCGTTTTTGCCGATAATCTCGTGGGCGGCTTTCTCGCCATCGACGATGGGATCGTTGGACTCGGGTTGGTAGGTCCAGCTAAAGTTATCGCCCGACACGGTGAGCTTGTAGTGCTTCCATGCCGAGTTGACCTTGGTGGCTGCCGAAGATGCGTTAGAGAGCGAGATGTCGACGCCGGCGATGGTGGTGTTGGGGTAAGCGACCTGCGAGAACGCCACGACGCCTACGATGTAGACGATCGCGACGAGGCCGAGGACGACAAAGAGGGCCGTCTTTCCGCCCGACGTGCCGCTTTTGTTGGTGCGCTTGTCCGCGGGTCCGCGATTGTTTGCCGCGCGAGTGTGCGAAGGGCCCTGCGTGGGGGCGCCACCTTGTGCGGGACGCTGCTGATGTTGTTGATGCGGCTGGTATTGATGCTGATTCGGGCGTTGAGAGGCACTGGACGGGCCGTGTTGTTGGCTGCGAACCGGTGCGATGGGGCGCGGCGATTGGACGCCGCCAGTATGCCTACTGGGCTGTTGCGGATCGGGAATCATGTTGCTGCGGTCGATTTGCGACATCGTATATATTTCCTTCGAGTTTCGCCTTACGGCTCATCGTGTTTTAACTGGGCTTGCATTATAGCGATTAGCCTGTTGTTTGTGGTGCGGAAACAGTATCGGTTTGGAGAAGTCTACCTATCCGCATACGCCGCATTTGGCGCAGGCAGAAAGCGCGGCCGGGGCTTGAGCGATACCGCCCTTGGCCGTCTCGCGCAGGGTTGCCGGCAGGGCGTGGCCCACCGAGAGCATCACATGCGCCATCTGGTCAAACGGCACCAGGCTCTTAATGCCGGCGAGCGCGAGCTGGGCCGAGCTGAAGGCCGCGGCCACGCCGATGGCATTGCGGTTTTGGCACGGCACCTCGACCAGTCCGCCCACGGGGTCGCAAACGAGGCCAAGCAGATTGCTCAGCGCGATGGAACTGGCGTCGAGTGCCTGCTCGGGGGTGCCGCCGAGCATCTGCACCAGCGCGGCGGCGGCCATGGCGGCGGCACTTCCCACCTCGGCCTGGCAGCCGCCCTCGGCGCCGGCGACACAGGCGCTCGTGGTGAGGTTGAGGCCGATGGCGGCGGCACAGTAGAGAGCGTCCATGACCTGCTCGTCATCGAGCTGCAGGTGCTCGGCCAGCGCCAGCACGCAGCCGGGCACGACGCCTGCGGAGCCCGCCGTAGGGGCGGCAACGATCACGCCCATGGTGGCGGAGCGCTCGAGTACGGCCATGGCACGGGCCACGGCTTCGGTCTGGACGGCACCCATCAGGCTTGCGCTCAAATCGTTGCGGCCGGTGGCATCGACGAGTTTGGCCTCGCCGCCGATAAGTCCGCCGAGTGATCGCTGCGGATTGGCGATGGGGGTCGTGGTCTCCTCGCGCATGACGTCGAGCACGCGGCGCATGGCGGCGACGGCGTGGGCCTCGCCGGTCAGACGCGCCTCGCGCACGGCCATGACGGCGCCGATGTTGAGGCCGAGTTCGGCGCAGGCGTCGAGCAACTGTTCGCCGTCATCGAAGATCTCCTTGGCCGAGACGCCGGGTGAGAGCGATGATGCCGAGCCGGGGAGCTCAATAAAGGTGGCGTAGTCGACGTTGTCGAGTTTACGCAGCATGGGAATGACGGTGTCGTCGGGCGTGCCGTCGGTCTCAAAGACGGAGTAGGCCTGGCCGCCCACCTCGGTGCGGTAGGTGCGGCAGAAGGCGATGTTCACGTGTGCGCAGGCGAGCAGGTTCGTGAGCGCGGCGAGTACGCCGGGGACGTCGTGGTGCGCCACGAAGAGCGTGGAGTACATGCCCGAGATGTCGACGCCGACGCCGTTGATGCGGCTGATGCGCATCTTGCCGCCGCCTAGGCTCTCGCCGCGCACCTGCGCTGTGGCGCCCGTGTCATCGACCATGTCGATGTCGACGGTGTTGGGGTGGATGGAGGCGTCGTCGCCCTTGATGTCAAAGTGATAATCGAGGCCCTGCTCGCGTGCGAGGTCGAAGGCCTGCTTGATATTCTCGTCGTCGGTGTCGAGGCCCAAGATGCCCGCGACGAGCGCACGGTCGGTGCCGTGGCCGCGGTAGGTGTGGGCAAAGGAATTCCATAGGCCAAAGGTAACCTTGATGATGCGGCCCTCGAGCAGGCTGGCGGCCACCTGTGCGCACCGCAGGGCGCCGGCGGTATGCGATGAGCTGGGACCGACCATGACGGGCCCCAAGATCTCGAATGCCGAGGTCGTAGCTAGTGTTTGCGGCTTGCCTGCCATGGCTGCTCCTTTGCCTTGTCTCGTCGTCCCGAGGGGCGGGGCATACTCTGTCCCACCGTTCCGAGGGCTTTGGTATTTGATCGCCTGCTCGGGCAGTCCTGCTCGCACGGAGGCCACATTACGTGGCCTCCGGCTCGTGCGGAACTCGCGATCGACCTTATGCCCCGCCCCTCGGGACTTAGGATACATGGTAGAGGCGCGTGTGCTGCAAAATTCATTAGCCAGCGACGTGTCTTACCTTGCATATCGAAACATCTTCACCACCGTATTAATAAAAAAGAAGTACCGGTTGGGGCCGGTACTTCTTTTGGTGCATCGATGTGTGGTTGCAGCTTTTGCCGTAAGCTTACAGGCCGCAGGCTGCTCTGAGTTCTTCGACTCGGTCGGTCTTCTCCCAGGTGAAGTCGGCGTCTTCGCGGCCAAAGTGGCCGTAGGCTGCCGTCTTCTCAAAGATCGGTCGACGCAGGTCCAGGTCGCGGATGATTGCACCCGGGCGCAGGTCGAAGGTCTTCTCGACGGCCTCGACGATCTTGTCCTCGGCAACATGCGCGGTACCGAAGGTGTCGACCATGATAGACAGCGGCTTGGAAACGCCGATGGCGTAGGCCAGCTCGACTTCGCAGCGGTCGGCCAGGCCGGCAGCCACAACGTTCTTGGCGACCCAGCGCGCGGCGTATGCGGCGGAGCGGTCAACCTTGGTGCAGTCCTTGCCGCTAAAGGCGCCGCCGCCGTGACGGCCGTAACCGCCGTAGGTGTCGACGATGATCTTACGGCCGGTGAGGCCCGTGTCGCCCATGGGGCCGCCAACGACAAAGCGACCGGTGGGGTTCACATAGATGTCGGCGTTGTCCCACGGCATGTTCTCGGCGGCCATGACGGGAGTGATGACGTGCTCGATGAGGTCGGCCTTGATCTTGCCCATGTCCTCGATCTCGGCGGCGTGCTGCGTGGAGATGACGATGGTCGTGACCTCGACGGGCTTGCCGTCCTCGTAGCGCACCGTGACCTGGGTCTTGCCGTCGGGGCGCAGGTAGGGCAGGGTTCCGTCGTGGCGCACGGCAGCCAGGCGCTCGGCCAGGCGGCTCGCCAGGTAGTGCGGCATAGGCATGAGGGTCTTGGTCTCGTTGGAGGCATAGCCAAACATCATGCCCTGGTCGCCGGCGCCGATCAGGTCGATGGGGTCGGTGGTGGCGCCGGTCTGGGTCTCGAAAGACTCGTCGACGCCCTGGGCGATATCGGGCGACTGCTCGTGGATGAGGTTCATGACGCCACAGGTATCGCAGTCAAAACCGAACTTTGCGCGGTTGTAGCCAATGCGGCGGATAACGCCACGGGCAATCTCCTGTACGTCGACGTAGGCCTGGGTGCGGATCTCGCCGGCAACGATGACGGTACCGGTGGTCACAAGGGTCTCGCAGGCGCAGCGGACGTTCTCAACGTCGGCGGGCACGCCGTTGGGCGCAATGTAGCCCTGCTCCTGCAGCTCTATTTCTTTAGCGAGGATTGCGTCGAGGACGGCATCGCTGATCTGGTCGGCGATCTTATCGGGATGACCTTCGGTCACTGACTCCGACGTAAATACAAAGGACCCGTGTTGGGGTGGGATGGAACGAAGTTCTTCTGGCATGATAGCCCCTTTCATAATACGTGTCCCGGCGACCGTTACCATTCCGCCGAGCTCTCTATGCAGGGGCACATCATAGCGCGAAAACCAAACATTCACACCCTTTCCGCACCTACTCATTGGGGACAGACTTAAATGACCAGCCTTACTCATTGGGGACAGACTTAAATGAATGCAGCACTTGGGGACACTCCTGTTCGGCCAGCTCCGAAGAGTGTCCCCAACGACTGGTCATTTAAGTCTGTCCCCAACGAGCAGGTCGGTGCCCTTTGTGCGGAGGTTGCTTTGTTGCTTTATACTGATGCGGTTAGACATCCATCCTGCAATCGAGGAGATTTCCATGGCATCAGACGTTCGCGTCCGCTTTGCACCCTCACCCACGGGCAAGCTGCACATCGGCGGCGCCCGCACCGCTATCTATAACTGGGCTTTCGCCCGTGCAAACGGCGGCACGTTCATCCTGCGCATCGACGACACCGACCCCACCCGTTCCACCGACGAGAACACGCAGATCATTCTGCGCGCCATGCGTTGGCTGGGCTTGGACTGGGACGAGGGCCCCGAGGTGGGCGGCGACTATGGCCCCTACGCCCAGACTGAGCGCCTGGACCTGTACAAGCAGGCCGCCCAGAAGCTCTGGGACGAGGGCAAGGCCTATCCCTGCTTCTGCACCAAGGAGCAGCTCGACGCCGATCGCAAGGCCGCACAGGAGCGCAAGGACCCCTTCCAGGGCTATCAGCGCCGCTGCCGCGATCTCGATCCCGAGGAGGCACGCCGCCGCATCGAGGCCGGCGAGCCCTATGTCCTGCGCATCAAAGTGCCCGAGGACCGTGGCGACGTCGTCATCCACGACGCCGTCCACGGCGAGGTGACCTTCGATGCCAAGGAGCTCGACGACTTCGTCATCTTCCGCTCCGATGGCACGCCTACGTATAACTTCGCGACCGTCGTCGATGACGCCATGATGAAGATCACCCACGTTATCCGCGGCGACGACCATCTGTCCAACACCCCGCGCCAGGTCATGGTCTACGAGGCCCTCGGCGCGCCCGTGCCCACGTTCGCCCACATCTCCATGATCTTGGGTGCCGACGGCAAAAAACTCTCCAAGCGCCACGGCGCTACCTCGGTGGAGGAGTACCGCGACGCCGGTTACCTGTCCGACGCCTTCGTCAACTATCTGGCGCTGCTCGGCTGGTCGCTCGACGGCGAGACCACGATCATCCCGCGCGATGTCCTGGCCAGCAAGTTCTCGCTCGACCGCATTTCCAAGAACCCGGCGACCTTCGACCCCAAGAAGCTCGACTGGGTCAATGCCGAGTACATCAACGGCATGTCCGACGCTCAGTTTGCCGACGAGATCATGGTCCCCGAGCTGCACGAGGCGGGTCTCATCGAGGGTAATGTCGAGTACGGCGAGGATTGGATCGATGCGCTCGCTTCCATCGTCAAGCCGCGCACCAAGATGCCGGCTGATGTCGTGACCGTCGCCGCTCCCATCTTTGCTACGGCCGAGACGCTCGAGTATGATGAGAAGTCTGTCAACAAGGGCCTGGCCAAGGAAGGCATGGGTGCCATTCTGGATGCCGCCAAGGCCGCGCTCGAGGGCGTGGGCGAGTGGACGGCTGCCAACATCGACGCTGCGCTTGAGCCGCTGCCCGAGCAGATGGATCTCAAGAAGCGCGTGGTGTTCCAAGCTGTGCGCGTCGCCGTCTGCGGCAACATGGTGAGCCCCCCGCTGGGCGAGACCATGGCGCTCGTCGGCCGCGACGACTGCCTGGCGCGCATCGGCCGCGCCCGCACGATGGCGCTGTAGCAGCTGCGTAAACGCATGCATCCGAGCCCCGTTCACCCGAGCGGGGCTCTTGTTTCTAAAGACGTATGGGGTGGGAGGTGCAGAGACCATGGCGGAGCAACTGTCGCTGTTTGGTTCGCCGGAACCGGAGGAAGCTCCGAAGTCCGCGGCCCCTGCTGCCACCCCGGCGCAGCCCGAGCCCGTCGCCGCCTATGCGAGCATAGTCCTCGACATCCCGACCCGTGCGCTGTCCGAGCCGTTTGCCTACGGCAT
Organism: Collinsella aerofaciens; assembly: GCF_901212495.1. Taxonomy (GTDB): domain Bacteria; phylum Actinomycetota; class Coriobacteriia; order Coriobacteriales; family Coriobacteriaceae; genus Collinsella; species Collinsella aerofaciens_H. Next base: position 43,269 of record NZ_CAAKNY010000068.1, on the reverse strand, counting down.
TCCGCAGTCACTCGCCAACGATGCCCAGATCGGTTCCACCGTCCTAGTTCATTTTGGCAACCGTGCGGCCGCGGGCTACATCGTCGACATCGCGCCCGAGCTTGCCGGCCTGCAAGTTAACGTCGCTCTCGATCCCGCGCGCATCAAGCCTATCGAGGCCATCCTCAGCAAGCCGCTCTTTACCGCCGAGGCTGCACGCATTGCGCGATGGATGAGCCGCGAGTACGTCGCAACGCTTTCCGAGTGCCTGCGCCTGTTCTTGCCCCCGGGTGGAAGCCCGCGCGTGATCAAGGGCGCTGACGGCGCGTGGACCGTTGAGCGCCCCGCCGTCAAACCCATCCAAAACCGCTGGGTCATGCTCACGCCCGAAGGTTTTGACTACACGCCGCCCAAGACAGCGGTCCGCCAGCGTCAGCTCATCGAGGCGCTCCAATGCGGCCCGGTCACGACACGCGACCTCAACCTGCTCTACAACAGCATGTCGGCGGCCATTAAAGCGCTCGAAAAACGTGGCGTCGTCGTGGTTGAAGAGCGCCGTGCCTGGCGTGGCTGCAGCGAGCAGACTACGCTGTCCTCGGCGAGCGGCAAGGCCCCGGTGGCACTCACCAGCGGTCAACGGCAGGCCCTCGCGCAGATTGAGCGCGCACGCCTGGACGCTCACGGTGATGTGGTGCTCGTCGATGGCGTCACCGGTTCCGGCAAAACCGAAGTTTACCTTTCGGCGATTGAGCGCGTGCTGGCGGCCGGCCGTTCGGCCTGCGTGCTCGTGCCCGAGATCTCGCTGACGGCCCAGACCGTCGGCCGTTTTCGCTCGCGATTTGGCGGGACGGTCGCTGTGTTCCATTCGCGTCTTTCTGCGGGCGAGCGTCTTGATCAGTGGGATATGGTCGCCAGCGGTGCGGCCCGTGTGGTCGTCGGCGCCCGCTCGGCGCTCTTTTGCCCACTCAGCGACTTGGGCCTTATCATCATCGACGAGGAGCACGAGACCAGCTACAAGCAGGGTTCCAGCCCGCGCTACCATGCGCGCGAGGTAGCTGCCGAGATGGCGCGGCGCTATCGGTGCCCGCTCGTGCTGGGCTCCGCCACGCCCTCGGCCGAGGCCCTCGACCGCTGCCGCCGCGGCACGTACAGCGGCGCCACCTGGGCGCGCGTCGAGATGCCCGAGCGCCCGGGGCACGCCGTGTTGCCTACGGTTCGCATTGCCGATCTGCGCCGCGAGTTCGCACACGGCAGCCGCTCCATGTTCTCTAAACCGCTTATGGAAGGCTTGGAGCGCGTGGTCGAGCGCCGCGAAAAGGCCGTGTTGCTGCATAACCGTCGCGGCTTTGCGCCGTTTTTGATGTGCCGCGAATGCGGCTGCGTGCCCACCTGCAACCACTGCTCCACCGCGCTCACGTATCACGAGCGCACGCACACGCTGCAGTGCCACACCTGCGGATCATCTTGGCGCGTGCAGCCCTATCCGGCGCCCACGAGTCGCTGTCCCAAGTGCGGCAGCCGCTACCTGGCAAAAATGGGGCTGGGCACGCAGCAGATTGAGGACGCACTGCACCAGATGCTGCCCGGCGACGTCGCCATCATTCGCATGGACGCCGATTCCACGCGCGGCAAGGACGCGCACAAAAAGCTGCTCGAGCAGTTCGATGCCGCCGATTGCGCGGTGCTGCTGGGCACCCAGATGATTGCAAAGGGCCTCGACTTTCCCGAGGTCACGCTCGTGGGCGTGGTCAATGCCGATTTTGCGCTAAAGCTGCCGGATTTTAGAGCAGGGGAGCGCGCATACGATCTGCTGGAGCAGGTTGCGGGCCGCGCCGGCCGCGGCGATCGCCCCGGCGAGGTTATTATCCAAACCTACCTGCCCGATGACCCGGTCATTCGCGCCGTCGCCGAGCACGACCGCTCGATCTTTACCGACTACGACCTGAACCAGCGCCGCGACGCTTTGTATCCGCCGTTCGTGCGCCTGGTCAACATTTTGGTATGGTCGAGGAACGCGGATGACGCGCAGGACTACATCGGTCGCATCGCGAAGCTCCTCAAGCGTCGCTGGCATGCAGCCGCTCCCGACTTTTTACGGGCGGGGAGCGCCGTGCCCCAGGTGCTTGGTCCGGCTTCGTGTGTAATCGAGAGAGCCAAGGACCGGTACCGCTTCCATCTGCTTGTTAAGTCGCCGGTAGGGTACCATGTCTCTGATGATATCGACGCCTGCCTCAAAGAGGTGGGCTCCGTGCGCGGCGTGAGCGTGAGCGTTGACGTCGATGCCTATGATTTAATGTGACAACCCGAAAGGATGGCCATGGAAGCCAACGGAATCGTACTGTCGCCCGACCCTCGTCTACGCCAGGAGTGCGCCGTCATCGAGGAGATCACTCCGGCGATCGAGGCGCTTGCCGAGAAGATGAAGAAGATGATGTTCGAGAACGGCGGCTGCGGCCTGGCCGCCCCGCAGATCGGTGAGCTCATTCAACTCGTCACCATCGACTGCGATTACAGCGACAAAAACGACTATGACCCATACGTGCTCATCAACCCTGTCATTGTTGAGCAGAGCGACCATTTGGTGCCGTTTAGCGAGGGCTGCCTGTCCATCCCTGGTATTAGTTGCGAGATCGAGCGTCCCGATCACGTCGTCGTCGAGGCGTATGACCTGGATGCCAACCTGATTCGCTATGAGGCCACAGGCGATCTGTTCTGCGTGTGCCTGCAGCACGAGATCGATCACCTGCACGGCAATACCATGTTCGAGCGACTCAAGCCGATGCAGAGGCTCAAGGCCGTCAAGGAGTACCAGGACGCCCTGGCCCGCGGCGCTCGACCGGGCGAGACGGAGTAGGTTCCACCGTCCCCTTCCGCCGCAGGGCTTAGGTTTTGCTCCATGCTCAAACAGTCCTGCTCGCACGAAGAGCACATTAAGTGCTCTTCGGCTCGTGCGGAACTGCGCGTGGAGCAATAACCTAAGCCCTGCGGCGGAAGGGGACTGCGTTTTCGTGCTCCTTTTCGCCCGGGTGCCGTCGGGCCAGGGATGGGCGTCTTCGCTGATAATTGCTTTGTTGGAAGAGCTGCTTTTATTGCGGCTCTTTCTTTAGTTTTGGGTATATTTGTTCTTGTTGAATTGTTATTGCGGATGGGCTGGTGAGTTGGCTTTCCGTTGTTATTTGTAGCCGTCTCGGCTTTGGTTGAGGGGAGACTTACGTTTATGCGTATTGTGTTTATGGGTACGCCTGATTTTGCTGTGCCTTCGCTGACTTCGCTTGTTGAGGCTGGGAACGAGATTGCGCTCGTAATTACTCGTCCCGATGCTGTTCGTGGGCGTGGTAAGAAGCTTGAGCCTTCTCCTGTTAAGGCCAAGGCGCTTGAGCTGGGGTTGCCGGTCGTAGAGGCCAATCGTATGACGCCGGAGGTAGTTGAGGCGCTCCAGGCTGCGCGGGCTGATATTTTCTGTGTGGCTGCCTATGGCTGCATTTTGCCCGATGAGGTGCTGCATATGGCGCCGCTTGGTATTGTGAATGTTCATGCTTCGCTGCTGCCTCGTTGGCGTGGCGCTGCCCCCATTCAGCGTGCGATTCTTGCTGGTGATGAGCTTGCTGGCGTTTCCATTATGCGTATTGGGCATGGCGTGGATACGGGCGCTTATTGCGCCCAGGCGTCTACGTCAGTTGCCGGTAAGCATGCCGAGGCGCTCACGATGGAGCTTGGCGAGCTGGGCGGTAAGTTGCTTGCCGATACACTTCCCTCGCTTGCCGATGGCTCGGCTGTTTGGACTGAGCAGGATGAGTCGCTTGTCACGCATGCTGCCAAGATTTCCAAGCAGGAGATGCGTCTGGATCCGCAGATGTCTGCGCTCGATTGCGTGCGTCATGTGCTTGCCTCGTCCGATACTGCGCCTGCCCGTTGTGTGATTGCCGGTAAGTCGGTTCGCGTGCTCGATGCTGCATCGGCTGATGTGTCGCTTGGCGAGGGCGCTGTTGCCGTCAAGAGCAAGCGTGTTTACCTGGGCCTGTCCGATGGTGCGGTTGAACTGCTTGAGGTTAAGCCCGACGGCAAGCGTGCCATGGCTGCTTCTGCCTGGGCTGCCGGTCTGCAGGGCGCCGAACTTAGGTGGGGTGTACTGTCATGAGCAAGTTGTCTCCCGCGCGCAAGCTTGCGCTCGATGTGTTGATGGAGGCCGATCGCCGCGGTATGTACGCACGCGATGTGTTGTCTTCCCGTGCTTCTGCCAAGGCCATTGACCAGCGCGATTCTGCTTTTGCCGCACGTTTGGCGCTCGGTGTTGCCGCAACGCAGGGCATTTTGGATGAGCTGCCCGATCAGTTTTTGGATAAGCCCAAAAAGGTCGCGCCTCGTGTTCGCATGGCGCTACGCATCTCGGCCTTCGAGATGCTCTATCTGCATACGCAGGGCCGCGTTGCCGTGAGTCAGGGTGTTGAGCTGGTGCGTAGCGGTGCTAAATCTGCCGCGGGCCTGGCTAACGCGGTGCTGCACAAGGTTGCGGACAACGTTGAGGACTTTGCCACGGCATCCGACGTGGATGAGTCCGAGCGCCGTTTGGTTCGCCTTTCGCGTTTGATGGGTCTTCCTCGCTGGCTGTGCGCTCGTATTATGGCCTCGTTCGATACGCCCGAGGGCGTGCTCAACTTTGCCGGCAATCTGGCGCCTGCTCCGCTTGCACTGCACGAGAATGCGTTTGCGACTAAGGCCGACCCGTATATCTCGCAGCTCGTTGCGCCTGTCTTCCCGGGCTGCCATGCTCCGGTCGATGCGCAGGTCACGGTTGCATCGGGCGTGTTTGAGCGTGCTGCCGCGGTTGCCTCGGACCTCAATGCTCAGCTTATCGCTACTGCCGCAACACGTCCCGGTCGTTGCCTGGAGATCGGCTCCGGTCGCGGCACCAAGACCTATGTGATGATGTGCCAGGCCAAGCGCGCCGGGTATGATCGTCAACACACCGCGCTCGATCTGCACGATCGTAAGTGCGATCAGAATCTCGCGCGCCTTCATCAGGCGGGTATCCCGGGCGTCCGTACGGTCTCGGGCGATGCCTGCGAGCTCAATGAGGTACTCACGTCCTTTGACGCCATGCTTGGCGAGCCTGCCCTGTTCGACACGGTGTTTATCGATGCGCCGTGCTCTGGCACCGGCACCATGCGCCGTCACCCCGAGATACCGTGGCGTCTGACCGAGGACGACGTTACGACTAAACTGCCCAAGCTGCAGTTGACGATGCTCAAGGAAGCAGCCGCGCGCGTGGCTGCTGGCGGTGAGCTTATCTATGGCACGTGCTCAGTTTTTGATGAGGAGAACACGCAGGTCGTGGACGCCTTCCTGACTTCTCCCGAGGGCGCCGGTTTTACCGTGGCGCCGCTCTCCGAGGCCCAGATTCTGCAGCTCCCCGAGTACGATTACGCTAAGAACCTCGTCACCCTGCGCCAAAACGCTCGGGGCCTCTTCCAAAGTGTGCCCGTTAATGCGGACTCCTACGACGGCCACTTCTGCGCTCGCCTGGTCCACAAGTAACTACTAAGTTGCGGTGAAATAGGGATTGAATAGCGGCTTCTACCCGCCAAACAGTCCCTATTTCACCGCAACTCATAAGGAAATCTGGGTAGCGGGGGCGCTTATCTCTAATGATTGTGCGGGCAGTTGGCGCAGCAGCCATTTGTGGCGTTGGTGCTGGAGCCGCCACTGCGCTGGTCGGTGTTGTAGAAACCGCTGCCGTCGAACTTAATGCCGCTGGCCGAGAACGTTTTTGTCGCCGGAGCGCCGCAGCTCGGGCACACGACCTCGGGCGTCTCGGACATGGGGTGCTCAACCTCAAACACGTTGCCGCAGCTCGTGCACTTGTAATCGTAGCGCGCCATAATACTTCCTTTTCAGCACAAAGCGGGCAGATCGCTCTGCCCGCAAAAATTCAAACAGCTGTAACTGTACCCTATATCGGGGGTTTTATCACGCTTCGCCCCAGAATCTATGGGTGTTGCGCAGGAGCTTCGCAGTTTTCTCTTCGGCCGCCGCAATGTCGGCCTCCTGCGCCTGCCATGTCCAGTTGCCCGTGGCGACACCCGGCACGTTCATGCGCGCATCGTCGCCTAGCCCCAGTACATCCTGCAGCGGCATCATCACAAGCGGAGCATTGCTTGCAAGCGCGTCGCCCATCAGCTTGCCGGCAAGCTCCTTGCCGCTCGGCTCGTCGCCGCCCGCAAAGGAGCGCGTGCACCAACCAGCGAGCGTCGATGTGTCGTGCGTCGAGGTGTACAGAATCTTGCCCGGCGTGGGATACACGCCGTTGCGGACGTCGTAGTCGCTAAACTCCAGCACGTCCATTCCGGGGAAACCGCAGGTCGAAGCCATCGCGCGAACGCCGGGCGTCAGGTAGCCCAGGTCCTCGGCGATAAAGTTGAGCGGACCCAGCTCGTCATAGGCAGTTTGGAACAGATCCTTGCCCGGACCCGCCAGCCAGCGGCCATCGGCACAGGCCTTACCTGCGGGAATGCTAAAGTAGCTATGGAATCCCAGGAAGTGGTCCAGGCGCACGCGGTCGTAGAGCGAGAACGCGCGACGCAGACGGTCCATCCACCAGCGGTAGCCGTTCTCCTTCATATGATCCCAACGGAAGGTGGGGTTGCCCCACACCTGGCCCTCGGGCGCAAAATTGTCAGGCGGCGCGCCAGAAATCTCAATCGCCTTGCCGGTATCGGACAGCCAGAAGTTCTCGGGCTCGCTCCACGCATCGGCCGAATCGTCCGAAACATACATAGGAATGTCGCCGATGACCTCGATGCCCTTCTTGTGCGCATAGTTCATGAGCTCGCACCAGGCCAGGTCAAAGCGGTACTGCATGTACGCCTGCAGCTCTGCCTCGTCGCGGAAACGCTTGTCGTCAATCAGATGCTCGTTGTAGCGCGCGACATCGGTCGGCCAATCGTGACGCGATTCGCCCTCAAAGTACTTCTTAACGGCCATGTAGACGCAGTACTTCTCGAGCCAATCGGCGTTACGATGTTTAAACGCCGTGTAGAGCGGGTCTGCATCCTCGCCGCCACGGGCCTTCCAAGTCTCAAAGTCGACCGCCAGCTCCTCATGGTTCTCGGGCAGCAGGTCAATATTGCCCGCAAAGGCCGAAGGCCCAGCGTAAGGGGAGCGGAAGAAGTCCGTCGGGTTGACGGGCAGGACCTGCCAGTAGCGCATGCCCATAGCAGCCAGATGGTCGATAAAGCGACGCGTGGGCGCGCCGATCGTACCCGGCTTCCCATCGTCAGTCGGTACCGAGGTGATGTGGCACACGACGCCCGCGCCGTGATCGAGCGGCTCCTGCAGGCGCTGCTCGGCATGGTGATAGATGATCGACGAGCCCAGCGGATACAGATCGAGCGTGACCGTACCGTTGTGGATCTCGCACTCGTGACCGCTGACCACGTCACTCGCACATTCATCGAGCGCCGGAATCGTCACGCGGTGCGAATTGCGCAGGCTGCGGTTGATGATAACCGTCGCGGACTCGCCATCCTTGCCCGTGCGGTTGTATGCCAGCACCTCGTCGTTGAGCGCGAAGGCCTTGATCTCGCCGTCGATCATAAATGGCAGTGCGCGGCGTACGGCAGAGGCGTTCTTGACAATAGCCAGCGTGTCGAAATCGTGCAGTTGGTCCTTGGTCGGCAGGGTGCGGCGGTTGCCCGGATCGGTAAGGCCCTCCAGGCCGTACTCGTCGCCGTAGTAGATCGAAGGTACGCCGGGGAAGGTCATCTGCATGAGCGTGGCGAGCCAAAAGCGGCTTTTGGCCAGTCCCATCGAGTTGTCGTCCAGGCGCCATTTGCTGCGCTCGCACTCGGGCAGCTGCGACTCGTCGGGGCCGCCGCCGAGCACCGAGATGATGCGCGGACGGTCGTGGCTTGAAAGTAGATTGAGCGCGCAGGACAATGCCTCGCTCGGGTAGTTCTCGCGCAGGGTCTCGATATCCTCGGCGGCCTCGTAGGCGTTCTTGTAGCCCATCAAAAAGCCGATGACCATGTCGCGGAAGGGGTAATCCATAGCAGAGTCCAGCTCGGAGCCCTGCAGGTAGCGGCGCAGATGGCCGTAGCTAATCTTGTTGGAAGCGTCTTCCCAGACTTCACCGAGCAACAGTGCGTCAGGCTTTTCGGCAAGTACGGCCTTCTTGATCTCGGCCAAAAAGTCGTCGGAAAGCTCGTCGGCGACGTCCAGGCGCCAACCATGGGCACCGGCGCGCAGCCATTTGCGAATCACGCCGTCCTTGCCCAGGAGCTTCTCGCGCACCAGCTCGGACTTTTCGTTGATGGCCGGCATGTTGCCCACGCCCCACCAGCAGTCGTACGAGCCGTCCTCGTGGAAGGTAAACGCATCGCGCCACGGCGAATCCTCGCTCTGCCAAGCACCCACGCCGGGGTAGTTGCCGTAGCGGTTGAAATAGATCGAGTCGTCGCCCGTGTGGTTGAAGACACCGTCCAGGATAATGGAGATGCCCAGCTTCTCGGCTGCCTGGCACAGCTCGGTAAAGTCTTGTTCGGTTCCTAGGATCGGGTCGATCTTGGAGTAGTCGGCCGTGTCGTAGCGGTGGTTGCTCGCGGCTTCGAAGATGGGGTTGAGGTAGATGGCCGTAAATCCCATCTCGGCGATGCGGGGCAGGTCTTCCTGGATGCCCTTGAGCGAACCGCCGTAGAAGTCCCAGGTCTTGATGGAGCCGTCCTCGGCGCGCTCGTACACGGGCGGCTTGTTCCAGTCCTCGACCATCCGGCGCTGAATGCCCTTGCGCGGTTTTTCGAGTTCGGCCATTGTGCGCTCGCGCCAATGCTCGTCACGTGCGTAGCGGTCGGGGAAAATTTGGTAGACCATGCCGCGCTCGTACCAAATGGGGCGGTTCTCGCGGTGCTTATAGACGGTAATCTGGAAGGACGGCACCTCGGCGTAGTCGTAGGTTACGCCTTCGCCGCCGGTGCGCCCTTGCGGTGCGCCCAGGCGGACCTCGGGCTGACCTTCGATATTGCAGATAAAGCTGTACCACACAAGACACGGTTCAGCGCATTTGAGCTCGCCGGTAAAAATGCCATCGCCTTCGTGCTCCATCGGGATCAGGGTCTCGCCGACGTCATCGACCCAGGTACGCAGGGTGAGGGTTGCCTGGTTGGGATCGGCATCCTCCAAAATCACCGAGAGTGCAACGGAAGTTCCAGTGGTCACAGCGCCAAACGGAGTGCGAAACTGCGGTAGGCGGCTGTTGTGAATCAATCTCATAGTACGGTCCAGTTCAATAGAATCATGGCCTGCGGCCATGGGCTTTACGCACAAGATGTAAGTATATCTGTTGTACACTGAGTGTATAAACAACATCCGTTTACCATCGGCGAACGGTTGTCCTAGAAAATCGTTTTACCAACCCGAGTAGATTTTTGGGACATGCCTTAAAATCTACCTTTTTGATTTCGCGTTCGTTCTCGACGT
>NZ_CAAKNY010000068.1:20551-33809 GCF_901212495.1 Collinsella aerofaciens | reverse complement strand
AAAGGTAGATTTTAAGGCATGTCCCAAAAAACTACTGGCAAGGGGCGCCCCTTGGAGCGCCCCTTGCCTAGGGTTTGATGAGGTTTTGATCGTCTGTGGGCTAGCGGCGCCTGCGGGTGGCCATTGCCTTGCGGACGGACGTCTTCTTGGACGGGGCCTTTTTCTCGACCTGAGCGGCGGGGGAGGCCGGGGTCTCCTTGGCAGGCTCGGGCTTAGCGTCTGCCTTCGGGGCGGCCTTGACCTCAGCGGCCTTCGGCGCCGGCTTGGCCTTTACCTCGGCTTTGGGCTCCTCTTTAGCAGCAGCGGGCTTAGTCTCTGCCTTGGGAGTTGCGGCCTTTGCCGTTGTCTTCTTGGTTGCCGTGGTGCGCTTACGCGTGGTGGTCTTGGCGGCGGGCTTGGCCTCGACGGTTGCCTCGGCCTTGGGCTCGGCAGGCGTCTCCTCGACCTTGGCGGCCGCCTTGGGGGCAGCCTTCGTTGCAGTGGCCTTGGCAGCCGTCGCTTTCGTAGCTGTAGCCCTCTTGGCTGCCGTCGTCTTCTTGGCTGCAGTCTTGGCCGGAGCCTTAGCGGCCGGCTGGGCCTCGGCGGTCTCGGCCTTTACCTCGACCTCGGCGGCCTTCTTGGCAGCGGCGGTCGTGCGCTTGCGCGTCGTCGTTGCCTTGGCAGCAGTCGTCTTTGCTGCGGCAGTCTTGGTGGCAGCGGCCTTGGTTGTCGTAGCCTTCCTGGCCGTCGTCTTGCGCGTCGTGGTTTTCTTGGCGGCAGGCTTCGCAGCCGGCTTCTCCTCGGCCTCGGGAGCTGCTTCAACCTTCACCTCAGATTTAGCCTCAACCGGTTTCTCCTCAGCCTTGGGCTCCTCAGCAGCAGCGGGCGCCTCAACAACCGGCTCGGCCTTGGGCTCGGGCTTGGCCACAACCTCGGGCTCGGCCTCCGCCTTTTCAGCCATAATCACGGGCTCGTCGGCAACCGCTGCCGGGCGCTCAATCTCCGGATGCATAAAGAAATACAGGTCCAGATACTTGTCGGCCGAGCGCGTCCAGCTAAAGTCCTGGCTCATTGCCTGCGTGACCAGTTGGTTCCAGACATCGCGGTTGTCCCAGAACAGGCGCGCCGCGCGGAACACGGCGTCGCCCATCTCGTCGCCGTTAAAGTTACTAAACGAGAATCCCGTGCCCTCGCCGGTAAACTCGTTATACGGGATCACCGTGTCCTTCAGACCACCGGTCTCGCGCACGATGGGCAGGGTGCCGTAGCGCATGGCGATAATCTGTGAAAGGCCACAGGGCTCAAACTTCGAAGGCATCAGGAACATATCGGCGGCGGCATACATACGCTGCGACAGCGCAGGATCGAACTCAATGCGTGCGGCCATGGTACCGGGGTACTTGTCCTGGAAGTAGCGCAGGCCGTCCTCGTAGTCGCGGTCGCCGGTGCCCAGCACCGCTACCTGCACGCCGCCGGCCAAAATACGGTCGAGCGCGTACATGACCAGGTCCATGCCCTTCTGGCGCGTCAGGCGCGTGACCATCACCATGAGCGGACGGTCGTCGCGCACCTCGAGCCCCAGCTCTTCCTGCAGCTTGGCCTTGCACACGGCCTTGCCAGAACGGTCCTCGACGGTGTAGTTGGCGGCAATGCGCTTGTCGGTCGCCGGGTCAAAGCCCGCCACGTCAATACCGTTCAAAATGCCCTGCAGCGCATAGGATCGCTCGCGCAGCACGCCGTCCAGGCCCTCGCCAAACTCTGGCGTCTGGATCTCGCTGGCATAGGTGGGGCTCACCGTGGTGATGGCATCGGCATAGCGCAGCGCGCCCAGCATGTAGTTGATACTGCAGGCGTCGCAACGCAGCTGCGAGGCGGCCGCCGGAATGTGCGCCACGCCCAGGATGTCCTCCATCACGGTGTCGCTAAACTGGCCCTGGAACGCCACGTTATGGATCGAGAACACGGTCTTGACGCGGTCGTACAGCGGCAGGCCCTGGTAGAACTCGCGCAAGAATACGGGAGCCAGTGCCGTCTGCCAGTCGTTGCAGTGCAGGATGTCGCACTCAAAGCCCTCGGGCAGGTGCTGCAGGCTCTCGGTGATGGCCTTGGAGAAGAACGCAAATCGCTCGCCGTCGTCAAAGAAACCGTACGGATAGTCGCGTGCAAAGTAGCGCTCATTGTCGATGAACATGTACGTGACGCCGTCGTGCTCGAGCTTCTCGAGCCCGCAGTACTCGCTGCGCCAGCCCAGGCTCACGTAAAAGTCGGAGAAGTGCTTCATCTGCGACTTGTACTCGTCCTTGATGGTGGCGTACTTGGGCACCATCACGATGACCTCGGCGCCGGCGCGCACAAGCGCCGCAGGCAGCGAGCCTGCCACGTCGCCCAGGCCACCGGTCTTTACAAACGGTGCGCACTCGGCCGAGGCAAACACGATCTGCATCTTTTTGCTGGAATCTGCCATATTGTCTCCCATGTTGCAATTCGAGAATAGCCGCCTGGCACAAACCGGGCGGCTATTCTACATGTTACGAGCGATGTTGCGGTGCCAACGTTAACGTGCGATGGTGGTATCAGATGTTAACGGGGCCTTGCCCAGCACCAGGATGTTCTCGGGCGTGCCGCGAAGCTCGGTGTTGGTGGGGACCACGTTGTTCTTGTCTAGGATGGCGTTCTCGACGCGTGCGCCGCTCTTGATGATGCAGCTCTGGTTGATGATCGAGTTGGTCACCGAAGCACCTTCCTCAACCACAACGCCGCGTGATAGGATCGAGTTGCGCACGGTGCCCTTGATGATGCAGCCGGCCGAGATGATCGAGTTGCACGCGTGGCTGCCGGTCGCATAGCGCGAAGGCGGCACGTCGTGGGCCTTGGTCAGGATCGGGCGCTCGGGATCAAAGAGCTTGTCGGACACGGTCTGGTCGAGCAAGTCCATGCTGCGGCGATACAGCGACTTCTCGCTAAACACGCCTACGACCTCGCCCTTGTACTCGTAGCTGCACACGTCGATGTTGCCAAAGTCGCCCTGGAGTGCCTCGAGCAGGTCCAGATAGTCGGCGGCCTGGTAGTGATCGATAATCTCGAGCAGCGTCTGGCGGTTGACGATGCAGCAGTCCATAGAGGAGTTGTCGCCGTACACGACGCCGGCGCTCACGCCCGTCAGGCGGCCGTTCTCGTTAATCTCGAGTTTGGTCTCGTCATCGATGTTGCGCGTAGCCTTGGAGTACACCACGGTCATCTGGGCACCGGAGTTCTCGTGCGCCTCGATGATGGTGTTGAGGTCCATGTTAAAGATGATGTTGGTGCCCATCATCACGACATAGGGCTTGTCCGAGCGCTGGAACAGCGTCTTGTTGGAGATGATGTCGCGCAGCAAAAAGCGCATGCCGCCCTTGGTGGTGCCATAGGCGTTACCCGGTACCAGGAACAGGCCGCCCTTCTTGCGGTCCAGACCCCAGTCCTTGCCCGAGCCCACGTGGTCGATCAGCGAGCGGTAGTTACCCGGCATGACAACGCCGACGGTCTTGATGCCGGCATTCATCATGTTGGACAGCGGAAAGTCGATCAGGCGGTAGCGGCCCAAAAACGGGACGGACGCGATGGGACGGTCCTTGAGCAGCACGCTGCCGTAGGTCGAGGAGTAGTTAGCGGTGATATAACCGATGGCCTTGCGATTGATCATCGGATCATTCCCCCTTCCCGATAACGACGTCATTTCCGATGACGGCCGTATCCTTGGTGGTATCGACAGAGCCGAGCTTCACGCCCTCTTCGACCGTGGAGTTCTCGCCCAAAATGGCGCGGCAGATGTGCGCGCCGCTCTTAACGTGCGCACCCGGCAGCAGCACGGAGTCCTCGACCACGGCGCGCTCCTCGATGATGACATCGGTCGAAAGGATCGAGTGGCGAGCGGTGCCGTAGATCTTGCAGCCGTTGGAGACCAGGCAGTCATCCAGGCGGCCGTCCGGACCAATGTAGTGCGGCGGACGCGTGGTGATGTTGGACATGATGGGGAAGTTCTTGTCAAACAGATCGAACTCGGGGTTGTTGCCCAGCAGGTCCATCGAGGTCTCGTGGAAGCTGGCGATGGTGCCGACGTCCTTCCAAAAGCCGTGGAACTCGTAGCTGTACAGGCGTTTGTCCTCGCCGAGCAGCTTGGGGATGATGTCCTTGCCAAAGTCGTGGCTCGAGCGCTGGTCCAGAGCGTCCTCCTCGAGCGCCTCGATCAGCACGTCGGCCGAAAAGATGTAGATGCCCATGGACGCGAGGTTCGAATCGGGCTTCTCGGGCTTCTCGGTAAACTTGGTGATGCGGCCGTCATCGGGGTCGGTGGTCAGGATGCCAAAGCGGCTGGCCTCCTCCCACGGCACGGGCATAACGCTCACCGTGAGGTCGGCGTTGTTCTCAATGTGCGTCTTGAGCATCTTGCGGTAGTCCATGCGATACAGGTGATCGCCCGAAAGAATCAGGACGTACTTGGGGTCGTTGGCCTTGATGTAGTCGAGGTTCTGCGTAATGGCGTCGGCCGTGCCCGCATACCAGGCGCCGCCGGTCTGCGTCTCGTACGGCGGAAGGATCGACACCCCGCCGTCACGGCTGTCCAGATCCCACGCCTCGCCGGAGCCCACGTAGGCATGCAACAGGTAGGGACGGTACTGCGTCAGAACGCCCACCGTGTCGATGCCCGAGTTGGAGCAGTTGGAGAGCGAAAAGTCGATAATGCGGAACTTGCCACCAAAGCTAACCGCCGGCTTGGCGATCTTTTGGGTCAGTGCCCCCAATCGGCTGCCCTGTCCTCCTGCGAGGAGCATCGCGATGCATTCTTTCTTACTCATCGATTTCTCCTTCTGTCATCGATATATCTAAACCCGTTAGCGACGGGCGCGGCGCTCGGTCGCGCCCGTCGAGTAATACCGTGCGGCAAAGGGAACTCGCGCGCCTTTACGCGTGCCAGATCTCGTCTCGGTACTCGCGAATGGTGCGGTCGCTCGAGAACCAGCCGGAGGAGGCGGTGTTGAGCAGCGCCTTGCGGTTCCAGGTCTCCTGGTCTCCATAGCTGCCGGTGAGCGCCTCCCACGCATCCACGTAGCTGCGGAAGTCTGCCATGACCAGGTCGGGGTCGTTGTTATTCATGAGCTCGTTGTAGATGCTCTCGAAGTTGCCCGAAAGACCCGCAAAGGTGTTGTCCTTGAGCTCGTCCATCACGCGGCCCAGGCGCTCGCGGTCGCCGTTGAGGGTATCCCACGCAAAGTAGCTGTTGGATGCCCAGAGCTGCTCGACCTCGGGAGCGGTCAGGCCAAAGATGGCCTCGTTCTCGCGGCCGGCCAGGTCGGCGATCTCGATGTTGGCGCCGTCGAGGGTGCCAAGCGTAATGGCGCCGTTCATCATGAGCTTCATGTTGGACGTGCCCGAGGCCTCCTTGCCGGCCGTGGAGATCTGTTCCGAGATCTCGGCGGCGGGGTAGATGAGCTGGGCGTTGCTCACGCGGAAGTTGGGGATAAAGCAGACCTTCATGACCTCGTTGACGCGGGCATCGTTATTGATGACCTCGGCCACGGAGTTAATGAGGCGGATGGTCTCCTTGGCGAAGGTGTAGCTCGAGGCAGCCTTGCCGCTAAAGATGAAGGTCGTCGGCGTCACGTGGAAGTTGGGATCGGCGATGCGACGGTTGTAGATGTCCATCACCTTCATGATGTTCATGAGCTGGCGCTTGTAGGCATGGAAGCGCTTAACCTGAACATCGAAGACGGTGTTGGGATCGATGACCAGACCGGTCTCGGCCTTAACGTAGGCGGCAAGGCGCTCCTTGTTGGCGCGCTTGGAGGCGCCCACGGCCTTCAGGAACTCGGTGTCGTTTTGGAAACTTTTAAGCTTCTCAAGCTCAAAGGCGTCCTTGAGCCAGCCGTCGCCAATGGCATCGGTGACGAGCTTGGCGTAGGTGGGGTTTGCCTCGGCAAAGAAGCGACGGTGCGAGATGCCGTTGGTCTTGTTGTTGAACTTCTCGGGCGTCAGGGCATAGAAGTCCTTGAGCACAATGTTCTTGATGATGTCGGAGTGGATCTTTGCCACGCCGTTGACGCTATGGCTGCAGATCACAGACAGGTTGGCCATGCGAATCTCGCCGTCCCACAGAATGGCGGTCTGGCGCAGACGCTCCTGCCAGCCCTCCTGCGTGGTGTCGAACGACTCGTGCCAACGACGGCTGATCTCGTCGATGATCTGGTACACGCGGGGGAGGAGCTTGGAGAACGTGCCGATGGGCCACTTCTCCAGAGCCTCGGGCAGGATGGTGTGGTTGGTGTAGCTCACGACCTGCGTCACGATGTTCCAGGCGTCGTCCCACTCGAGCTTCTTCTCGTCGATCAGGATGCGCATGAGCTCGGGGCCGCACATGGCGGGGTGGGTGTCGTTGGTGTGGATGGCCACAAACTGCGGCAGCAGCTCCCAGTTCTCGCCGTGCTCCTTCTCAAAGGTGTCGAGCAGGCTGTAGATGCCGGCCGAGACAAACAGGTACTCCTGCTTCAGGCGCAGTAGACGGCCGTGCTCGCCGGCGTCGTTGGGGTAGAGGATGGCACTGATTGCCTCGGCCTCGGCGCGCTCGGCGTCGGCCAGGGCATAGTCACCGCGGTTGAAGGCCTCCAGGTCAAAGTGCTCTTCGACCGGCTCGGCAGCCCAGACGCGCAGCTTGTTGACGGTCTCTCCGGCATAGCCCACCACGGGGATGTCATAAGGGACGGCCAGGATGTCTTGCGTGTCCACCGTGCGGTAGAACGTGCGGCCGTTCTCCTCAAAGCCCTCAACATGGCCACCAAACTTGATGGTCACGGCCTTGTCCTGACGACGGACCTCCCAGGGATAGCCGTGGGTGAGCCACTCGTCGGTGGTCTCGACCTGGCTACCGTTGACGATCTCCTGCTTAAACAGGCCGTAGCGGTAGCGCATGCCGTTGCCGTAGCCGGCGATGCCCTCGGCTGCCATGGAATCCAGGAAGCAGGCTGCCAGACGGCCCAGACCTCCGTTGCCCAGAGCCGGATCGGGCTCCTGGTTCTCGATGACGGAAAGGTCGAAGCCCATGTCGTCGAGCGCCTCGGCGACCATGTCGCGCACGCCAAAGTTGAGCAGGTAGTTGTCGAGCAGGCGGCCGATCAAAAACTCGATCGAGAAGTAGTACACGCGCTTTTTGCCCTCGGACACCACGCGGGCGTCGCTCTTGGTGGCTACGGTGCGGGCCTTCGCGGCCACGAGCTTGGCCAGGGCGTTAAAGCGGTCGAGGTCGCTGGCTGCCTCGACGCTCTTGCCGCTGATGCTCATGACGGCATCGCGATAGAGCTCGGTAAACTCCTGCTTGTTGTCGAAGATCGTATTCATACGTTCCTTTCCCCCGGGGATGTTTCTCCCGGAACGGCTATGACTTGTATCCTACGCCCCGGCGGGGTGGGTTAATGCAGCGGTAACGGCTTTGTTACGCATTCTTGGCAGACGACTTAACAGAAGCAGACTTGGCCTTGGTAGCGGCCTTTTTGGCAGCCGGCTTCTTGGTCGCGCTAGCCTTAGCTGCTGGCTTTGCTGCGGCCTTGGCCTTGGTCGCGGTTGTGGACTTCGCCTTGACCGGAGTATTCTTGGCGGCTGCGGGGTTGGGCTTGGGCTTCACCGAGGACGTACGCTTTTTGGATGCAGCCTTGGGCTCCTCAACCACTGGCGGCTTGTAGCTGCTGGGACCGCGGCGCTTAAGCACCACGCCAGCCAGGCCGGGCACCTTAATCTCAATGGAGTCCATCTGCCCGTTCCAGGGATAGGGCTCGCTCGAGCAGGTGTAGGGCTCCTCGCCGGCATAGCCGCTGCCGCCAAACTCGGGACGGTCGGAGTCAAAGATGACCTCCCAGTCACCCTCGCGCGGCACGCCCACACGGAAGCTCTCGTAGCTTGCCGGATCAAAGTTGATCAGGATCACCAGGTCGTCGTCGATGTCCTCGCCCTGGCGCACAAAGCTCACGATGGACTGCTTGGAGTTGTCCGCATCGATCCAGGTAAAGCCGTCATCGGTGTAGCCGCGCTCGTACAGGGCGGGCTCGGCGGTGTATAGGTGGTTGAGCGCCTTGATGAACGCCTGATGATGCTTGTGGGTCTCGTACTGCTCGGTCAGGAACCACTGGATGGACTCGTAGTAGCGCCACTCAATAAACTGGCCGATCTCGTTGCCCATAAAGTTGAGCTTGGCGCCGGGGTGCGTCATCTGGTAGAAGGCCAGCGTGCGCAGACCTGCAAACTGGCGCCACCAGTCGCCCGGCATGCGTCCGATCAGCGAGCACTTGCCGTGCACGACCTCGTCGTGGCTCAGCGGGCAAATGAAGTTCTCGGTGAAGGCGTACATGATGGAGAACGTGAGCAGGCCGTGGTTTCCGGGGCGCCACGGAAAATCGGTCTGCATGTAGTGCAGGGTGTCGTTCATCCAGCCCATGTCCCACTTGTAGTGGAAGCCCAGGCCTCCGTCCTGCGGCGGATAGGTCACGAGCGGCCACGCGGTGGACTCCTCGGCCATCATCATCACGTCGGGGAAGTGGGCCTCCACGGCGCAGTTGACCTGACGGATAAACGTGCTGGCGTCCAGATCCTCCTCGGTACCGTACTTGTTGAACTTCTTTTGGCCTGGATCGTCGATGCCAAAGTTGAGGTACAGCATGCTGGAAACGCCGTCCATGCGAATGCCGTCCACGTGGAAGTTCTCGAGCCAGTACAGCACGTTGGAGACCAGGAAGGAGCGAACCTCGCCGCGGGCGAAGTCAAACTTGTGCGTGCCCCAGTTGGGGTGAATCTCGTGTTCGAACAGCATGTGGCCGTTAAAGGTGGCAAGTCCGTGGTCGTCGGCGCAAAAACCGCCGGGCACCCAGTCCATGATCACACCGATGCCCGCCTCGTGGCACGCATCGATAAAGTGCATGAGCTGCTGCGGGTTACCGTAACGCGACGTGGCGGCAAAGTAGCCGGTTGTCTGGTAGCCCCAGGAGCCGTCGAAGGGATGCTCCATAAGCGGCATGACCTCGATATGCGTGTACCCCATGTCGCGCACGTAGTCCACGAGCTCCACCGACAGGTCGTCGTAGGTGTAAAACTCGCCGCGCTGCGCGGGGAAGGGGTCCATGGGGCCGGGGTAGTTGCCGAACTCGTCGGGCTCGCCCTGCGGCGCGTCGCCGTGGCGCTTCCACGAGCCAATATGCACCTCGTAGATGTTAAGCGGCTGCGACATGTGGTTGTGGCCGGCACGGCGCTTGAGCCATGCGGCGTCGTTCCACTGGTAGTCGTCGATGGTCCACAATACGCTTGCCGTTCCCGGAGGGCACTCGGCCTTAAAGGCGTACGGATCGGCCTTGTAGAGCTTTTCGCCCTCGTTGGTCTCGATAAGGTACTTATAGAGCTGGCCCTGCTCGGCACCAGGAACAAAGCCTTCCCAAATAGCGCTCGTACGCACGGGAACCAGCGGGTTGGCTTGCTCATCCCAGTCGTTAAATTCGCCAATGACGTGGACGCTCTTTACGTCGGGCGCCCAAACGCAAAAGCGCCAGCCACGCGTACGGTTCTGCGTGTCGGGGTGAGCACCCATCTTTTCCCAGCTGCGCTCCCACATTCCAATGCCAAACAGGTAGACATCGTCCTTGGAGAGCTCCGGTGCGTGCGGGGCGGCTTTACGGGTGGCGGGCTTTTTGGTTACTGGCTTTAGCTTGGTATCGCTCACGTTTGATCCCATCATGACGCGGCAGCATGTTGCCTTGGTGACTAGATGCCAAAGGTCCAAGGCTGCACGAATCGAAGGGATGCGAAGTTTCAGTGATTCGTTCCACCTCGCGTGCTCGGTGGAACTTTCGGCAAAAACTACGATAACACCTGTACGTTAGTTTTATGGACGAAAGTGGATTTTCGGGGGCGTTTAATCGGTAAGCGCCGTGTTTATGCCATTGGCAGAATTGCCGTGGTAAAACTCTTGACAGTTTTTACCAATTAGGGTTTCAAATTGTTAGTCAGACGTTTGGTAAAACGTTTTTAGCAGCTTGTTTACCATTTGACATCGAAAGGCTCGGTTATGGACAACATTGCTGCCCCAAGTGTTGCTTTTATTTTCGATTGCGACGGCACGCTGGTTAATAGCACCCCTGTCTGGGGCTATGCGCAGCCCGAGTTATTGCACCGTCATGGCATTGATGCAACGGTCGACGATTTTGCCCAGTTTGAGCATCTTTCGCTGGAGGACGAGTGCCAGGCCTACCACGACACGTGGGGCATTGGCACGAATGGCGAGGAGCTGTATCGCGAGCTTGGCGATATTTTGATTGATGGGTACTCCAAGGTGCCGCCGCGCGAGGGGCTCCTGACATTTTTGGAGCAGGCGAAGGAAGCCGGTATTGCCATGTGCGTTGCCACGTCTACGCCGGCCGAACTGGTGCAGTCCGCGCTCGCTGGTGCCGGGCTCGACGCGTACATGGAGTTTATTACCACGACGGGCGAGGCGGGACGCTCCAAGCAATTCCCCGATGTGTACGAGCTGGCGTTGCGCCGCCTGGAGGTGCGCCACGGGCACCAGTTTGAGCGCGCGTGGGTGTTTGAGGACGCCGTCTTTGGACTTAAGAGCTCCGGCACTGCAGGCTTTAAGCGCGTGGGCATCTATGACCCGCATGGCCGCATGCAGCGCGATGAGGTCCGCGCCAACTGCGATATCTTTATCGACAGCTATGAGGACCTGGAACTGGCCCGATTACTTTCGTTTGAGGGCTAGGCGAGGGCCGTGGCTTGCAAAGTATTAGTGGTTTGCGGCTCGCCGGTGGGGGGGAGCCCGGATCTGCTGCGCCAGCTGGCGGGGGAGTGCGACCGCATCGTCGCCGTGGACCGCGGGCTCGACGCGCTGCTGGGCGCCGGGCTGGGCTGCGACGTCTACGTGGGCGACGCCGACACCGTAAGCGACGCAGGACGCGCTCTGGTCGATGCCGCCGAAGCCTTTGAGGTGGAGCGTCACAACCCCTACAAGGACTATACCGATCTGGCATTGGCACTCGATTCCGTTCGCCGCCGTTGGCCGGGTGCCGAAGTGGTAGCAACCTGCGCCACCGGCGGCCGCCCGGACATGGCCCTGTCTGTGTTAGGGTTACTGGCAGGCTATGTGGACGCCCCCGTCTGGATCGAAGAAGACGAAGTGACGGCCAGAATCCTGCACCAGGACGAGACCTGGACCATCGGGGGCGCCGAGGGCAAAACCTTTTCCATCATCGCCATCGCTCCCAACACAGAGATAAGCGAATACGGCCTAGAGTGGGAGCTAGACCATAGCCCCCTGGGCCTGTTGGCCGACACGGGCATCTCTAATGTCGTCAGGAAAACGGCCAAGATCCAAGTCCACCAAGGAACCGTAATCGCCTACCTCTACAAGTAAGGGCTATCGCATCAGGGTTTTATCGGGACGGTGGATGGAAATAATCGCTCGAAGAGTGATTATTTCCGCCCCGTCCCAGGAAAACCCGTAAGAAAAAGTTTCAACAAAAACCTCTTGCATCAAGCAAAACATTCCCCTATAGTATCTCCTCGTCACGGGGGCGTAGCTCAGCTGGGAGAGCGCTTGACTGGCAGTCAAGAGGTCAGGGGTTCGATCCCCCTCGTCTCCACCATCGTGAATGCAAGGCCACTCAATCGAGTGGCCTTTTTCATTTTCAATATTATGCCGTCAGCAGCAGTTGTCTCAAATTTTGCGACAACTGAATCATCGTCGCTTAATTCGGTGAACCTCGCACTGGGAGACGGGATCGTCAACCTCGCCCGATAAACTTTACGCCCATATCTTGCTGCATCCCAAAAGTTGTCCAATTAACCGCCTCAAAATGCGTTGACTCTGTAGCCAGGCGCGCCTATTGTGCGATGAGCGCCTTCGCGATGCGACGCTCAAGCCGGCACCCGAAAAAGTTGCGCAATAACCCGCAAGTTTTGTGTACATAGTTTGTTAGCCAAACGTAATTCTTCTTACAACTCGCGCCGTCAGCCTTGCATCTCAGGCAGCGTACGCCAACCCATGTGCCCCCATTAACCTGCGGTAATGTGTGCAAGACGGCACAATATCCCCCATAACAGCGGCAAATCAACAATGTGTTGCTCAACACACCCTAAAACGTTTGGGCCACCTGCTGTGCTAGGATACAGAACGTTACATGGGTTCAACTGTGCTCACGGCTCCAGCAAGACGCAAAGCGCAGGGTCGATCAGCATCCGGCCGTAACGGCGGTGCCAGAAAACCACGAGCTCCAATAGCGTCGTCATGCGTATCTCATCGAATGACTTGTTCTTGTCTACGTGCAAGCAATTCTTTCGAATCGATATTTTATGACAAATCGCAGCAGTCCTACAGCTGTTTGCGTGCAGTCCAGTTTTGTACCCGCTTGACTGGGCCGCACGCAGCTAGCTGGGGACGCGGTCATTTTTGCGATACACGTCCGCGTCTCGAGCAACTGCACTTATACATACCGTTCACGGTGGGGCAGAGCCACGTGCTTGTCTAACTGGGCTCAGGGTTTGAATATGGAGCGCCTTCGCGCACGAGCGCCCTGGCGAAGCCATACCCAACCCCCGCGAGCCATACGTAAGCCAGCAAGGGGGTGGTGCTCGTGTGGTATGTGATCCAGGTCATTAACGGTCGCGAAGACGTAATGCGCGAGCGCATCGAGCGCGTGGTGCCGGCTGGTGTCATGCAGGAGCTTTTTTATCCCCAATTTTTAACCGAGATCAAAGTACGCGGCGAATGGGTCAACACGACCAAGCCACTCTTTCCCGGTTATCTGATCTGCGATACGGCAGATCCCCGCACCGTGCAACAGTATCTGCTGCGCATGGACGACTTTGCCCGGGTGCTATCCCAGGACGGTCAGTTTGTGCCGCTGGCAAAAGAAGAGGTCCAGCTTATTGGCGGCTTTACGCATAGGGGAGACCGCGTAGTACCCATGAGCGAGGCATTAAAAGACGGTGACCAGGTCGTAGTGACGGCAGGTCCGCTGCTGGGCCACGAAGGCCTTATCAAAACCATTAACAGACGCAAGAGCACTGCTTATTTGGAGCTCGACCTGTGCGGCCGACGCGTAACTACGCGCGTTGGCCTTGCCGTGCTTTCGGCCGAGCAGCGCGTCATGCGCAACCTTAAAAAGGCGATTGCCTAGCTGCAGACGGTCGCTACTCAGAACAGGGAGGATCCCCGACCCGGGGACGAAGTGTTGGAAGAGAACGTGTCGGATAAAACTCAATATACAACGGATGC
>NZ_CAAKNY010000068.1:6958-20541 GCF_901212495.1 Collinsella aerofaciens | reverse complement strand
CGGGGGCGGCGCTGATTGCTCAGGCCATGGACCGGCGCGAGGGCGCTGCCCGCTACAAGGCCATGCAATCCATCATGGACTGGGATCGCTCGCGTCTGGCCTACCGTGCCGTGAAGCGCGCGTTCGACATCGTGTTCAGCGGCTGCGTGTTAGCCGTCATCGCCGTACCGAGCCTGGTGCTCGCCGCGGCCATTCGCCTTGAGAGCGAGGGCAACCCGTTTTACAGCCAGATCCGCGTAGGCCAGACCCACCGCGACGGTAGCCTGTCAACCTTCCGTATGTGGAAGTTCCGCTCCATGTACAGGGACGCCGACGAGCGCCTCGCCGAGCTCAAGGAGCAGAACGAGATCGCCGGCGCCATGTTCAAGATGAGGGACGACCCGCGCGTCACCAAGATCGGCAGGTTCATCCGCAAGCACTCCATCGACGAGTTCCCGCAGTTCGTCAACGTGTTCCTGGGACAGATGTCCGTCGTGGGCCCGCGCCCGCCGCTTCCCAACGAGGTCGCGGAGTACACCGAGTACGACCTGCAGCGCCTGGCCGTGAAGCCCGGCATCACAGGCTGGTGGCAGGTGACCGACCGCAACGATACCGGCTTCGACGGCATGGTCCGCCGCGACCTGGAGTATATCGCCAGGAGGGGCGTTCTGACCGATATGAAGATTGTTGCTCTCACTGTTATAGAGGTACTGACCGGAAGCGGGGCGTGCTAAGAATGCATGGTTCTCGTCTTTTGCATAGTTCTCACCCGCTTAAGATCTTGGTCATCTGCCAACACTACTGGCCAGAGCAATTTCAGATTACCGAGGTGTGCGAGGAGCTTGCTAGACGCGGTCACGATGTGACTGCGCTCGTTGGCGTTCCTAACTATCCCACGGGTGTTATCCCCGATGATTACCTTGATGGAAAAAACCGCATGCAGGAGCGCAATGGCGTTCATATCGTGCGCGTAGAGGAGATACCGCGTAAGAACGGTATCGTTGGCTTGGCGCGAAATTATATTAGCTACATGCTGAAAGCAAAGAAGAAGGTAAAGGAGCTTCCGGGCGACTTCGATGTCGTTTTCGCATACCAGATAACGCCGGTTCTTATGGCTGCACCCATGAAGGACGCCAAGAGAAAATCTGGCTGTCCTGCGCTTCTGTACTGTGCGGACATCTGGCCCGATGCCGTCATGGCCATGCTCCCAAGCACACTTTCATTCGTATTGCCCCTCTTTAGGGTTGTCAGTACTGCCATTTACCGCGAGGCGGACTTCGTGGCGACGAATTCGAGTGCGTATGTCGATTGCTTCGAGAAGGTACATGGTTTCGAGCGAGAGCGCCTGGAATACGTCCCGCAATACGCCGATGACAGCTACCTTGATATGGAGTTAAGCCCCTCGCCCGCGCTGAAGACTAGGTTCATGGTTATGGGAAACATAGGGCGGCTGCAGGACATGCCATGCGTGCTCGATGCCGTCAACCGAATCAAGTCTAGGGACGATTTTGAGCTACATGTCGTTGGAACCGGCTCCGTTATCGATGACTGTAAGCGATATGTAGCCGCAAACGGCCTCGGCGACAAGGTGATTTTCCATGGCCGTCATCCCTTCGAAGAAATGCCCAACTTTTACCGTATGGCGGACTGCTGCATCCTGACACTACGGGTTCCGGGAGCACCCTGGATCAGCTCGACGCTGCCCAGCAGGCTGCAGGGTTACATGGCCGCCGGCAAGCCCATTCTCGCCGCCATTGATGGTTCGGCTGCAGAGGTCATCCGAGATTCAGGTTGCGGCAGGTCTGTTCCCGCCGGCGATTCCGCGGGACTCGCCTCCCTCCTAGAAGATTTCATCGACAATCGCGCAGCCTACGAAGGTTTCGGCGAATCGGGAAGGGCTTATTTTCGGGCCAACTTCACTAAGGACAGATATATGGACGAGATCGAGTCGCTGCTAATCGCGACATCGACTGGAAATGAAAGGTAATTAATATGCAAAACGAAAGTTACTTCAGCGGTAAAACCCTGATGATCACGGGCGGTACAGGCTCGTTCGGCAACACCGTGCTCAAGCACTTCATGGACACCGACCTTGCCGAAATTCGCATCTTCTCCCGCGACGAGAAGAAACAGGACGACATGCGCCATCGCCTGCAGGAGAAATCCCCCGAGCTCGCCTCCAAGGTCCGCTTCTTCATCGGCGACGTCCGCGACGCCCAATCTGTCCGCGATGCCATGCATGACGTGGACTACATCTTCCATGCCGCCGCCCTCAAGCAGGTTCCCTCCTGCGAGTTCTTCCCCATGGAGGCCGTCAAGACCAACGTCATCGGCACCGACAACGTGCTGCACGCCGCCATCGCCGAGGGTGTCGAGAAAGTCGTGTGCTTGTCGACCGACAAGGCCGCCTACCCCATCAACGCCATGGGCAAGTCCAAGGCCATGATGGAGTCCATCATTTACGCCAACGCCCGCAACGGCGCTGGTCGTACAACCATCTGCTGCACACGCTACGGCAACGTTATGTGCTCGCGTGGTAGCGTTATCCCACTGTTCATCAAGCAGATCCGTGCGGCCGAGCCCGTGACGGTGACCGACCCCGGCATGACGCGCTTCCTCATGAACCTCGACGAGGCGGTCGACCTCGTGCAGTTCGCCTTCGAGCACGCCAACCCCGGCGACTTGTTCATCCAGAAGGCGCCCGCTTCGACCATAGGTGACCTCGCCGAAGCGGTCCAGCAAGTGTTCGGCCGCACCGAGACGCGTGTCATCGGCACCCGACACGGCGAGAAGCTCTACGAGACGCTCATGACCCGCGAGGAGCGCCTGCGTGCCGAGGACATGGGCGAGTACTTCCGTGTTCACGCCGACACGCGCGACCTTAACTACGACAAGTTCTTCGTGGAGGGGGAGGTCCACACCCAGGCTGACGAGCCCTATACGTCCCATAACACGAGGTGCTTGGACGTGGCTGGCACGATCGACAAGATCAAGACCGCCGAGTACGTGCAGCTAGCCCTGGAGGGCCGCGAGGCAGAGGCGGTGCAGTAGGCATGCGCTTCCTGGTTCTTGGTGCCACGGGGATGGCAGGCCACCTCATCTCGCTTTACCTCAAGGAGCGCGGGCACACTGTGGTCGGCTTCAGCCGCCGCGGCGTGCCGTTTCTCGACAGTCAGGTCCTGGGCGACATTCGTGACGAGAAGCTTTTGCAGGACTCTATCGACGAGGTCGACTTCGACGTGATCGTTAATTGCATCGGGGTGCTGAACAAGGCGGCCGAGACCAATCCCGACGCCGCCTGGTTAAATGGTGAGCTTCCGCATGTCCTGGCCGGCATGACCGAAAGTAGGCAGACGCGCGTGTTCCACATGAGCACCGACTGCGTGTTCGCGGGAAACACCGGGCCCTATACGGAAAATAGCGAACCGGACGGCGAGAGCGCCTACGACCGGACCAAGGCGGCGGGCGAGCTTCGCGACGATAGAAACCTGACGTTCCGCAACTCGATCGTGGGGCCCGATATGAACCCCGGAGGCATCGGGCTGCTCAACTGGTTCATGGGGCAGCACGGGCCGGTCAAGGGCTTCACTGGCGCCATCTGGACGGGCCTGACGACACTGGAGCTCGCCAAGGCGATGGAGCACGAGGCGTGCGAGGAGGCCCATGGGCTCGTGAACATGGTGCCTGAGGGCTCAATCAACAAGTACGACCTGCTGCAGCTGTTCAACCGTGAGCTGCGCGGCGGTGCCATCGAGATAATACCCGACGCTGGGCTGCAGCTGGACAAGACGCTCGTTCGCACGAACTTTGAGCCGAGCTACCGTCCCAAGTTCTATCCGGAGCAGGTTCGCGAGATGGCCGGATGGATAAGGGAGCACAGGGAACTCTACCCCCACTACGAGATGATATAGATATGAGCAAGCTGAAACTTATGGTCGTCATGGGCACACGCCCTGAGATCATCAAGTTGTCCGAGGTCGTGCGTAAGGCCGACGAGTACTTCGAACTCTCAATCGTTCATACGGGTCAGAACTACGACTATGAGCTGAACAAGGTGTTCTTCGACGACCTGGGTATCCGCGAGCCGGATCACTACCTAGGCGTGGTCGGTGAGGACCTCGGCCAGACCATGGGCAACGTTATCTCTAAGAGCTACGAGTTGTTTGCTGCGGAACGACCTGATGCCGTGCTGGTGCTGGGTGACACGAACTCCTGCTTATGTGTGATTTCTGCCAAACGCCTGAAGATCCCCGTGTTCCACATGGAGGCTGGCAACCGCTGCAAGGACGAGAACCTGCCCGAGGAGGTCATCCGCCGCATCGTCGACGTGACGAGCGACGTGAACTTGTGCTACTCCGAGCACGCGCGCCGCTACATTCTGGATACTGGCGCTAAACCAGAGAACACCTACGTGGTGGGCAGTCCCATGGCTGAGGTGCTGGATCGGGTGCTACCGAATATCGAGACGTCGACCGTTCTGAATGACCTAGGCCTTAAGCCTGGGCGCTATATCTTGCTTTCCGCACACCGTGAGGAGAACATCGACATTGAGGAGAACTTCTTCAGCCTGATGGGCGCCGTGAACGCGATGGCCGAGAAGTACGACGTTCCTGTTCTCTATAGCTGCCACCCGCGCAGCGCCAAGATGATCGAGCGCCGTGGCTTCAAGTTCGATAGCCGCGTCATCCAGCATAAGCCGCTTGGATTCTTTGACTACAACCAGTTGCAGCGAAACGCCTTGTGCGTCGTTTCGGACTCTGGGACCCTTCCCGAGGAGGCCTCGTACTTCAAGTTTCCCGCGGTCTCGGTGCGCACCTCTACCGAGCGTCCCGAGGCTATGGACGCCGGCGTGTTCTGTGTTGGCTCTATCACCTCCGAACAGGTCCTACAGGCCGTTGATCTTGCTGTTGCAATGCATGCCAACGGCGACGACGGCGTGGAGGTACCGGCCTACGCTGATCGCAATGTGGCGACGAAGGTGATCAAGCTCATTCAGAGCTATACCGGCATCGTGAACAAGATGGTGTGGAGGAAAGCCTAGATTGAAATATGTCCAGATAAACGCATATTCGGGTGGTTGGGCCGACTCGATAATATTTAAGAAGCACCGAGAGCTCGTTGCCAACGGTGACGAGTCTTGGGTGTTTTGGGCTCGCGGAAATCGTGAGCAGGATGACCACCTACAGCGTATAGCGAGCTATTCAGAGGTATGTTTGGATGTTCTGCGAACGCGCATTGATGGAAAGCCCGGCTTCCATTCCGAGACAATCACGCGCAGATTATTGAAAAAGCTCGACGAGATAGACCCCGACGTGGTCCATTTGCACCTACTGCTCGGTTACTACATCAACGTCGAGATGCTGTTCGATTGGCTAGTCGCTCATCGCTGCAATGTGGTCTGGACTCTTCACGATTGCTGGGCTTTTACCGGTCACTGTATTTATTTTACGTACGCGAAGTGCGAGCAGTGGCGAACGGGTTGCGCCGGCTGTGTCACGTGCCCGCAAAAACAAACTTATCCTGAGACTTTCGCAGGAGACGCTGCCGTACGCTGGTCATATGAACAGAAAAAACGCTTGTTCACCATGCTGCCGCCCGAGCGCATGCAGCTTATAACACCCTCGCAATGGCTTGCCGACCTCGTCAAGCAGAGTTTTCTTTCAAAGTACGACGTGAAGGTGGTGCATGATACCGTTAACACGACTGTCTTCAAACCCACGCCAAGCGATTTCCGCGAGCGCTGTGATCTGGAGGACCGTTTCGTGGTGTTGGGCGTTGCCTCCACTTGGAGCGAGCGCAAGGGACTTCCTGTTTTCGTTCGGCTGGCGAGGGAACTCGACCCTGGGCGGTTCTCCGTCGTAGTCGTGGGACTTTCAGACAAGCAGGCAAAGCAATCCAAGGCTGAAGCCCCCTCCATCGTTGCCTTGCCTAGGACCAACTCCATGGAGGAGCTTGCCGAGATTTATACAGCATGCGACGTCCTGCTTAACCCTAGCGCCGAGGAAACCTTCGGCATGAACGTAGCAGAAGCTGCCGCCTGCGGCACGGGCGCCATCGTGGTGGAGGGATCTGCCTGCGCCGAGGTGGCAGATCCAGAGAAGACAGTAACGGTGCATTTGGGACTGGAGGGACTTCGGGAAGTTGTAGAGGATTTGAATCGAAACCGTAGAGACGGAAGGGCGGAATGAACGTCTCAACTAAGGTAAAACACACCATTCTTTATTCTTCTGCGTCTAGCATTGTGGCGCTGTTAGCTCTAATTACCATTTTCTTAATAATGCTATTTGCGGGTCCACCGACGGATGATTACCGGGCATGCAACCAGTTTGTAATTTTTGCAGCTTTAGTCTCATATGTGGTAATGCTTTACCACGCCTTTAGGCTCACCGAAAGTATCAGTTTTTATTTTCTTGTCCTGTTCGTGTCTTTCCCCTTTTATTTTGGGAAGCAGCTCCTTGTTGCTCTCGGACTTAAGCCTGTCCGTATTTATATTTCGTCTACCGCATTAACTGTATCGTCCACTTGGGAGTCCAGTTTTTTCATCCTTCTTTCGCTCGCGATTCTGCAGCTTGGTTATTGCCTGTTTGCTAAGCGGAGGCCATCCAACTTGAGGGTTAGGGCGGAGCAGGCGAGGCATACAAGATCTTATTACGCTCTTCGTAGGGCGAGTATGCTTCTGGTAATCGTTCTTTCAATTCCGACACTTATCTATCTTTTGCAAAACATTCAACTTACCAATTCCGTCGGTTATGGGGCTCGCGTTTCCGATGCTGCATATCGGCGTTCTGGAATAGCCAATGCTTTCGGTATTCTCGGAGCGATAATGCCTTATGCACTTCTGGCTGCATTTCTGACGAGGGAAAAGGGTGAAAAGTGGCAAATTCTTGCGACTTGCATTTATTCGGGACTTTACATGATGCAGGGAAGCAGGACCGATGTCTTTGTTCTCGCTCTTGCTTTTGCCTATGTTTGGTTTCTATGCTATTCGAAAAAAAGTGCGGCAGCTTCGCTCTTTCAAATGGGCATAGCATTGGCCTTGTTGGCTGCGCTCTTTTCTTTTGGCTCATTTGCGCGTGCTGGCTTCTCTGATACCGGAACGGTCTCCGATGCTGATGGTGGTAATATACTTGTTGAAGCGGTTGGGGAGGCTGCGTCTACATATTCCGTTACCGCTAAGGTAATTGAAATGGTGCCGGAGCAGATCAAGACAGCAAACGGTGAGACCTATCTCGCTGGTCTTCTTTACGTTCTCCCAAATGGACTTACGGGCAATGCTTATCTGCAGTCTAAGTCGGTGGACGAGGTCTTTTCTGACTATCTTACCTATTACGGTGGGGTGGGGTCGTCTTTCATCGCGGAGGCATACTTTAATTACGGTGTATGGTCTGTTTTCCTTTTCTTTCTATTCGGGGTTTTCATCGCGATTCTTCAGAACGCGGTTGAACAGAGTTACGAGAAAGGGTCCTACGGTACGCTGTTCGCCTGCTGCGCTTCGTTTATGCTCATTTCATTCTATATACGCAGTGACGTTAGGACGTTCCCAAGATACTTTATCTGGAATGCACTCCCGATCATTATCGTACAGCAGGTGATATTACCTCGTATTAAAGCCCATGCGGAAGGGACGGAGCCCCCCGGGATTGATTTGCCGGATAGTCGGAAATGTTTTGGAGGGTCACGATGAAAGTTCTAGTTGCTCATCCGCAGCAGCAGCACTCCTATATGTTGGCACGTGCGTTGTTGGCGGCGGGTCATGATGTTACGTATATGACAACCGTTTACGGCAGCCCGCGCAGTCTTACGAGGGTCGCTACACGTTTTCTGGGCGGAAACGACCGAAGCAAGGCCGAGGGGCGCTACATGGTTGACTTTCCAGATAAACGCGTAGTTCAACGATATGAGGCTTTGGGGCTTTTGAGCCTCCTCCTGCTGCGTGTGGACAAAAACAAGAAGCTCTATAACGCGCTCAACTGTTGGATCGACGAACATTTCGGTCATAAGGTTGCGGAACTTGCCAAGCAGGGCGACTTCGATGCTGTGGTCTGTTACAACGAGCACGCGCTTTCCACTTTTAAGGAACTTAGCCATACGGCACCAGGAATAGCGCGTGTCCTTGACGTATCTGCCTCCATGAAGCCGTACCATGCTAAGGCCTTTCTTGAGGACATTGAGGCAAACCCATGGCTTCCCGCTAAGCGAAAACGTGAGTTTGTGGATTATTTTCATAACGGATTGGGGGAGGCATTCGACGAGGTTGCTGCGTCGGACTGGTTCCTTTCGCCCTCAGCTCATGTCGATAAGTCACTCTGCTTCTGCGGTGCTAATAGCGATATGATTATTCGTTGTCCTTACGGTTCTAACTTCGAGGTCGATAAGGATAACTCAGCTACGCATTCACCCGTGCGCTTCGTCTATTGCGGTCGTGCTTCCATGCCAAAGGGCATTCATCATCTACTGCGCGCAGCTGATACTCTTGAACCTGGGAGCTTTGAACTCTCGATTATCGGAGCCTATGACAACGCCGACGGATTTCTCACGCCCTATCTGAACAAATATGAGTTTACTGGCAACGTATTGAAGTCTCACGTGAAGGAAATCATGTCCAAGAGTGACGTGATGGTATTTCCGAGCCTGACAGACGGTATGTCGCTCGCCTGCCTTGAGGCGCTGGCTTGTGGCTTGCCTTTATTAACAACTACTGCTAATGGGGCATCGGATTTTGTTGTGGAGGGGTCTAACGGCTTCGTGGTGGAGCCTGGGGATGAAGCCGCTCTAGCTGAACACATGCGATGGTTCATGGAGCACCCCCATGAACTTGAAGCAATGAAATCAGCAGCTGTCGAGAGCGCCCGCAAGATAACGTGGAAGGCTTATAACGAGTGTGTTAAAGATGCGTTCGGGCGAATTGGCGGTGAACAAACCTTTGAGCGCCAAACTCTCTAAAACCAAGGCAAATCTCGCACTAGCTCTTGGTGCCCAACTCATCGTGCTCGGCACAGGTATCGTAAAATCCCTGCTGTTGCCACATGTGATGAGTGTCGAGGGTTTTGCTTATTGGCAGCAGTACGTGCTCTACTCCGGGTTTGTCGGAATTATCGCCCTGGGCTTCAACGACGGCGTATACCTTCTCTATGGCGGAAGCTCCTACGACGATCTTCCGTTCAAGAAGTTAAGGACGGCCTTCAGGTTCTACTGTGGCATGTTGCTTCTGTTCGCGGGGGCAATTGCCCTCTACGCGAACTGTCAGGATGCCGAGCGCGGATTCGGTTTCTTCTTCGTCGCTCTCGACGCTTTTGTATTGTGCGTATCGGGCCTCATGACTTACGTGCTGCAGATTACAGACCAGTTCAAGTGGTATGCGCTGTGCACTGTTATTGATAAGTTCGTGTTTCTCGGTGCTGCGGCAACCATGTCCTTACTGGGCGTCACGGACCACAGGATGTACGTTGTTGCTGACTTCATTTCTAAGATTGTGTCCTTTTCCATTTTCGTCTGGCGATGCAGGCGCTTGGTGTTCGGTCCTGCAGCTGGCGTGAAGGAGGGTTGGCTGGAATTCTCCGGTGATATCAAGATTGGTATCAACCTTATGTTTGCAAACTTTGCAGGCATGCTTGTGGCAAATTTGGGACGATTCATTGTTGAGTGGTTTGGTGGACTGGATGGTTATGCATACTATTCGTTCGGAACCAGTGTTACGAATCTCGTTCTTACTCTTGTAACTGCTGTATCATCGGTGCTCTATCCAGCACTCAAGCGGCTGCCCGATGATGCTTACGGATCATACTACGAACGTATCGACCGCATTGTGTTCTGGCTCGCGTGTGCGGGTCTTGCCGTGTATTTTCCTGCCTATCTTGGAGTTGAGGCTTTTTATGCCAAGTACATTCCAATGCTCGCGTACTTAAACCTGCTGTTCGTTGCCGCTGTTTATCAATCTAAGATGTCGGTTCTGGTTAATACCTTCTACAACGCGCTTCGCAAGGAACATAGACTTTTAATCGTGAATTTGCAAAGTGTCTCAGGTTTCTGCGTCATAGCGTTCATTTCCTATTCAATCACACGAGAGATTTGGTGGATTGCCGCATCCACTGCGATTGTTGGAGTCGGACGCTGCCTTATGTCAGAGATCGAACTGCGGCGGGAGCTGGGTATCGAGGGTGTACTGGGAATGATTGCTCCACTGACACTCGCGATCTCATTCTTTTTTTTCACACAGTTCTGCGCTTTTTCAGTATCTGCCGTTGCCTATGTTGTTTCCGCGGTCGTATTGGCTGGATTCTATATCGTCACTAACGAGAGAAAGAAATCAAGGTGCGTTCGATGAAGGTTGTATTCGTGGTCGATGCCTACTTCCCACGTTATGCCGCTGTTGAGAAATGCGCCAAAAACCTTGTAGATGTCCTTCTTCGAGAGGGGCATGAGGTTACCGTCATTGCTAAGCGGTATTGGGACTCACCCGTGAACCTCACAGACGACTTGCCTGAGGATGTGCTTTTTGTCTCGACTAGTCTATCTAAAATGAGAGCCCAGGTGGATTGTCATCTTGCTGAAGCCTCCTGCTGCTTTGGTTGGCGTCTGGCGGATAGAGCGTGCGCATTGGTTAACTATTTCGGTACGCTTGCTGGCCGCAGCTGCGCACACTGGGATCTCGTCGAAGCTTACAGAAAGGCCATAGAGGAGCTTGGATTTGTACCGGATCAACTTGTTCCGTGCTCTTCGCCTTTTGAGGGCGTTATCGCATGTGTTGAATATTCGAAACAACATCCAGAAGTCAAATTGACCCCCGTCATATTCGACCAGTTTGCGGACTCGGGCACGCTGTGCAAGACCCGTTTCACACGCGAGCTCAAGCGTAAGGCAAACATTGCTGTCGAGCGTGAAGCGCTTGAGGCTTCCAATCTTGTGCTCAATGTAACTTGGGATGAACATGTACGTAAGTATCATCCGGATTGCTCCGGCAAGCTTGTGCATATCGAACATCCTCTGCTTGTAAGGCCTAAAGAGAATCTTCAGTCATCCGATAAAAGGGGGGACGGCCGTTCTCTAGTTATCTTTGCTGGTTCGCTCAGCGCGGGTGTTCGAGACCCTGCAGTCGCGCTTGACATCTTCTGCGAGCTTGAAGATGTGGCACACTTGGACATGTATGTTATGGGGGCGGGACGAGATTTAGTACAGCCGAAATCCTCTGAGCATCCCAATGCTGTGAGCTTGCTTGATGCCGTGCCATCGAGTGAAATGACATCGCTACTTGCAAAAGCCGATTGTCTTCTGTCCATCGGCAATACGAGAAGCGACCAAAAGCCTAGTAAGGTCGTCGAGTACATGGCGACGGGCAAGCCCATTCTTCACATTTGCTCTATCGCTGACGATCCTGTGCGTGATGACGTATCCGCTTACCCGCTTGGTTGCGTCATCAACGCAGGCGAGGATGCAGTGTGTGCTCGCGAGACCGTGAGAGCATTTTTGGAACGGACTCGTGGTAAACAGATGGCGTTCGATGAAGTGTCTGCGCTGTTCCACGATGAGGACCCAGAGATTGCCGTCGAAAGGCTCCTGAACTGTGGGGGGGGGCACCTCCTCATAGCAGGGACCTTCTCTAAAATGGTCCCCCCGACGTACTTGCTCAACCTACTTGGGGAGACGCGGGGCTCGGTTAAGGCGGAGGTTTATACGTCTGCCTCATGGGTTCGAAGATTGCGCAACAATTCTGACTTCATCAAGAGCGGGAGCTCTGTGGCAAATTGGGTGCCGGCGGATAGGTTGCCGGCGTTATATGAAGGCTGTGATTGCTTGCTCTCGATTGGCGAGCTACCGGGCAAACAACTTTCGAGTAAGATCTTTGGGTACATGGCGAGCGGTAAACCCATTATCCATATCTTCCATACTGACGACGATGCTAATCTCCCTTATCTAGCCGAGTACCCGCTTGCGTTAACCATAAAGGATGATGAGTCTGAGCTTCCTCACAATGCAGCAAATCTTTGTCGTTTCCTTCTATGGGCAAAAGGCAAGGAGCTTTGTTTTGAAACAGTAAGTGACGCAATGCACAAGTGCACGCCCGAGGCGGTCTGCCTTGAGCTAGTGAAGTAGAGAAGTATATTTTGTTTCGGCGGCGAGATTGCTGGCCGATTTCTTCTGAGGACTAGATAAGTGTCCAAGAGGCTTTACGGGCTTGATCCTTTATAAATAGTTTCGATGATTTTCATCATCGGGTTGCATTTTAATTATCGGACTGGTGCACTCACCAACTTCGTTTTTCCGATGGGAGATTCTACCCCACGAGCATCTCGGAAGCGATCTTCTACGTCTCCGTGGACTGTTTCGTCTTGGTCATTGGGTATTTCGACATCTTAAAGAAGAAGATTAACTTCAAGCGACTTGTGCATCTGGTTTTGGCTGTGTGGTTTTACCCTTGGCCGGGACTTTTGATTGGGCTCGTGGCCGGAGTTAGGCCTCCACTTAATCAACTACTCATGTGTGCTCCACCGTTCACCACGGAACATTACTGGTTATCGA
Source organism: Collinsella aerofaciens (assembly GCF_901212495.1). Lineage (GTDB taxonomy): Bacteria > Actinomycetota > Coriobacteriia > Coriobacteriales > Coriobacteriaceae > Collinsella > Collinsella aerofaciens_H. The sequence continues at coordinate 8,046 of NZ_CAAKNY010000068.1, read as the reverse complement.
TGTCTATTTAATCCTTAGCCTGTTGACACCCTTTATCAATAAGGCTATCGCAGACATTGACCAAAAGGGTTGCAAAAGCATCTTGCTGGTAAGCCTCATTGGATTCTCAGTTCTACCCTCTTTTATGCCGTTCTCTTCTGAGATTTTTCTCTATATTGCGGCGCTAATATCGTTTAGTTCGTTATTCTCTACTTAATTGGAGCTTATCTGCGAATCTACAACCCCTTGGAGAGACTCTCGAGCAAAAAACTCATCCTCGGTTTCACTGGTCTGTCATTCATTACCTTTACTGTTAAATTAGCAGCGCAGATGATGGCCGCGTTCTTGTTTTCTGGCGAACATATAGGGGGGGGGTTACTCTATAATCACAATTCCATCACCATTATTACTGCGGCAGTGTTGCTTTTTGTTGCGATGCAACGGCTTAACATAGGTGATATAGCGGGGCGAAATATTAGCGCTGTCGCGGCCTGCACATTCAGCGTTTACCTAGGCCATGAACACGAATTATTCAGAATGAGTTTCTGGAAAGGTCTGGTCCTTTATCTTCCGTAGTCACCTTCTTTTTGGACCTTTGCGATGAGTGGGTTAATTCTGTGCGCATTCAGCCTTTTCCTTGCCATTGAAGCAGCTAGGAAAAAGCTCGTGACTGTTTTGAGAATTGATGAGATGGGCAACAGAATCGCCAACTATTTCGAAAGACGTATCCAGACTATTTAGATATATTTGTTGATAAAACGGCAGTGAAGTTCTTGATTGCTCCATCAAGGACACCAAGCAGCTGCTGGCCAACTGTAGGGACGTGCCGCAGAACCTTATCGAGGCCATCGTGGAGGCCAGTTGCACCCGCAAGCACCTCTTCGCCGACGAGGTGCTGCAGATGGTGTGGGACCGCGTCTACGAGGGCAGGGAGAGGCCGGCCGTGGGCGTGTACCGCCTGATGATGAAGTCCAACTCCGACAACCTCCGCACGAGCTCCATCCAGGGCGTCATGAAGCGCGTGAAGGCCAAGGGCGTGCCCGTGGTGGTCTACGAGCCTACGCTGGACGCGCCGGAGTTCTTCGGCTCCGAGGTGACCCACGACCTGC
>NZ_CAAKNY010000068.1:0-6948 GCF_901212495.1 Collinsella aerofaciens | reverse complement strand
ACCGCTGGAGCGACGAGCTCGCGGACGTGGCGGACAAGGTGTACACGAGGGAGCTGTTTATACGGGACTAGGGAAGAGGGCGGAACCAGGCTGATCCGCTTCAATCATTCGCTATTTTAACCGCGTCGAGGGCGGGGGTGTTCGGCATTAGCCGATACACCCCCGCCCTTCATTGTTCTTCGCAGGTAAAATTCGCCTAATTCGAGCGATCGCTCAACGTGATTCGTGCCTTGAAACCGGCTCCATATTCTCCCGCCCGTGCCTGGTCATCCAACTTGAAGCCGATGTTATACAGCTTCCCCGACTTCGTCTTCCGAACCAGGCCATGCTCCAACATGAATGCGACAACGCGGCGATGTGCTTCGACGTCGTCCAAGTTCAGGTAGAAGCAGGCGACGCCTCTGCCGTTCTCGATAACGGACTCGAATGAGCTGTGCTTGCATTCCGCGACGACCATTCCGAGGGCCACCTTGCGGCAGACTTCCTCCGCGAACTCGATATCGTTGAAGTAGAACATCCATTTCCCGCACCTGCTCTCGTCTAGCGCAGGTGCCAGCTCGGTGTCGATGTAGAACGAACACCATGGGTTGTCCACCCTGACGATTCGGCCGTCTTCGCTCAGCATCGTCTTCTCTTCCATCCATGCCTCATATGGTTTGAGGGTGCTTTCGTAGTACGCGATTGTTCTCGGAGAGCACCCCTCGACTTCCTTGTCGGTAAGGAAGAGACCGAGTAGACTCGAGTTGCTGGGCACGCTGCTTTCGGCATGGCTACACATGGTGCTTTCGAGCACTGCTTTTAAGATTGCTTTATCTGCAGATAGTCTAGAACCGGCTACATCTGTGTTAGAACCATATTGATCATCGCTTCCACCGGGGGCTCCTTTCCCCTTGGTTCGATGGAAACAATTCTGAAGTGCAGGCCTATGTTCCGGTAAATGATTATTTAGCTGAACTCGGAGAAGCCCTTTTTGCTCAAACAATTGAAGAGAACAAGCGAGAAAATCATTACCGTTCAGTCGAGTCATTCTGCGAAGTCAAGGGCGGTTAGAGGCTCCCTAAAGGTTCAGAGCTAATTGCAGAGGCAAACTCTCATCCATATATTCGAGTCCGCGACTTAAACAACGCTTCTGTTCTCTTACTCACTTCGGAAATGCTATATATCGACGATGAAACACGATCTAATATTTCGCGCTACGTTGTCAACACTGGCGATCTAATTGTTTCCGTTGTCGGAACGATTGGCCTTACGGCGTATATCGGAAAAACGCTCGATGAGGCAAACCTCACAGAGAATTGCAACAAACTTACTTCGTTTAAAGGCGACTTTGCGGCGTGGTCGTATTTCTTTCTTCGTAGCTCAATGGGCATGGAAGCTATTAGGCTTGGAACTGTTGGTGCCGTTCAGACCAAGCTTGCATTAAAAAACATTAAGTCGATGAACGTCCCGTTTGCTCCAGCTTGTGCAATAGAAAGAACGACTTCGACGCTCAATGGTATTCTTGAGCTCATATAGGCTAATATACTCAAGTCGTAGGCTCTTGGCGAACTGCGTGACGCATTGCTTCCCAAACTCATGTAGGGCGAAATCGACGTCTCTCAGTTTGGCGCTGTTCGGATGGATTAGGTATAGAGCGCTATGGCAGGGGGGCGAAGATGATGATTGTTGTAAATGAATCGGCTGCTGCTTCATATCTATACCTAATGGGATTAACCATAGACGAAGAGCTGCCGCTTACGCAACACCTCTCTCTATTGCCGGCCACGTGCAAGGCCTCGCCGGACGACATGATAAATTCTGTGATGAAATATGGCAGCGGAGATGAGACCGATTTAGGTGTCTTGATTGCCGTCCTTAGGAAAACTACAGCTCAGTTGCGCGTTGTTGGAGAGGGCAAAGAGCTTGCAGTTCGAGTTTGGAATGCCCAATCTGCAATAGTTCTATTGTCCGCGCTTTTGAATTGCGAATTGTATTGGCATGTTCAGAGCGATTCGCGGACAGAAGATTTTTCGCCATGCTCGGCAATCAATGTTGTTCTTTCTACAAGGTTGTTCATTCCAAGAAAATTGAAAGTGATCAACGATTCAGAGAAGCAGTGGATAAGACAGCATTATCGGGACGCATGGGAACTGTTTGATAAAAACACGCGATTTGAGACCGCGGTGAATTCCTTGTGGAGCTACAAGCAATCGCTTCGACCTTCAGTTCAAATGGCGATTATATGGGCTGGGATTGAGTCATTGTTTGGAGTCCGGAGCGAACTTGTTTTTCGTGTCAGTACTCTCGCAGCTTTGTTTCTTGGAGGAGGCAAGCAAAAACAGCAAGAAATAAAGAAACTATATAGAGCAAGGTCAGAAGCCGTTCATGAGGGAAAACAACCTTCTGAGTCTTGTGTTTCCGATTCTGCAAAATTATTGCAAGCGCTAATCTTGGAATGCGTCGAACGGGGCTGTTTACCAAATGAGGACGGTTTGCTTTTCGGATTCGAAGAAGGATCGGCTAAATAATCATTTATCGCCCTACGAGTATTTGCAGATGAGACACCGATGCGTTTCAGTTGCATTGCATAGACAAGATAACGAAAAAGCAGCAAATCAAGAATGGCGATTCGCAAACATGGTTTATCCGGAGTTTTCACCAACCGCATCTTTGCGCGCCGCCTCAAATGAAACCCATAATGGAGTTTGGGCCATTCCAGAGTCACTTGCGCAAAGGTATTGCGAGTTTTTGGATCCAGTGATTTTGAGACGTAGCGTCGCCACTCAGACCGCGAACGCTTCATCGATCTGCAACTTCGGCAAAGCAAAAGGCCGAACATATGACCATGTTTTGATTTATCCAGTTGCCGATATGGCCTCTTGGTTGCAAGATGCCTCGACGGATCTGAAGCCGCAGACACGCTCCAAGCTCTATGTTGCAATTACTAGGGCGAGGTTCAGCGCTGGCTTCGTGGTTGCTGACAATAAAATAAATGAGCTTCCAGACACGCTAAGCGTCTGGAAGCCATAAATCAATCACGTGTTTGTTTGTCAGCAAAAGCGGATCCCTACGTGAACCTAAAGACGGCCTTGATCAGCCATCCGTTGAACCTGGAGATGCACTTACCAGTCAACTTCATCCATATCACCCCAATCCTCTGAAACAACTCTCATGTCACCCTTCTCTGGCTGCGTCTCGGTTGCGCCCAGCGCCTATTTGGCTACTTCCGCTTGTATCCTGAGTAATAACCTCCGCTGCTGCAACCAAGGTGGCGAATTGCTGCCTTTGCCATATGGATCTGTATGTAAGTGCTTCGAGGTGATGATGCCGATCCCACTTCAATTCATGGACGCATCGAAATAATAGGGCGGAGTCGCTCTCTCGATCCCGCCTCGCAAACCCGAATAGTTCTGACTTTCCCGTTATCCGGAACATCTGGGGAAGTTCGCGTCCCAGTCCGGAAAACCCAATGCCTGAAACGACGATGCCAAGGGGTTACTCGGTCAGCTTCTTGCATCCGTGCCAGGTCAAGGGAAGGGGCAGCCTGTAGAACGAGGTTGGCTCCATAGGGATCTCCTCGAGCCTTCCGTTGCCCCGCCGAACCCATGAAGTTCCGCTTGCGTCGGTGAAAGCCGTTTCGGGTGCCGTGCGTACTCCCATTCCGTGCCCTTCCGTCGGGAGCCATATGCACCATGCTCCAGGAGGAAGCGTGCCGACGCAGACGCGGTTGGGATAAGCGGGGCGGTTATCCTCACCTTTGAAAGAGGGGCCGGCCCCGCTAATCCCGACGCAGGTGACGATTACGTCGTAGACGGGGGACTCGCTTTCGTTTCGAAGCACGACGAATTGCCAGACGAACCGATTGTCCTCGGGCTGATCAGTTCGGTTTCGATCCCCTTCGTACCATGCCGATATGCGGGATGGCTGATGCCGCTTGATGTCGTCCTCCCTGTTCCTTTTGCTCTGGCTGCCTTGCCAGAATGCGACAATCAAGGCCACCAAGGTAACGAGTCCGATGAATGCTTGGACAATCAGATTGGCGATGTCTATATCGATGCCAAAAATCATTGGATGGTCACCGGCTCAGCGTCGTGGGGCGATAATTCTAACTCCGAATAATACGGCTTGATCGATGGTCGACGTTACGTAAACGTCAAAATGGGTTTGTCTTAACAGCCTTATTTTCTTAAGACAAACTTGCCGCAACGCCAATTCAAAGAGTTTGCCGTGACGCAGACAGATGCAGTTGGTTGCTGAAAAGCGTGGTTATTTGGGCAGGATTCGCTTCAAAACGCCCGTCGATTATTACGATCTAATGCAGCCTGTAGGGTGGATGTACTTCGATAAGCAGTAGTCGACATGCTCTGGTTTTGAACGAAAAGTCCCAGAGACAATCGATAACGATTCTTCTTTGATGATGCGAGCGGCGCTACCATTAGCAGCGCCGCTTGTTTTCCGCTCGCAGATAGATCCCGCCATGTTGACCACCGAATGCATCTTGACCGACGTGCTCGTACTCCTATTCGGGCACAGAAATTGGAGGCGCGGCCCCCAGCGTCTACTCAGCGAAATTCGTTAAGAAAGCTGACATCGAACACTGTGAACTCCGTCATCGAATCGAATCTCATTGACTGGGATGCGTTCATTAATGATGACTTTGATGCCTATTTCAAAGCTCGCGTCATGGCTTTGCTGGACGCTATTGAGTTCGCACTGGGCAAGTCCATCTCCGATAGGGGCACCGAAGAAACAGTAAAGAGATTTGGCCGCTCATTGGAATAAGATGCTTCTTAGCTCCGTTATTGGTTATAGAAAGAAGGCTTAATGTCTGATTTTGAAATTTTGCAGCAGTTGTGCGAAACAGCAGACGAACTTTCAAAGAAATACATCAGCTCTAGTTCGCCTGACTTTAAAGCATGGAAGACAAGGTCGGACAGGCTTTTAATTAGGCGATTTGGAAAAGACAGCTACGAATTTAAAAGCTTTAACAAAATCAGCTACTCGTTGTCTTTCTTCACCTCCGGTACGCCCGACTCGGCTTTCGTTGAAGCCTGTGCGGACGGCCTGCGCAGTGCAAAAGCTGTGCTGGAGACATACCTTGATGAGTTTTCAGACGAAGGGGAAACCGGATCGACTGCAAATGTTGGAGATTATTCGAAGGTATTTATCGTTCATGGTCACAACGGAGAGCTTAGAGAAAGGGTCGCGAGAATCATCGAAAGGCAGGGCCTGACGGCGGTTGTCCTAAACGAGCAGTCAAATCAGGGCAAGACAATCATCGAAAAGCTGGAAATTGAAGGCGATGCAGCAGGAGCGGTATGCCTTTTTACGGCGGACGACGAAGGAAGAGCCCAGGCAGAACAGTCGGAAAAGCCCAGGGCTAGACAAAATGTTGTATTTGAAGCCGGATACTTTATTGGTCGGCTTGGCAGGGAAAACGTTGCAATTCTTGTTGACAAAGGTATCGAGATTCCCTCCGATCTACAGGGCGTCGTTTATACCGGAACAGACAGTTGGGAGTTCGGCCTCTTGAAAGAACTCAAGTCCATGGGATATTCCATCGACTTTAATAAGATGGATATCTAATCCGTTGATCCCTCCTTTCACCGACTGGCAAAACGATTTACACCTAATTGTGGACATTGCCCACACGATTTCTCTTTGCTCCCGCATTGATCTCGCTAAACTATAAATTGCTGCTACCAGGGCATTTTCTGGTGCACATTCTATTGGCTCCTGCGAAGATCGGAGCAGGTATGTTTGCTGCCAAGTCCCACACCAGCCGTCATTACATTCCGATTGTTGCCATGGCCTGCCTATGCGTTTTGCTGGGCGGGCCTTCTTATGCCGCTGGCGCGGAGAGCCTCATCATCGCGGGCGCGACGTACTACGAGCCGGGCGTGTCGGGCCCCGGCTGGGTCTGGACCGACGCCGACCACCTGGAGCTTAATGGCTACGCGGGCGAGGCCATCGGCGCCGAGGGCGACCTGGTGCTGACGCTTGCCGGGCAGAACTCCGTGACGGAGTCGCATGCGCCCGATGCGGACATCACGCTGTGCGGCATGGAGGTGTGGGGCAACCTGACGCTTCGCGGCACCGGGACCCTGACGGCGACGGGCTCGCAGTGCGGGATCCACGTGTCGCAGGCGCTCGTGGTTGACGGCTGCACCGTCGATGCGCGGGCAGACGGGGCCGATATTACAAACGAGGCGGTCGCCGGCGTGATTGCCGGCGACATGGCCGTGCGCGGCGGCGGGCGCGTCGTTGCCGCGGGCGCCGGGTCCGGAGCGGGCGTGCGGGCTTATGGCGTGTTTCTGCAGGACGCGGGCCTTAGCGCTGGTGTGGACGGCTGCCGGCTTTCCGTCGACGCCTCGTGGCTTGATGCGGCCGGTGCCGACGGCGGTGTTGCGTGCACGGTCGGGTCGCTTGTGTCCGCACGGTTTGTGACGCCTGCTGGTGGGGTCTTTGGTGCTAGTGGCGTGGTGGCTGCCTCCGGTGCAGTGGCACCGCATGTAGTGATTGAGCCCGATGTCGCCACACCTCCGGCGGGGGAGACCGGTGGGGGCGAGGTACCGGGTGGCGCGGGCGAGCCGGCTGGTGGCGCCGGTCCTGCCGGTGGGCAGCCCGGTGCCGGGTCCGCGACGGATCCCGCCCTGAAGCCCGCGACTGCGACGCCCAAAACGATCACGACAACCAAAACGACAGTAAACAGGACCACGGTGTCCACGCCATCCAAGGCCAAGGCTGCCGGCGCCGCCACCGCCACGCTCCCCAAGACCGCCGACAGCAACTGGATCGCCGCCTCATTAGCGCTATTCCTGCTAGGAGCAGCGCTTATAGCTGCCGCGCACCGCTGCTCGGTATCGCATGCATCGTCATGGCGGTTGTTCCCGCTTTGAGCTACGCAGGCAACCGATTAAAAGCGAGTTTTATGTTTCCCAAAGTAGGGGCGCACCGGCTAACGCCGGC
>NZ_CAAKNY010000067.1 GCF_901212495.1 Collinsella aerofaciens | reverse complement strand
ATAAAACCTGCCAAAATAAACCTGTCCCTAAATGGTAGGTTTTAGTGCTTGCCGTTGGCGGAGGCGGCACCGTTGACATGGTCGCGGGCATAGACCACGCCGTGCACGATGGCGAGACCGGCGGCGTCGGCCGCGCGGGCGCAGGTGTCATGGAAATCCTCGGCCTCGCGGGCGCGCAGCTGTTTAAGCACGTAGTCGGCGACGGCCATCTTGCCGGGAGGGTTGCCGATGCCGGTGCGGATACGGCTGAAGTCGCGGCTGCCCATCTTGTCGATGATGGAACGCAGGCCGTTGTGGCCAGCATGGCCGCCGCCCACCTTAACGCGCACGTCGCCGGCGGGAATATCGAGCTCGTCGTGGATTACGAGCAGCTCCTCGGCCTTGATCTTGTACTCGCGGCAGAGCTTGGAGATGGGACCGCCCGAGGTATTCATGTACGACTGCGGCTTGACCAGCACAATCTGGCGCTTGCCGCCATCTTCCTCGGGGTCGTTGATGTTGATGAACGCGATCTCGGCGCCGGCCTGGTTTTTCCAGTACGTGACGCCGGCCTGACGGGCCAAGTCGTCGATTGCCTTAAAGCCGGCGTTGTGGCGGGTCTCGGCATATTCCTCACCCGGGTTGCCAAGCCCGGCAACCATGCGAATCTTGAGCGGCTGTGCAGCTGCCATGTGCTTCCTTTCGTCGATTTGTCGTCTGCTATGGTGAGCGACCCCGTTACAGCTGTCAAATGGAGGGCGATCGAGGCTGTTTGGTGGCGTTTGGGCGGCCGCCAGAAGCCCAGGTGGGCAGTTTGTTCAGATACGTATAAAACACGAGCTATCGAAGCGCTCGATTCGATGCCGTAGTGCTGGTCGGTCGCTCCAACTGGTCGGTATAGTGCTGTTTTGAAGTCTGTTTTATTATCGAACAGGGCGAATTGCACAGAGTTGACGGCAAAACGGCTCGATCTGATGTGTCCATTTATACGTATCTGAACCAACTGTCCGCCCTTGCTCGGCAGTAAGTGTGCAATCCGGTTTTTAGACCGGCGCGAGGCCGATTCCAGCCCGCAGGGCGTTGAGCCAAGCGGCTTGACGCTTGCGATAACCCTTGATGCGATAGCGGAATCGAGCTCCCGCAAGTCGATGCATCGTCTGGGCGAAGGCTTCGAGTGCAACAAGGTCCTTCATTTGGTCACGATTGATAACCAGGACGTGGATACCCATGGCCTTGAGGCCATTGTTGCGATTCCCGTCGTGAATGCGAGCGTTTTGAAGCTCATGTCCAATTCCGTTGTATTCGTTGTCGACTCCGGCGGCCGGGCAATATAAGTCGCAGATGGCGTAGGGGATACCCGAGGACATGTTGACCGCAAGGGTATCGAAGTCGATTCTATAGTTGAGTAGCAGGCCTCCCATGGGCAGGCTGCAACATCCGAAACCGCCAAAACGCATGGGCGCGCCTAGGACGGCAAACATTAAGGATTCCGCTGGGGATGCGGATCCGGTGCGGGCGAGTTTAACGGCCGTGCGAAACGAGGCATAGGAGCTGCTTTTGGCGAACCGTGCGATTGCCTCGAGATCTTCGATGGTTGTAGCAGGTTCGCACTTGTAGTGTGCCTGTTCGTAACGGGCTTCGGCTTGTCCTTCGGGTGCCGGTTGGCTGCCCTGACAATCAAGATCGCCCATCGCTTCGAAGCCGTCGGCCTTGGGCCACGTATCGTCATAGGCGATGGGGTAGGTTGCCTCGGGCGGAAGGGAGTAGGTTCCGAGCAGCTCCATAAGGAGCATCAAGGTTTTGGCGACTGACTCATTTTTGGAACAAAGCATGGCCGTCATGGCGGGAGACGTAGCGTAGATGTCGGCTTCGATTCGCATGATTGCACTTTTTTGGGAAGCGTGGCGGAGAGAATGTGCTGGCGGAGTCGCTTGTCGGGACGCCTGTTGTCTTCGTTTGAAATGAGAAGATCAAGCGGTTCGGAATCGTCTTCATTCCAGGCGTCGAGGATCGAAAGCGCGCTAAAGTCTACCGCGTCATTATTGGGAATGCAGCCGGCTAGAGCTTGCGCCTGCTGTCCGCCGTCGATGGAGTCCCAAGGAAGGGCAGAGTATGCCCGTCGTGCGCGGCGAATTGCGCGGAGGGCGGAGAAATGTGAAATCACGGTGGTCATAGTTACAAGGTACTAAGCCGCTGGCGAAACGCGACTGCCATGCCGTTCTTTTCGCCCAGCGGGGTGCTGCGCGCCATGAACGGTCGGGTGTTAGGAAAACGGGGATATTACTGAGAGCTTGCGAGAAAGTGAGTCCCGCTGCTAATGTCAGCGATGGGTGTTGGACAGTTGGTTCAGATACGTATAAAGCAGCGTTTTGCTTGGGTATTTTCAGGGGCTTTTGAGGGCGAATGAAAGGCAAAGTGTGACGACTGCGCTCGAAAGCGTCGGGTTCGGGCTGTTTAGAGTATCCGTCGGCCATCTTCAGATGCCCTAAGAGGCTCATTAGGTTCTTAAATAAATACGTATCTGAACTAACTGTCCAGGGCGGGTTGGCGAGGAATAGAAAAGGGGCCGGAAGCGAGCTTCCGGCCCCTTTAAAAACACCAAAGATGATGCGATGCACGCTGGATTACAGCGCGAAGTCGCCGCCGACGAGCGTGGAGACGGGCTCTTCGTGGTAAACGGCGGAGATGGCCTGAGCGAACTCCTCGGCGACCGAGATGGTCTTGATCTTGCCGCCGACCTCGACGGGAATGGCGTCGGTGACGAGGCACTCGACAATCGGAGCGTCGTTCAGACGCTCGATGGCCGGACCGGAGAAGATGCCGTGGGTGGCGCATACGTAGATGTCGCCGGCGCCCATAGCCTTGAGCTCCTTGACGTTGGCGCACAGGGTGCCCGCGGTGTCGATCATGTCGTCGTTGATGACGCAGGTCTTGCCCTCGATATCACCGATGATGCCCATGACCTCGGCGGCGTTGTGGCGCGGACGACCCTTGTGGGCGATAGCGAGGCTGCAGCCGAGCATGTCGGACAGCTTCTTGGCGGCCTTGGCGCGACCCACGTCGGGGGAGACGACAACCAGGTTGTCGGTGCCGAAGTGCATGTTGTTGTAGTACTGGCCAAACAGCGGCAGTGCGGACAGGTGGTTAACCGGGATATCGAAGAAGCCCTGGATCTGACCCTGGTGCAGGTCGAGGGTGATGATGCGGTTGACACCGGCGCGCTCGAGCAGGTTGGCGACGAGGCGGGCAGTGATGGGCTCGCGCGGGCCGGCCTTGCGGTCCTGGCGGGCATAGCCGTAGTGGGTGATAACGGCGGTGATGGAGCGGGCGGATGCACGCTTGGCAGCGTCGGTGGCGATGAGCAGCTCCATGAGCATGTCGTTGACGTTGCCGCCGGCCACGGACTGAATCAGGAAGACGTCGGCGCCGCGGACGGTCTCGTCGTAGCGGGCGTAAATCTCACCGTTGGCGAACTGCTTTAGCGTAAGGCCCGAAAGCTCGACCCCAAGGTACTCAGCAATCTTCTGAGCGAGGGGACGGTTGGAGGAACCGGAATACACGCGGATGGACTTGCGCATATTCTCCGACTTCTCGGGATCATTAATCGGCATTACCCTTCTCCTTTATATCGAATGCCATATAGATGCCTTGTTGCATTGTAACCGCGCGGCGGGGTTTATCAGGTCTTGATAATGTCTTTACCGTCAACGGACACGAACCGACCACTCATCCGGTCGCGCAGGTCACAATAGAAAAAGGAGCCGTCCCCATGGGAACAGCTCCTTAGATGCTTGGTAAAACGTTATACCTCGTCGTCCTCGTGCAGACGGCGGCGATAATCGGCGGCCCAGCCCTCAATGTTTACCTGACGGGCACGACCCAGGCCCAGGGCGTCGGCCGGGACCGGCTCGGTGATGACGGAGCCGGCGGCCACGAGTGCACCGTCGCCAATCTGGGCGGGCGCGACCATCATGGTGTCGGAACCGATGAAGGCATCCTTGCCGATGACGGTCTTGTGCTTGTGCACGCCATCGTAGTTGCAGGTGATGGAGCCTGCGCCCACGTTGACGCCGGAGCCCATGGTGGTGTCGCCGATGTAGGACAGGTGCGGCACCTTGGAGCCCTCGCCGATCGTGGACTTCTTGATCTCCACGTGCGTGCCGGCCTTGGAGCCGTCGAGCATATGGGTGCCCGGGCGCAGGTAGGCGCGCGGGCCGCAGTCGACACCGTTCTCGATGACGGCCTCGATGGCGATGGTCTCATCGATGGTGCAGCCGCTGCCGACGGTGGTGTCGGTGAGGCGGCTGTTGGGGCCGAGCTGACACTCCTCGCCCACGGTGACGTGACCGACCAGATGCGTCTGCGGCCACACTATGGTGTCGCGGCCGATGGTGGCATCGGGGCCGATCCAAGCCTGCGTGGGGTCGATGAAGGTGACGCCCTCGGCCATCCAGTGCTCGTTGATGCGGTCGCGCGCGATGGCGGTGAGCTGGGCGAGCTGAATGCGGCTGTTGACGCCCAGGCCGTCGCGGTAGTCGTCGCAGTGGAAGATGGAGACAGCCTGGCCGTGACCCTTGAGGATTTCGAGCATGTCGGGCAGGTAGTACTCGGACTGCGCGTTGTCGTTGCCGATCTCGTTAATGTGGGCGGCAAGCTGCGCGCCGTCGAAGGCGTAGCAGCCGGCGTTGCACTCCAGCAGCGTGGCGGCCTGCTCGGGCGTGCAGTCCTTCTGCTCGATGATGCGCTCGATCTGGCCGTCGGCGCCCAGCTTGATGCGGCCGTAGCCAAAGGGGTCGGGCGGGGTCATGGTCATGACGGTGCAGGCGAGCTCGCCGGTGGCGACGGTTTGCGCGAACTTGGCGACGGTGTCGGCGGTGATGAGCGGCAGGTCGCCGTTGAGCACGACGACGGGGCCTTGCGTGATGCCGCAGGCCTCGAGCGCGACCTTTACGGCGTGGCCGGTGCCCAGGCGCTCGGTCTGCTCGACGCACTCGACCTTGGTGGCGCTGTTGGCGTAGGCACCATCGATGAGGGCGCGCATCTCGTCGGCGTGGCTGCCGATGACGACCACGACGCGGCTGCAGCCGGCCTTGATGGTGGCGTCGACGATCCACTGGACCATGGGCTTTCCCAGGATCTTGTGTGAAACCTTGCAGTGGTTCGACTTCATGCGGGTGCCCTCGCCGGCGGCGAGGATAATTGCGGTTGCGTCCATGTGATCTCCTGTTACGTTATAGAGACGTGTGTTTGGAAACGATACACGGCGCAATATGATACCGCAGGCATATGATGAGCGCGTAACGATTGATGCGCGATGGCCGATGCCGCTGCCGCCGGCGTGGTATTTGCGCTGGTTGTGTATGGCGGCGGCGCTGCGGCGTTGGCGTTTGAGCGAGGGATGGGGTGCCCGTGGATAATATGCGAGAGAGGTCGGCCATCGAGCCCGTCGCGGCATTTTCGATGTCGCATCCGGCGGTGCCGGCGCTCTACATGGTGCTGGCGCTAGGGCTCACCATGTTCTCGATGCAACCGGTACTGATCGCGCTGTCGCTTGCGGGCGGGCTGGCGTACGGGTTTGCGACGCGCGGCACCGCGCGCACGTTGGGGGCGCTTCGCTGGCAGCTGCCGGTGATTTTGATCATCGCGGTTCTCAATCCGCTGTTTAGCGCCTCGGGCTCGACGGAGCTGTTTCGTATTGGCATGCGTGCGGTGTATCTGGAGAGCATGGTATACGGCCTGTGCATGGGTGGGCTGTTTGTGGCGAGCGTGCTGTGGTTTGAGGCCGCGGCGTCGATGCTTGGCTACGACAAGGTGCTTGCGCTTTTGGGCAACGCCGCTCCGGTGATCGCGCTCATGATCTCGATGTGCATGCGGCTTATCCCACAGTTTTTGCGCCGCGGCCGCACGGTGCTGGCGGTGCAGGACGCGATCGATGTGTCGGGGCGCGCGCCCACCGATCCCGTGCGATCGCGCCTGCGGGCGTCGACCGTTTTGATGGGCTGGGGCATGGAAGATTCGCTTGAGCGCGCGGACGCCATGCGCTCGCGCGGGTGGGGCGCCGCGACTCGTCGCACGACGTACGCGCGGTATCGGCTGGCGTGCGGCGACGCTGCCGCGCTGGTTGGACTTGCGGCGTTTGGTGCCGCCGCGGTGGCAGTGGCATGGACCGCGACAGCGCAGTATTCGTTTTACCCGCAGCTTTCGGTGCCCGCGCCGTGGCTGGGCTATGTCGTGTATGCTGCCTGGATGGTGCTGCCCTGCGTGTTGCATGCGATCGATGAGAAGAGGTTTGGCTGATGGCTCGGTTGGATAGGGGCCCGGTGTCGGGCGCGGCGTCTGGCCCGGATATGCCGGCGATTGAGGTGCGGAACCTGAGCTTTGCCTACCCCGGGGCTGATGCTGCGGTGCTCGAGCGGCTCGACTGGTCTGTTCCCCAAGGCGCATTTGCGCTGCTTGTTGGCGGTACCGGATCGGGTAAGTCGACGCTGCTGTCGCTGCTCAAGCCCGAGATCGCTCCGACGGGCGAGCGCACTGGCGAACTGCTCGTGCTGGGCGAGGACGTTGCCGACATGGACGTGCGCGCGTCTGCGGAGCGCGTGGGCTACGTGTTTCAGGACCCTGAGAACCAGATTGTGTGCGAGACCGTGTGGCACGAGATGGCGTTTGGCCTGGAAAATCTGGGTGTGTCGCGCGACGAGATGCGCCGCCGTGTTGCCGAGACCAGCTATTTCTTTGGTCTGGAGGACTGGCTGCATCGCGATACCGATACGCTTTCGGGTGGCCGCAAGCAGCTGCTGTCGCTTGCTGCCGTCCTGGCGCTGCGTCCGCGTGTGCTGCTACTCGACGAGCCCACGTCTCAGCTCGATCCCGTTGCCGAGAAGAATTTTCTGCACGCGCTGTTTCGCGTGAACCGTGAGCTGGGCTGCACGGTTATTGTGGCTACGCATCAACCGCGGCCGATGCTCGAGTATGCGACGCGTGCGTACCAGATTGAGGGCGGTCGCGTGAGAGATGTGGTTGACCGGGCGAGTTTGGGTAGTCGCGAGGGGCTTTTGGCTTTGGACTCTTGTCGGCCCACTCAGGGGGCGGCGACGAGTGCGGCGGCAGCTATTCGCGAGGGCTGGTTTCGCTACGATCGCGCGGGCGGTTGGGTGCTGCGTGGGCTCGATGTGACGTTTTCAGCCGGCGCGGTGCATGCGGTCGTGGGCGGAAACGGCTGCGGCAAGTCGACGATGCTCTCGGTGCTGGCCAAGACGGCTAAGCTGCAGCGTGGCCGCATGGTGCGTGGGACGGCTTCGGCGGCGCTGCTGCCACAGAATCCCAAGGCATTGCTGGTCGCCGAAACGGTGCGCGACGAGCTGATGGAATGGGCTTCGGCCTGCGGATACGACGAGGCCGCAGCACAGGAGCAGACAGCGCGCCTGGGCCTGGCGGGCTTGGAGACGCGTCACCCGTACGATCTTTCGGGCGGTCAGCGCCAGCTGCTTGCGTTGGCAAAGCTGCTGTTGATTGGTCCGGAGCTGCTGCTGCTTGATGAGCCCACCAAGGGCCTTGATCTGGCAAGTCGCTGCATTATCGCCCGAGCCCTGCGCGAGCATGCGCAGGACGGCGGCACCGTCGTCATTGCCACGCACGACTTAGACTTTGCCGAGCAGGTATCCGACGACGTCGCCATGATGTTCGACGGCGAGATCGCCTGCATGGAGCCTCCGGCAGATTTCTTTGCCGACAACGTGTTCTACAGGGCGTGATGGGATGACGGATCATCGCGCCCCGCGCCTACTCACAAAAATGGAGATTCCGCTGCTCCTGGTGGTGCCGGCAGTGATGACTGCGGCGTTGCTGGCGGGCATTGAGCAGGCGGCGCTTGCCATGCTGGTTGTAGTGGCGCTCGTGCTCGCGCTGTTCTTTGCGGGCTATGAGACATCACGTCCAGGCCTGCGCCAGATTATGCCCACGCTGGTGTTGGCGGCGCTGGCCGCGGCGGGCCGCATCTTGTTCGGCCCCATTCCCGATTTTAAACCCGTGAGCGCTATCGCCATTATCGCGGGGGCCACGTTGGGTCGACGCAACGGCTTCATGGTCGGTGCGCTGGCGGCGCTGACCAGCAATTTCTTTTTTGGACAGGGCATGTGGACGCCATGGCAGATGTATGCCTGGGGCCTGGTTGGCTATGTTGGCGGTGCGCTGGCGCATGCGGGTGCGTTCGACCGTGCGGATGGAACCGTGCGCATGCCGGCGCTGATGGCGTACGGCTTTGCCTCGGGCTTGCTGTATGGCGTCGTGATCAACGCGTATGACATCATCGGTTTTGTGCAGCCGCTCACCTGGGCAGGCGCTGCGGCGCGTCTTGCTACGGCGGTGCCGTTCGACATCACGCACGGACTCGCGACCTGTGTGTTTTTGGCCGCCCTGTACAAGCCCTGGTGCCGCCGCATCAACCGCGTCGTCGTGAAGTACGGGCTGTAGCGGCGATTGCGCCGGGGCGAGAATCAATACTGCCTTGGTGTCATATCAAAACTATGCCGGTTTACGGGGCTAGATTGGCGCAGGCCGATCATACCGGCATTTTTCGAAAATAGACGAGCCGTCTACCTGCGGTTTTATTTCGCTCGAATTGCGTGTGGTTAGGGATCTGAGATCCAGCCCCGTAAACCGGCATAGTTTTGGAATGGCCGGTTGATATGACGGGCATCATGGCCCTCAGAGAGTCAATTGATCCGTTTTCTTCCGTCCCGAGACGTCCCCAGGGAATCGGTTGACGGCGCTCGCCACGAAACTGGCCCATCTACTACGTTTAGCCCAACACCCCCAAGCACAACCGCGTTTTATGAAAAACCTCAGGCTTTCTACCTGCGGTTTTCTTTTTGCGTTGTTCGCTGTGGTTGAGGGTAGTGGTTTAAACGTAGTAGATGGGCCGATTTCGTGGCGGGTGGGTCGCG
>NZ_CAAKNY010000066.1 GCF_901212495.1 Collinsella aerofaciens | reverse complement strand
TCGAAGACCTCCTCGGAGGGGTCGATCAGAAAAGCGGGGTTCTGGGCGCCCACGTGCTTCATGGTGAAGAACGGGCCCTCCAGGTAGATGCCCTGGATGCGGGCACCGCAGAACTCGGGGCCACGTTCTTCGTCCGCCTGTGCGATGGCGGCGCAGGCGTCCCTGATCTGCTCCACGCCGTCGGTGAAGGTCGTAGGCAGCCAGCTGGTGGTGCCGCGGCGGGCGAGCTCGGTCGAGCTGATGTTGATGCCCTCGGCATCGTTATCGGTCGTGGCATGGTTATAGAAGCCATGAATATGGGTGTCCACCATGCCCGGCGCAATCCATGTACCCGAGTAATCCTTGATCTCGCAAGCGGGCTCGTCGGCCCGCCAGGCGCCAAAGACGCCGTCTTCGACCATGAGGTAGCCGCCCAGCTGCGGCCCCGCCGGCAAAAAGAACTTGTCGGCCTTGATAGCATACGTGCTCATATGCACTCCTTGCTTCTAAAGCAGTTGTATATAGTGATGCTTATACCTGGTCCAAGTAAAAACAAAAAGCGCCCGCCCGCCGTTATGAGCGGACGGGCGCCCTTACAGGGGGACGCGATTAAGCGGTGAAGGGGTGAATCGTCACGCCCTTAACCACGCGGTTGACCGTGCCGGTGGGGCTCGGCGTATCGGGCGTGTTGCCCACGCGCACGGAGTTGAGCAGGCTGATAGCCTGGGCAAACATCACGAACGGCAGGGCGAGGTAGCCCTCGGGAAGTGCCTCGTAGCCCTTAAAGGTGAAGGACTCACCCTCATAGACGGTGGTACCTTCCTGCTGAACGGCAACGGTGTGCTGAGCGATCTCGTCACCACCGATCTCGTTGAGGATGTCGATATCGTACTGACGGGTGTAGGCATCGTTGTTGACGAACACGAACACGAGGGTCTTGTCGTCGACGAAGGACTTGGGTCCGTGACGATAGCCCATGGAGGTGTCGTAGGAAGTGGCGACCAGACCGTGAGCGAGCTCGAGGATCTTGAGCTGGCTCTCCTGGGCAAGGCCACCGAAGGAGCCAGAACCCAAGTAGGTCACGCGGTTGAAGTCGCCAGCCAGGTAATCGGCGACCTCGGGCTCACGGGAAATGACCTCCTCGCCCATCTTGGCAATCGTCTCGACCCACTCGGCCTTCTGCTCATCCGAAGCCTCGTCAAAGATGAGGGTAGAGAGCAGGGTCATGCAGGTGTAGGAACCGGTCATGGCGAAGCCCTTGTCGTTGGCGCGCGGGATGAGCAGCGTCAGCGCGTTGGGATCATCGGCAGACTCGACGGCGAGCTTGCCCTCGGGAGCGCAGGTGATGTTGAGGAATTTAACGTTGTGGACGAGCTCCTTGGCAACGGCAACGGCGGCAAGGCTCTCGGGGCTGTTGCCAGAGCGGGCAAAGGAAACCACGAGCGTGGGATCCTCGGCGCGCAGGAAGTCGCGCGGGGCGCTCACGATGTCGGTCGTGGCGATGGGCTTAAAGTCGTAGAGATCAGTGTTGCCAGCGTGACGCAGGTACGGGGCGCAGGTATCGCCAACGTAGTCAGACGTACCGGCACCGGTGAAGACAACGGACAGACGGCCCTCGCCCATGGCGCGAGCCTCGGCCAGAAAGGCCTCGATGGCCTCCTTGTTCTCACGATAGATGTTGAACGTATCACGCCAAAGCTCGGGCTGCTGAGCAATCTCGGCCGTGGTGATCTGGGCGCCGAGCTCGGTGAGCTCCTCGACACTCTTCTCGAACATTTCTAATACCTCTTTCTTTACTAAATTGTCTGGTATACAAAGACTTAATCTGAAAAGTCAAATCGAGTAGTAGTCATAGGCTGTTTTTCTTTCGTTGGCACTCGTATCCGATCACACAGTATCTCGATAATGAGAAATCCTGTACTTAAACTTGTCCGCACGAGCCACCGAAAGCGTAAACTCGACAACATCATTTTGGGTGTTGTGAGTAGTTCGGACTATGTCCAGAACTGGTGCACCTTCACCAATACCTAGAAGCCGAGCATCACATGGACGTGCTATACCCGCAGAGAACTCCTCATCCGCTACTCGAATTTTCTGCTGATAATCCTGCTCAATAACATCGTAAAGGGGCTTCTGTTCGAGCAGAGGACGCTTGAGTGAAATAAAGAGCCTTGCTGGAAGATAGCTACGCTCAACCATCATGGGTATACCATCTGCCATCCGTAAACGCTTGAGTTTTAATACCTTTTCACCCAAACGAATCCCCATTTGTATCGAGAGTGTTTTATCTGCTTCCATTTCACAGAACTCTAAGATGGTTGTTTCTGGCAGCCGGCCCATCGCTTTCATCTGTTCAGTAAAACTGTACGATTGGGTAAGATTAGTTGCTTGGGCTAGTCGATCGGCAACAAACGTACCGCGACCTTGTTTTCGCACAATCCGACCAAGATACTCAAGTTCCTGAATTGCAAGCCGGACAGTCGACCGCGAAAGCCCGTAACGTTCGGCAAGTTCACGTTCGGACGAAATCAAATCACCTGGCTGATATTCATGATCAATTTTATCGATCAGAATATCTACGAGCTGGTCATATAGCGGTTGCCTGTGCCTCTTGCACGTCATGATGTTCTCCACGAAATTAGCAATTGACCAGTACTTCAGCCTTCAGGTAATGCATCAACATGTCCAATAAATGGGCTAATAGCGACACTACAGCTCATCGTCTTCATCATCGTCAGCAATCTCGAGTTTCTTGAGATCGACTCCCTCACGACCAACAACCCGTGCGCGTTCGGCAAGTTCATCAAGCGTTGGATCTCCAAACGCACGCGTCATAACGAGCTCCACCAACATAGGCAGATTTGTTCCGGTGACAACGGTCACGTTATCGAGCTTAGTCGTCATTGGGATAGCTTGATTGAACGGAGTACCGCCAAGCAAATCAACAAACACCAATACGCCATCACAAGCTTGACGCATCTCGGCAATGCAGGTTCGCAAATCATCACCAAACGTAACCGCCTCCGAGCCCGCAAAAGGAACTACCTCAAAATTAGGCTGTTCGCCGGCAACCATATCCACAGCGCTTTTCAAACCAGTTGCAAACTGACCGTGACCAGTTAGTACAAATCCAATCATTTTATCTACCTTTCTATCGTTCGCTTTCTCTAGCCAAAGAACCCCAAAAGGCTCTTACGACCGCTGCATCATTAACATTTAGAGAGTATTTTGCTTTATCGTGGGAGGTCTGTGGGCGTCTCTAAGCTGCTTTTCAAGGTTGCGATATCTAAGTGCTTCGCCCTTGTTCCCGCTGCTCTCATATTGATATGCGAGCAGCAGATAGAGCTTTCCGCGTAACCCAAGGTCGTTCGTATCTAGCATAGCTTCCATCTCATCGATCTTATCATGCCGATGGCGAAAGACTATGTCGTAGGTCAATTGACTGTCCGCCAAAATGCCCTTCGACACGACGGGGCGCATATCTTCCAACATGGACGCTGCCCGCTTCCGGTCACCTGTCTTGATATAGAAATTAAAGGCGCGAACCGTAAGCTGTCGACGTTGCTTATCGCTGCACGACATCTCCAGCAAGTGGTCAAGCATTCGATCTGCATATGCGTCCATATCAGCAGCTTCATAGATCGTGAAACGCAGGTAATACTGCTTATACGTAGACATGACTATACGCGCAAGCTTGCGATCGAGCAGGTCTATGCAATCTTGGTATAAGCCCAAGTTAAACAATACCTGCAATTTCATATCGAAGTATTTTTTCGCACCTTCGGTCACAGCGAAATAAGCCACGACAACACAAATGAACAGGACGATCCAAAATGGCATTGCACTATATTCCCTTCAAGGCAGCCTTAATGAATTAATCCAACACGATGGCTGCACAACCGCCTATAAACAGCGGTGTCCGACAAAACAAAAGAGGCGCACACTCCAGGGGATATGGCGATAGAGTCGCCTTGGAGGTGTGCGCCACGTCTCAATTGAGGCTCAAATGCCGTGACAATATGGGGTACTTAGCCCTTGCAGATGATACCGAATGCACCCAAGGCAATGGACAGAACCAAGACGATAAAGATGGCCTTCGTCGAGGTCATACCCTTCTTACCGAGGAGCCAGTATACGAAGCCGACGAGTGCGGCAGGAACCAGCTTGGGGCAAATCATATTGCAGATGTTCTGCAAGTCAACGGTAACGCCGCCGATAACAGGCTTCGCCGCAATAACGATACCGACATTGGTTGCGACCAGAGCACCGACCATAAAGACACCCATTACGGAGGCCGCGTCGGTCAACGCGTTCAGGCGATCGCTCATGGTGGTGACGAGCTTCATACCCTGCTCGTAAGCCATGTGGGTCTGCTTGCAGCGGAACCAGTCAACAAGGATGTTGACGGCGACCCAGATGAAGATACCCAAGGGGTTGCCGTTCATGGCCATATTGGCAGCCAGGGCGCCGAAAATGGTCGGGAGCAGCGAACCGAAGATGGAATCGCCGATGGAAGCCAACGGTCCCATGAGGCCAGTCTTGAGACCGGCAACAGCCTCGAGGCCCTCGAGGCCCTCCTCTTCCTCGATTGCCAAATCGATACCGGTGATGATCGTGTTGAGGAAGTTTGAGGTGTTGAAGAACGGTGCGCACTGGGCACGGCAGGCTTCCTTTAGCTCCGGCGTGCCGTCGCCGTACAGCTTGCGCAGTGTGGGCAGGATAATCCAGAGATAACCAGAGTGCTGCATGCGCTCGTAGTTCCAACCATCCTGGAAACCAAGCAGGTTACGACGGTTGATCTGCGCAAGGTCTTCCTTGGTAATCTTGTAGCCAGTGGTGCCATTGGCGAGTTTCTCATTAGAGCTCATCGTCGTCGTCTCCCTCCGCAGCGCCAGCAGCAGCGACGGGACGCTGGTTGTTCTTGTAGTACAGCAAAGACAGAGCGAAACCAATAATGGCAATCGCCAGCATCGACATGTTGTTGAACATACCGACCATATCAACGGCACCCTTACCAAGCGCGCCGTTCACAGCGACGATGTTGGTGTTGAGGTTCATGATGCTCGTGAAGGCCGTGCCAAACAGGGCGGCGACGACAAAGCCGAGCAGCAGGAAGGCGACGTGCTTCTTGACCGGCAGGTAGCGGAGCAGGATGGCGAAGCCAACGGCGGGCAGGGCACCGCCGGCAACGGACAGACCGTCGCCCAGCCACTTCCAATCGCCGTTAAGGGCGGTGGTGATGCCCTCGACCAAGCCCTGGCCAAATGCGAGAGCCAGGAAGACCGGAATCATGCGGGACAGCATCCAGGAAACGGCACCGAGCAAGTAGTGCACGTTGTAGGCGCCCCAGTTCATCTTCTCGATATCGGCATCGCACGCATGACCGAAGAACGTGTTGGCAAAACGGCCGGCGATATCGGTGTAGACGAGAATGGCAGCGACAGGTACGCCGATGGCGGCAAGAGCCGTCTCGGGATTCATGCCTGCGCCCACGGCAAAGGCGGTGGCGACCAGAGTGCCGGAGTTGGCATCGATACGAGAGGCGCCGCCAAAGGTACCAACGCCCAAGACGGTGAGCTGCATGCTACCGCCGATAAATAGACCGGTCTGCAGGTCACCCATAATCAAACCGGTAATCATACCGGAGAAGACGGCAGAGCCGGCACAGGTGTACCAGTTCAGCTCATCCATGATCTGATAACCCGCATACAGGGTTAACAGAAGAATCTGCCACCAAGCAATCATGGTAAACTCCTTATTTGAGGTGTAACAGTTTCTACAATACCAATACGCTTATATAAACCGCGCATCCCCCTTCGCGGCTTAGCGTTAATTTGACTAGAGCGCGAGAGCCTCTGGGTTATCCTGCGGCGTCAGCTGAATGACGATTGGAAGATTATCGGCCTTGAGTTTGGCAAACGCGTCAAGGTCTCCCTGGTCGCAACTAATGTTGCGAGACAGCTTCTTGACCGGCTCCATGGTCGTCATATTACCGACAATAAGCTGCTCGAGCTTAACGCCTTGCTCCAAAAGTCGAACGTAGACCTCAGGCTTTTTTGCAACAATAAAGAGACGTTGTGCATCATATTTGCCAGCAGTGATGTTGGCAGCGGCCTTATCGACAGGAAGCACAGACAACTTCACCGTTGCCGGGCAAGCCATGCGAAGAACCTGCTTTTGGGTAGCGTCTTGCGATACCTCGTCGTCAACTACCATGAAACGGCTTACCTGACGGGCGTTAGACCAGAGGTTTGCCACCTGTCCGTGAATCAAGCGAAAGTCGATTCGTGCGCCTACAATCATTTCTACTCAACTCCTTCTTGTTCAAGTGTACGAATAACGGGCTCAGAGCGAAGGGAGATATTCGCACCGTAAACGCCCTCTGTTTCGAACATAACGAGCTCATTGGTACCGGGGTGCAATAAACCGTGCGGAACATAGAGCGTCATGATGGGACCCTTATCCCAAAAACGCCCGACATTCGTTCCATTAATGAATGCCACGCCCTTTCCAAAACCCGTAGTGTCGATAAAGGTATCAGCCGGCTCGGATATATCAAATTTTGCGCGGTAAAAGGAAGGTTGTCCCTCTACCCAGCCGGCAGAATAATCAAGCTTATCGATGTTATCGAGTGTCAGACAGCGCATCTCCCACCCGGTAACAAAGTGAAGATCAACGCAAACCCCTGTCCTAATGCCCTTATGCTGCGTATCGGCGAGCAATTTGTGGCCATAATTGACGCGACCCATATCCTCGGTCAGAACATCCAAGCGGTTTTGCTCACAGGGAAGAACGCAGTGTATATCTTCCCCGATGTGCTCCTGGTACTGCGTCGCCACTTTGTCACCGTTCACGAACACCTGCGCACGGTCGCGGGCGTCAATAACCCGAATACGCTCTTCATCTGCACGGTCACGCTCGACAGTCGTGGTATATAACGTATATCCATACGACTGGCCCATCTCTTCCATAGGCATAGGATACTGGGCTTCGATCGGCTCCGAAAGCATATCGAGCACATTAAAGAGGCTTACGCGCTCACTCACCGAGATATCGGGCATAGCAAACGTCTTTTTTGTTAACGGCTTGCTTTGTGCGATATCGGGATACAGATCGTGAATTGTCCTTTGAATTGCGAAGTATTTCTCGGTCGGGTTGCCCTGTTCGTCCAATGGAGCATCGTAGTCATACGATGTTACCTGGTGCAGGTCATGCGTATGGCGTGCAGAGCATCCGTTCATGAATCCAAAGTTGGTGCCTCCATGAAACATGTAGAGGTTTAAAGATCCTCCAAGCTCGAGCACCTCGCGAACGCAAGAGGCAAGATCTTCGGGATCGCGTCTGATGACGTTCTCCCCATAGCGATTGAACCAGCCGTCCCACAACTCCATGCACATAAGAGGCCATTGTTTTCCATGCTCCTTGTGAAAAGCAGATAGAGCCTCAAAGTTCTCCTTTGCATGAGAACCAAAGTTGCCGGTGCACAACACATCATCGTCAATGAGCGTACCGGCACGAAGGCACCCACGCCACGGACCATCGGAAGTACAAAGGGGCACGGAAACCCCGCGCTCGACCATAAGGCGACGAATCGCACGAAGATAGTCCTTATCCTCGCAATATGATCCATACTCGTTTTCAACCTGCATCATGATGATGTTTCCGCCCTTGTCAATCTGACGCGAGACGAGTATCGGCATGAGATGGTCGTAGTAACGTGCGACGTGAGCAAGAAACTTGGGGTCGCTGCTGCGCGGTCTCATATCATGTTGGCGCAGCAGCCATGCCGGCATGCCGCCAAATTCCCATTCTGCGCAAATAAACGGAGAGGGCCGAACAATTGCATACAGACCGAGTGACGCTGCCTCATCAAGAAATGCCGCCAAATCAATTGGCCCAGAAAAATCGAAGACGCCAGGCTTTGGCTCATGAAGATTCCACGGTACATACGTTTCGACCGTATTAAACCCAAGAGCCTTAAGGTTATAGAGCGAGTGGTGCCAGTCGCTCGGATGAACACGCATATAGTGAATCGCCCCCGACAAGATGGTGAACGGCTCATCATCGAGTAAGAATTGATTGGTGATCTTAAACGAATGCATGCTTCTCCCGATCTTCGTGCTCTGCGATGCGGTTGCCGGTTTTTCAACCCTCGGCTAACCCTTTGGCTATTATGGACGTTTTGACGCAATTATGTAGCCAGAATCTGAAGTGGTCCGTAAACGGTAACGAAATGACGATGAACGGTTTTAATGAAAAAAATAAAAACAGCTGGTAAATTGCTTTTTAATTAAATGTTTCTAACGATTCTATATTTGAAAGATGGTATGTACCAGCTATCCACTATTTCCTACTTGTTACATCATGTTTCAATTGTATTTCTTCAACTGCTTATCTACTTTGGATTCACCTACATGAGCATTAGAGAGCCGTTGCCTGCCCATTTCCAAGACTGAAAATATCCAGAATCGAACCTGACTTTCTTATGGCTGACTCGCCGCGTTCGATGACTCGTTAATACAGCAGAGCATTAATGGAGTCGGGTTCGTCACTGGGAAGATTGCGAACTTCCATTTTCACGCCAAGCGCTTGCAGCTCTCTGAGAACAGCGACGTCTGCATCGTCTGTGGCGACTGCGGGCGTTGCGAAACGCTTGCCCTCCCCTGCCTCCATATGGCCGATGCTGATCCTGGTAATGGGCACACCGCCCTTAACCAGCGCGAGCGCATCGGCGGGTGAGGCCACCATGATCAGAATCCATTGACGCGGCGTTGCGGTATGAATGATGTCGATGGTCCTTTGCACCGAGAAGAACCGCGTCCAAACGCCCTCTGGCGCTGCCACCCTCATGGGCGCCCACTTGCGCGAATCCGCCGCAATCTCATTGTTGACGATTAAGACGAGGTTGGAACCCACGGCTTCGTTCCACAGCTCAACGTCTTGCCCGTAAATGAAACGGTCGTCGATGCGTGTGAGAAGAATCTTGGGTTGAGCCATCGCCGCCCCATTCTGTTTGAGACCCGTAAGAGCAAGACATCGCGTCTCCAATATTAGTGCATTTAAAGTGAGAAAAGCCGTCAGAACACTTGCACCGATTTGCGATGTCCCGTATCATAGTCAGCTGTTGACGCCTCAGTTGCGTCACCACATGGCCGCCAGCGTAGCTCAGTTGGTAGAGCACCGCTCTCGTAAAGCGGGGGTCACCGGTTCGAGCCCGGTCGCTGGCTCCATTGCACAAGATAGCCGCCTTCGGGCGGCTTTTTGTTGCCGATTTGAGTGCGTGTGCGCCAACCCAAGTATCGCCACGTCGATCGCTTCCTGCTCAAAAACAGAAAGCCCCGCCAACCGTGATTCCCCTAGGGAAAACACGGTTGGCGGGGTCACAGCGTGATTCCCCTAGGGAATTCACGCCAGCACACGAACAGTTCAGCCGGGCAGCGCGCTACTCCTCCCAGTAGGCGTCTGCAAGCAGCTTAAAGCAGATCTTCTTGACTGGCTGCGCGCCATCACCCGGGAACTCGAGCGTGGGCATGTGGGGCTCGCCGGCAACGAACAGCGCGAACTTGTCGTCGGCAAGATCGCCGGCGATCGAGGCGTCGGAATCGACCAGATCGTAGTCGTCCTTCTCGTCAAACTCCTGAACCAGCGTCAGGCTGCCCGTGGCGACCTTAAAGGCCTCGCGACCCTCGACGTCAATCTGCAGGTCGTGATAGCGCTGATGCGTCTCATAGTGGGCCTCAGCCTCGGTACGCGTCGTGGGAGCCATGACGTTCGCAAAGACCTTGTCGCCCAGAATCGGATGGCTGCCGACCTCGAGCTTCGCCGGATCGTTCTCCTCGAGCCAATCGATCAGCACGTCGAGGCCCTTGAGCATTCCGCGGTACTCCTCGATATCGCCCAATGCACCGTAAATCATCTAAATCCCCTTTCGGATCGCTTCTTTGGCGGCTACTCGGTAAACGCGTTGCCGACGCTGTTGCCGCCCACATACGTCTCGACCAGGGTAAGGTCGGGATTGAACACGACAAAATCGGCATCGCGGCCAGGCATAATGCTGCCACATTTATCCTCGACGTGAGCAGAGCGCGCGGGCACCTCGGTCGCCATGCGAATGGCGATATCGGCGCTCGCAAGACCCCAGTCGACGATGTTCTTGACGCCCTGTGCGAGCGTGAGCACCGAGCCGGCGATAGCAGAGCCATCGGCAAGCCAGCAAAGGTTGTCCTTCATGATGACGTCCATGCCGCCGCTGGTGTAGCTGCCCTCGGGCATGCCGCCGCAACCCAGGCAGTCGGTGATCAGCACTGCGTGCTGCCAGCCCTTGGCCTGCAGCAGCGCCTTAATAGCAGCGGGGCTCACATGCTTGCCATCGCAGATGATCTCGGCGTAGGTGTTGGGCGTGGCCATGGCGGCCCCGACGACACCGGGCTCACGGTGATGCAGACCGCGCTGGCCGTTGTAGGTATGCGTGAAGCAGCTGGCGCCGGCGTTGATGGCGGCGGCGCACTCGTCGTAGGTGGCGTCGGAGTGGCCGATGCTGGTCACCACGCCCCTGGCGCTCAGGGCCGCGGCGTAGGCGGCGGCGCCGTCGCGCTCGGGCGCCATGGCGCTCTTGACGATGCGTCCGCCGGCGGCCTCCTGCCACCGGTCGAAGACCTCCTCGGAGGGGTCGATCAGA
>NZ_CAAKNY010000065.1:19-47407 GCF_901212495.1 Collinsella aerofaciens | reverse complement strand
CAAACCTAACCCATCTCGCCCACTCGGCGGGCACGGGGTCCAAGGTTGTCAAAAAAGCGGTCGGCGCGCAGGTGCGCCGACCGCCGATATATGGGGTCTGATGATTTTTACCGGCTAGGGCTTCTTATTCGTCGAGGAGATCCTCTGGCATGTCGTTGCCGTCGCCTAGGTCGACTGGCGCCTCTTCGGCGTCGGCTGCGGCCTCGGCACCTTCGCCTTCGGGCTTCTCCTTGGCGGCCGTCATGCGGGCTACGGCGCATACGCGGTCGTTATCGTCGACGGTCATCATCTTGACGCCCTGGGTGGCGCGACCGGTTTGGCTGATCTCGTCGGTCTTGACGCGAATGACCGTCGCGCCCTCCGTCACGATGAACAGCTCATGCTGCGGGCCCACCGTCTTCATGGCTGCGAGGTTGCCCTTGCGCTCGGTCATCTGGATGGTGTAGACACCCTGACCGCCGCGGTTCTGCTCCGGGTAATCCGAGACCGGCGTGCGTTTGCCGTAGCCGCGTTCGGTAATGACGAACAGGTCGCCGTTACCGTTGGTAATCTCCATACCAAGAACGCTCATGCCTTCCTTCATACCAATGCCGCGGACGCCGCTGGTATCGCGACCGGTGGCGCGCACCTGGTCCTCGGGGAACATAATCGCCTTGCCCGCGGTGGTTGCCATGATGATCTTGTCGCCCTCGCGCACGCGACGTACAGCGAGCAGCGCGTCGTCATCCCTCAGGTTGATGGCGATCAGGCCGTCGCGGCGGCTACGGTCGTAGGCGCTCATCACGGTCTTCTTGACCATGCCGCTCTTGGTGGCAAACATCAGGTACTCGTCGGCGGGGAACTCGCGGCAGCTGATGACGCTCGCGATCTTCTCGCCCTCCTCGAACGGCAACAGGTTGACGATCGCGGTGCCGCGCGCCTGGCGCGTGCCGACCGGCAGCTCATGCACCTTCAGGCGATAGACTTTACCCTTGCTCGAGAAGAACAGCACGTACTCGTGCGTGGACGCGATAAACATCTCGTCGATAACGTCGTCCTCTTTGAGATTGACGCCCGACACGCCCTTGCCGCCGCGCTTTTGGGCGCGATAGGCGGCCACCGGAATGCGCTTGACGTAGCCGGTGTGGGTGATAGTCACGACCATGTCCTCGTCGGCAATCAGATCTTCGACGTCCAGGTCCTTCTCGACATGGCTGATCTCGGTACGGCGCTTGTCGCCGAACTTCTTGGAAATCTCGCGCATCTCTTCCTTGATGACGCCCAGGATTTTCTCCTCGTGCGCCAACAGGTCCTCGTAGTAGGCGATGGCGCGGCGCAAGCCGTCCAGCTCTTCCTGAATCTTGTCGCGCTCCAGGCCGGTCAGGCGGCGCAGCTTCATCTCGAGGATGGCCGTAGTCTGCTCGGGCGTAAAGCCAAAGCGATCGATCAGGCGCCTGCTGGCCTCGGAGTCGGTCTGCGAGGAGCGGATGATGCTGATGACCTCGTCGATATGGTCGAGAGCCATCAGGTAGCCCTCGAGGATATGGGCACGCGCCTGGGCCTTCTTAAGGTCAAAGCGGGTGCGGCGGGTGACGACGTCGACCTGGTGGTCGATGTAGTACTGCAGCATCTCGCGCAGGCTCAGGCATTTGGGAACGCCGTTGACAAGCGCCAGGTTGTTGGCGCCGAAGGTCGTCTGCAGCGAAGTGTACTTGTACAGGTTGTTGAGCACGACCTGCGGGATGACGCCCTTCTTGAGTTCGATGACCAGACGGATACCCTTCTGGTTGGACTCATCGCGCATATCCGAGATGCCCTCGATGCGCTTGTCGTTGACGAGCTGGGCGATCTTCTCCTGCAGGGTGCCCTTGTTGACCATGTAGGGAATCTCGGTAAAGACTAGGCGGCTACGGCCGGTCTTGGTGGACTCGACATGAGCCTTGGCGCGCACGGTGATGGAGCCGCGGCCGGTCTCGTAGCTCTGCTTGATGCCGGCACTGCCCATGATGATGGCACCGGTGGGGAAGTCCGGACCGGGCATGATCTGCATGAGCTCGTCGACGGTGGCGTCGGGATTGTCGATCAGGTAGCACGTGGCCTCGATCGCCTCGGTGAGGTTGTGCGGGGCGATGTTGGTGGCCATGCCGACGGCGATGCCCTGGCTGCCGTTGACCAGCAGGTTGGGGAAGCGCGCGGGCAGCGCCTGGGGCTCGGCGAGCGACTCGTCGTAGTTGGGCTGCCAGTCGACGGTATCCTTCTGCAGGTCACGCAGGAGCTCCATGGCGGGCTTTGCCAGGCGGCTCTCGGTGTAACGCATGGCGGCGGCGCCGTCGCCGTCGATGTTGCCGAAGTTGCCGTGACCGTCGATGAGCGGCGTGCGCATGGAGAACCACTGTGCCAGGCGGACCATGGCCTCATAGACCGCGGAGTCGCCGTGCGGATGGTACTTACCGATAACTTCGCCGACCGTCCAGGCCGACTTCTTGTGCGGACGGTTGGGGTAGATGCCGCTCTCGTTCATTGCGTACAGGATGCGACGGTGCACCGGCTTTAAGCCATCGCGCACGTCCGGCAGGGCGCGCGCCGTGATGACCGACATCGAGTACTCGATGAACGACTGCTTCATCTCGCGGCCAAACTCCGAAATCTGGAGCTGGCCGCCGTTGATATCCTCGCCGGCCGAGGCACCACGGTCGACTTCGCCAAAGCTCTCCTCGAGCTCGGCGTCGTCATCCTCTTCTTCGTCCTCGGCGTCGGGGTTATAGGAATCCGGGTTGCCGTCCTCACCCTGCTCGGCGCGGGCGAGCAGGCGCTTCAGATCGTCGGGCATGCCGGCGTCGCCGGCCTCGTCCATACCCTCGTTATTGTTGATATCGTCTGCCACGTTACCTCCTCATGGTTTGCGTGGTCCATTAGTTCCCTACCACGGAGACGGATTACCGGGAATGCCGGATAACCCTCCTAGGTTTCCCAGGCGCCGCAGATTCGCCCGAAAGAGGATTGAGGGCGAAGGTGCGGTGGCTGGGAAAACCGAACAGGTTAGGCATCTAAGAAGCGTGCATCATGTGCATGCTTCTCGATGTACTCGCGGCGATAGCCGACCTCGGACCCCATTAGTTCGCGCACGGCGCGGTCCGCCACCACGGCGTCCTCGATCGACACGCGCTGCAGAATGCGGGTCTTGGGGTCCATCGTCGTCGAGGCAAGCTGCTTGGGGTCCATCTCGCCCAGGCCCTTGTAGCGTTGGACGGTATAGCCCTTGCGCTTCTTGGTGATCTTGCCGTCCTTGGCCTTGCCGTCCTCGTCGTTGTCGTCGGGGTTCAGTCCCAGGCTCTGAATGGTGTCGCGCAGGATCTCGTCTTCGGGCTGGCGGCCGTTGGGATACACGTAGTGAATCTTGTTGCGCACCTTAATGCCAAAGATGGGCGGGCAAGCGACGTAAATGTAGCCGGCATCAATCAACGGGCGCATGTACTTGTAGAAGAACGTCAGCAGCAGGATGCGGATATGCGCACCGTCGACGTCTGCATCGGTCATGATGATGATCTTGTGGTAGCGCGCCTTGGTAATGTCGAAGTCGCCACCGTCACCGGCGCTCGTCGTGACGCCGCAGCCGATCGCGGTGATAAGCGATTGAATGGTGTCGCTCGAGAACGCGCGGTGGTCGCCCACGCGCTCGACGTTCAAAATCTTGCCGCGCAGGGGCAGAATCGCCTGGATGTCTCGGCGGCGGCCGTCCTTGGCCGAGCCGCCTGCCGAGTCGCCCTCTACGATAAAGAGCTCGGTCAACTCGGCGTCACGCACCGAACAGTCGGCGAGCTTGCCGGGCAGCGACGCCGTCTCGAGCAGGCTCTTGCGGCGGGTCGCCTCACGCGCCTTGCGGGCGGCGTTGCGCGCCTTGCAGGCCTGTTGGGCCTTCTTGACGATCTCACGAGCGGGCTTGGGATGCTCCTCGAGGTAATCGGCAAGGCCGTCGGTCACGATCTTGAGCGTCAGCGCGCGCATATAGGAGCTGCCGAGCTTGGCCTTGGTCTGGCCCTCAAACTGCGGATCGGGCAGCTTGACCGAGATAACGGCCGACAGGCCCTCGCGTACATCGTCACCGGTCAGGTTGGCGTCTTTTTCCTTGAGCAGGTTCTGTTTGCGAGCGTAATCGTTAATCACGCGGGTGAGTGCGGTGCGGAAGCCCTCGAGGTGCATGCCGCCCTCGGGGGTGTAGATGTCGTTGGCAAACGACATGACGTTCTCGCCGTAGCCGCTATTCCACTGCAGGGACACCTCGACCTCGCCCATCTTGGTCACGGGCGCATCCGGATCCGATTTGCCCTCGATATAGATGGGCTCCTTAAAGGCCTCGGGGACATCCTTGCCCTCGTTGAGGAACTTGACGAAGTCGATGATGCCGCCGGCATAGCAAAACTCCTCCACATGGGGAGTCGCCTCGCGCTCGTCGGTCAGCACGATCTTGAGGTTCTTGTTGAGGAATGCCGTCTCCTGCAGACGGTTGTGCAGCGTGTCGAAATCGTAGATGCAGGTCTCGAAGATCTCGTCGTCGGGCCAGAAGCTGACAGTGGTACCCGTCGTCTCCGAAGTGCCCACGACCTCCATCTTCTTGACGGTCTTGCCGCGCGAAAACTCCATTTCGTAGATGTTGCCGTCGCGGCATACCTGTACGACCACACGCTTGGACAGGGCGTTGACGACGGAGATTCCCACGCCGTGCAGGCCGCCCGAGACCTTGTAGGCCGAGTTATCGAACTTACCGCCGGCGTGCAGGATCGTCATGACGACCTCGAGCGTCGGGATCTTTTTGATAGGATGCTCGTCGACGGGGATGCCGCGCCCGTTGTCGACGACCGTGATGGAGTTGTCGGCGTGGACCGTCACCTGAATCTCGGTGCAGAAACCGGCCATGGCCTCGTCGACGGAGTTGTCAACGATCTCCCACACCAGGTGATGAAGACCGCTGGCGCTCGTCGAGCCAATGTACATGCCCGGGCGCTTACGAACGGCCTCGAGACCTTCGAGAATCTTAATCTCGCCGCCATCGTAATCGTTTTCGTTTGCCACACGTCCTCCTTCAGTTAAGAAAATGTGTACAGCCGTACTAGTTTATCGTAAAAAAATACCCTCGGGAACGAGGGTATTTGGCTCTACAAGGCCACCAGATGCGATTTAAGGCTCTTTTTTGCTCTGCACGCCCTTGGCCCACTCGGCACTGGCTCTCATGGCGTTCTCGAGGGCCTCGCGCAGTTTTTGGTCCTCGATAGGTGCCACTTGGCGCTCGATCTCGGCACGCTCGGCATCGCTTAGGTCGGCATGCGGAGCCGGCGGACGCTCGGCCAGGACCGGGCGCAGGCGCTCCTTGGCAGCGGGCGGTGTGTGGCCGGGGGCGGTCGTCTTGAACACCAGGCCGTCGACGTGCGCACCGGCACGTTCCATGCGCGCGCGGATAATCTCGCGCAAAAGTGTCATCTCCTGCGTCCATGAGGGCGAATCGAGGTACACCAGCAGCTCGTTGGACTCGGGCAGGTAGCGCAGGCCCGTCACATGGCGTCCCTCGCGCGTGCCCGAGCACACTGTATTCCAGGCGTGATAGACCGCACGGGACTCCTCTGCAGCCTCCATTTGCGCGCGGCGCTCAGGTGTCGCGGCCGCCAGGACGCGCTGACGCTCGGCATCCAAAAAGCCGCCGAAGGCAACCGTTCCGTTCGCGCGCTCGTAATTAGCACGTCTCACCCATGCTCACCACCTTGGCTCGATCAAGCAGGTCATCGGTAAAATACCCCAGATTGGTAGTGGTTATGACTGTCTGGATATCATCACCGATCAGCTGCAGAAAAGCGCCTCGCCGCCCGGCGTCGAGCTCGCTCATCACGTCGTCCAAAAGCAGCAGCGGCGCGGTGCCTAGGATATCGCGCGCCACGGCCACTTCTGCCACCTTCCAGGCAAGCACCAGCGTTCGCTGCTGGCCTTGGCTGGCAAATGAACGGGCCGATCGACCCGCGACGGAAAACTCAATCTCGTCGCGATGCGGACCCACGAGCGTCACGCCGCGGCGGATCTCCTCGTCGGCGCGCTCCTCGAGCGCCGAGAGCATGTGCTCATACGCCCAGCCCCTGAGCTCGCCGCGATCCTCGATGCGAGGCAGGTCGCCAAGCGTGGACACATAGGACACACCGGCGGGCTCGCCAGATGCCACGCGGCCATAAGCGTCGCGCACATGGCCCGACAGCCGGTCGAGCAGGGCGAGACGATGCACGAGCAGGGCCGAACCGGCGCGGGCGAGCGATTCGTTCCAGGCGCCGAGCATCTCGCGGCAGCACCAGGTCTCCTTGAGCAGGGCATTGCGCTGGCTCACGCAGCGCCCGTAGGCACTAGCCAAATCGGCATAGCGGGCGCTCAGCTGAACGCCAAAGTCATCAAGTGCGGTACGGCGCTCGATGGCACCCCGCTTGACCATATCCAGGTGGTCCGGGCAAAACAGAACGCTCGGCAGCACCCCGCGCACACCGGACGCGGCGCAGCGCTTGCCGTTGCGGCTAAACGAACGCTTGCCGTCTTCCACGCCCAGCCCCATGTCCAGTACGCGCCCATCACCTTCGAGCCTCAGCTCGACCTTGCATGAGCCCACGCCGTCGCGCACGAGCTCGGCTGTGGTCGGATGCCTAAACGAGGCGCCACTCGTCAGCAGCTGCAGCGCCTCTATGAGGTTGGTCTTTCCCGCCGCGTTGGGGCCCGCGAGCACGGTCACACCGTCGCTCAGGGCAAGACGGTAGCTGTCGAAGCTGCGATAGCGCGCAACGGAAAGATCGCGTGCGTACATGGTCATGGGCAGTGCTAGATGCGCACCGGCATGACCAGGTACAGGTAGTTGATCTTGTCGTAGGACTTGAAGATGCCAGCCTGCGAATAGCTCTTGAGCTCCAGCGTGATCTCCTTCTCCTTGGACAGGGCATTGAGGCAGCCAAAGATGTAGTGGTAGTTGAAGGCGATGGTGCCCGACTCACCTTCGGCCTCAACATCGATCGTCTCCTGAGCAAGGTCCTGGTCGTTGGAAATGGAGGACAGGCCCATCTGGCCGTTCTCGACATCGATCTCAAACTTGACAGCGGGGTTGGCGCTCGCGATAACGGCCACACGCTTAAGGGCGGCGTTAAAGGCGGCTACGTCGATCTTGACGCTCGTCACGCACGAATCGGGGATGAGCTGCTTGTAATTGGGATACACGCCTTCGATGCGGCGTGACACGTAGGTGGTGTTGCCGGCCTCAAAGACAACCTGGGTGTCGGTGGCGCCAATCATGATGGTCGCCTGGCTGGCCATGATGTTCAGCGCGTCGTTGAAGGCGTCGGCAGGCACATTGAGCTCAAAAGAGCCCTCAAGCGTCGAGGTCTCGACCTGCGTATCGCACACGGCCAGACGGAAGGAGTCGGTCGCCACCAGACGCACGGTGTTGTTCTCGACCTTCATGTGCACGCCACCCAGGATGGGGCGGGCCTTGTCAGTCGAGGTGACGCGCCATACGCGACTTACCATTTCGGACAGGATATCGGTCGGCAGCTCGACGGCGCTCTCGATGGCGTATGCCGGGAACTCGGGAAAGTCGTTGGCATCGAGCGTGTTGAGGCGGAAAGAGCTCTTCTCGCAGCCAATCAAAACCTGACGCTCGGACAGCTCAAAGGTGACCGGGGCATCGGGAAGGGTCTTGGTGATGTTGGAGAGCATCTTGCAGGGAATCACCATCTCGCCCTCCTCTTCGACATGCGCCGCAATGCGGTGACGAATCGAGATGGTGTAGTTTGAGGTCTGGAATTCCAAGATGCCGTCTTGTGCCTTGACGAGCACGCCCGACAGAATGGGAAGGGTGGATGCCGAAGCGACGCCTTTCATAACGACGCCGATGGCTTGCGTAAGCGAGCTCTGGCTGACGGTGAACTTCATCTTTTAATACCTTTCTATAGATATAAATATCTTAATAATAGTAATAGTACTGACGAAACTGTTGATTACTCCTAAACGTGCAGGTCAGCCCTAAAAAGAGAATCGACAGGAACCTGTGTGCAACTGGGCATGTTTTCCACGTTCAAAACCTGCGCGAAACTTTTCCTCACCGCGGCTCGAGTTTTTGACACCTTATAACCGCCGTTTCGACAAGTTTTCAACAGGTGTGTCCATTTACCTACGAGCGCAGTGTAATTTTATCGCGCAGCGACTTGAGGTCTTCGGTGACAGTCCGGTCTTCCTGAATCATCTTCTGAACCTTTTTATAGCTCGTGCTGACGGTCGAGTGGTTGCGGTTGCCAAACTCGGAGCCCACGGCCGTCGTCGTCATCTCGCACATCTCAATCGCCAGGTAGATAGCGATATGGCGCGCCTTGGCGATATTGGCGTTGCGGCGAGGCCCGATGAGCTCCTCGTGCGTCACACCGTATTGCTCCTCGATGACGGACTGGACCGTCTGCACATTGATCTTCTTGGCCGATGTGTCGAAGTACTGGTTGGCGATGGCGTCGATGTCGTCAAAGGTGAGCTCCCCGCCCTCACGCTCGCGATCGCCCGCTTCGCCGGCACAACGCTCGCAAAAGCTCTCGAGTTCGCGAATGTTGGTGCCCGAGACCTCGGCCATGTGTTTAAAGTGCGCATCGGTCAGATGTCCGCCGTCGCCCCCGTAGGCCGCCAGCAGCGAGTCGTTGCCCGCCTCGGCTGCGGCGGCGATCGTGTTCTCGTAATACCGCTGCAAAATCTTATACTTCATCTCGTAGCTGGGCTCCGCCACCAGGCACAGCAGGCCGGCATTAAAGCGACTGGTCAGGCGCTCGTCCATATTAAGGTCCTTGGGAGCGCGGTCGGCGGCGATCACGACCTTCTTGTTGTTACGGATAAATTCGTCCATCAACTGGAAGAAGTAATCCACGCTCGCGCGTTTGCCAATGATGTTCTGGATGTCATCGATGATGAGCACGTCGACGCCGTGGTACGCCTGCATAATGGGGGCGTTGCTCTTCTTTTGGCGGTCGAATTCCGTCATCAAGTCGTCCAGATATGCCTGCGAATTGGCGTACTTCACCTTGATCTCGGGCGATTTCTCTGCCAGCTCATTTTTGATAGCGAGCAGCAGGTGTGTCTTGCCCAGGCCCGATTTGCCGTAGATGAACAGCGACGTGCAGGTACCGGGCGTGTCTGCAAGCATGGCGAATTTGAGCGCCGATCGGTAGGCAAGGCTGTTCTCCGGTCCGAAGACGAAGTTTTCAAACGTGAATTTCGAATTCGCTGCGAGGGGTGCCCCGTCCGCGTTTTTCTCGACTGCCGCCGGGGCCTCCGCCGAAGGTGCTGCCGGCGCTGCGGACGAACTCGCGCCCTTCGCCGGTGGCCTGCCATTCATTTGGGTCATCATGCGGCGGAAATCGTCGGCGGACAACGTGTTTTTGATTGCAATGCCCGATTCCTCGCCGGGTGTCGCCTCGTGTGCGACGGGCATATGCGTGGCGGTCGGGATGGGCGAGGGGGCTGGCTCTACCGCCGGTGCGACCGAAACGGTCGGCTGCGGTGCCATGGTTTCACGGGAAACATCGTCGCGTCGAAGCTCGGGCGACGGCTTTGCCGCTGCGGTGGCGGTCGCTACCGGGTGAGTGGCCGGCGCCGTATTTGCCGAGGCGCCTTGCGGTGCCACGACATTGAGCGCGATCGGCGCAAAGGCGATATCTTCCAGATAGGCCTCGATGGTCGGCTGATGCTTTTTGAGCTGAGCGATGGCAAAGCGTGAAGGTGCCTCAATCGTCAGAGTGTCCTCGGTCAAACTCACGGCGCGCGATTGTCCCAGCATATTGATGAGGCGTGCATCTTGGCCGTCGCGCTGACAAAAGGCGATGGCATCTCCCAGGATGATGCTTGCTTCCTCGTCCACTGTTTCTCCCGTTCCTTACCTTTGGGCTCGCACGCGAGCGCTGCCTACCTCGGTCAGATGATATTTCTGGCCATGTTTGATGACCAAGCCGGCTTGTGCCAAGTCGTTGAGCGTTCGCGACCACGTGGGCGCTGAGTTTCCAAACGCTCGTGCCAGGTCGGTTGCGCCACACTCCTGGTTTTGAGCCAGATAGCCCAGTGCCGCTTCGCCGCGCTCGCTCACAAATACGTTTTGCTGCGGCTGTGCATATTGATTCGCCGCATTAGGATACATCATTTGAGCTGCTGGTTGTTGAGAACTCTGCATGGGCAGCGGCTGCTGTTGAAAACTTTGCGGCCACTGTTGGTAAGGCTGCGGAGGCATCTGCTGGGCCCATGGGTTGTACTGCGCCTGGGGCATCTGTTGGTACGGCTGCTGGTATCCCTGAAGATGCTGTTGGGGATACGGCTGGGCGTATCCCTGCTGCGGCATATATTGGGGAGGATACCCTTGCGGGTACGGTTGGTAGCCCATTTGCGGGGCGTTTGGCATGGCCGCTGTCTGCTGCACGGTGCCTGTGTCCAGATCTGCCGAGCCTATGCTCTCCGGTATGTTTTGCATTGCGTTGCCCAGCGGTGCTTGGGGGTCTTGCATGGGAAAACATCCAGGCTGCTGCATGTGTGCCACGGGCTGCTGCATCTGCTGCGCCGCGGGCTGCTGCGCAAACGTGCTGGATAGGGGATATGCCGTCTGCTCCGTCTCGGGCCGCACGGCTGCCCCGCGCCCGCCGGCACGCTCGATTTCCTGCACGCGCTTGGGGTTCAGACTTACCGTCACGACGGTGCCGTTGCCCATGTTGTCCTCGATGGAGACGGCGCCGCCGGCGTTTTCCAAGTACTCCTGTACCATGGGAAATCCGGCGCCGGTACCGCGGATATACCGTTTCATCTTACTGTTTGCACTGGTCACGCCAAAATCGAAGGCACGCTCTTTGTCGTCGATGCCCGGACCCTGATCGGCAAAGCGGATGGTATCGCCACCGTCGAGAATCGAGATGATGGGCTCTGCAAAATGCGCGTGGATAAAGTTTTCGACAATCTCGCGGATAACCATCAGCGAGATGCGTCCTCCCTGCTCTTTCATGCACCGGTAGACGGTGTTGGTTGTCTCTTCCAAGTAGGTACGGACGTCTTGCGGTTCGATGACGATGACACGCGGTGTCGACAGCATGTCATCGTAGACCGCGATGCGCGCTGCATACATGGCCTTTGGTGCTTGTGCGGTGACCCGCTCACCCTCGTTGCGTTTTTCGCGCACGCCGGTGATGTGCTCGTTGTCGGGTGCCGGATCACCGGAATCGACCATGGTGTAGAAGTCGTCAGACATGCCGCTCGCAATCTTTCAAAAGGTTTTGAACAAATAGTAGCTCACCGCGCAATGTTTCTCATCTTTCGACAAGTTTTCAAAACCTGTTGAAAACTTTGGAAAACGGACGAAAAGTTCTCAACATTTCCAACACGACCTGTTGAAAACTCGATGAAATTTCGTGAAAAGTTGACTGCTGCCTCAAATGCCGGTTCTTCTTATGGGGGAACCGTGTACTCTTTGCAACCTTTTACCTTTGATTTCTTGACATTTGAACATTGATTTCCCTACAATCTTCAAGCTCACGTGTCTATATCTGCGTCCGCGCCCCGCGGACACTCGAAATGCAGCAGGAGGAACTTAAGATGAAGCGTACGTATCAGCCTAATAAGCGTAAGCGTGCCAAGACCCATGGCTTCCGTGCCCGTATGGCCACTAAGGGTGGTCGTGCCGTGCTCGCCCGTCGTCGCGCCAAGGGCCGCAAGCGTCTCACTGTCTAGCAGCGATACACACATCTCGCATGAAGACTATTAAGTCTCGGCAAGATTTCGAGCATGTGTTCAGTCAGGGGCGTCGTTTCAATCATCCTCTGATTCGAATGACCATATGTGAATCGGTTGGCGAAGGCGACTCCGGAAGGGTCGCCTTCGTTGGTGCTAAACGACTCGGTTGTGCTGTCGTGCGCAACCGATCTAAGCGTGTGATGCGCGAGGCCGCCCGCAGCTGTGGATTTCCCGTTGCGGGTTATGACATCATCTTGTTCGCGACTCCCAAGACGAGGGTTTCCTCGCCGCAGGAGATGGACAAGGCATTGCGTTCGCTTATGAAACGCGCCGGCGTTGCCGGGGAGGAGCGATGAGCAATCACGTTTTGCGACGTGTTGCCATCGCTCCTATTCGCATATATCAACAGGTTATTTCGCCCTTATTACCTGACGCCTGCATTTATTACCCAACGTGCTCACAATACGCTATCCAGGCGATTGAGAAGTACGGTGTTTTGAGAGGCTGCTGGCTTGCCGTGAGGCGCATCGCTCGCTGCAATCCCCTGCACGTCGGCGGTTATGACCCTGTGCCTTAGCGGGCACTCGCTATCGGAGGAAAACTTACATGTGGGATTGGATCGTTAACATCCTTTTTGAGCTGCTCAAGCTCATCCAGACCTTTGCGGTCGACTGGGGCCTGTCCATCATCATCCTGGTGGTCATCATCCGTCTGCTGCTGACGCCGCTTATGCTCAAGTCGACCAAGTCGACGGCTCGCATGCAGGTGCTGCAGCCTAAGATGCTCGAGATCCAGGAGCGCTATGCCGACGATCCCCAGCGTCAGGCCGAGGAGATGCAGAAGTTCTACAGCGAGAACAAGTTCAACCCCATGGCTGGTTGTCTGCCGCTGTTGATCCAGATGCCTGTCATGTTCGCCCTATTTACGCTGCTGCGCAACCTTCCGAACTACTTTAACGACGGCACGTTCTCGTTCTTCAACATCCTGCCTGACCTTACCACCACGCCGAGCGCTTCCTTTGCCGATGGCTTTATGGTTGCGCTGCCTGCGCTGGTTTGCCTGATTCTGTTTGCCGTTCTCACCTTGATTCCGCAGCTGTATATGTCGCGCAATCAGACTGGTCAGCAGGCCCAGAGCATGCGCATGATGGCCGTTGTCATGACCGTCATGATGCTTTGGATGGGTTGGAGCCTTCCCGTCGGCGTCCTGCTGTACTACGACGTGTCCTCTATCTGGCAGGTTACCCAGCAGATTTTCGTGACGCAGAAGGTTATCGACAAGGCTAAGGCCGATGAGGAAGAGCGTCTTAAGAACGCCCCGCTGCAGGTCGAGGTTACCCGTCGCGAGAAGAAGCCGCGTCCGCACAAGAAGAATTAGTCGGGATATCAATCTTATTTAGGTACCTAACCTTTGGAGTACGTTATGTCTGAAGAGATCATCGAGGATATGCTTGAGGAGGTTGCCCCGCAGATTGCGGGCGATTATCCCGAGATTGCACAGCGCTACAAGGCCGGTGAAGAGCTGACCGATGAGGAGCTCGACACCATTGCCGATGTTGCGATTTCCATCCTGCGTTCCATCCTTTCGCACTTCGATGCCGCCAACTCTCCTATCGATGAGTACGAGGGTGACGAGGGTGAGCTGATTTTGGATGTTACGGCTCCTGATCTTGCTGTTCTCATTGGCCGTCATGGTCGTACCCTTGATGCCCTTCAGGTTATGTTCTCTTTGCTGGTGAGCCGCAAGCTTGGCTTTAGGTATCCGGTTGTGGTTGACGTTGAGGGCTACAAGAGCCGGCGTCAGGAAAAGGTTGCCTCTATGGCTCAGTCTGCAGCCGAGCGTGCTGTCCGTACTCATAAGAGTGTTTCGCTTCCACCCATGAATGCCTATGAGCGCCGACTGGTTCATATTGCACTTCGTGGCAACGATACCGTCGATACCCATTCTGAGGGTTCTGACCCTGATCGCCATGTGGTGATTGTTGCTCGATAATCTACTCGAGCTTATGCTAAGGGGGCGTGGTTTCCACGTCCCCTTTTTTTGTCAAAAGTTCTCGATACACTGATTTTTGTCAGAAAGGAGCTTCTGTTGTTTGTACTTACTGATCAGCAGGTTGACGAGATGCAGCGTCATCTAACTTCTTATTGCAAAGAGTATTCCTTGAACGTAACTGATGTTGAGCTGAAGAAATGTATTCAGCATTTAGATTTGGTTCTGGAAACAAATAAGACAACCAATCTTACCCGTATTCTTAACGTAGAAGATGCTGTCGTACTTCATATCCTTGACTCACTTGTTTTGCTCCCCTATATCAATAAGGCTCCTGAGGGAGCTTTGCTCGATATGGGAACAGGTGCAGGCTTCCCTGGTATTCCGTTAACCATAACCACGCATCGTAAAGCTACTTATATTGACTCAGTTGGCAAGAAGGTTGATGCTGTCAATTCTTTTGTTCATGCTCTTGGATTGAAACATGCTCATGCGGTTCATGATCGACTTGAAGAATATGCTCGAAGCCATAAGAAGCAGTTCTCTGTCGTAACCGCCCGTGCACTGGCCCCTCTACCGATTCTTGTTGAGTATGCGGCTCCGTATCTCAAGGATGGAGGGTTATTTGTTATCACCAAGGGCAATCCATCGGATGAGGAACTTGCTTCGGGCATGTCAGCGGCTAAGATCTGCGGCTTCACTTTGCTTCTGAATGACACAATCGATTTGCCTGAGGGCTTGGGCCACAGGGAGTTCATTGTTCTTAAAAAGACTCATCCAGCATCCGTTTCATTGCCTCGTGCAAATGGCATGGCAAAGAAGAATCCGCTTGCCTAGATGTTTCACGTGAAACATAATGGATAGTAACAACTTGCAGTGTTTCACGTGAAACATGGCGGTTGATAT
Source organism: Collinsella aerofaciens (assembly GCF_901212495.1). Lineage (GTDB taxonomy): Bacteria > Actinomycetota > Coriobacteriia > Coriobacteriales > Coriobacteriaceae > Collinsella > Collinsella aerofaciens_H. The sequence goes on along the minus strand of NZ_CAAKNY010000065.1, from coordinate 32,779 downwards.
CGAATCGGAATGTTTCACGTGAAACATCCTCCGTTTGACAGCTTTAATACACACCAGGAGGGACCGTGGGATTTCGCGACGTTAAGCGTTCGAAGAGCGCAAAATACACGCGTATCATTGCAATCATCAACCAAAAAGGGGGCGTCGGTAAGTCAACGACGGCTGTAAACCTTGCAGCAGCACTGGGTGAGCAAGGTCGCAAGACACTGATTGTCGATTTTGATCCACAGGGAAATAGCACCAGCGGATTTGGAATTGAAAAGGAAGACCTTGAACACTGCATCTATGATGCATTGCTGAATGATGTGCCGGCAGAGTCGCTTGTTCTTGATACAAATTGCAAAAAGGTATTCGTTATTCCGGCTACAATTCAGCTTGCGGGCGCCGAAATTGAGCTCGTAAGCGCAATTGCTCGTGAAACTCGCCTTAAAGATTTGCTTGAGCCGATTCAGGAAGAGTTCGATTTTATTTTCATTGACTGTCCCCCTTCACTTGGCTTGCTTACCATCAACGCTTTGACCGCAGCAGATAGCGTTTTGATTCCGATCCAGTGCGAGTATTACGCACTCGAGGGAGTAACGAAGCTGCTTGAGTCAATGAAGATGGTCAAATCACGTCTGAACAAGGGCTTAGACACTTACGGCGTGCTTATGACCATGTATGACTCGCGTACTTCCCTGTCGAATCAAGTTGTTGAGGAGGTTCAATCGTACTTTGGTGATAAGGCGTTTAAGACATTGATTCCTCGTACGGTTAAAATCTCCGAAGCTCCGTCTTTTGGAGAACCGGTAATTACCTATGCGCCTCAAAATAAGGGTGCAAAAGCGTATATGAACCTTGCAAAAGAGGTGATCAAGCGTGCCTAGTGCAAAGAAGCGTGGGGGATTGGGACGTGGACTCAACGCTTTGGTCTCAGAGGCTGAATACGAGACCGGTGGCTCGTCCGCATCGGCTTCAAATGCCGCATCTGAAATAAAACTGCCTATTGAAGATATCGTTCCCAACCCTAATCAGCCGCGAATTCACTTTAATGAAACTGAACTTCGCGAGTTGAGCGAGTCAATCCAAGAACATGGCGTTTTGCAGCCGCTTTTGGTTCGCAAGCATGGAAACGGCTATGAGATCATCGCTGGTGAGCGTCGTTACCAGGCGTCAAAGTTCGCTGGTCTTGAGGAACTGCCTGTCATCATTAAAGATGTTAATGATGAGGAGATGCTGGCTCTTGCTCTTATCGAAAACCTTCAGCGTTCTGATCTAAATCCTGTTGAAGAAGCTAAGGGGTATCGTCAACTCATCGATGCCAGCGGTATGACCCAGGAAGCCTTGTCAAAGGCAGTGAGTAAGTCGCGCTCTGCAATTACAAACTCACTGCGCCTCCTCGATCTGCCCGAGGTCGTTCAGCAAATGATATTTGAGGGTAAGCTTACCGCTGGCCATGCACGTGCGATTCTTGCAGTTCCCTATGAAGATGCAAGGATTCGACTTGCTGAGAAGGTTGTTGCAGAGGGCCTTTCCGTAAGGGCGACAGAAAATCTTGCTCCGTTGTTTTCTGCCGGAGAGACGCCAAGGACTCCAAGGCCAGCAACACCTCAGTCATTCAAAAAAGCTGCTCGAGTCCTTCGTCAAGTATTTAACACGAATGTACGTGTGAAGAGCTCGCGTGGCAAGAATAAAATTGAAATCGAGTTCAAGGACGAAGAGGAGCTCTCCCGTATCCTTGGCGAAATGATTCAATTTGGGCAGGAGGATCAGGATGAAGAATAAGATTCTCGCGGCCATTGCGTTGGCAACCATTGTCGCGGCTGGTGCTTTTGCTAGCTATAAGCTTGCAACAGATGATGAACTTCGCGGTCGACTGCTGCGCGGAGCTCAGGATATCGTCGATACATCTAAGAAGAAAATGGATGTGATGACCGAAGATGTCGCCATGCGCACTGCACAGGTGACTAAGAATCCCAAGATCAACCAAGACTGGGTTACCCACCAGTGGGAAAATGTTGGTTATTAGGTACCTAACAATTACTTGCCTTTTTTGATGGGGCCCTTGTCTGATTCATCAGATAAGGGCCCTTTATGTTTGCGATAAAACTAAGCTTGCGTAAATCAAATCCAATAGTATGAATACAGATGAAGCAGCCCCGGTTGCATTATCTGCAACCGGAGCTGTCGGATGTTTCACATGAAACGTTATGGGGTGCAGACTCCCCTATGCGTTCTTCTGGACCTTGAAACGTTGCTTCAGCTGACCGCAGGCGGCATCAATATCATTGCCGCGAGAATTACGGATCGTGGTCTCGATGCCACGAGACTCAAGGCGGCGCTGAAGATCCTCGACCTTATGAATCGGCGACGGCTTGAGCGGGCTGCCCTCAATGTCGTTAAGCTGGATCAAGTTGACGTGACACAGCGTTCCCTCGCAGAAGTCGCAGAGCGCCTGCATCTCGGGATTCGTATCGTTGACGCCTTCGATCATGGCATACTCATAGGTCGGGCGGCGCCCAGTCTTCTCGGTGTAGAGCTGAAGCGCCTCGTGCAGGCGGAGCAGCGTGTACTTCTTAACACCGGGCATGAGCTTGTTGCGGGTGGACTGGATGGCGGAATGCAGGGAAACGGCAAGCGTGAACTGCTCGGGGATGTCGGCAAATTTGCGAATACCGGGAATAACACCGCTCGTGGAGACGGTGAGGTGGCGGGCTCCGATACCGATGCCGTCCGGGTCGTTGAGGATTCGGAGGGCCTTGAGAACCTCGTCATAGTTAGCAAAGGGCTCGCCCTGACCCATGAAAACGACGCTTGTAGCACGCTCGCCAAAGTCAGTGGATACATGAAGTACCTGGTCAACGATCTCTTGGGCGGTCAGCGAGCGCTTGAGGCCGTTGAGGCCGGTAGCGCAAAAAGCGCAACCCATGCCGCAGCCGGCTTGGGTGGACACGCAGACAGAAAGCTTGTTACGACGGGGCATGCCTACGGTCTCGACGGAAATGCCGTCGTGGTACTCAAGCAGATACTTGCGAGAGCCATCTTTGGATACCTGCTTGGCGAGCTCAGTCGGCGTGTCAAAGGCAAAAGCCTCTTTAAGCTGCTCGCGGAAAGCCTTGGGAAGATTGGTCATATCGTCAAACGAACAAACGTTCTTCTCAAAGACCCATTCGATGAGCTGCTTCGCGCGGAAAGCGGGCTGGCCGAGATCTGCCACGAGCTCGCGAATATCGTTTTGGCTCAAGTCGCGAATGTCCTGAGATTTAGTCCTGGGATTCATGGAAGCCTTTCGATTTTGGGGAAACGTAGAGGGTATCGCTACAATATGGTATCAGCTGCAGAAATTATAGAGGAGGAGTCTGCCCATGCCGGGTAAAAGCCTAGAGAACATGCACGTAGCGGTCTTGGCGGGCGGTCATTCCGCTGAGCGCGAGATCTCACTCAATTCGGGAAAGAACGTCGTGGCGGCCTTGAAGGAGGCCGGCTACACTTCGGTGGAGCTGCTCGACACAGCTGCCGATGATTTTATGGTAACCATGGCGACCGGTGGCTTTGACGTGGCGTTTATCGCCATGCACGGTGCCGGCGGCGAGGATGGTGCCATGCAGGGTGCCATGGAGACCCTGGGTATCCCCTACACGGCCTCGGGCGTGCTTGCCAGCGCCTGCGGTGCCGACAAGGAGGTCTCTAAGATCCTGTACGCCAAGGCGGGCATTCCCATTGCCCCCGGCTTGGCGATTGAGTCGGGCGATGAGATCGATATCGATCACATTGTCGAGGTTTGTGGCGAGCGCTGCTTTGTGAAGCCGGCCGTAAATGGTTCCAGCTATGGCATTTCCCTGGTCCATGAGCCCACCGAGCTGCCCGCGGCAATCGCCAAGGCGTTTAAGTACGGCGACAAAGTGCTGGTCGAGAAGTGCATCGAGGGCACCGAGATAACCGTCGGCGTATACGGCGAAGATGACGTGCGTGCTCTGCCGATTGTCGAGATCCGTAAGCCCGAGGACTGCGAGTTCTACGACCTGGACGTGAAGTATGTGGACCCCGCGGATATCCATCGCATTCCGGCACAGATTTCGCCCGAGAACTACGCTCGCGCCCAGGAGCTCGCCTGTGCTGCCCATAAGGCACTCGGCTGCCTGGGTATCTCGCGCAGCGACTTTATCGTGAGCGAGGATGGCCCCGTCATCCTCGAGACCAACACGATTCCCGGCATGACCGATATGTCGCTGTATCCGGATGAGATTCGCCACACCGATGACATGACGTTCCCGCAGGTCTGTGACAGTCTGATTCGTATGGGACTTCGTCGAGCGGGCACTGCATGCTAATCGAGGACGCTGTTTCGTCGGGAACGCCACAGTTTGTCATCGATTCCTACGCCACGCTTGCCGAGCGTGCCAAAACCCAATCGTTTGGTCTCATCGAGGAAGATGTTATCGTCCTCGATACCGAGACCACGGGTCTTTCGGTGCAGGACAACGAGCTTATCGAGATATCGGCGGCCCGCCTTTCTGGCCGCGAGGTTGTCGATCGGTTCGATACCTTCGTGCATCCCAAGCAGCTGATCCCCACCGAGATTACCGAACTCACGAGCATTACAAACGCCGATGTGGTGGATGCCCCATCGGCCGTCGATGCCGTGGCCGCTCTCGCCGATTTTGTCGGCGGCTGCCCGGTGATTGCGCATAACGCCACCTTTGACCGTTCGTTTATCGAGTCGGTCAAGGGCGGTGTCAACGTCAGCGACATCTGGATCGACTCGCTGGCACTGTCGCGCATCGCGCTGCCGCGCCTTGCCTCGCATAAGCTGTCTTTCATGGCCGACCTGTTTGGCTGCGACTCGGTGTCGCACCGCGCCAACGCCGATGTCGACGCCCTGTGTGGTGTGTGGCGCGTGTTGCTCGTGGCGCTCACCGACTTGCCTCAGGGCTTAATGGCGCGCCTGGCCGACATGCACCCCGACGTACCCTGGTCCTATCGTCCCATCTTCTCGTTCTTGGCGGGACAGAACCCCGGCTCCATCTTCTCTCTCAGCGCCGCCCGTGCCGACGTACTCAAGGCCGATCGGGCAGATGATCGCGTTGATGCGGACGAGCTACCGGTCCTTAAGATGCCGAGCCGTGAGGAAATCGAGGCGGACTATGCTCCGGGCGGTCTGGTTAATCGCATGTATCCCACGTACGAGCCGCGCGATGAACAGATCGCGATGGCGCTCGAGGTCCGTGACGCACTCGTTACGGGAACGCATCGCCGTGATTGAGGCGGGGACGGGCGTCGGCAAGTCGATGGCTTACCTGGTGCCTTTTGCCGAGGCCGCGCGCCGCAACAACATCACGGTTGGCATCGCGACTAAATCGAATAATCTTGCCGACCAGCTCATGTATCATGAGCTGCCCAAACTTGCCGAGCAGCTGGACGGGGGTCTATCGTTTTGCGCCCTCAAGGGCTATGACCACTATCCATGCTTGCGCAAGCTTGAGCGCATGAGCCGCGGCCAAGTCGAAATTACGACTAAGCGTGATCCTGCCGACACGCTTACGGCAGTCGCGGTCATCATGGCGTACGTGTGTCAGTCGGCCGATGGCGACCTCGACTCGCTCGGCATTCGCTGGCGCAGCGTCAACCGTCCCGACTTTACGACGGCGTCGCGCGAGTGCGCCCGTCGCCTATGCCCGTTTTTCCCCGATAAATGTTTGGTCCACGGCGCTCGCCGCCGTGCGGCGCATGCCGATGTGGTGGTCACCAACCATTCCCTGCTGTTCCGCAATGTCGCGGCCGAGGGCAGAATCTTGCCTCCGATTCGTCATTGGGTAATCGACGAGGCCCATTCCATCGAGCGCGAGGCGCGCCGTCAATGGGCGCGCGTGGTGTCGGCGGATGAATCGCGCGTTCTGTTTGAGCGCCTGGGTGGCTCGAGCTCCGGTGCGCTGAGCCAGGTTTCCCGCGATTTGGCAACCTCGGAGGGCTCTACGCTCTACCTGGGCCTTACTGCCAAGGCGACGTCGACGGTTGTACGTGCGAGCATGGCGATTGCCGATGTGTTTGACGGCGTTCGCGAGCTTGGCCGCCGTGCCCGCGGGGGCTATGACAATGCGAATCTATGGATTGGCCCCGAGCTGCGCGAATCTGACGACTGGCATGATTTCTTACAGCCGGCCTGCACTGCCATCGACGCATTGGAACAAGCGGACAAGAGTGTCGACGCGCTCGTGCAGTCCGTTGCCGCCGACAAGCCCGAGGTCGTTGTGGACTTGGGTGATATCTCGCGCCGCCTGCACGAGCTGGCCGAGAACCTCAAACTCATCATTGATGGCACCGATGAACACTACGTGTATTCGCTGCAGGTCAATCGCAGGCTGCGTGCCGGCGGAGAGTCAATGACCGCGGAGCGCATCGACATTGGCGAGGCCTTGGCAACCGAGTGGCTGCCCGAGGTCCACACGGCTATCTTTGCTTCGGCGACCATGACGGTTTCCAAGAGCTTTGAGCACTTTAACCACGCCGTCGGCCTCGATCGCATCGGTGCATCGACATCATCGTCGCTGCACTTGGATTCGAGCTACGACTTCGATTCGAATATGGCCGTGGTCGTGGCTGGGGATATCCCCGATCCGCGCGATCGTGAGAGCTATCTTACGGCGCTCGAGCGCGTGCTGGTCGACGCCCATCTTGCCATGGGCGGCTCGGTGCTCACGCTGTTCACCAACAGGCGTGACATGGAGGAGCTGTACGCCCGCGTCGAGCCCAAGATGGCCCGTGCTGGTCTGGAACTCAACTGCCAGCAGCGTAACTCGTCTCCGCGTCGTCTACGCGACCGGTTTATCAACGAACCGACCTCGTCGCTCTTTGCACTTAAGGCCTTTTGGGAGGGGTTTGACGCCAGCGGCGAGACGCTGCGCTGCGTCATCATCCCCAAATTGCCGTTCTCGAGCCCCACGGACCCGCTCTCATGCGAGCGCAATCTGCGCGAAGACCGCGCTTGGGCGCGCTATTCGCTGCCCGAGGCCGTGCTCGAGGTCAAGCAGGCAGCCGGTCGCCTCATTCGATCATCGACCGATTGTGGCGTACTCATCTTGGCCGACCCGCGCCTGGTGACGAAGGGCTACGGTAAGAAGTTCTTAACGTCGCTGCCCACGAGCTCCTATCAGCGCATCGAATCGGCGCAGATCGGGCACTATTTGCAACTGTGGCGCCAGGCGCATGAACGGCGCCGCTAAAGCGGACAGACGAGGGATTTTGCCATATCGCACAGACGCTCTGACAGGGCGGGGTCATCCAAGATGCGGATGGCCCCGCCCGCTGCGATTACCTGGCTTAACAGCCAGCGCTCGGAGCCGTAGCGCACATTCACTGTTGAGCTGTCCGCCCCATTGGGTTCAATCGACATGATGCCGGGCCAGTCTAGGCGCTCTGCCAAGGCGCGCGGCATGAGAAGCTTCGCGCTCCGCTCCGCCTGGGCGAGGGAGTCATGGAGGGTCGCGGGTTCCGGTGCGTGGCGCACGACGGAGTCATCGGTCAAGACCAGGTCCTCGATTTTATCCATGCGATAGGTACGCTGTTCATCGACCGCGACATCCCAGGCAATCAGATACGTTTGGTCGCCGTTTGTTGTGATACGCAAGGGGTCGACCAAGCGCTCGCGCGCTTGCGTGTCATCCATCGAGCGATACGAGATGCGGCAGCGAACGCCGTCCCGAATGGCGCAGCTCAGCTGCTGCCAGTGCGATCCGTGGGCGACGGTGTCAAAGACGCGCTGGTTGTAGCCGAGCTCTTTGGGAAGAAGTGCGCGCCGAATTCGAGCCGCCGCTTGGGGTTCGATCCCCAATGATTCAAGTTCATGGTTGAGCACAGCGCCCTCGGCGGCACTCAGACGCAGCGGTAGCACGCGCCCCGCATCACCGGTGAGGACCACGCACTGGCCGCGGTGTTCGCAGATAATACGTGCGCCCGATTCTCGGTCCGCAAGCGTCGAGACGATCTCGAGAACCTCGTCGAGCGATGCCCCCGTGATATCAAAGCGGCCGCAAAGCTCGTCTCGTGTCATGCCATTCTCGCCGGCGGCGTAGAGGGCCTCCATGATGTCGATGGCGCGCGAGAGTCTTTGCTCGCTGGTGAGTTTACGCACGGGCATGCTCGTGCACCGTCCTTTCGATGAGGTGATTCCACGCCTGTTTGAGAGAATCGGGGGCGACGGGCCTCATGCCATCCATGGCATGGGCCATGCAAAACGAGGCTGCGGCCTCAAAGTCGCGCACGTCAACGGTCCAAGTCCAACCTGCTTCGGTGCGCATGAGTTCGCCTCGTCCGCGTGTGAGACCGCTGATCATATCGGCCTGCGCTTCACGCGCGAACGAGAACGTAGCCGCAACAGGCGGGCGGTCGGCAAAATCGAACTCAAAGAATAAGTAATCGTTGAGGTTGAAATCCGCAGGGATGGCGTAGGCTTTCGAAGGTCTCCAGGCGCGAATGATGCGGTCGCAGCGGAATGTTCTGATATTGTCGGTGGCATTGTCGAGGCCGCAGAAGTATGCCGCGCCCTCGCGCTCGAACATGCCGTAGACGCAAACGGTCCGTTCGCGTTGCTCGCCGCGTCCGTTTTGGTACAAAAAGCGCAGCGCGCAACGCTCGGCAAAGGCACTCCATACCGCATCGACGGCGGGAGAGCGGCGGATCGGTGCCTCTCCTGTCGCCGACGTGCCGGTGAGGTAGGCAATCTTGGAGCGAATGTCGGCAAGCGGTGCGGCAAAGATGGATGAGCCTGCCGCGAGTGTCTGGTCGATGGCATTGAGCAGGATGTCGGCATCGTCTGCGGTGATGAGACCGCCCGCGGCAAACGTGTGCTCGCGGTCGATCGTCCACGCGCTCTCCTCGGTTTCCTGCGCTCCGGCAGCACGAACCTCCCTGATAACGATGCCGCGTTCGAGCAGCTTATCGCGATCGCGGCGGAACTTACGCTTGTCTGAGTCGATATTGCCCGAGCCGTATCCCAAATCGGAATCCAGGACGATTTGCTCGGTCGTCAGCGGTTCGGGAGAGCTGTTGAGTACAAAGAAAAGGTTGAGGATGCGCTGAGCCGTTTTATCGAAACCGGGCTCGGGTGCCCCCTTTTTAATTGTCGCGGTCGCGTCGCTTGCCGTCATAGAATCCTCGCATGAGAAGGTCGTTTGATGCCATGATTTTAGTCCGATATGGAGATTAGGCTATATCCTTGTCCGCTCGCGGCGTTAAGATGGCCGGAATTCGGTCGTTTGCGCTCGCTCGGGGTATACTTTCGACTATATACGGTTCTAATGTGCATACATTGGGCCTATTTGTCGGATTATGGATGTGGAGCGCACATGGCGAACACCCAGAACTATATTAACCACCTGCTGCAGAACACCGGCATTACGCCGGCGTGCAGTGAAGAAGAGCGCCTGGCTGCCGAGGATATCGCTCAGATTTTCCGCAACCACGGCTTTGACCCCGAGGTGCAGGAATTTAATGCTCCCGCGCCCAGCAGGTTGGCGTTTGCCGTTACCGGTATTCTGGCGTTTGCCGGCGCCCTGCTGATGGGTGTCGGTGGCGGTATCGGCTTGGTCGGCACCTTGCTGGCCATTGTCGGCGCCGTGCTCTACGTGCTCGAGCGCACGGGGCATCCCGTGGTTTCGCGCCTGGGAAAGACCGGTGTGAGCCAAAATGTCATCGCCTATCACAAGGCCTCGGGCCCGCTTGCGTCTCCGCGCAACCGCCCGGTCGTCGTGGTAGCGCACTATGATTCCCCCCGTGCCGAGCTCCTTGCTCGCGAGCCCTACGCTCCGTACCGCGCGCTCATCGCCAAGCTCTTGCCTGTCGCCACGATCGCACCCGCGGCTGTCGCCATCCTGCGTATCCTGCCGCTCCCCGGCGTGCTCAAGGTCCTGCTGTGGGTTGTCGCGATTCTGGCTTCCCTTGTGGCGCTGGCCAACGCCGCCAATATCATCTCCAACCGTTTTGTGCTTCCCTACACGTCTGGCGCGGTGTGCAACAAGTCCTCTGTCGCCGCCATGCTCGGTGTCATGGACAACGTTGCCCCCTATCAGGGCGAAAACGAGTTCCCCGACGACATCCCATTCGATACCTATTTTGGCGAGCAGAAGCGTCGCGCCGAGGAAATGGCGCGCGCGGCGGCCGAATATGCCGCGGCCCAGCAGCAAAACGACTACGGAAACACCATTGAATATGAGGAGCCTTCCTGCGACGAGGACGAGTTTGGCCAGCCGTCGGCGTCTGTCGATGTACCCGAGCAGGACGAGGCTTTTGATGGACAGATCGATGGTTTTGAGGGTGCCTCTGACGACGAGACGCTGATCGGCGTTGTCGCGCCCGAGGCTCAAGACCAGACTGCCCAGGCCGAAGTGTCCAATGAGGAAAAGTCCTCCGCCGAGCCGGCGGAGGAGCCCACAGTGGTCGAAGTCGCCGAGCCCAAGCCCAGGCTCTATCGCAATGCCGCCGGCAATATCCGCTTTGGTTCGGATGCCATCCGTGCGCTCGGCATGCTCCCCGAGTCCTGCACGCTCGATTACGAAGAGGGCGAGGAGCCGACGTTTGAGCCGGAGCCTGCTCCCGCGGCCAATACGGCTGTTGCTCCCGCCGAGCCGGTCGCTGCCCCTGTTGCTGCCACGGAGTCTGACGCAAAGACCGCACTCGATCCTGCAGCCGGTCTGGATATTCTGGCGCCTGCCGCTCCGGCACAGGTTGAAGACGAGACCGCCGACGAAGACTATGACGAGTATCCGCAGCGCGTGTCCTATGAGAGTGACACCGATTTCTCGGCCGAGCTTCCCTCGACAACGCCCCATGCCGATATCGCTTCCGCGTTCTCTTCGATTGGTGCCAGCGCTTCTAGCTTCTTTAAGGGTGCCCTTGCGAAGGGCAAGAAGTTCGTCGACGACTTTGAGGAAAAGCGCGCCGCTGCCCGCGAGGCCGCCGAGCGGGAGGCCATCGCCCAGCAGCAGGCCGCCGAGGCCGAGCGTGAGCGTGCGGCACGGGAGTTCGAGCGGAGCGAGGCCGCGCAGCCGGAGCCTGTCGATGTTACCGACGCCACGACGTCTTTCGAGACTCCGCAGCCGACATCCGCTGACGTTTCCGCGGCTGCGACGTCCTCTGAGGCGCAGCAGCCGGTCGATGGCACCATGTCATTTGATGCCACGATGACGTTTGAAAAGCAGGGCACCGCAATTGCCGAGTCCCTTCCCATCTCTGATGATGCCCAGGCTGCCGCCGATGATTCGGTTGTCGACGAGGCCGATTCCGTTGAGGCCAGCGCACCCGAGCAGGTCGGGGCTTCTGCTATGGAGCAGGAGCCCCCTGCGGTTGACGAGGCTCCCAAGACGGATGAGCCCAGGCCTTATTCTACGCAGATCTTTACCATGCCCGCGCCGAGCGACCCCGGTGCCACGGTGGCCAATATCGCTCCCACGCAAGACGAGACAGTTGACTCCCTCATGGCGCAGATTTCGTCTCAGGTACCTCCGCGCCAGCAAATGAATATCCCCGATCCGGCCTCAGCGCCTGCGCCCTCTTCGTCACCACTGGCCTCGGTCCCCGATCCGTCGCTGCCTTCGATGCAACAGGCCAACGCCGCGTCCCGCACGTCGCTGTTCGATCTTCCCGATCCTTCGGCACAGACAAATGATCCCTTTGCGACGGCGCAGGGCCCCGAGCCCACATCGGCACCGGTCGCGACCCCCATACCCATCTCCCCGGGTGCACAGCCGCTCGAGACCATCTCGGCTCCTACTTCGACGGGCGCCAAGCCGCAGAAGCGTGGCCTGGGCGGCTTGTTCGGCCGCAAAAAGAAGAACGAGCAGGACAGCATGAGCGACTGGTTGGGCGTCGAGGACGATTACGATGCCAAGAAGTCTGGCCGCGGCATTGGCTCGTGGGATAACTTCGAGGATGACGACGACGGCTGGAAGGGCGGCGCCACCTCTTCCGATGGTGCCTCTGCCGAGGATATGCTCTCGGCCGTTGCCTCCATGGGTGACGATGAGCTGCTCGGCCACGATATCTGGTTCGTCGCAACGGGCGCGTCCGATTGCGACGGCGCCGGCATGAGGGCGTTTTTGGCCTCGCATCGTGACAAGCTCCGCGGTGTGTTCTTCATCAACCTCGAGTCTATCGGTGCCGGCAGGCTTTCGGTGGTAACGGTCGAGGGAGAGCAGCAGCTGTTTAAGGGCGATCGCCGCATCATGAATCTTGTCAGCAAGGTGTGTAAGTCGTTCCACGTCGATTGCGGTGCATTCGAGATGCCCTATGCAAAAACCGATGCATCCGCAGCGCTCGAGGCGAGCCGTCGCGCCCTTACGATCGCCGGTGTGGACGGCCCGCGCCTTGCCTGCGCTCGCACCGAGGATGACCTGCCGTACAACGTCAATCCGACCAATATCGCTACGGTGTCCGAGGTCGTGACCGAGGTCATTCGTCGTTCGTAGACAGATCCGCTAAGGAGTCAGCGTGTTTTCGTACATCAAGCGCCATTGGCCCATCTATCTGATTTTGACCCTGATCGCTATCGCATTGGGTTTTGGGGCCGCGTATGTCGTCGGCGTTAAGGGATCGACGCCCGAGACAACAATGAACAAAGAGGTGGACCAAGAGCAAAGTTTGGGCGCCGACGGTATTTCCGAGTCCGATCAGGCGGCCATCGATGGCGGTTCGTCATCTGCTGAATAGCCGATTCATCGTTTATGCCCAAGGCGGGTGAGCCGGGAGACTGGCTCGCCCGCTTTTTCATCGTGCTAGCGCTTCTTTATGGCCGACCTAAGGCGAGCGAACCATATGGCTGCAGTGCCCGAGGTCAGGAGTGCGGTGATGCATGCGGCGACGGCAACAGATCCTGTTGCCGGCAGGTTTTGAGGCCGGGCGCACCGTTGGATGACGCGGTCCTCATCATGTGCCTCGAGTTTATCGCCACCGCCGTTGCGGCAAAGATCGACGCGCGCGCTGTTGACAAGTGCGGTTTGGGGCGTATAGGACGACGTCGCCTGCATATGCACGACTGCGCCTCGGGCATCCGAGTTAAGGGCCGCCTTGGCATCGTCAAGATCATCGTGCTCGTCTTTGAGATCGTCGCGGGTCCAAGAGCCCGCCTCGCTTCTGGTTGTAAAGTCGGCGGCTACCGCACCGTATTCAAAACGGATGCCCGTGATGACGACGTCGTCTGTAAGATCAATCTCTTTCGTATCGAGCGTGACAGACTTGTCCGTCGGGATATCTGCTTTCCATAGGTGCCACCCGTCGTAATCGACGAGACGCACACCGTCGCCCAGCAGCTTTGTAACCTCGTCCGTTTCGAGCCATGGATTGCGATGCCCGTCGTCAAGCGTTGCATTGGCCTCCTTGCCCGAATCGCTTGTTCCTGCCGGAGATGTTCGATACCACACGTTGCACAGCCCGTTGAGGTCGCCGATGGCGACGGGGGTTTCAACTGAGACGAATCTCGCTGTATCGTCCTCGGCACACTCAAGATCATCGGTAATTGTGAACTCATCAACCCAGGTAGCTGAATCGTTTCTGGCGTCGATGGTATAGGAGAAAAGTCCATCCGTATTGGTTTGCGTCGCGGCGCGATTTTTACCATCGCCGTTGGCCAGCAGACCCTTCCCGATAGGTTGGACAAGCTCCTGACGCTTGTCGACCTGTCCTTTGATCTCGATGGGCGCATCCTTCATAGCGACGGATTGGACTTCTCCCGTATCCTTTATTTCAAACGTTATCTCCTCGGCAAGGTCATAGGTCCGCGGAGACATCATTTCGCGCAACGAGTAGGTGCCGGGTGCAAGATGTTCGACGCGGTGCGGCTTGTCAGATGAGGTCCAGGAGTCGATTTCGGTTTTATCGGGACCATATAAGGTGAGCCGTGCGCCTTCCACTTCCTGTTCACCGCTTGCATCGACCTTGGAAATATCAACCTTGGTGTAATCGTCGGATACGTTAAGCCGTGCTTCCACAACGGGTGTTTTCTGGTCGGCATAAGTAAGGTCGACAATATGGGATGTCCGATCGAGTAAGAAGCCTGTCGGCGCTTGAGTCTCGAAAACCTCGTAGCGTGCGGTGCCAGATCCCAGCGGGAGGTTGTCCGCGCATGCTTCTCCGGTTTCATCAGTCGTGACGGTCGCGACGGTCTCACCACCGACCGCGGCGATACCACCGTCGGGACGCACGATATCACCCGAGGCACGGATCTCAAAGATGGCGCCCGCGAGGCTGCTGCCGTCCACGGCATTGGTTTTAACGATCCTGATGTTTCCGGTCGCGGCGCGGTCATAATACGAGGCGATTGCGACGGGTGTTAGGTTTATGTCGGCGGGTATGTTTACCTCGATCTCTTCGCCGACAAGATAGGGCTCTTTGGCCGAGGTTTCGCGTACATAATAGGTGCCCGGCACGAGCGATTCGGGCAGTGTGACGGTGCCCGTCGCATCGGTCGTAAAGGTGTTCATTACGTTATGTGCTGGATACCAGCATGTTTGCGAGACAGGTTTGTGATTGCTGTCGAGTAGTTGGAAGGTAAATCCGGCTAGGGGAACAGAGGCGCCTGTTTGGGCATCACGTTTTACAATCTGGAGATGTGTCGACAGGGCGTGGTTGTCCACGATATATTGAAGCTCGGCGCCGTCGGAAATCTGGTTGGCCCCGATGGTCCATTCCCCTGCTTGCTTAAATCCTTCAGGGACCGTTTTTGCAACCTCGCGAACGGTGTAGCCCGCGCGGTCGTAGGGAATGGCACCGTGAGCGCCGGCGGGTCGCTTGCCTGCGCCAAACCATGCTTCGGGCTGGTCTTTGGTGGAGGCAAAGCCGTAAACGTTTGTGGTCAACGTACCGACGACTTGTTGAGAGCTATTGCTGACAACTTCAAAGACGACGCCTCCCGCCGGCTGTTCAAGGCCGGACTCATCGTTATTGCCATGGTCCTTAAACTTCGAGATTTCAAGGTCAAAGGCGATGGGGGTGTTGGGAATACGGCTTTCAAGCTCAACGATGCCCGTATCTCCGAGTTGCTCGGCACCGACGGTGTAGCTCCAACAGTCGTTTGAAATCAGGTAGCCCTCGGGTGTTTTCGATTCGTAGATGGTAAAAGTGCCCAGAGGAACGTCATTGAGGATCGCCCGTCCGTTTTCGTCGGTCGTAAGGGTGCGAGTCCAGCCGGGAGTGGATTGCGAGACGCAGGTGAATTCAGCGCCCGCAAGCGATGCCCCAACTTGGGCGCCGGCATCCGTGGCGGCATCGATTTTTGCAATACGCAAGGTGATGGTGCCGGGCTGCTCGTTAATAGTGACATGTTCGCCGCTGTTTTGTGTGGTGAAGGCTATTCGGTCGCTTCGAGGGATATAGCCTGCCGGGGCTTTGGTTTCGACCAAGTAATATGCCGTATTGGGCAAAAGTGTTGCTTGTGCACGCCCGTTTTCGTCCGTCTGGATAGTGCCGACACGTGCATCGCCCGCACTTTCAAAGATATCGAAGGTTGCGCTACCGAGTCTGTAGGTGTCGTTACCGGCGGTGATGTCAGCCTGGGACGATTGTTTTTGGAAAGATACGGAGACGGCGGGCAGAACATAGAGCATGTCCTGGTGTCGACCCTCGCTCGAGACCGGGCCGTGATAACGCCTGGCTCGATGTGGGGCCGCCTTAATGGATCCGGACTTAGCGCTGTCGTAGAGCCAACGTGCAGCCGCTACGGCCTCGGCGTTTTCGTAAAACCTACCGCTCCTGACAACTCCCTTGCTATTTGTATACGAATAGGTGCCATCGGGGTGCGTGGTTCCGTTGAGCATCCACACGGCAATTTGGGTGGCGGCACGGGCGAGATCGGGCGACAGATTGTGGCCGCCAAAGGATGTGCTGGAGGGGTACCCGTGACAGACGATTGCGGCAAATTCGTCATCGAGCCATGTCCAGCCCTGGTCATATGTGCGCCATGGTCCTCCCGGCTTGCTGGGGCCGGGGCAGTCTTGATTCATGCAGTACGAAATCGAAGTGTCCTGTGCCTCGTATTTTCCGACACCGAAGGGGCCGCAACCGTCGCTTATGGTGCGGAAATTAAGGGCATCACTCCCGTCGACGGCGAGTGCGGCCCCTGGGATCAGGCAACCGATCAGAAAAAAGAGGAGCAGGAGCAGCGGACCTGTTGCGATTGCGCTGTGGACAGAGTGCGTGGGTGCGTTGGACATGGCTGCTCCTTATCCCTCGTGCGCCGCACGGGGAGGCCGCGGCGCTTGGGATGAGGCTACCGCCATGGTTCATGTGGGTAAGTACCAGAAGCTGACCAAAAGCTTGCCCGATTTCTGACAAATCGGGCTCAAATACAACAATCAGATAAAAGCGCAGGTAGAGGTAAATGAGAAAGGACCCCCACGGGTCCTCGTCTCCATATCTTTATGAAGTTATGGAAATAATTTCATAAATTAAACAAGAACAAAGGTATTTGGATCGATGTGAAGACGATAATCTCACATCGATCCAAATACAAGTCTATGACAGGAGTTGTTCGATTGTTGCCTTTTGGTCATCACTGGCCTGTATGGCGGGATCAAAGATCGCGGTCGAGATTGGAAGACCCTTTATATTGACCGCTACTTTGATGGCAGATATAAACAAATCGCAGGCGTCGTAGACGGCCATGAGCGACGAGATGCGCTCGGCGCACTCGATGGCGGTCGCGAAGTCGCCTGCCTGGTAGGCGCCGTGCATCCTCACAAAGAGCTCGGGCTCCACGTTGGTGAGGCCACACAGGACACCGTTGCCGCCGCTCGCGCGATTGACCAGGTAGTACTCGTCGAAGCCGGAAAGGACCGAGAACTCGGGGTTGACCTTGCGGACGGCGCGGATGACCTTGCGCGTGTGGCTGATGGTGTCGACCGTGTCCTTGATGCCGCAGATATTCGGATGGGCGGCGGCGAGCCTGGCCACGAGCTTGGGCGACAGGTCGGTGCCGGTGCGCGCCGGAAAGTTGTATAGCACGACGGGCAGGTCGGTGGCGTCTGCGATGCCACCAAAGTACTTTTCGGCAGCGTCGTCGGTAGGCCCGAAGTAGTACGGCGAGACCGCCAGAACCGCGTCGGCACCGGCCTTTTGGGCATAGCGCGTGAGTTCGAGGACGTTGTCGTAGGTGGTGTCACCCACGCCGACAAAGACCTTCATGCGGCTGGCGACCCGCTTGACGGCAAAGTCGACGACCGACTTCTTGTCCTCGAGGCTCACGCTGTAGAACTCGCCGATGCTGCCAAACAACAGCACGCCGTCAATGCCGGCATCGGCGAGGTGATCCAGGTGCCTGCCCCACAGCTCGTAGTCGATCGCTCCGTCGTCATCGGTGATGGTTATGGAAGGGCAAAAAATTCCCTCAAACATTGCCGCTGCTCCTTTTTTGGGATCGTTGTCCTATCAGGTTATGTGTGTCGGATATGTATGCTGCGGTATTAAGCGACAATAGCGTCGCCTCACGCAACCTCTTGTGAGTTCTTCTCGTCAAATTTGGGGCAGCCCCATTTGCGGGCGACCCAATCTACCACGGGCGGAACGATGATAGCCGTTATAACGACTGCCGCCGCAATCTGCGTCGTAGCGGCTGCAACATACGGCTGCCACGAAGGATCGATGACGCCGACCGCCGCTGGTGTCGCGATGGTGTTGCCGGCGGCAGACGCGATGGCGGCGCCAGCATAGCCAGGACGACGACCGATGAACTTGTCGGCAAGCAGCGCGCAACCGCCGCCGACAAAGAAGACCATGGCGGTCAAAACGAGACCGGAGACGCCTGCCTCGATGACACTCGAGAAATTAATACCGGCTCCAATGCAAAACCCCACAAACGGTACAACAAGCCCAGCGCCAGCCTGGAAGAAAGCTCGAAGATCCTCATCGAGATTTCCCAAAATACAACCGAGGATCAGCGGGACAATGGCCGCGAACAGTGACAGAAGCGGAATGTTGGCCATGCCTGAGGCGGAGAGTGTGAGCAATGCGAGGAACGGTCCGTCATGGATGTTCATGATACTCTGTGCCGCTGTATCCGCAGGGTCACCGTACTCGCTCATGAGCGAGAGATACAACGATCCGTTTGCGCCCGTGACCGAGCTGATAATAGCCAAGACGGAAACGCCCAGAACTCCTGCCTTTCCAAAGATGGCGCCGACCGCCAGACCTAAGACGACGCCGGCGGCATATTTCGCAAGCAGAAGGACCGATCCTCGCTTGAGCGCCTCGCCAACCTGATTTAAGCGCAGGTTGGTGCCGACAAAGAAAATCTGCAGACCTACAACGGTTGCCGTTCCAGCGCTTGAGAAGAGTGCCGTGGTAAACGATCCGATCTTAAGGGCATCAGGACAAAATGTGTTAAGGGCGGCACCGATCAACAGCGGTACCACCATGAGACCGGCGGGTATTTTCTGGAGTGTTTTTAAAATGGGAAGATGCATGGTCTGTCTCTTTCTGCGGCGGCCCGTCATGTAGATACATATGACGGGCCGCCGCCTGGGCTGATGGCTTACTACATGTAATTGCAGATGTGCGGAAGGGCGGTCTCGGTATAGCCAAGGACCTCGGCGCAGACCTTGCGGCCGTTGCAGACGGCAATGATGTCGTCGAGCATCCTGTCGCGCATCTCTTCCATGGACTCGGGGCCGTAGATCGTCGGGCTCGCGTCGAGGTCGGTGTTGTCCTTCATGACCTCATAGGTGCGCTTGTTGGCGGTCAGGCGATAGACGGGCGCGATGGCGTTTCCGGTGGGGGTACCGAGGCCGGTCGAGAAGACTACGAGCTGGCAGCCGCCCGCGATGATGCCGCCCACGCTAGAGGGGTCGTTGCCGGGAGTGTCCATCACGACGAGTCCCTCGTGCGGCTTGAGCTGTGCTGCATACGGATAGACGGCGTTGAGGGGGCTGTGGCCGCCCTTGTGCACGCAGCCGAGGGACTTCTCCTCGAGGGTCGTGAGTCCGCCGGCCATGTTTCCGGGGCTGGGGTTGCCCTCGCGCATCTCGGCACCGAACATCTGGACGTACTTCTCGTAGTCGTAGACGATCTTGAGGATGTCGTCCGAAACCTGTTTGTCCTTCGCGCGACGGGCGAGGATGTGCTCGGCGCCAAAGAGCTCGGGTGTCTCGCACAGCACGGAGGTGGCGCCATGGTTGACGAGCCAGTCGGAGACCTCGCCGATCAGCGGGTTGGAGCCCAGGCCGCTCGAGGGGTCGGAGCCGCCGCAGTTGGTGCCGAAGATGAGCTCGGAGATGTCAGTGGGCTCGCGGACACACCGGTCTGCCTCGGCGACCATCTTGCGGGCAAGGCGCGTGCCCTCCTCGATTGCCCTGATGGAGCCACCGACCTTCTGGATGACCAGGGTCTCGATGGGCTTGTTGGTGCGCTCACGAATCGCGTCGACCACGATGTCGTTCTGGCAGCCCTCGCAGCCCAGGGAGACGCAGACGATGCCGTAGATATTGGGGTTTGCGGCATAGCCGGCAAGCGCGGCGATGGTCACCTTTTGGTCGCAGTCGACCTGCGAGCAGCCGTTTTGGTTATGAAAAGAGACACATCCCTCGACCGCATTTGCGATTCTCTCCGTGGTGTCAGATGCACAGATGCTCGTGGGAAGAATCAGGACGTGGTTGCGGATGCCGACGCGACCGTCGGGTCGGCGGAATCCCATAAACGTGCGTGTCCCCTCGACGGTAGACGAGGATTTGACCGCGACAGCGGAGGTGTTGGTCACAACTGCATCCTTCAGGTCGTCCGAACTTTCGCAGTTGTGCGTGTGAACGTGCTCTCCTCGCCTGATGTCCTTGGTAGCCACTCCGATGAACTCACCATACTTGACGATCTTCTCCCCTTTGGGAATATCCACGAGGGCAATCTTGTGGAACAGTGGGATGTCATCGGTCACCGCGACGGCCTCCATGGTTCCATCCGGCGTTGGGTAACGAGCCTCGTCACCAGCCTTCAGCTGGTAGGTGGCGACGGCGACGTTGTCCCTCTGATCGATGACAACGGCGTTTTGACCTTGGCTTACAACGTCTGACATGTTTCCTCCCTATGTCCACTTGAATAGCGTTCGTAAATGCGAACGCTATTCGTTATACGGAACAGTATATATGAAATGCTAAAGACCCCACACGGGCCCGCCGCGAATGGTTTTGGTTGGCCGGTGAACGGTTGCTTTAAGGGGCACGCCGCTATACTTACGGGGAAAGTCTGGGCGCTAATGAACAAGGAGCGTTGCCATGCCCTCGCGATATAATCCTGCTGGCCACCGTTCTACCTTGCGGGTTCTATCAATCTTCGAAGCCCTTTCGGCTACAAAGAGCGGACTTACCATGGCGGAGATATGCCGCATTGTCGGCGCTCCAAAGAGTAGTCTCTTCTCGATTCTGCACACCATGGCCGATTCAGATTACGTTAGTTATGACGAGACTACCGGTAGGTATTCGATTGGGCTTAAGACGTATCTGCTGGGCAAGGCATTCGATCGTGAGAGTGGGGGATTGTCCTCTTTTGAGACAGCCATGCGAAAGGTTGTCGCATCGTGCGGAGAGACCTGTCAGCTCGGTGTGCTCGACCACGGCCGTGTCCTCTATATTTCGCGCGTTGATTCCCCCCAGCACATCCGTCTTTCATCGGAAATCGGTAAGACCCTTCCTGCACACTGCACGGCGATTGGAAAGGCGATTCTATCTCGATGGGATGAGGAGTCGGTTCGCTCGCTGCTTCCTGTTCCATTCGAAAAAACGACTGAGCATGCGGTAAAAAACGTGGATGACCTGATGCGGCAGCTCGAAGAGGTCCGACGGTGCGGTTTTGCATATGATCATCAGGAGATGGCAGAAGGGGTTGAGTGCGTCGCCGTTCCCATAGAAAAAGGCGGGCGTCTCTATGGTTTGAGCGTTTCGGTCCCTGCGTATCGTTTTGACACTGAGGTGCAAAACGGGGTAGAACACGCGCTTTCTGATGCAAAAGATCAGCTAAAGCACGTGTCGTAGGCCTTCGCATCGGGGTGTGCGACGGTGCGCTGCATTTATATTGCTCCCTTGTGACGCTCGGTATATACTAGGCAAGCATCCGATTTGCTGGAATGCATAATTGCGGGCATCGCCAAGTGGTAAGGCATCAGCTTCCCAAGCTGACACTCGCGGGTTCAAGTCCCGTTGCCCGCTCCAGTAAAAAGCACAAGCACGGCACCATTACGGTGCCGTGCTTTTTTTCAATAAAGAGCCGAGACTCGAACCCGACAGGGCACCCATTGGTAACACTACAAAGTGTTACCAATGGGTGCCCTCAGTGCTGGCTTATATACTGATGACATGAGATGCCAAGCATGCAATGGGCCTCTTGGGCGTCTGAGACAATCTCTCCGATGGTGATATCGACCTGCTCCTGCGCCAGCTTCGTCTCCTCATTTTCAAGTCGGTCGGCCTTGGCCGAGATGCTCACGCTCCTGTCCATAAGGTCGGCGATGACGGATTCGACGTCTACGGCAAGCCTCGGCACCTTAACGGAGCGTAAATCCGTTGAGTCTAGATGGGGGTTGAAGTTCCATATGCGTTACGAACAACATAGGGGCTTCCCAGCAGAGGATCATTCAGGAAAGTCAGGAGATACCCTGCGCATACCTTGCTTTCGTCAACTTTAATGCGCATCAGGTCGTGGCTCCCAAAAAGACCTTCTTGATTTTCCGTAAGCATGATGGCCCTGCCAAGGATGCCGTATTTCTGGCCAGAACAAGCCATGATGATCGTTCCGCTATGCAGAATGTATTTCCCCCAGTTGTTAACGAGTTTGGCGTAGATCATTTTGGATGATTTTTAATGAAAGAAAAAGAAGCCAACAAACATAAAAACGGCCTCTAAGACGTTGGGCGTTTTTACGGTTGAGGAAGGTGGAACTTGAGAAATGGTCTGCCATGAGCGCTCCCTGCCGCTCATGCATGGAGTGGCAGGGAGCTATTTTTGTTGTATGAGACTGCCGTCTCGCGAGGTCGCAATGCCCGATTGGGTGTCGACTTCAGTTGGATCAACCATATGCGCTGTTGCCTGACGCTGTGCGATGCTAGGCGACGAAGGATGTGTCCTATCACGACTGGCAGTCAGGCGCATTCTGGGCTAGTTGCGCACTTGGCTTGGAATGTACTTGTTGGCAGAATCGAAATCGCGAGTCATATCACTCGACTATGTGCCACTCAGCAGCCGAAGTGCTTCCAGCGTTGGTGATGCGACCAGCTTTCCGTAGGCTTTGGAGCAGATAGCTTACATGGTCGCCTTTTTGCTTTGCCGTAAGGTCTGCCGGCAAGGCATGATCCAGCCCTGCGATAATCTCCGCTCTTGAACATGGGCGCACGCGCAGGAGTTCCAAAATCAGTTCCTTGAAGACACTGTTGTCTACGCCTTTGTTTCGCACATACTCGCTGTGGGCACCGGTGGCCGCTGCCACCTCGGCTGAGACCGTCAGTTTGGGGTAGCGGCCTCTAACGAGGCCCTGTTCATGAAGTAGGCGCGACTGTTCTTTTGTGACGGGCAACCCCTTCTGAACGAGGTCCAACAGCAGCACTGTCACCAAATCAAGATTTCGATTGCTTGCGAGAAGTCGAGAATAGTCCTCGTTGAGAACCGTACCGTACAGTGTTACGGCAACGCGCCCAATCTCAGATAGATCGTAGGTGGGCATTGGTAATAGGCGGTTGCGCTGAATGTCGAAGACGTTGCGAATGCCTATGGCGTTGCGGTCCATCATGCCTGTTTTGTTCATGGCGCTTGAAAGCAGGGGGTTACGGTAGTAGGGCGGTTTGTAGCCGCTCGCGAGCGCGTTCTCTATCGTCTCGGGGATAAAAGTACCCTCGTTCTTGAATACAAGCTTATCCTCATACTCGAGAACGTTGATCTTCCCTGACATCCTGAAATCTTGATGTGCTATGGCGTTATGGAGAAGTTCTCGAATGACTTCGGGACTGTAACGATGCGCTTCGGTGGGAAATAGCGTCTCTTCACGGTCGAAGAAGCGATATTTTTCGTTTCTTATCTTTCCCAGGATACGATCGACCTGCAGAATGAAGGGCGGCTCAAAGTGCTCATAGGCCATAGTGGAGCCGTCGCTCGCATAGAGCGTCCAAGTGATGCGCGGCTCGATACCACCCAGAAAGACGCTCGATTCCGGTTTGCCCAGAAGAACGAGCGCCGCATTGCTCACGTGGCCGTGGATTACAAGCGCCATCTTGCTGAGGATGGATTCTTCATCGAGGCTACGAACGGCGGGCTGGCTTTCTCCGAACTTTTCGACGAATTTGGAGCACGCAAAGCTAACTGCCTCTGGATCAAGGTCATCGAGGTTTGCCTCGTAGGCAATCTGACGCGACCAGTCGGGTCGACTCTGCCCGTAGATGGCGTCGAGTTTGAACTTGGGCATCTCTACGAGGGATTCATTCTCACGTGACCAGGGGATTCCGTGCCAGGTCGTTGGCGTTGCGAAGCTGCCAGCCGGTATCTGGAAAGCAATGACTCTCTTGCCATCAACCTCAAACTCGTAAATCTCTTCGAAAGTCATGCCGTTATTTGTGTATTGGGCGATCTCGTGCTTTAGACGTCGCAGGCCGACGCTTGGCGTTTGGGATTCTTTACGGTAGGCGGTCCCCTTTATTTGGCGGTCGTTTGAAATGCCAAAGAAAAGCCATCCGCACTCTGCCTTGCGCAAATTTGCCTCATTGCTGAGGGCGGAAAAATACTTGCCAATGTCCTCGAAATCATAGTTCTGCTTTGCTGCCTTGTATTCGACGACCTCGGTCTCGACGTCGGCAATGATGCGCAGAAGCAGGGAGGGCATTTCGCTCGGTTTTCGTATCATGACACTCCATATAATGTAATTTAATCCGCAACTAATGTAATCATATCTCTCGCTACATTAGTCAGTCGCACATAAGACTATAGACCAGCTGTGAGCTCATATATTTCAATGCATATAATGTTTGCGCTTTCCATTGACCTTGCAGGGCAGCTGCCAGGGGAAACGGCAAACAGTACGTCTCCTTCTAATGTAATTTTGCGTGTAGCTTCGCAGATAGCGACTGAAATTACATTAGTTCACGCAGCTGTTGCCGCTTGCTGCGGTGACACCGCAGCCCATTTACATTGCCCGCTCCAATTCCAAAATGTTAGGTTAATGCCCGTTATCGTTACTCGCACCCACGCACGGTACAATGGTTGGGTTACGACCAACGTGCCAATAACCAAAAAGGAGCCGCTATGATCGATCGCTATACCCGCCCGGAGATGGGACACATCTTCTCCCTCGAGAATAAGTACGCCATTTGGCAGGAGATTGAGGTCCTGGCCTGCGAGGCCCAGGCGGAGCTCGGCAAGATCGGTATTTCCAAAGAAGAGGCCCAGTGGATTCGCGACCACGCCAACTTCGAGAAGGCAAAGGTCGACGAGATCGAGGAGGTCACGTGCCACGATGTCATCGCCTTCCTGACCAACATGAAGGAATATATCGACGCCGATGTTCCCGAGGGCGAGCCCAAGCCTAGCCGCTGGGTTCACTACGGTATGACTAGCTCCGACCTGGGTGATACGGCTCTGTGCTATCAGCTTACTCAGGCATGTGACCTGATTGTCGAGGACGTTAAGAAGCTTGGCGAAATCTGCAAGCGTCGCGCCTTCGAGGAGCGCAACACGCTCTGCGCCGGCCGCACCCATGGCATCCATGCCGAGCCGATGACCTTCGGTATGAAGTTTGGCTCTTGGGCATGGGAGCTCAAGCGTGACCTCGATCGTCTTGAGGACGCTCGCAAGAACGTTGCCTTCGGTGCCATCTCGGGTGCTGTCGGCACCTACAGCTCCATCGAGCCGTTCGTCGAGGAGTACGTCTGCGAGCACCTGGGTCTGGTCCACGATCCGCTGTCCACGCAGGTCATCAGCCGCGACCACCACGCCTACCTTGCCGGCGTGCTTGCCACTACAGCGGCCACCTGCGAGCGCATCGCAACCGAGGTTCGCAATCTGCAGAAGACCGATACGCTCGAGGCCGAGGAGCCGTTCCGCAAGGGTCAAAAGGGCAGCTCCGCCATGCCGCACAAGCGCAACCCCATCACCATGGAGAAGGTCTGCGGCCTGTCGCGCGTCGTGAAGTCCAACGCCCAGGTCGCCTTCGACAACGTTGCCCTGTGGCACGAGCGCGATATTTCGCACTCCTCTGCCGAGCGCGTCGCCCAGGCCGATAGCTTCATCGCACTCGACCACATGTTCCAGTGCCTCATCCGTGTTATCGACGGCTTGCAGCTGTACCCTGCCCGCATGATGGCCAACCTCAATAAGACCCGCGGCCTGATTTTCTCCTCCAAGGTGCTGCTGGCTCTCGTCGATACAGGCATCACCCGCGAGGACGCCTACGCTATTGTGCAGGAAAATGCCATGGCCACCTGGCACGAGGTGCAGGACTGTGTCTCCGGCCCCACCTTTAAGGAGCGTCTCGAAGCCGATCCGCGCTGCACCGTCAGCCAGGAGAAGCTCGACGAGATCTTTGATCCGTGGGACTTCCTTACCCGCATCGATACGGTCTTCGATCGCTTGGAGCAGTTGAGCTTCGAGTAGGTTCGGGCATAACATTAGCTTTTTAGGGCGCTTTGCTGGTAATGTGTGTTGCCGGCAAAGCGCCTCGTTGCATTTAGGGAAAGACGGGGATAATAGACGACTGAAATTGCTTTACGAGAGGGGATCTCAATGATTAGTTTTGACTACAAGCCTCAAGGTGTATGTTCTCGCAATATCCACCTTGACCTTTCCGATGACGGCAGCAAGGTGCTGGGCGTCGAGTTTACCGGCGGCTGCGATGGCAACCTCAAGGCCATCTCCAGGCTGGTCGAGGGCGCTCCCACCGATCGCGTAATCGAGGTTCTCGCCGGTAATACCTGCGGTATGAGAAAGACCTCATGCGCCGATCAGCTCACACGCGCTATCGAGGCCGCTCGCGCAGAGATCGCCTAATGGGCATCGCTGATCGCTTTAAGAATGGAATAACGCGTCGAGGTTTTGTGCTGGGCGGCGCCGCTACCGGTGCTGCTGCCGTACTGGCCGGTTGCTCGAAAAAAACGGGCACCAGCGATGATGCTGCTGGCGAGCCGCAGGTTATCAAGGACGATTCGAAGATTGTCTCGATCACTGATGAATACGAAGCTGTTGATATCGATCTTGAGCCCGCGGCTTCGTGGACACTGCCGCTGGGCACGCTGCTGTACTACTGCGACGGCGACTACGCCGCCGCGATGATGGCGCCTGCTTCTGCCCTGCATGCCAATACGCTTGGTGTGCTCAACCTGGGCGATGGCTCGCTTACCACACTTATCGAGGATCCCGTTGAGGGAACCGGTTATGCGTTTTACGACGTCCGCGCGGGTGATGGCGTGTTCGCGTGGGTCGAGATGAACTTTGCCAATGCGTCTTGGAAACTCTATGCGCAAAACCTTGCAGGTGCCTCCCTTACCGGCAACGCTGTCGAGCTCGACCGCGGTGGCAAAAACTACGATCCGCCACTCTTCGCAGCGTATGGGTCGTCGGTCATCTGGTATAAGATGCCTTCGTCCGGCGGCACCAAGACGAGTAACGATTCGTATTGCTACCGTCAGTCGCCCAGCGAGTCCAAGCCTGAGACTATTTGGAAGTCGACGGGCCGCTTCGCATCCGCCCCGCGTGTGAGCGACGGCATCCTGACCATCTCGCCCCGCGTGCACAATGATGAGGGCGTCTATTACGGGATGACGGCGATCGACCTGACTGACGGCAACAACACGAAGCGAGCTCAGCTGGTGCTTCCTTCGTCGGTTTCGCCTTTCGAGGCCGTGTATATGGGCGACACCTTCGTGTTCTCCATTGAGGCGACGTATAGCGGTGTGGGCAGCCTGGGCAATATGGGCACCTATATCGGTAACGAGGGCGGGCCGTACCTCTTCCTTTCGCGTGAGCCGCTCGCGTGCGCTGCAGGAAGGAAAAATAAATACCTGGTTAAAGTTCAGGCGTCGCATTTTTTGATTGACACTTCGGCTAAGACCTACGGCTCGCTTCTGTCGCCCGACCGAGCCTTGGAGTATGGCGATTATCCTGCTACGGCGGGTAAATCGAACTCGTTCTTAACGTACGCAACGGTGCGTAACAGCCAGGGAATTCCCGAGACGGTCACCGCTCGCTTGTTCTCTCTTTAGTCTCCGAGGGGTTAAAAAGGCGCCGGCAGGGGAATAAGCGCGTTGTGATTATGAGTACCGCCCGCCGAGCTATCGCACCCATGCGATACCCGGTGGGCTCAGGTGCGTTAAAATGAGCTTGTTCTTAGCTAATTGAGACAGGGGGGCCGTGTTATGGCTTCAGATGCAAAAAAGATTCTGCTGGTCGAGGATGAGAAGGCAATCCGTGACGCTGTCGCTGCCTATCTCGAGCGCGAGGGCTATTGGGTTGTGGGCGTGGGCGACGGCCAGTCCGCTATCGAGGAGTTCGAGAAGCATCAGTTCGACCTGGTCGTGCTCGACCTCATGCTCCCTAAGATTCCCGGCGAGCGCGTTTGCCGCACCATTCGCGACACCTCGGATGTCCCCATCATTATGCTGACGGCCAAGGGCGAGATCGAGGATCGTATTATCGGCCTCGAGCTCGGTGCCGACGACTACCTGATCAAGCCGTTCTCGCCGCGCGAGCTTGTCGCGCGCGTACGCGCCTTGTTCCGCCGTGCCCACCAGGCCGATGAGCCGGCCGTCGAGGTGCTCGACTTTGGCGATCTGGTCATTGACATCTCGGGCCACAAGATTTTGGTCGAGGGCAAGGAAGTCGACCTGACGGCTTCCGAGTTCAAGCTGCTCACCACACTTGCCCGTCACCCCGGTCGTGTCTACAACCGCATGGAGCTGGTCGAGAAGGTGCTCGGCTACGACTTTGAGGGTTACGAGCGCACCATCGACAGCCACGTGAAGAACCTTCGCGCCAAGCTAGGCGACGACCCCAAGAAGCCCAAGTGGCTCTACACCGTCCACGGTGTCGGCTATCGCTTCGAGGCTCCGACCAAGACCGATAAGTCGGACGAGAAATAAAGGAAATCACATATGACACCTGCGCGCTTTGAAATCGGGCAAAAGCATAAGCAGGAGAACGAGGCGGGTTCCAAGGCTAGTTGGAACACGCCTCGTTCCGATTCACGGCCAACGATGAGCTATCCCTCGCGCATGGCCCTGGCTTTCGCCCTGACATCGCTCATGACGGTACTGGTACTGGTAGGTGTGGTTTCCGTTGTATGGGGTACGGTTTTTTCGGACTACACGCGCTCCAATATCGTCGAAATCGCCAATTCCGCAGCCGAAAAGCTTGCGACGTCGTACGAGGAAAACGGCAATTGGACTGCGGGCGAGCTGCGCACGGTCGCGACATCGAGTTTGGTGTCCGACGATCTGGGCATGCAGGTCGTCAATAAAAAGGGCGTTGTCGTCTATGACGACTCGTGGCCCTCGGCAAGCGCTACTGCCGATGTACGCGAAAATCAGGCGACGACCGACGGTACGAGCGGAAAGAAGGCATCGCACAGCCCGGTCTCGTCTGCTCCCACCGATTCCAATAGTGTTGCCAACGTTGAGATCGTGACGTCCTCCGGCGAGCACGTGGGTCAGGTCAAATTGTGGGCGATTGGCTCCGATGCCCTGCTCACCAAGGCAGACTCAGCATTCAGGGAGAAGACCTTTAACGCCATGGCCCTTGCTGCGGTTGTGGCCGTCTGCATCTCGGTCGTTATCGGATCACTCGTGTCGCGCATGCTCACCAAGCCGATCCATCGTATAACCAGCACCGCCAAGCAAATCCGCGATGGAGACCTGTCCGCTCGTACGGGCTTGCGCGGCGATGATGAGATCGATCAGCTGGGAGAGACCTTCGACGAGATGGCCACCTCACTCGAAAAGGATATGAAGCACGAGAAGCGCCTGACCTCTGATGTTGCCCACGAGCTGCGCACGCCGCTCATGGCAATGCTTGCAACGGTCGAGGCCATGCAAGACGGTGTGTATCCCACCGATGACGAACACCTGGAGACAGTCGCATCCGAGACGCGTCGTCTGGCCCGTCTGGTGCAGCAGATGCTCGACCTGTCGCGTATGGAAAACAGTACCGCGCCGCTTAACCTGGAGCCGGTGGATATGGTGCCGTTTGTGCGTTCGATTGTGAATGGCCAGGAGCGCCTGTTTGCCGACCGTGACCTGCGTTTGCGCTTTGCAGATGAGACGCAGGGCCACGATGACGTTGTCGAGGCAGATCCCGACATGATCACGCAATGCGTCATCAACCTTTTGAGTAACGCCATGCGCTATACCCCCGAGGGGGGTTGGGTCGTGGTGTCGGTACTCAGTGACCGCAAGCACGTCGATATCGCGGTTTCGGATACGGGCATCGGTATCGCCAAGGATGATTTGTCGCGCATCTTCGGTCGTTTTTGGCGTGCCGACGCCAGTCGCGCCCGCGAAGCGGGTGGCCTGGGCGTGGGTCTCGCCGTGACCAAGCAGATTGTCGAGCGTCATCACGGCTACATATCCGTGGAGTCGGAGCTTGGAAAGGGTACGACTTTTACGATTCATCTGCCTCGCGAGCACACGGCGGACGCGGCATCTACTACAATGGAGCACTAGCTTTTCGCTATTCGGTGAAGGAGGGGTTTCGTCCCTGCCGCTCCGAGTTTGCGAAAACGTGCGGGAAAGAACCCGCATTACTGTCGTATTTTGGTAAGGAGTGACTCACGTGACAACGATGGAGCGTCGTCCGGATTCCCGTGGCAAGGTTCGTGATATCTATGATGCCGGTGAAAACCTGCTGATGGTCGCCACCGACCGCATTTCTGCGTTCGACTTCATTCTTCCCGACGAGATTCCGTTTAAGGGAGAGGTGCTCAACCGCATCTCGGCATTCTGGTTCGATAAGTTTGCCGACATCGTTCCCAACCACCTCGTCTCCATCGACCCGGCGGATTTCCCCGAGGAGTTTGCCGAGTATCGTGACTACCTCGCAGGCCGCGCCATGCTGGTCAAGAAGGCCCAGACGATTCCTATCGAGTGCATCGTCCGCGGCTATCTGACCGGTTCGGGTAAGAAGACCTATGACGAGAACGGTACCGTCTGCGACATTCAGCTGCCCGAGGGTCTGACCGAGGCCTCCAAGCTTCCCGAGCCGCTGTTCACGCCGTCCACGAAGGCCGCGATCGGCGACCACGACGAGAACATTTCGTTCGAGCGTTGCTGTGAGATCGTGGGTGAGGACATCGCCGCGCAGATTCGCGACCTGTCCCTCAAGATTTACAAGGCCGCTGCCGAGTATGCCGCCACTCGAGGCATCATCATCGCCGACACCAAGTTCGAGTTCGGCGTTATCGATGGCAAGGTTACGCTGATCGACGAGTGCCTCACGCCCGACTCCAGCCGTTTCTGGCCTGCCGCCAGCTACGAGGAGGGCAAGATTCAGCCCAGCTACGACAAGCAATTCGTCCGCAATTGGCTCAAAGCCAACTGGGATATGACGGGGGAGACCCCGCACCTGCCCACCGAGGTCATCGATGGCACGTCCGAGCGCTATCGCGAGGCCTTCCAGATCATCACGGGCTCCCAGTTCATAAGCATGAAGGAGAACGCATAAGTGAGTACCCGTAGCGCCACGAACAAGCGCACGCAATCCCACGAAGTTACCGGGGTTGCGCGCAAGTCCGCCGCATCTGCTAAGCCCGCCCGCCAGGCAGCGAGCTCCGTTCGCGTCGTGCCGGCTTCGTCTAAAGCTCGCCGCAAAGAGCTCGAGAAGGGTGAAAACCTGGAAGGCCTCTCTAAAGAGGAGAAGCGCGCCCGCAAGGCTAAGCAGCGCGCCCGTGAGGATCGCATCTACACGGTGTCGAATATCCTTCTCAAGCAGGATGAGGACTACACCAAGCGCCGCCGTATTTGGTGGGCCGTGCTCGCTATCGGCATGGTGCTCATCGTGGCAATTGGGGTTTCGTTCCACTTCGCTCCCGGCGGCACGGTGTCCAGTCCTGTTCAGATGGTTGGCATCGTTTTGTCCTACGTCGTCATTTTGGGTGACTTTATCTACGACTTCGCTCGTATTCGTCCCCTGCGCAACATGTACCGCACGCAGGCCGAGGGCATGTCCGAGAATAAGCTCAACACTCTTATCGAGCGCGCAGCTGCCGAGGAGGACAAAAAGGACTCCAAGAAGAAGTAGCGTTTGCATACATACTTATCGCTAAGATATAAGGCGCGTCGTTTTTGCGGCGCGCCTTTTTACTGTTCTATAGATAGATGGAGTGGCACATGATTCGAGCTGCCCTGACGGTCGAAGAGGCTCTGGAGGGTATGAAGGCCCTGGAGCCCAAGATTAAAAACTACGCGCGACTGATTGTCCGCAAGGGCGTAAACGTCAAGCCCGGCCAGGAGGTTGTCGTTCAGCCTCCGGTCGAGTGCGCATCCTTTGCCCGCGTGGTGGTCGCGGAGGCTTATGCCGCCGGCGCTGGCCACGTGACGGTCATTTGGGCCGATGATGCCGTGACGAGGCTCACGTACGAGCATGTCGAGAAAAGCTATTTTGAGCAGACGCCCGAGTGGAAGCGCCTGCAGCTGGATTCCCTGGCCCAGGACGGTGCCTGCTTTATCTTTATCGAGGGCGCGGACCCTGCGGCTCTCAAGGGTATCGATCCGGCCAAGCCCGCCGCGGCTTCCAAGGCAAGGAATACGCAGTGCAAGGTCTTCCGCCGTGGGCTGGACTACAACATCAACCCGTGGTGCATCGCCGGCGCGCCGGTCGTGGCATGGGCGCGCGAGGTGTTCTCGGGCGATGCGGATGAGGTTGCGATCTATAAACTATGGAATGCGATTCTGCACACCGCTCGTGCCGATGGCCAAGATCCGGAGAGCGACTGGGAACTCCATGACGCGGCGTTCGAAAAGAATTTGCGCTTCTTGAATGACAATCGTTTTGACCGCCTGCATTACACCGCGGCAAATGGAACCGATCTGACGATTGGCATGACGAAGGGTCACGAGTGGGCCGGCGGCAAGGGCAAGACGCCCGATGGGCACCCCTTCTTCCCCAACATTCCCACCGAGGAAGTCTTCACCTCGCCTGATCGTATGCGCGCCGACGGTATCGTGTACTCGGCCATGCCGCTCATTCACCACGGTAACAGGGTTGACGATTTTTGGATTAAGTTCGAGGCCGGCCGCGTAGTGGACTACGATGCCCGCGTTGGCAAGGCGACGCTCGCGAGCATCATTGACACCGACGAAGGTGCCGCTCGTCTGGGCGAGGTCGCGCTCATCTCCAAGAACACGCCGATCCGCGAAAGTGGCGTTCTGTTCTACGATACGCTCTATGACGAGAACGCCAGCTGCCATCTCGCGCTAGGTGTCGGTTTCCCCGAATGTATCGAGGATGGGTATGACATGCCCAAGGAGGAGCTCCTGGAGCATGGCGTTAACGTCTCGAGCACGCACGTCGATTTTATGATCGGCACGGACGACATCGATATTACGGGCATTACGCCCGATGGACGTGAAGTTGTGATTTTCCAGAACGGCCAATGGAGTTGGGAATAGTCCCAGACCGTGGTACAATGCCACCCGCGGGCCGTTAGCTCAGCTGGCAGAGCAGGGGACTTTTAATCCCAAGGTCCAGGGTTCGAACCCCTGACGGCCCACCATAGAAAAGAAAGCGATCGACTCCGGTTGGTCGCTCTTTTGTTGCCGGTGCACGGGTTCGAACCCGTCGGGGCGCGGAGCTGAGT
>NZ_CAAKNY010000064.1 GCF_901212495.1 Collinsella aerofaciens | reverse complement strand
CCTGACGGCCCACCATAGAAAAGAAAGCGACTGGCGGATGCCGGCCGCTTTTTTGTTGCCGCGCCACGGGCTCGAACCCGTCGGGGCGCGGAGCTGGGCAAACGCGTGAGCGTTTGCCAGCGCAGCGCGCAAGGCGCGAAAGCGCCGCAGCGGCCGCCTGCGGAGCAGGCTGAACCCCTGACGGCCCATCCAAAGAAAGGAAAACGAAATGAAAATAGATAGATACGGAATTAGCGGCAGCACATTAAAGATAATAGCAGCCATTTCGATGGTTCTCGATCATGTAAGCAGGATCGTCCTGACCAATGGAATCATGACTCACGCATCGTACAGTCAGATATCAGACGAACAGTGGGCGATTTTAAGCGAAGCTTCGGATGTGCTTCATGTTCTTGGCAGAATTGCATTTCCCTTATTTTGCTTTTTGATAGTTGAGGGATTTTTGCATACTCATGACATAAAGAAGTACCTGCGAAATATGCTTGTCTTCGCAATCATTGCGGAGCCCATATACGATTTCGTTCAAACCGGGCAACTATTTGACCCTCGGCAACAAAATGTTATGTATGAGCTCCTGCTTTCCTTGGTCTTTTTGATTATTCTGGAAAAGACACATAGTCTTTCAAAATGGAAAAGGTACATCGCAGAAACTGCTCTGATTGTTTTGACAGCGCTGGCAGCTGAATACACTAAACTAGATGGCGGTGTGTATGGCATTCTGCTTGTGGCTGCATTCTATTTATTCCACGACAGCAAGGCCAAGATGTTCTTTGCTGCAGTATGCGCAGTGCTCCTTTCGTCATGCCATATAGTCGGCGGCGGATTTGAGTTTGCTACAGCTAATGTATTTAATCCTGATGTTGCTGCTGCGGTCGTTTCGTTGCTGCTTATCAGTTTTTATAATGGCAAGCGAGGGCTGAAGCTCAAATATTTCTTCTACATTTTCTATCCGGCACATCTTGCTCTGCTTTATGGTGTCTCACTTATTGTTTTGAACTGTCTTTAAAAACTCTCAAACAAGTCTCTGAAAGCAGAAATAAATTGACCCTAAGACTGCTTGTGAATTTCTGGAAGACCGGAGAGATGCGAGGATAGACAACGAGGGCTGCAGAAAGATGCTTCGAAAGCATGAATGGCAGCGAGAAAATGAGTTCGGAAGCACCCCTCTGGATGCTACAGCATAGAATAGAAAGCGATCGGCTCCGGCTGGTCGCTTTTTTGTTACCGGTGCACGGGTTCGAACCCGAACTTCTCTATATATAAGAACGCTTAGCGAACAAAACCTGCCTTTTACCGACGGGAAACAAATAGCTGATGCTTTTGGAGTAAAGTGGCGCTCCAGAGATGACCGATGCCTTAACACCTATAAACCAGCTGGTCATCGCCAATATTAGAAGCTGTCGCTTCGAATACGGCCTCAGTGAAGCAACTGAGGGACCGATTCATTTGTGAACAAAATATGGAGTGTGCGATTCCCGCCCCGGAGGGCCCTCCGGTCTGGCAATATATCTCCTTGCCGCGCGGCCCGGTCGGACCGGATGAGCCGCAAGGCGTGCACCTTGAGAACCGGATACTGCGAGGATGGACACACCAGGTGTGTCGCATCCGGGCAGACATCGAACCATTTGAAATGGTCTGACTTGGATTTGTTTTTCGCAAGGCCGCCGAGAGGCGGCCCCGAGAAATTCCTTTTCCTATCAAATAGAACCATATGAATCGAACGGAACCGATCAGCGTAACAGTTGTGAGGACCGGACGGGCTCTAAGCCCAATACATTTTGGACGGAGAGTTCG
>NZ_CAAKNY010000063.1 GCF_901212495.1 Collinsella aerofaciens | reverse complement strand
TAATGTGGCCTCCGTCGTGAGCAGGACTGTCCGAGCAGGAAAGTTCATATATGGCGGCAGGCGCCCGCCCCGCGCCCGAGGGACTCCTATCCCAAATCTTAACTCTGTTATCATAATTACGATAATATCCTGATAGCTCAGGAGGTAGCTGTGAATATTAGGCCAGTCTCAGATCTTAGAAATCACTACCCGGACGTTGAACGCGAAGTCGAACAAGAGGGTCCGGTTTTTCTAACTAAAAACGGGCGGGGCTCTATGGTCGTCATGAGCTTTGAGCAGTACAAGTCGCTGAGCAATACAATCGAGAGCGCCCTTGATGCCGCTGATCGTCAGGCCGCCAGCATGCAACTTCGCTATACACACGACGACGTCTTTGGCTCTGTCAGAAAAATGCTCGACGGCGGTCTCGATGAACGAGCCCATTAGAAGCCGCGATATAGAGTCGATGATCAAGTAGACATCATTCAGCTAAAGAACGGCGGAAATTCGACGCTGGCAGGTTAACTTTGTTGGGCGTTGTCGACGCCAAACCAGCTCAAAAGCCGTATCGATACAGAAAGGTCCCCGACCGGAGGGGCCGGATATAAGG
>NZ_CAAKNY010000062.1 GCF_901212495.1 Collinsella aerofaciens | reverse complement strand
GAGGTGTTCGGATAAAGTTGATAATCAAGGTGAAGTCTCCAGCTCCAGCTACATGGATGTGTTCTATCCGAAGTACCAGGTGACCTGGGATATGATGAACGTTGCCGGTCCGAACAGCATGTTCATGCACTGCCTGCCCGCCAACCGTGGCGAGGAAGTCGTCGACGAGGTCATGGACGATCCCGAGCGCTCCCTGTGCTGGGTCGAGGCCGAGAACCGCAAGCACTCCATTCGCGCCATCCTGGCCACTCTGTGCCCCCAGAGCGAGCCCGACGAGCAGAAGGCTGCGGCATACCGCGCCACCATCAATGAGCGCATGGCCGCTCTCGGTAAGCACGGTCTGTAAGACGTACCAGGTCGGGCGAGCTACGGCTCGCCCGCCTTCGCAGGAGATGGGCGACCTCATGGCCATCGGCGAGGAGAACTGCAAGGTCTCCGACGACAACCGAGTGCATCAAGGGCGCCGACTTCATCTACACCGACGTGTGGTATGGCCTGTACGATGCTTTCTGATGGGCGGCAGCAGATGCTTGTCTCTTGCTGCCCATCATCTGCGCCACTGCGCGTAGGCACTGGCGCCCTGTCTGAAGTTAAACAGACCTTTCGAGTGTGCACGAAGTGATTGCGCCAACAACGAAGCCCCAACCTGCTCGCTAACTCATGGGCAAGCCACCTGAGACTACTCATTTCCCCTACTAGCAATGAAGGCCTGCAACCTGCAGTTTTGCAAACTGCTTGAAAGGCGCCTGCGTTGATTCACTTCCTATTGCAGCTGGCGGCTCGCACACGAAAAGGCACTTGAGTTTCAAAGCGGGCGTTTTCGTCGATATCGAACCTCTAAAGGCTGTCCGCCGTGCCCTTTGGGACAAAAACGAAAACTCAAAGCCCCGAGTTTGGAATGAGTTTTTGAGATTGCCCCGGCTTTTGTCCCCGAAGCCGATGAAACACGACATAGTGTTACTTGGCGGCACTCGGTTTGAGACGGCATCGAAAACTGAGGACAACTGGAATGTCGGGACAGTAAAACTGAAGCCATCGAGTGGGAGTAGGCCGATAGGGTTCTGACCTGCGATTTTGAGTGCCGCACTGTGCCGCTGAGTTTCGTTTCGTACGAGAGTCATGACAAAGCCACCAGCGACGGAGATGAGTAAAAGCGATTAAAGAGCCTCCGTTCCCTGCGTTGGGACGGAGGCTCTTTCTTTGCCGTTTTACTCCCTTGTCTCCGTTCGGGGATTATTTCTTGCTCATTTAGGGCTATTCGCGCTGAAAGATTTTGACTAGCTTGGTGTCCTTTATTTCGTAGACAATGTCTGCGACGTTCTCGACCAGCCTCTTATCGTGGGAGACGAACACTATCGTTCCGGCATAGGCGCTCATCATCTGCTCGAGGGCTTCGGCGCTCTTGATGTCCAGGTAATTTCCAGGCTCGTCCATGAGCAAGATGTTGTATCTGCCCAGCAGCATCTTCGCGAGTAGCAGCTTGATGACTTCGCCTCCCGAGAGAACGCCAACGTCCTTTGTCAGGTCGCGCGGTCCGATTCCCATAGAGGCGAGGATGCCTCGAATTTCGGTCATGCTGTACTCGCAACCATCCTGCATGAACGAGATCGCAGACTGACGGGCGTCGAACTTGTAGCCTGTTTGCTCGAAGTAACCGATCTCTGCCTTGGGAGAGATGTTGATACCGTCGGCGCGTCGAGCGATTGCCTTCAGCAGGCTGGTCTTTCCTGTACCGTTGCCACCGGTGATGGCCACTTTGGCACCGAGCGGTATCTCGAATTTCGCGTGGTCATAGAGCATGCAGTTGCCGAAGCTCAAGCTGAAATCGTCTGCCGAGATGGGAAATTTACTATGCAGTTCCAGGGCCTTGCTCTGGCGGAACCGCACGGCGCGAATGCTATCTGGGGCCTCAATCCCTTCGAGCGCTTCGAGGCGCTTCTCCATGTCCTTAGCCGCCTGGTACATCCTCTTCTGTTTGGTGCCGGTTGCTTTCTGATGCCCCAATCGACCTGCATACTCGTTGCTTTTTTTCGCAGCCTTCCGCTTGGCGTCGACCTGCCGTGCTTTTTTCCGTTGTTTTTCGATGGCGGCTTCGAGGCGATCGCGCTCGCGCATCGCCTCTTCGTATCGAGTCGCCTGAGCTTTGCGCTCTTCTTCTTTCTGTCGCAGATAGTCGGAGTAGTCACCCCAGAATTCGGAAATACCGCCGTCTTTGAGCTCCCAGATCTTGTCTACCACCTGGTCGAGAAAATGACGGTCATGGCTCACGATGAGCAGAGCCCCATCAAATGCCTTGAGTTGTCCGACGAGAAGGCGGATGCCGTCTTGGTCGAGGTGGCTCGTAGGCTCGTCGGCGAAGATCGCGCTTGCATGCTGGGAGAGTGCAGAGGCAATCTTGGCGCGTGTTTCCTCCCCGCCGCTCATCGTCTCCTGCGCCACTCCGGCGACGTTGAGACGGGAGAGCATCTCACCACTGTCCTGAGCCGCATCAAGGTCGAGTTCATCGAGTTGGCCGATGAGGGCAATGCTGCCGAAGCGCCTGACGTCGGCGTCCGCAATGGTAAGATTGCCGCTCAGAATTTTAAGCAGGCTGGTTTTGCCTGCGCCATTGTCTCCCACCAAGCCGATGCGATCGTAGGAGTAGATTTCCAACTCTTCGATATCTAGGATATCGCGGCCGGCATATTCCAAAAAGATGTCTTTAGCTTTGACTATGAGTTCCATAGGTTGAACCGCCTTTTGTGTATTAGCGTTTTACTGGAAGCGCAGCCATGCCAAAAAAGATTGCTCACGTCGATTTTTCGCCTTTGCCCAATTGCCGGCGCGAGCGTTTTGACCTTGCGCAAGCCGGCAAATCCGAAAATGATAGTTGGCGACGAATAAGGAGCGCGATGCGGAATGTCGGTGCAATACCTCGTCGTCGCAAGGGCTTGAAGGCTGACGCTTGAACCGATGGCTGCTGCCTCTTTTTTTCGAATACTTGGGCTATTGAATCTGCCCGGTATCTCTTTTCCCCGCGTTTCGGACGCTCGGAGCAAGCAGCATAGCCATCGCAAGCAGTACCATGGTCGCTCCAGAGCCGACGAACCATAACGGAGCTCCAAGCAGATCCGCAAAAACGGAGGGGGCTGCGAGGCCCATGGGCATGGCCCACGCCATGATGGTTCCGTAGAGGCCGAAAACGCGGCCTAGGTACTCAGGAGGTATCTGCTCCTGCATAAGGGCAGTCTGGGTTCCCGCGTACAACGGGGAGCATGCGCCCATAAGAAAGCTCACCGGCAGGAAAGCAGCGAACAATGACGGGCCGAGCGATCCGGATACGATTGCGGCAATGCCGAAGCCGGCAATCGCGGCGACCATGGTGAACGACCTATTGCGGAACCCTCCCGTGGCCGCCAAAATGCCGGACCCAGCCAGCATGCCTGCAGAAAAAAGGATTTCCACCAAAGCGGCATCCCCCGTGCTACCGCCAAAATGCCCCAAGGTCATTATTGGGAACAATGCCGCGAGCGGAGAGAACGCGAAAGCGAAGACGAACCCGCACCAAAGAAGGGCGAACAGCCCCCTGTACTCCCTAATCAGCTTGTAGCCGTCCGAAATCTCAGAGAAGAGCTCTCGAACCTTATTGGAAAAGGACAAGCTGCGGTCGGCTTCATCGAGGCCCCCTGCGTCTATCTGTGCGGCGAGGACGGCTAAAGAAGCGAAAAGCGCTCCCAGCACGTCGAGGACAATCATAGCGGTAATGCCCGCCACGGGATAAATCACTGCTGCAAGCGCGGCGCCAAGAATGTATCCGCCGGACTGAATCGCCTGAGTCACCCCCGATAGGCGAACGAGATGCTCTGGCGGGGCGAGATGGGGCGTGAGAGATTGGGAGGCTGGCGTGTAGAACGAAGTACCAACTGCACGGAGAAACAGGGCGATGAGAATTAGCCATGCAGGTAAGCTGCCGGCCAACGAGGCAATCGCCAAGGCGGCACCCACCGCGGCAATGAAGAGGTCGGCGCCGATGAGGACACGTTTCAAAGGCAGTCTGTCGACAACGGCGCCCGCAAGGATTCCGAACAAAGCAATCGGCAGAAAGCCTGCCAGCGATGCTAAGGAGAGGAGAGAAGACGACCCTGTCGTGAGGGCGAGATGCCAAATAAGACCCATTTGGAGAATCGAACTCGTCAATGTCGAAACGAGCTCCCCGCCCCATACGAAACAAAGCTTGAATTGCCATGAATGGCACAGCAGAACAGACCTGCCCCGAGAGGTTTCAAATATCATGGTTATGTCCAATCGTGAAATGGCGTGCAGAAAAACAGCGCGACGCCACAACAGCGCCGCTTTCTAGGCGCTCATCCACGTGCGGAAAAGACCAACCACGACACCCCTCCTTTGTTAATTCGGTCTGGCAAACCATGTAATATTAACGAGGCTTGAGTTTGCCTGTCAAGAATCGAGCATCGGTAAGGGCAATCCT
Organism: Collinsella aerofaciens; assembly: GCF_901212495.1. Lineage (GTDB taxonomy): Bacteria > Actinomycetota > Coriobacteriia > Coriobacteriales > Coriobacteriaceae > Collinsella > Collinsella aerofaciens_H. The sequence continues at coordinate 1,735 of NZ_CAAKNY010000062.1, read as the reverse complement.
CTCTGGCCATTCGATTCCTTTTGTATCTTTGGTTGCATAGGTGACCCGCCAGGGCTATTACGCGTGGAAGAGGCGCCTGCCGAGCTGGCCGATGAGGCGCTGAAGATGGCCCTGGTCAGGCGAAACGATCCCAAGGGATGCGTACATCATTCGGATAGTAAGAATGTTGCCAGCAGGTTTTGCGGCAACCGCAAAGGAGCCGTATCCTGCAGCTGGAATCACGTTGCAGCATCCTGACCCGCATTCCGATTGGCGGACGGCCCGCTTCGGCATCCTGACCAGCACAGCGATCGAGCCTTGTCATTCCTTGGATATGCCGGTTGCTCGGGGCGGTCCCGACGGAGGCCCTCGCCTCCCCGGTCCGTGACCCAAGAAGGGCAAGCATGCTGATCTGCATGGCTGGTTCCTCCTTTATGTAGACGACCATGCAAAGAAGGGACAACCGAGGAGGCAGGTTACTGATGCGGGCTCCCGCACGCCCATGACTACCCGACGGGCTGTTTTTCATCTCCGATGCCCGCATTGCAGCATGAACGAATGTGCCTCGACATCTCTGCTGGCATGGTACGACTGGGATCGCACCTCGACGCATCCTTGCGCATACTGCCTTCCAAGTTTCGAAACCGGGAAGGAAAGTGTATGTGAGCGACGATATCGGCGCCGATTCGACGCTCGAGAGGGAGATTGCGCCGATTCTATCCATCGGGGATGCATTCCCGAAGATTCTCATCACTCGCACGAGGCATGAGCCCCATACCCGGGAGGGCGTGCTCGTGCTGAATTTCGCGAGGTGGCTGCTTGGCGGGTAGGGTTCTGAACGTCGCATTGGGATATCGCGCGACAGGGCACGCAGGGCTGTTTGTGCCCGCACGGGAAACGCCGTCGCCATGCGGGCGGCCTGTCGTGTCCGATTAGCCTTTTGCTAAACAGGCTTACGCCAACTCATGGGCAAGCCACCTGAGACTATTCACTTTGCTTATCGTTGACAAAGACCTGTGGCCTGCGGTTTTGTGAACGGCTCGTAAGCCACCCGCGTCGACTCACTTACTGTTGAAGCTGGTGGTTTGCAGGCTCAAAGGCGGTTGAGTTTCAAAACGGGCGTTTTTCGGCGATATCGAGCCTCCAAAGGCGGCTCTCCGTGCCCCTTGGGACAAAAATAAAAACTCAATACTCTGAGTTTGAAAATGGTTTTTGAAGTTGTCCCAGCTTTTGTCCCCGAAGCCGATGAAACGCGACGTCGCGTCATTCAGCGGCACTCACTTCGAGATGCCGCCGAAAACTGGGTGCAACTGGAGTGACGAGACGGCAAAACTATAACCACCGAGTGGGAATAGAACAGACGTTCGATTCTGTGTTATAATTTCCTGCAATGGGCGCGGCTTCGGAAGAGGCCGCGCCCATTGCTATACGGGCCTTACGACGACGAGCCGGCGACCGTAGACGCCATGCGCTCATTTGCGGCGGAACAGGGATATGCCCCCGACTTCTCCGAATCCCGCCTCCATCACGAGATCTATCTCTCCGACCAGCGCAAGTGCGCGCCGGAGAAGCTCAAGACCGTGGTCCGCCATCCCGTCAAGTCGATGTAGCGGAGCGAGTGACGCCGCTCGCTCCGGCTTTTGGGGTTTATCAATTGGTAGTCCGCGTCGATCGAGCAAGCTGCCCTGCCTCCCGGCAGGCGCGCAATTCCTTTAGTCGATTCGTCTCGAGGTGCGCTCTTTGCTCATCTTGTGGC
>NZ_CAAKNY010000061.1:16999-50682 GCF_901212495.1 Collinsella aerofaciens | reverse complement strand
GAAGAAGGGGGAGGCCTCGCGGCCTCCCCCTTTTTTGCGTTAATTGAGCTTAATGAGTCAATTACTCCAGTCGCTCTATTTGCTATTTAGCTATTGGGCCTTTACTTAAAGACAACGAATCGAATTACAAGGGCAACCGCTACGATCGCAATAATCAATAGCAGGATTGTCAGTCGATGCTGCTTACGTCGTTTACTTGATGAAACAAAGATTGATTTTCCCTGTTTTGGCGTCTCGAGATATCGGGCCGAATGCGTCAAAGTTTGCTTAGGTCGAGGACCTCTTTGTTGCCGAGTTGCAGGTGCATTCGTTGGCTCGTCATTGATCGCGCTGTTTTTTGATAATGGCGCATCTTTAAGATATACAGGATCGCCCGATGCGACGCCCATATGCTTACGCCCTGTTTGAGCATCCTCGAGCGTTTGATATCGATTTCTTGTCACATAGTCGGGCTCTGGATCGTTGATGGGCTCTTGTGAGATATGGGGGCGATGAAATCGCGTTGGCTGCGGGGTAGATTCTCCCCTCTGAGCCGGCATAAACGTATTGTTTTGGTTTTGGTCGTCCATGATGCCCTTTAGCTCGTTACCAACAACGCGTACGTGCCCATTGTAAGCCCCTCGTTCTTTGTTGCTGGGGACATACTCGCTATTTAAGCTCTGGTTCAAAGAACCTTAACCTTCCTAAAACATGAGTCATACGCACTTAGATATGCTTATAGTAAGGGACTCAAAAAACTTTATAGTCGATGTATATATGAGAAGCGGCTGGGCATATAAAAGAGCGTCAAAAGAAGTCCCAGTCACCTAGAAGATGACTCTGCAGTCCTTAAAAGGAGTGGTAAACATGGCAAGCATGGTTCCTTATCGTTCGGTTTTTGGCGTTCGTCCCTCTGCTAGCTCGCTGTTCGATCTGTTCGATGATATGACCGACCTGGCAAACAACTCGATTGCCTCCAAGGCGTTTCCCGTTGACGTTGAGGACAAGGGCGACGGCTATGAGGTCAAGGCTTATCTGACCGGCGTTGCCAAGGACGATATTGATGTTGAGCTCAACGAGGGTCGTCTGTCCATTAGCGTGAATGTCGAGGAGGACGAGGAGAACGAGGGCAAGAACTTCCTGCAGAAGGAGTTCAGCTCGTACAGCGCGACGCGTGGCGTGTATCTGAAGGACGCCTCGAGCGAGGGCCTTTCGGCTAAGTACGCTGACGGCATCCTGACCGTTACGGTTCCCAAGATTGTCGAGAAGAAGAACGTCACGAAGATCTCCATCGACTAACGGCGACGCTACTTCAATCGAGTGTTTAAATTGGGGGCTGGGAAGAGATTCCCAGCCCCCTTTTTCTTGCGACGCGCTATTGAATGCTCATGGGGCGATATTGTCCTGCGGGGCGTATGGTGAGCTGCTGCGAGCCAGAATGTCTGGTCGCAGTGCTGCCGATCTCATCGTCAAGTGTTGCATCGAGCGCTCGGGCGTAACTTTTGACGGTTAGGCTCGGACGATTGTTGTCCTGACTAATGTGCATGGCGATGAGCTGTTCGGTGCGATCGGTGACAAGTTCGCGCGCGGCTTCGGCGGCTTGGTTGTTGGAGAGGTGTCCCCTTGCAGACAGGATGCGCTCCTGAAGAAAGCGGGGATATTCTCCCTCGCGCAGCATGGTCACATCGTGGTTGCTTTCGAGCGCGAGGACTCGACAATCTTTGAGGGTGTTCATGGCTTGGCTCGATAGCTCTCCGGTGTCGGTGGCAAAGCCGATGGAATCATCGAGGGCGTCGAATCGATAGCCGACTGGATTGATGACATCGTGTGATGTCGAGTAGGTTTGCACGTGGATGCCGGCAATGGATAGGGTATCACCGGGATCGAACTCCTCAACAGGCAGATGCGAAAGATTCTCTTTGCTCGAAAGTGTTCCCCTGCTGGCAAAGAGGGGGCCGTGCCAGTGCTTGCACCAGACATCGAGACCCTTGATGTGATCGCTATGCTCATGAGTAATGAGAAGAGCCGAGACGTTGTCTGCCGAGAGCCCCAGTTCTGCCATGCGCTTTAATGTCTCGCGGCGAGAAAGACCGTCGTCAATCATGATGAGCCCCCGGGGCCCTTCGATGAGCGCGCAGTTGCCTTTTGAGCCGCTGCCAAGGATATGAAGGTGCAGACGAGACATAAGATTCCAAAGGATACAATGGGTGCGAACGAATAGAGGAGGAAGCAAATGCCAACGGTATCTCAGCATTATGGACACCATGCTGCATCGCGGGCTGATGATAAAGCTCTGACAACGCGGCAGACGGCTGCTCCCGTGGTGCTCATGGTATCAGGTGGTGCGGACTCGACGGCTTTGCTCCTTATGGCGTGCACATCAAAGTTGGATATTCTGGATGGGCGTGGTGTGGCCCCCATCGCGCGCGAGCGACTGCACGTGCTGCATGTGAACCATCATCTGCGCGGCGAGGCATCCGATGGCGACGAGGCCTTTGTGCGCGGCCTATGCACACAATATGGCTTGCCGCTGTGTGTTGAGCATGCCTATTTTGATGATGAGTCGGGCAATATCGAAGCGGCTGCCCGCGAGGTACGCTATGCCGCGGCGCGAAGGTATGTTCGCGAGCTCTGCGCCCAGACGGGGGCGCCGCGAACGGCGGCTCGTATCTGCACTGCACACACGTCTTCGGATCGCGCGGAAACGTTTTTGATGAACGCGATTAAGGGTTCGGGGCCCGCTGGCCTATCGAGCATTCCTCGCCGGAGGAATATCGTGGTGCGTCCCTTGCTCGACATGACTCATGATGAGCTCGTTGGCTATCTGCAGGTGCATGGTCAGCCGTGGCGAGAGGACGAGAGCAACGAGGACGTGTCGTACTTGCGTAACTACGTGCGCCATCGAGTAATGCCGGTGGTGGCACAGCGCAACGCGAGCGTCTGCAAGACGATTGGCGCCGCCTGCGAGATCTTAGGCGATGAGGACGCCTTTCTTTCCCAGCTTTCCGCACAGGCGTTTCGAAGCTGCCTGCGTAAGGAGGCGGCGGGTGCGCTGGTCCTCGACGCTCGCCGACTGGCCGCGGCCGAGGTGGTGATTGCTCGGCGCATGGTGCGACTGGCAATTAAGCGTATCGACCCCGACGTTCGCCCGGAGATGCGGCATGTGGAGCGCGTGCTCGCCTGTGTCGCCGAAGGCTCGGGTTCGGTTACGCTGCCGGCGGGAATCGATGCGCGCGTGGAGTTTGGCATGCTGTCATTCAAGGCCCCGGCGGCGCGCGAGGGATTAGTTGCCGATTGGGTCACCATTCCCGGTCGATTGCCGCTGGGGGCGGGCCGCATCCTGGTGGCAGAGCCGATGGCCGTCGAGCCGGGGTGTGATATTGTGCGTCGTGCTCGCGAACTCGCGGGTGCCGGAGGGGTGGTCGCTATGGTGGATGCCGCGACGCTGGGCTTTGCCGATCGCGATAGCGAGCGGATGCTCGCCGGCTCGCGCGGGGAGATTCCCGCCGAGGCGCGTATGGCGCGTCTGTGGGTAGACGGTCCCGCGCCGGGGGATGTGATGTGTCCGTTGGGCATGAGTGGGCGAAGTAAGAAGGTATCCGACCTGCTCAACGAGTCTCGTATTCCCGTTTCTGAGCGCGCAGGCGTTCCCGTGGTGAGAACGGCTCCGGGAGGTGCCGTGGTATGGGTCGCCGGAGTTCGCGCGGACGAGCGTTTTAAATGCACGGCCGCAACGCGCGTGGCATATCTGCTTCGTGTGGTCGAGGCGGAATAGTGCCTTGCGCCTACTATTCTGTGCGACGTTGACGGTATTCCCGCGCTGATGGCATACGGGCTGGAAAATATACCCCGTGCGCTGCTAGAATGTGAAGTTCGCGTCCATACGGCGGTGTGTGGACGATAAGCACAAGAAAGGGTTGTCATGGCTTCTCAACATCCGGATATCGAGAAGATTCTGTTTACGCAGGAGGAAATCGACGGTATCGTCTCTCGCCTAGGCGAGCAGATTACTCGCGACTACGCGGGTAAGGATCTGGTGCTGATTGCGGTCCTGCGCGGCGCCGTGGTCTTTATGGGCGACCTGATGCGCAAGATCGAGCTGCCGACCAACATCGATTTCATGGCTGTTTCGAGCTATGGCGACGGTGTGAAGTCCTCGGGTATCGTGCGTATCATTAAGGACCTGGATATCGACATCCGCGGTCGCGACGTGCTGATCGTCGAGGACATTCTGGACTCGGGCCTGACGCTCAAGTACCTGATGAAGAACCTCAAGAGCCGCAAGCCCGCTTCTCTGGAGGTTGCCGCCTTCCTGTGGAAGGACGTTGAGGACCGTACCTCGGCCGTCACGCCCAAGTATGTTGGAACCCATTGCCCCGATGCCTTTGTGGTGGGCTACGGCCTCGACTATGCCGAGCGCTATCGTAACCTTCCGTATCTGGGCATTTTGAAACCGGAGGTTTATTCGTAAGATGCCCGACGACCGTAACGATAACAATTCCCAGACTCCCCGGGAGCCTAAGATCCCGGGGATGCCCGGAGGCAAGAAGCCCACGCGTACGGGCTGGCTGTATTTTATTTTGGCTTGCGCGCTTCTGGGCTATGCCTTCTTTAACATGGGCTCCGGCTTTGCCAATTCCAGCAATACCGTAAAGCTCGCGACGAGCGAGATGGTCAACGCCATTGAGCAGGATCGCGTCGAAGATTTGACCTATACGGTTCAAGACGGAAGCGTGGCGGGCCATTACTGGAAGACAAAAAAGGACAAGGGCGATACGAGCGAGCTCAAGAGCTTCTCCTCGACCTATGTCGGCTCCGATTCGCTTGCCGAGCTTATGGCGAAACACCCCGATACCAAGTACATCGTCAACACCAACGATCCCGATTTTTGGGGCGACCTGGCGATGAGCGTGCTACCGACGATCGCCCTGATTGCCATCATGTTCTACTTTATGCGCCAGATGATGGGCGCCAACAACAGGAACATGCAGTTTGGCAAGACCAACGCCAAGACCAACGAGGCCACGCGCCCCAAGGTCAAGTTCGAAGACGTTGCCGGCGTGGACGAGGCAGTCGAGGAGCTCGAAGAGATTCGTGACTTCTTGAGCGACCCGGATCGCTATCACAAGCTGGGTGCCAAGATCCCGCGTGGCGTGTTGCTGGTGGGCCCTCCGGGCACCGGTAAAACGCTGCTGGCCAAGGCCGTTGCCGGCGAGGCGGGCGTGCCGTTCTTTAGCATCTCGGGTTCTGACTTTGTCGAGATGTTCGTGGGTGTCGGCGCCAGCCGTGTGCGTGACCTCTTTAAGGAGGCCAAGTCCCAGGCCCCGTCGATCATCTTTATTGACGAGATCGATGCCGTGGGACGTCAGCGCGGAGCCGGTCTGGGCGGCGGCCACGACGAGCGCGAGCAGACGCTCAACCAGCTGCTGGTCGAGATGGACGGTTTTGAGGAGAGCGAGTCGGTCATCCTGATCGCCGCGACCAACCGTCCTGACATTCTGGATCCGGCACTGCTGCGCCCCGGCCGTTTTGACCGCCAGGTGACGGTCGACCGTCCGGACGTGAAGGGCCGCGAGCAGATTTTGCGCGTGCATGCCGAGAACAAGCCGATGGACGAGGACGTTAAGTTTGAGAAGCTCGCCCAGATGACCGTTGGCTTTACTGGCGCCGACTTGGCGAACCTGCTCAACGAATCTGCGCTGTTGGCTGCCCGCCGTCATCGTTCTGTGATCTCGATGGACGAGGTCGAGGAATCGATGGAGCGTGTCATCGCCGGACCGCAGCGCAAGGGTCGCGTGATGACCGAGGCCGAGCGCACCACGATTGCCTACCACGAGAGCGGCCACGCCCTGGTTGGTCACATCCTGGAGCACTCCGATCCGGTCCACAAGATTTCGATCGTCAGTCGCGGTCAGGCCCTGGGCTATACGCTGCAGCTGCCGCAGGAGGACCACTTCCTCAAGACCAAGAACGAGATGCTCGACGAGCTTGCTGTGTTCTTGGGCGGCCGCGTTGCCGAGGAGCTCATGTGCGACGACATCACGTCGGGCGCGAGCAACGACCTGGAGCGTGCAACCAAGATGGCGCGCGAGATGGTCACGCGCTTGGGCATGAGTGAGGAGCTGGGCACCCAGGTCTTTGGCGAGGCGCAGCATCAGGTGTTCCTGGGCCGCGACTACGCCGATCACCAGGATTACTCCGAGGAAACGGCGCGTCGCATCGATATCGAGGTTCAGCGCATTATGCGTGAGGCCCATCGCCGTGCGGTCGAGATTCTTGATGCCCGTCGCGATCAGCTCGATCTGATGGCCAAGGTGCTGCTTGAGCGCGAGACCGTTGAAGGCGATGCCTTGAACGCCCTGCTCGACAACGAGTGGGATTCCTACCTTGAGCGCGAGGGCGATATCCTGGCGGCCAAGGAGGAGCGCAATGCCAAGGCGGCCGGCATGCCGACCAAGAAGCATGCGCCTCGCATGAGCGAGGAGGAGCTTGCGGCAGACGCCGCGGCATTTGCACAGGCGGCTATGCAGGAGGATGCCGAAGCCGCATCCGATGATGCCGGCGATGACCATGCCGTCAATGCCGGTGCCGATACCGACGACGACAAATAGTCTTTGTGGCGAAAGCCTCCGCGGGGAAACCTGCGGAGGCTTTTTCCTTTGTTGATTGGGGACAGACTTAAATGAGCGTTTTCACGCATTTAAGTCTGTCCCCAATCAACATTGCTGCGGCGCTTTGCCCGACTAAAGCGTACAATACCGCCTATGCGAAAGGGGAACAGATGATCAATGAAACTATGTATACTCGCGGTGCGGAGAGCTCCATCATCCGCGAGATTTTTAGCTACGGCCTTGAGCGCAAGGCGCAAATCGGCGTGGAAAACGTGTTCGATTTCTCGCTGGGCAACCCGAGCGTTCCTGCTCCCGCTGCCGTCGCGGAGTCCATCAGAAAGGCCCTGGAGCTGCCGAGCGAACAGCTGCACGGATACACGCCCGCACCGGGCCTGCCACAGTGCCGTACCACCGTGGCTGAGTCGCTCAACCGTCGTTTCGGTACGAGCTATGAGGGCAAGGATATCTTTATGACCGTGGGCGCGGCGGCTTCGCTCACCTGCACGCTCAATGCCGTTACGAACCCGGGTGACGAGGTCATCGTTATCGCCCCGTACTTCCCGGAGTATCGCGTGTGGATTGAGAAGGCAAGCTGTACGTGTGTCGAGGCGCTCGCCGATGAAGATACGTTCCAGCTGAGCGTGGATAACGTGCTCAAGGCGATTACCGATAAGACGGCTGCCGTCATTATCGACTCACCCAACAACCCGACCGGTGCCGTGTATACGTGCGACACCCTGACGCGACTGGCCAATGTTTTACGCGAGGTCAATGCCAAGCGCGACCCCGAGAACCCAATCACGCTTATCTCGGATGAGCCGTATCGCGAGATCGTCTATGGCGCCGAGGTGCCTTGGGTGCCTTCGATCTACGAGCACACCATCGTGTGCTACTCGTATTCCAAGTCACTTTCGCTACCGGGCGAGCGCGTTGGGTGGATCCTGGTTCCCGATACGAATCCCCAGGCAGCTCGTCTAATGCCCGCCGTCGCCGGTGCCGCCCGTACGCTGGGCTTCGTGTGCGCGCCGGCGCTCTTCCAGCGCGTAATTATCGACTGCATCGATGAGCCGAGTGATGTCGAGGCCTATGCCCGCAACCGCACGGCGCTCATCGACACCTTGGCGGACTACGGCTATACCTATGTTGAGCCGGACGGCGCGTTCTACCTGTGGGTGAAGGCGCTCGAGCCCGATGCGAATGCGTTTTGCGAGCGCGCAAAGAAGTATGAGTTGCTTGCGGTTCCCTCGGACAGTTTTGGTATGCCGGGTTGGTTCCGCTTGGGCTACTGCGTGAGCTACGAGACTATCGTCAACTCGCTGCCCGCCTGGAAGCGGCTGGCCGACGAGTATCGTCCAAAGTAAAGCGCTCTGCTTACAATGTTTTACGTGAAACGGGGTTTGGTTTTAAGCCAGGCCCCGTTGCCATGGACGTTGTGTCGTTGGAATGGAGCGGTTTTACGACCATCGAATGCTGTGCGTACAATGAATATACGCGACGGCCATACCGGATAAGGAGACCCGATGCCCTACCTGCTTTCTTGTGATATCCATACTCATACGATGTTCTCTGCGCATGCGTATTCAACCATCGAGGAGAACATATATTGGGCGGCAGAGCGCGGCCTGCAGGTGCTCGGTTCCGCTGATCATTTAAGCTCGATGGTTACGCCTTGCCCCAATGACCTGCGCAGTTTCCAATTCTTTATTAACCAGGGTATCTGGCCGCGCATTTGGAGTGGCGTGCTGGTGCTTCGCGGCGCCGAGGCCGATATCGTTTCGCTGGACGGAAGCTTGTTTGGCGAGGACATTCCCGTTTCGCTCGATATTGCCGGCGATTCGTACAGTCACCAGCATTCGCTGTTCGAATTGGTGACGCGCAATTTGGATTATTTGGTGGCAAGCGTGCATAATCCGCAGTTTGCCGAGGGCGCGACGCTGGCTCAAACGACCCAGATGTACATCAATGCCCTGGAGCACCCCAAGGTGTTCATGCTGGGGCATACGGGTCGTTCGGGCGTGCCGTTCGATATCGATGAGGTGCTGCTGGCGGCCAAGGCCAAGCACAAGATTATCGAGATCAACAACCATAGTCTTGAGCATGGCACGGATGCCGAGCATTGGAACGTGTGTCGCAAGATTGCCGAGCGCTGTGCCGAGCTGGGCGTGGGGATCGGTGTCTCGACCGACGCACACATTGGTATGGCCATTGGCAAACTCGACCAGGCGCGCAAGATGCTCGACGAGATTCACTTCCCACTGGACCTGATCGTGACGCGCGACCGCGAGACGCTGCTGCGCGAGATGGCGGCAGCCGGCGTGTGTGACCTGCGCAAGGGGATGTAACGAGACTCATATGTCCAACGAAAAGAGGGGGCGGTCCAGACGGGATGCCCCCTTTCTTGTGCCGGTAGATTTTTGGGACATGCCTTAAAATCTACTATTTGCTGGCGATGGTGAAGGTAGATTTTAAGGCATGTCCCAAAAATCTACCGGGGTGGATTAGCGGCGCTCGAGGACCGCGACAGTCTCGGTGTGGTCGGTATGAGGGAACATGTCGACCGGCGTGATCTTGAGCAGGCGATAGCCTCCGTCGAGGAGCTGGTGCAGGTCGCGCTCTTGGGTGGCGGGATTGCAGCTGATATAGGTGATACGGCGCGGCTTAAGTGCGCAGGCGGCCTCAAGAAACTCGGGCGTGGAGCCGGCGCGCGGCGGGTCGATGGAGAGAACGTCAACGCGCTCGTTGTTATCGGCGGCGTCCAGGATGTAATCGGTGGCATCGTCGGCCATAAACCAAGCGCTGCGGGTGAGGCCGTTGAGCTCGGCATTGCGACGTGCGTCGGCAATGCCCGCCGGGTTGCGCTCCACGCCGAGCAGCATAATGCCGACATCTCTGTCCATGGCATCCTTCGCGGCGCACAGACCGATGGTGCCGCTGCCGCAGTAAGCGTCCATGAGAATGTCACCCTGCTGCAAGTCCATGCCGTCAATCGCGAGCCGATAGAGCAGCTCGGTCTGCTGCGGATTGGTCTGATAGAACGCGGTAGGGGAGATATCGAATTTGCAACCGAGCAGCTGGTCGCGCATGCACTCGGCGCCATAGACGATACGAGTCTCCTCACCCAAGATGGCGTTACCGGGACGGCCATTGATATTTTGGGCAACGGTGACGATATACGGATCGAGCGCCGCGACAGCCTCAAAGAACTCCTGCGCATGCGGTAAGTCACGCTGGGCGGTCACGAGCGTAACCATGACCTGGTCGGTACGCCAACCGCAGCGGACGACGGCATAGCGAAGCAGACCGAGATGCTTGTCCTCATTAAAGGCGGGAATATGCAGCCGCTCAGCTTCGCGTGCGATGCCGTTGAGAATCTGACGGGCACCCGGCGCCTCGACAGGACACTCGGGTACGGCAACGATCTTGTGCGTGCCACGCTCAAAGAAACCGCAACGGACAGTGCCCTCCTTACCGGGAGCAAACGGAGTGGCAGCCTTATGACGAAAACCACGAGGCGCAGGATACCTGCCCGGGTCGCCCAGGGTAACACCCATACCGCGAATGGGATCAACGGCAATACCCTCGCGCTCACAGAGCTCAGCAAACAGCTCCTCCATTGCAGCCTGCTTGGCGGCGAGCTGCTTCTTATAAGGACGATTGAGCGCCGTGCACCCACCGCAAGCTTTCATGATCGAACAGGGAGACTTGGGGTCCACAGCCTTACGCGCAGACGAAACCGGACCTTTATGCGGGCGCTTGGAGCGAGTCATAGGCGCCTTATCCCCGTTCCGACGAGAGCCAGAACGCTTGGCCTTAGCCCTGCTCTTGGTCGATTTGCTTTTTGCAGCTTTAGAAGACTTGGATTCCGTAGAAGCTTTCTCCTCCTTCGACCCCTCAGCCGCCTCGATCAAAGCACGACGAGCCTTACGTTCCGCACGAGATTCTGCCATGAATTAACCCCACTAATTTACAAATTGAAATCTGAAAGCATTGTACCGTGCCAAGCTAGCGGGCGATATGCAAGCGGTCATTTCATGTCAGCGATAGGCCCAACGACGTTTGCCCGCCGGTTGCCGGGACAGGGGTTAAGTTTGCTGCTCTACAGTCCTGCTCACGACGGAGAGCACATTAAGTGCTCTCCTGTTCGTGCGGAACTCGCGACAAACTTAACCCCTGTCCCGGCACCCGGAGGGCAAGCCCTCTCTTGTACTCCATCTCACTAAAGTGTATGATTCTGAACGTTACATGATTCACTTTACCTAACTAAAGTGCCATCAAGGGGGAATACCATGAATACCGATATGTCTCGTCGTCAGTTTGTTGTTCTAGCCGGCTCGCTCGCCACGGTGCTTGGCCTTGGCCTTGTCGGCTGCGGCGGTGGTGCCGGCAAGGGCTCCGCTGCCGGTTCTGCCACAGCCAAGGATGTGAAGGGCGCTGCGGAGTCCAAGAAGCTCGTCGTGGGCTTTGACAAGTCCTATCCTCCGTACGGCTTTGTGGGCGATGACGGCAAGTACACGGGCTTTGATCTCGACCTTGCCAAGGCCGTTGCCGATAAGCAGGGCTGGGATGTCGATTACGAGGCCATCGATTGGGATGCCAAGGATACGCTGCTCAACTCTGGCGCCATCAACTGCATCTGGAACGGCTTTACCATGGAGGGCCGCGAGGACGACTACACGTTCTCCGAGCCTTACATGCTCAACGAACAGGTGCTCGTGGTCAAGAAGGACGCGGGCATCAAGAGCTGGGACGATCTTGCCGGCAAGACCGTGATTACCCAGACTGATTCCGCCGCACAGGATGTGCTCGAGGGCGACCAGAAGGATCTGGCCGCGACGTTTGCCACGCTCGACACCATCGGTGAGTACAACACGGCGTTTATGCAGCTCGAGAGTGGTGCAGTCGATGCCGTTGCCTGTGACCTCTCGATCGCTCAGTATCAGCTTGCCGCCAAGCCGGATGCCTATACGCAGCTCGACAAGCCGCTGTCCAGCGAGCACTACGCCGTCGGCTTTAAGAAGGGCGACACCAAGTCGGCTGACGCCGTGACCGAGTCGCTCAAGGCGCTCTACGAGGATGGCACGGTTAAGGACCTGTGCGACAAGTATGCGAGCTACGGTCTGTCCTTCGACAACTGGGTTTTGAAATAGCCACAGCACCCAACCTTGCGGCTCCAACCCTCCTCGCGTACCAAAGTACGCTTCGTCGGGCTTGTCGCTCGCAATCTTGGACACTGTGCCTATTTCAATTAACGCCCGCTGTTTTGTTGTCGCGAAAGAGAGCTTAGGTTGTCTATTCAGGTCATGATGCAGATGCTTGGCCAGGGATTCTTGGTCAGTTTGCAGCTGTTTGTGCTGACGCTGCTGGGGTCGATTCCGCTGGGAATCCCCGTGGCGTTTATGCGCATGAGCAAAATTGCGCCACTTCGCTGGATCGCGCGCATCTATATTTCGGTGATGCGCGGCACGCCGCTTATGCTACAGATGTTTGCCATCTACTTTGCCCCGTACTACGTGTTTGGCATTTCGCTCACGCCCGATTCCAAGTGGACGGCGTGCGTCGTGGCGTTCATCATCAACTATGCCGGCTACTTTGCCGAGATCTATCGCTCGGGCCTGCAGTCCATTCCGCGCGGTCAATACGAGGCTGCCGAGGTGCTGGGCTACTCGCGCGTGCAGACGTTTCTGTATATCGTGATGCCGCAGGTCATCAAGCGCATTTTGCCGGCGATGGGCAACGAGATCATCACACTGGTCAAGGACACGTCGCTGGCGTTCGCCATTGGCGTGGGGGAGATGTTCTCGACGGCCAAGGCGCTGGTTGCCTCGCAGGTGAGCATGGTGCCGTTTGCGATCGCGGCGCTGATCTACTGGGTCTTTAACTTCGTCGTCGAGATGCTGCTGGGTACTGCCGAAAAGAAGCTGGACTATTATCATGACTAACTCGGTGATGAAAATCGAAAGCGCTCGCAAGGCGTTTGGCGGCAATGAGGTGCTCAAGGATATCTCGCTCGAGGTCAAGCGCGGCGAGGTCGTGGCGATTATCGGGCCTTCGGGCGGCGGTAAGTCCACGCTGCTGCGCTGCGCCACGCTGCTCGAGACGCTCGATGGTGGCTCGCTCTCGTTTGGCGACCTTGCGGTTGCGACGGATGCGGGATCGGGTGCGGTCTATGCGAAGGGAGATGTTCCCAAGCAAGCGCGTTCGCGTTTTGGTCTGGTGTTCCAGAACTACAATCTGTTCCCGCATTATACCGTGATGAAAAACATCACCGATGCGCCGATTCGCGTGCTTAAGCGTCCGCGCGAGCAGGCGGAAGCCCGCGCTCACGAACTGATTGCACAGATGGGGCTGACGGGCAACGAGAACAAGGTGCCGTGCGAGCTTTCGGGCGGTCAGCAGCAGCGCGTGAGTATTGCCCGCGCCCTGGCGCTCGACCCGGAAATCTTGTTCTTTGATGAGCCGACCTCGGCGCTCGACCCCGAGCTGACGGCCGAGGTTCTGCGTGTCATCAAGGACCTGGCAGCGCAGAATATGACGATGGTAATCGTGACCCACGCGATGCAGTTTGCGCGCGATGTTGCCGACCGCGTGGTCTTTATGGACGGCGGTCGTATTGTCGAGGAAGGTCCTGCCGAGCAGGTCATCGACCATCCGCGCGAGCATCGTACACGCGAGTTCTTGAGCCGTATCGAGGGATAGGCTCAGCTATTTACTCAACTGTATATTGAGGCGAAACCGCCGCAGGTCTTATGGTCTGCGGCGGCTTTTATTTGTATCGATGGGGTTTAATAATCGCCTGGCATGCTTGCTCTGTCCTCTCGCCGCCTGTATCCGTGCGTGCGCCGAAAGGTGTGCATGGACAGTCACCCGTGAGGGTAGGGTGGTGGCATAGGACATTTGGAGGGTGAGTTGGCTCGGCTGCCGACCGTGCTGCTCCCGGGACGGCATCGACCGCGAGCTCTCCCCGTTGGCGTCGCGCATCGCGCGCGACCCTGCAAGGAGGTCATTATGGGTGCTCCCAAGACCGGCAACGTAAGGAACGTGGTGCTCGTAGGCCAAGGCGGGGTGGGCAAGACCTCACTCGCCGAGGCCATGCTCCACCTTTCCGGCAAGACCGCCCGCCTGGGCGGCCACGATGGCACCAAGCCCACGCTCGACTATGACCCCGAAGAGGTCAAGCGTGCATTTTCCATCTCGACGACCATTGCACCGATCGACTGGAAGGGCGCGCGCATCAACGTGCTCGACGCCCCGTGCTACCCCGATTTTATCGGCGACGCCTTTGCCGCGATGAGCGTCTGCGAGACGGCTCTGTTTGTGGTCGACGCCGAGGCCGGCCCGCAGCCGACGACGGTTAAGCTTTGGTACGCCGCCGAGGACCTGCGCCTGGCACGCGCGGTGTTCGTAAACCGCCTGTCGCGTCCCGAGGCCAGCTTTGCGTCCACCATGGAACTGCTGCAGGAGCGCTTTGGTACACGCTTGGGCGCCGTGACCCTGGGCTGGGGCGAGGGCGAGGACTTTAACGGCATCATCGACCTGGTGCGCATGAAGGCGCGCCATTGCAGCGGCACCGAGGCCGTTGAGTCGGAGATTCCCGAGGAGTATCGTGCCCAGGCCGAGGAGGCCCACGACCATCTGTGCGAGTTGGTGGCCGAGGCCGACGACGAGCTGATGATGAAGTACCTGGAAGGCGAGGAGACGCTGACGCAGGAGGAGCTTGAGGGCTTGTTGTCCAAAGCGATTGCTGAGCGCATCTTTGTGCCGGTCTTTGCGGGCGATTGTATTAAGGAACAGGGCGTCAACTCGCTGATGGACGACATCGCCACGTACTTCCCGGCGCCGACGGACTATGGCGAGATGCCGCTCATCGACGGCGACTCGCTTAAGATCTCGAGCGACGATGACCGTCCGGTGGCGTTTGTGTTTAAGACCCTGGCCGACCCGCAGCAGGGCCGTATCAGCTTTATCAAGGTGCTGACGGGCACGCTTGAGCCGGGTCTTGAGCTGATCAACGCCCGCACGCGCAAGGGCGAACGTCTGGCTCACCTGTATGTGATGTGTGGCCGCGACATGACCGAGGTCGGGCATGCTTATGCCGGCGACATCATCGTGGCGCCTAAGCTGGCTGCCGAGACGGGCGATACACTCTCGATTACCGGCAAGGTCGAGGCTGCGGCGTTTAAGTTCCCCAACTCGCAGTACCGCATCGCCATTGAGGCCGAGAATCGCGGCGATGAAGAGAAGCTTTACACGTTTATCGAGAAGGCCTGCAAGGCCGATCCGACCATGAGCATCGACCGCGACGAGGAGACGGGCCAGACTATCATCTCGGCGGTGGGCGAGGCACAGGTTTCGGTGCTGCTCAATCGCCTTGAGGACCGTACCAAGGTTGTGGCAAAGAGCGTTCCGATCCACATTCCGTATCGCGAGACCATCCGCCGCACAGCAAGCGCCCAGGGCCGTCACAAGAAGCAGACCGGCGGCGCCGGCCAGTATGGCGACTGCTGGCTGCGCGTGGAGCCGCTCATTGGTCCCGACGGCACGAGCGATGGTTATGAGTTTGTTGACGAGGTCGTGGGTGGCCGCATCCCGCGCTCGCTCATCCCCGCCGTGGACAAGGGCGTCCAGGAGACCATGAAGGACGGTATTATTGCCGGCTATCCGCTCACGGGCATTCGCGTCGCGGTGTACGACGGCTCGTATCACAGCGTCGACTCCAACGAGATGGCGTTTCGTGCGGCGGCTCGCATCGGCCTGCGCAAGGCATGCGCCGATGCCGATCCAGTGGTGCTGGAGCCCATCGAGGAAATTACGGTGACGATCCCCGAGAGCTATGCCGGCGCCGTGATGGGCGACATCTCGGCCTCGCGCGGTCGCGTGACGGGTATGGATACCGATGAGCGCGGCGATACCGTGGTTATTGCCCAGGCGCCGCTGGCCGAGCTGACGGATTACTCGACGCGCCTGCGCTCTATCACGCGCGGCACGGGTGACTTTACCATGAAGCCCGCAGGCTATGAGCAGGTGCCTTATGACGTTCAGGCCAAGCTGGTTGAGCGCTATGAGGAGGGCCGCGCTAAGTAGTGTGCGGTTTTGTCTGCAATGAAGGTGCCAATGCAAGGGCCGCTCCGGGTAATCCGGGGCGGCCCTTTTTGATCCCTGGGACTGCAAATCGATTCTTGTCGCGGTTGGGGTCTAGTCCCCCGAGGCCTGGTTGCGGCCGGTGGCGTAGTCGATCTGCACGTGCGGCTGCAGGTTGTAGCAGTACACGTGGAAGCACAGGGTCTTGCCGTGGTCCTCGACCGATTGCGCCTCAAGGCGCACGCCGCGGCAGACGAGTTCCTCTTCGTTGTACATGGGCGTGACGCGGTAGAGCACATGGTTGCCCGTGTCGCGGATGTAGCCGAGGATCTGCTCTTCAAATGGCAGCATGCCCGTCTCGTTGAGATAGCGCGTGCCGGTGAGGAGATTCTTGCGATTGGCGTTCTCGCCGCAGAGCGACCAGGCGATAAGGTGGCAGCGGTTGTAGAGACTCTGACTCGGAATAAAGTCGTAGCGCTGCTGATGCCATCCGGCGGGGTGGATACGAGAGATGTCGCCGCGCTTGCCCTGTCCGAGCGACTCGGGGCCTACGCAGGCGAGCGCCTTGCGAGTGCGGCCCAGACTGTCGAGCTTGGAGAACTTTTTAAAGCAGCCTTCTTCGGTGGCGCGCCCATATTCGTCGAGCGTGAACGATGGCGTACCCAGTGGATGCGTGCTATCGGCGCGAAGGGCAGCGTAGGGGTTGCCGGCGTAGTCGGGAATGCTGCTGAGGTATACGCCGCGGGCGCGGTTGAGGTCAGGGTTTTCCACCTCGTCGATGGGGGTGGCGTTCGAAGAGACATCGTCAGCGGTGCCGGTCGTGGCGGATTCGGAGCCATCGCCGGAGTCCTGGCTGTTTTGGGAGTCTGAGGAACTCGCTGTTCCCGATTCGAGCCGGGCAACCAGGTCTGCCTCGTCATCGGTACGGCTGGGACTCTCGTTTTGCTTCTCGGCCAGAGCCGTCGCCTGCTCATCGCTTTGCGGAGACAACAACTTGGGTGCTCCGTCGATCGACCCTGTGAACAGCGCAAATCCCAGCACCACGGCGGTGCCGATGGAAAGTACTTGCTTGTAGGCGGATTTGCGCGACATTGCGGCTCCTGGATGGACGGTTGAGAATCTACCAGTCTAGCAGGAGCCGACAGGGGCCGTTCTGTCGAACAAATACTTAAGATTTGGGACAAACGCCACGGATTCATTTGCCTCATATTTGACGTATGGCTAGATCGAGGTGGAACCGAGCCAATTGAGTTTGCATTCGAGAATGCGCTGCTCACCGGGCGTACTGCTGCCATCGAGTAGCGCGAGGAGCATCTCGGCTGCCTCTCTGCCTTCCTGGTCGACGGGTTCGATGATCGTGGAGACGGTCGGCGTGGTGAGGTTGGTCCAGTCTTCGCAGTTGAGTCCCAAAAGACCGATTTGCTGCGGAAGTAGATGGGTCATGGGCTGGAGAGCCTTGTAGACACGGGGAAGTGCCCACTGATTTTGCACGAAGATAAGGGTTCGCTTGGCGGGGTTGAGCTTGTATTTAAAGTACTCGGTAAGCTCACTGACCGACGGCTTGTTGTGGTCGATGGGAATCGCTTTGTAGAGCTGTCCGTTCGCTGCCAGTGCCTCGGCATACCCCTGAAAACGCTCCATGCGGGTGCGCATTTCGGTCATGTTGGCGGCAATGGAGAAAAAGTCCTCGTAGCCGGCATCGAGAAGCGCCTGCGTGGCGTTGTACACACCGTCGTAAAGGTTGGTTTTGATCCAGCTGGTACCTGGGCTATAGATGGCCGCATCGAAAAAGACGACCGGCTTGCCGGCGCGTCTAATGCGGTCGTGCACGGCTTTGAAGTTTGCCGTGGGCTGGATGATAAAGCCATCGACGCCCAGCGAGAGCATTTTGTCGACATACATGAGCTCGGTCTCGGGGTTGAAATTGCTGGTGCAAACGACCGTCTGGTAGCCCGCGGGGAGCATGACTTGTTCCATGCCGTTGAGGACGAGGCCCGCCCACTTGTTGGTGTTATCCAAAATGATGATGGCAATGACGTGGGTCTGCTTGCCGGTAAGCGTTTGCGCTTGGGCGTTGGGAACGTATCCGAGTTCCTTGATGATGCGCGCAATCTTTGCCTGCGTCTTCTCGCTAAGCTTTTCTCGTTTGTCGTTGAGGTAATACGAGACACTTGCCGTCGAGGTTCCCGCCTCTCGAGCGACGTCTGCGATCGTAACGCGCTGTTTTGCCACAGCGACTCCTTCCGACAGATGAGCATTTTCCAACATGATGACTTTGAGTCTTGGTGTGGGATGCGCTTCGGTGAGCGACCCTTTCCTTTCATATGAGTATGCAACAAATGCGGTATACGGGTGGGGGCGAAATTTGTGGCCGGCATGCGCATCTGCCGTCTACCGAGAAAATCAAATACTTCTTGACTTTTGAAATCGAGGATAAAATCGCAGGATTCATTTTTGGTTAAACGCATAACTAAATAGCATAACCAACGCTCTGACCTGCGCGTTTACCGAAATAAGCTGGCATTAAGAAAAACGAGCACCTATATTGGTCTTGTCGAAAAGACAGCAAGTCCAAACGGCAGGGGATGCTCCGGAGGCCTCCGCAAACGGTGTCTTGCGCACGCAACTCTATGAAAAGAGGGAAGCAATGAAGATCGTAGGCGTTGCCGCCTGTACCGTGGGTATCGCCCACACGTATATGGCCCAGAAGGCGATTCAGGATGAATGCGCCGCCCGTGGCATCGAGTGCAAAGTCGAGGCTCAGGGTGGTCTGGGTATCGAGAACGAGCTGACGCAGGAAGACGTGGATTCCGCCGACCTGGTGCTCGAGTCCGTCGACGTGGGTGTCGAGAACGAGGATCGTTTTGAGCAGAAAATGGCCGAGGGCAAGTTCCTCAAGGTCGGTACTTCCGATGTGATCGCCGATCCGGTCAAGATTATCGACCAGGCCGTTGAGATCATTAAGGCGACGGGTGGCGCCGTTGACGCACCCAAGGCCGAGGCCAAGGCAGAGAAGAAGGCCGTCTCCGCTGCCCCGCAGGCCCCGACGCCGGCGTCCAAGCAGTCCATCTTTGCCGATCCTGGTAAGACGCTGCTCAATGCATTCAATACCGGCGTTTCCTATTTTATCCCCATCGTCGTTATCGGTGGCGTGTTCCTTGCATTCTCGTTGGCATCCGGCACCGCCGGCGCCAGCGGCATGGAGGTCACCAACCCGCTGATGGTGAGCCTTAACACCATCGGCATGGCCGGCATCTCCATGATGATCCCGGTGCTTGCGGCATACATCGCCTACTCGATGGCCGGCAAGCCTGCACTGGCCCCCGGCTTTGTCCTGGGCTATTTGGTCAACAACGCCGTCGTCACTCCCAGCGGTAACAGCGTTTCGACCGGTTTCTTGGGCGCCATGATCATGGCTGTCATCTGCGGCTACTTTGTCCGCTGGATGAAGACCTGGAAGGTCAACAACACCATCCAGACCATCATGCCGATCCTGATCATCCCGATTCTGACCTCGCTCGTCCTGGGCATGGCCTACATCTACATCTTGGCCACGCCGCTTGGCTTTGTGATGGACTGGCTCACCAGCGTGCTCGGTAGCCTGCAGGGCGGCTCCGCCGTCGTCCTGGGCCTGGTCATCGGCGTTATGACCGCCTTCGATATGGGTGGCCCCATCAACAAGACCGCCTCGACCTTTACCATGGCCATCATGGCCTCCGGCATCTATGGCCCCAACGGCATGTTCCGCGTCGCCGTCGCCATTCCCCCGATCGCCTGCGGTCTTGCCGCGCTCATCGCCAAGAACAAGTTCGATGACGCCGACCGCCAGATGGGCATCTCCGCACTGTTCATGGGCTGCATCGGTATTACCGAGGGCGCTATTCCCTTCGCGGTCAAGGACCTTGGCCACACCCTGCCCGGCATCTGCATCGGCTCTGCCGTGGGCGCCGCTCTTGCCGCCTTCCAGGGCATCGACTGCTACGTTCCGCACGGTGGCTTTATCGTCGCCCTGGCCACGAACAATGTCGCGCTGTTCTGCCTGGACATCGTGATCGGCTCCGTGGTCGCCGCCGCGATCCTGATCGCCATGAAGCCCAAGCTCGACAAGCAGGCTAAGTAAACCTTAAAGGACTCCGGTTGCGCGGAGGGCTGGATTTGACTCCGCGCAACCGCCCCTAAACAACAAAATCCATCCGCACTGAAAGGGCTCGAACCCGGGCCCCAGGGAACTTTTGTCAATAATCCTTAGGAGAAGGAGAACAAAATGTGCAATCTCACCATCCGCCAGGCCGTTCAGGGCATGCTCAAGCTGCAGGACAGCGGCGACCACGCAACCATGGTCGGCATTGGCCCCATGAGCCCCAATCTGATCCAGGCCGTGTTCGAGCTTGCCCGCGATGAGGACTTTCCGCCCATGTTCATCGCTAGCCGTAACCAGGTCGATATGGACGAGATGGGCGCCGGCTACGTGAACGGTTGGGACCAGACGCGCTTTGCCGCCGACATCAAGAAGGTCGCCGACGAGGTTGGCTACACCGGTCCGTACTACCTGTGCCGCGACCACGGCGGCCCGTGGCAGCGCGACGAGGAGCGCAACGCCCACCTGCCCGAGGATGAGGCTATGGAGCTCGCTCGCAAGTCCTTTGTCGCCGACATGGAGGCCGGTTTCGACCTGCTGATGGTGGATCCGACCAAGGACCCCTATCAGATCGGTAAGGTCATCCCGCTCGACGTGGTGCTTCGCCGCACGATCGACCTCATCGACTATCTTGAGCAGTATCGTCGCGAGCACAATCTGCCCGAGGTCGCATACGAGGTCGGCACCGAGGAGACCAACGGCGGCCTGACCTCCACCGACAAGTACGAGGAGTTCATCTCTCAGCTGCAGCCCGAGCTCGAGAAGCGCGGATGCCCCATGCCCACCTTCATCGTCGGTCAGACCGGCACCCTTACCCGCTGGACGGAGCAGGTTGGCCACTACAACTTTAAGAACGCTCGCGAGCTTGCCGATATGGCCAAGCGCTACGGCGTGGGCCTGAAGGAGCACAACGCCGACTACCTGGATGACGCGACGCTGCTCGAGCACATTCCGGCACACGTGACCGCCTCCAATGTTGCTCCGCAGTATGGCACCGAGGAGACCCGTGCCTACCTCAAGCTCTGCGCCACCGAGCAGATTCTGGTCGACAACGGTCTGTGCGATGACCCCTCCGACCTGTATCACACCCTGCTGGTCAAGGCCATCAAGACCGAGCGTTGGCGCAAGTGGATGACCGGCGACGACGTCAACCTGCAGGTCGACGACATCCTTGCCGACGATGAGCTCAGCCTGAAGATCCTGGATGTTTCCGGTCACTATGCGTTCAATGACCCCGAGGTCAAGGAGCAGGTCGAAAAGCTCTACCGCAACCTCGCCGCTCAGGACATCGACGGCAAGCGCTTTGTGGTCGAGCACATCAAGCGCCCGATCAAGCAGTACGTCGTGGGCCTGAATCTTAAGGGCGTCACGACCCGCATCGAGAAGGCTCTTGCCGAGTAAGTAGCTTTTCCTACGCGACGCCGGGTCTGGGGCATGTCCCAGCCACAGGCCCGGCACACGCTGCGCGGACATCTGCCGGGCAATCTGGCGCTCAAACCGTCGCTCGCGTACCAAAGTACGCTTCGCTCCTCTTTCGCGCCACCTTGCCACGGCAGCTGCCCGCTCGCTGACTTTGGTTCGACCGGCGATTCAGCTGTTGTCCTTAGATTACCCGCTTTTTATTTGAAGGAGTAAAGCATGAAGTTCTTTATCGATACCGCTAACCTGGACGAGATTGCTGAGGCCAAGAGCTGGGGTTGCCTGGCCGGTGTTACCACCAACCCGTCCCTGTACGCCAAGACCGGCGGCAAGCTTGCCGACTTTGAGCCGCATATGCTCAAGATCGCTGAGCTCTGCGAGGGGCTGCCCGTTTCCGCCGAGTCTACCGCTACCACGGCCGAGGGCATGATCGAGGAGGGCAAGCGCCTCGCCGTCCTCGCCCCCAACATCGTGGTCAAGCTCCCCGTGTGCGAGGCCGGCCTCGCCGCCTGCCGCGCACTGGCCGATGCGGGCGTGCGCGTCAACATGACGCTCGTCTTCTCGCCGACGCAGGCCCTTATGGCCGCCAACGCCGGCGCCCGCTACATCAGCCCGTTCGTCGGTCGTTTCGACGACATCGCCGAGGACGGTATCTCGCAGCTCGACAACGTCGTGACCTGCATTAAGAACTACGACTGGACGGGCAAGAACGTTGACGACACCGTCGAGATCATCACTGCCTCGGTCCGCACGCCCAACCACGTGACCCAGGCCGCGCTGCTCGGCGCCGACATCGCGACCGTGCCCATGGCAGCCCTTAAGAAGTGCCTGCACCATCCGCTGACCGATCAGGGCCTCGCGAGCTTTGAGGCTGACTGGCAGAAGGTCGTCGCTCAGGCTTAACGAGTGGATTGCCCCGGTATCGCGTCATCCGGTGTCGGGGTTGTTCTCAAGAGAGGAATTCGTATGACCAACCAGGAGCTGGCGAAGGTCGCCAATGAGGTCAGGAAGGGTGTCGTGACGGCGGTTCATGCGGCCAAGTCGGGGCATCCGGGCGGATCGCTTGGCGCAGCCGACATTATGACCTACCTCTACTTTGCAGAGATGGATGTCGACCCGGCGGATCCGCGTCGCGCCGACCGCGACCGCTTCGTGCTTTCCAAGGGCCACTGCGCCCCCGCCCTCTACGCCGTGCTTGCCGAGCGCGGGTTCTTCGGCAAGGAGGAGCTCGAGACGCTCCGTCATATTGGCAGCCGTCTGCAAGGCCACCCCAATATGAACGACACCCCGGGCGTTGACATGTCCACCGGCTCGCTCGGCCAGGGCATTTCCGCTGCGGTTGGAATGGCACTTGCCGCCAAGCACTGGGGCGACAGCTACCGTGTCTACACGCTGCTGGGCGACGGCGAGTGCGAGGAGGGACAGGTGTGGGAAGCGGCCATGTTCGCCGGTAACCATGCGCTCGACAACCTTGTGGCGGTCGTTGACCACAACGGCTTGCAGATTGACGGAACGATCGACGAGGTCAACTCGGCGATGCCGCTCGCAGATAAGTTCCGCGCCTTTAGGTGGCATGTGATCGAGCTGGCCGACGGCAACGACATGGAGCAGGTTGCAGCTGCTTTCGCCGAGGCTCGCAAGGTGAGCGGCGCGCCTGTGGCCATCATCGCCGAGACGGTGAAGGGCAAGGGCGTCTCCTTTATGGAGAATCAGGTGGGCTGGCATGGCAAGGCGCCCAATGACGAGCAGTTCGAGCAGGCTATGGCCGAGCTCACGGCAGCAGGGGAGGAGCTCTAATGGCAGAGGTCAAAAAAGTCGCCACGCGCGTAAGCTACGGCGAGGCGCTTGTCGAGCTGGGCAACGAGCGCGATGACTTCGTGGTTCTCGATGCCGACCTGGCGGCCGCCACGCAGACCGGCAAGTTTAAGGCCGCCCATCCCGAGCGCTTCTATGATGCCGGCATCGCCGAGAGCAACCTGATGGGCCTTGCCGCCGGCATCGCGACCACGGGCCGCGTTGCCTTCGCGAGCACCTTTGCCATGTTTGCCGCTGGTCGCGCCTTTGAGCAGGTCCGCAACTCCATCGGCTACCCGCACCTCAACGTCAAGATCGGCGCTACCCACGCGGGCATTTCGGTGGGCGAGGATGGCGCTACGCACCAGTGCTGCGAGGACATCGCGCTCATGCGCACGATTCCGGGCATGACGGTGATCGTTCCCGCCGACGATGTCGAGGCTCGCGCCTGCGTGCGCGCCGCCTACGAGTTTGAGGGACCGGTCTACATGCGCTTCGGCCGCTTGGCGACGCCGGTCATCAACGATCGCGAGGACTATGAGTTCAAGATTGGTCGCGGCGTGGTCATGCGCGAGGGGTCCGATGTGACCATCGTCGCCTGCGGCCTTATGGTCGCCGAAGCGCTTGCCGCTGCCGAGGCGCTCGCCGCCGATGGCATCGATGCCGAGGTCATCAACATGCATACGATCAAGCCACTCGACGAGCGCCTGGTTGTCGCCAGCGCAAAGAAGACCGGTCGCGTGGTCACCGCCGAGGAGCATTCGACTATCGGCGGTCTTGGCGAGGCGGTTGCCTCGGTGCTTGCCGAGCAGCATCCGGTGCCGATGCGTCGCGTTGGAGTGCGCGATGTGTATGGCGAGTCTGGCCCCGCGGTCGATTTGCTGCACAAGTACGGTTTGGATGCCGACGGCATCGAAGCCGCGGTCAGGTCCGTGCTGTAAGGAGGGTTTTTCATGGGATTTGTATCTGCCAATCAGGTGACAATCGGACACGCCGCCGCCTCGCGTGAGGATGCTCTGCATTATTTGTCCGAGCAGGCTGTCGAACTTGGCTTTGCCGATGACGCGTCTGCCGTAGAGGCCGCCTTTATTGCTCGCGAAAATGAGGCCGAGACCGGTCTTGTCGCTGGCTTTGCCGTTCCGCATGCCAAGAGCGATGCGATTCATACGCCGGGCGTTGCGGTGCTTAAGCTTGCCGAGCCCGTTGAGTGGCCGAGCTTTGACAGCGTGCCCGTCGATGTTGCGCTTGCACTGTATGTTCCCGCGGGCGAGGCCGGCACCACGCATCTGCGTCTGCTTTCCAAGGCGGCCGTGATGCTGATGGACGCTGGTTTCCGCGACAAGGTGCGAGAAAGCACCGATCCCATAGAGATTGCCGAGCTTATCAACGCCGGCCTCGAGGGCTAGAACGGTCTTTCCGTTCAATCAATCGATCCTTCTCCAAGGAAAAGGGCCGCGACGCCATAAGCGCCGCGGCCCTGCTTGCGTTTGCCCAGATAAAACCGACCAAAATAAACCTATAGGTTACGCCGTTTTACAAACGGCGTAACTGCTCGGCGCTGCGCAGGCCCCGGGCACGGCAATCTGACGTTCAACTTCGCGGGCGCGACCAAAAGGTCAGCGCCCGCTTGTTTCACGTCACCTTGCCGCACCCGGAACTCGCTCGCTCACTTATGCTCAATCTGAATTAGTTAATTTAGGACGGGGCTTTTTTGACTAGTTGGGCAACTAGGCTGGCGCAAATAGTCAAAAAGTCCCGTCCAAAAAGACCGATCTGGTGTCGCGCCACAAAAACGGCCTATCTACTACGTTTGACCCGCACCGGTCGACCATGGCCGTGTTTTCTGAAAATCGGTAAGCCGTCTACCTGCGGTTTTAATTTCGTGTTTTTCGGCATGGTCGAGGGTGGCCAGCGAAACGTAGTAAATAGGCCCATTTCGTGGCGAGCAGTCCGATTCACGGTTCAAGGCAACCGGCTTCGAATGATCATTTGGAAGTTGCGGTGGAATAGTTCCTGTTTGGGCGCAAAAAGCCGTTAAACAGGAACTATTCCACCGCAACTTATCGGGATACGCTACTGGTTCATGTTGCCGTGGATGTAGGGGGTGACCTCGGGGGAGATGTGGGCGCAGCCCAGCTCGCGCAGCGCGGACTCGATGGCGGCGGGCAACGGGGTCTTGTCCTCGCCGTCGACGGCGGCACCGCCGAGGGCGGCGATCTTGGCGACATCTGCGGGCGCGGCCTCGATATGCATGCAGCCGTCGACCAAGCGCGCGCGTACCTGCGCCAGGTCGAGATCGTGCAGGTAGTCCTCGCAGGCGCGGATTAAATCGACCTTCTCGCGCGTAAGCTCCTCGCCCGTGGGGACGCGCGTGGCAAGACAGGCTCCCGCCGGCAGGTTCCAAACGGGATAGCCCCATGCGCGCAACAGCTCACGCTCTTCGTCCTTGGTAAAGCCGACCTCCATAAGAGGGGAGCGTACGCCGAGCTCTTCTGCGGCGCGCATGCCAGGGCGGTAGTCACCGCGATCGCTTGCATTGCTGCCATCGATGACGGTGGAAAAGCCGAGCGACTTGGCGTGGTTGACGATGGCGGTAAAGCCGGCCTGCTTACAGTGGTAGCAGCGATTGGCATCGTTGCAGGCTACTTGGGGGAGCTGCAACTGATCGACCGAAAGATTGAGCACAGGGAGCTTAAAATGCGGCTCCTCATTGGCTTGCCCGTCAACGGACCGCTCAAACGAAGCCTGTTCAGGCGTGCCGATGAGCGGCGTGGTGAGGTGAACGAGAAGCGTGCTGGCCGGCATGATGCGGGCGCAGACCGCGGCTAAAAAGCTGCTGTCGACGCCACCGGAAAAGCCGATGGCGACGCGTCCGTATGCCAAAAGCAGCTGTTCGAGCGCTGCGAGTTTGTCCTGAAGCTCCTCTGCAGGTGCGGTGGTGTCTGAAAGCATGAAACGTTCCTTACCAATGTGTACTCGGTCGAAAACTATAATCCTACCGAGCTGCTTGTCATAAGATTTCTACCTATGTAATGAAAGCGCAATATGGTATATACGTTATATACAAGTTGCCAAATGCGGTAGAGTTGCGGCAATGCGACAGCGAGAGTCGATGGGGGACCGATATGATCAAGGCTGTTATTTTTGACATGGACGGAACGCTGGTCGATACCGAGCGTCTGGGCATCAAGGCATGGAAAGCCCCCGCTGCTGAGCTGGGTGTCGCGATTGATGACACGCTGATTCATCAGTTTATCGGTCGCACGCTGCCCGATGTCATGGACATCCTTGAGGTGCATTACGGCAGCAGAGAAACCGCTGAGGCGATCTATCATCGTCACAAGGAGATTCGCGACGAGATGGTCAAGACCGAACTGGAACTTAAGGCCGGTGCCGCCGAGTGCCTGGACGAGCTGCTGGCCGTGGGCTATCACGTGGGCCTTGCGACGTCATCGCGTCATGTCACGGCAGAACGCAACCTTAAGATGGTCGGTCTCTTTGACAAGTTTGAAACGGTAACGTGTGGCGAGGACGTCGTGCATGGCAAGCCCGACCCCGAGATGTATCTGCTCGCCTGCGAGCGCGCGGGCTTTGTCCCCGAGGAATGCGCCGTGGTCGAGGATTCGCGCAACGGCTGCGTCTCGGGCATTACGGCTGGCTGCCACGTCTTTGCCGTCCCCGATATCGTGCCGCTGCCGCAGGACGTGGTGGATGGCTGCGAGGCCGTGCTCGATACGCTGTTCGATCTGACGGCGGCGGTCAAGGCCGTGCGCTAGACTCTGCACCTGAGCCATTTCAATAGCATTTTAAAGATGCGGCCAACCGTTTAGCTGGGTGTCCGCATCTATATCCAAGATCCCGATTGCGCCCGTGGGCGTTGTCTGCCGCTAGCGGTGACGACAGCGGCGCCTGCGCGGAATCGCTGATACGGTCAGCCCCTCTTATCTCGCCAAGACTGCAGTTTTGGCCGATAAGAGGGGCTTTGTGCTTTAAATAATCGAGGCAGCCGCCTTGGCAAGAGGTTGGCGGGGCTTTGGACGTTACGAGTTACTCCAAGAGCCAGTCGATTACGTTGCGCTTGCGAACTCCTTCGTAGTTTGCGTCAGCAAATAGCGTGTCGAGCGTAAGAAGCGTCTTGGGATAGTTGTCTCGGACTTTCTTAAAGGGGGCCAACTCGCGGTTGAGGGTGGTTTCGTCGAGCGTGGTGGCTGAAACCTGAAAATAGGCCGTCTCGTCTGAGCCTAGGGCAACAAAATCGATTTCCCCATCATCGATATCGCCCACGTAGACGTCGTATCCGCGGCGTAGGAGCTCGAGATAGACAACATTTTCGAGGATATGACCGATGTCGCTGCTCTGAGTTTTGACGAGAGCGCCTCTAAGTCCAAGGTCTACGGCGTAGTATTTGCCGTTTGTTGTAAGAAGCTGTCGACCGCGTACGTTGTAGCGCGGCGCTGAATACAGTACTTGACTGTCTGTTAAGCCTTTGAGGTACTTGGCGACGGTCTTCTGATCGGTTTTGTTGCCGTTGGACGAGAGCGTGTCGGAGATTTTTTTAACCGAGGTTCGGCTTCCGACGTTATGGAGTAGGAATTTGGTGATATCGCGCAGGGTCGAGACGTCCGAGACCTTCAAGCGTTCGATAACGTCGCGTATGACTATGGTGTCGTAGAGACTCATAAGGTAATCACGCGCCTGGGGGCCCTGGATACCCGTTTCGGCGATAAAGGGAAAGGAGCCCCGGGTGATGTACTCGTCAAACAACTGGGTAGGAGCCTTTCCGCCATTGGTTTTTGCCGAGCAAAACTCTTTAAAGGAGAGGGGCAGCATCTTGAGCTCTACGTAGCGACCGGATAGTAAGGTTGCCAGCTCGCTCGAGAGCAGATAGGCGTTGGAACCGGTTATGTAGAGATCGACATTATCCCTGATAAATAGGCTGTCGACGGCTTTTTCGAAGTGCTCGACATGCTGTATCTCGTCCAGAAAAACGTAGTTCATCTTATCGGGGACGAGTCTGGCGGAAACGTAGTCGTAGAGTGCTCTATACGACGTAAGAGACTCGAACTCCAGATCTTCAAAGTTGAGGGATATAACTTGGGCATCTGTGGTTCCATGGTCGCGCAAATGACCACGGTAAATCTCGAATAGCTTCGATTTGCCTGACCTACGCACGCCCGAAACGACCTTGATAACATGCGAGTCTTTCCACGAAATGAGCCAGTCGAGGTACTGTTTGCGGTCAATCAAATCCATAAAGCCTCTCCCTGGGTCTGAAAACATTGGAACAAAATCAATATTTATATATAATTACAAAAAATATGGAACCGAATCCATTTTATCAAAATGACTCATAAAAATATGGATTGAATTCCATAAATATCCGTAGCTGCAGCCTTGGCTAATGGGCGTGGGGCCAGTAAAAAGCGCCGCAGCGGGGCTGTTTCCGCTGTGGCGCTTTTTTGCTACAGGTAGGCACCGAGGTTGATGGCGGTGGCTTCGACGTGGGTGCTCGCCTGGGTGCTGGCGCGCTCGAGGAGGAACGGCCGCACGAGTTCTTGGCGGTTGATGTCCTCGGCGGCGGTGACTGCGGTGACGGTGCGCGCTGCAGAGCCGACGTGGATATGTTTGGTCTTTGTCGGGACCTTGTTCTCGATTTGCTCCATCAGCAGTTGGACACCCTTGCGGCCAATTTCGTAGCCCGGGGGTGCCACCGTGGTGAGGGGGACCGACCCGCTCCAGGCAAGCGGATTACCGTCGCAGCCGGCCACGCGAACCTGCTCGGGGACGGAGATGCCTTTGTCGACCAATGCCGAGATAACACCCGAGGCTAACACGTCGGTCAGGCCGACGACAAAATCGGGACGTTCGTCGGCAGGGCGCCCGGCAATCTGAGCGCCAATGCTGTAGCCGTCGGCTGCGGTATTCCACTCTCCGGCGTCAATGACCTCAATTTTGATATCGGGATGCAGGGCGAGGGCCTTGTGAATGCCAAGTACGCGCAGGGTGAGCTGCATGAATGCCGCTCTACCCACAACGGTGATATGGCGTGCACCGCGGGCGATGGCGAGCTCGGCGATAATGCGCCCCTGCGCCTCGTTGTCGGCGGCCACGTAATAACCGGGCTCGGAACAGTGGATGTCCAGATGGACGATCGGCACGGGCATCTTGGCCATGGCGGGGTGCCAGTCGGGGGACGCCATGGGCTGAACCATGACGCCGGACATTTGTGTGCCCATAAAATAGCGCAGGTAATGGTCCTCGAGAATATCGTCGTTATCGGCGTTGGCGATGAGTAGGTCGTAACCGTGCTTACGGGCCTCGTTATGGGCGCCGCTGGCAATTTGGAGCGAGAAGCCGTGGTCGAGACGGGGGAGGACCAGGCCAAAGGACTTGGTGGTGCCGCCCGCGAGCTGACGGGCGCTTTGGTTGGGCAGGTAGCCAAGGCGACTGATGGTCTCGTTGATGAGCTTGAGGGTCTCGGGGCGCAGCTTTTCGGGGTGGTTGAGTGCGTTGGAAACCGTGCCCAGCGAAACCCCTGCCTCGCGCGCGACATCGCTGATTTTTACCTTTGCCATAGCGGCCCCTTTGATGCGTTTCAAGTACAAGCCAGATTGTAGCATCGCCCACCCCTAGGGTGTCAAAACCTTCCAATTGGGGACAGGTTTATTGTGGTAGGTTTTATCTGGGTAAACGCTGGAGCCAAAGCCACCACAAAGGTGCCTGTCCCCCTTTGTAGTGGTTTTGATGCGGCTGGGCTGCGCGCTCAACAGTGGAGTGTCTACAATAGAAGCCGTTTTGAACGTAGATTGAAAGGCTTTGGTATGACTCGCTCTGTTTCTCGTCGTGATTTCCTGAGTTTGCTCGCCGGTGCAGCATTAGTTGCGGCGAGCGGTTGCGCTGGCAATGGCGCTGACAAGGGCTCTGCCGCTGGTTCTGCTGCGGGTGCGGGCGACGATATCAAAGGCGCCAAGCTCACCTTTGTGGGCGACGATGCCTTCGCGCCCTATCGCTATCTGGAGACGCAGTCGGACGGCAAGCAGAAGGTTGTCGGCCTGGATATCGCCATTGCCGATGAGATGGCCTCGCGCCTGGGCTTTTCTTACGACTTTGAGCCGCAGGACTTTGCCGCCACGCTTGCATCGGTGCAGAGCGATGACAAGGCCTTTACCATGGCGATGAGCTCCAACGAAGAGCGCGAGCAGACGTACGACTTCACGCGCGGCTATTATCAGCCGCTCGTAGGCGTTCTCACACTTGGCGGCGATCCTGTTAAGCGCGTCGAGGACCTTGCCGGCAAGTCCATCGCCTGCACCACCGGCACCGTGCAGAACAAGTTCATCGCCAAGGTCATGCCCGATGCCGATATTCACACGTACGACGGCGGCGACCAGTGCCTGCAAGAGGTGCTCGCTGGGCGCATCGATGCCTACCTGTGCGACGGCGCCGAGGGCCAGTCCATGCGCGATGCGAACGAGGGCCTGGTGCTGGGCCTGCTCGATCGTTCCGAGACGAGCGGTCATGTAGGCGTGTACCGCCTGATGGCCAAGAAGGGTGCCGGCTTTGTCGCGGCGCTTGACGAGTGCATCGGCGAGATGCTCGAGGATGGCACCATCGACGGCTATATCAAGCAGTATGTGGGCGCCGACTTTATGTGGAACGGCGACTATTCCGCTTCCGGCACGTCGACGGTTGCCGGAAAATAGCGATCCGGTGAGGAGCACGCCAAGGGCATGCTGATGAAGTTTGAACTGCTAGAACCATATATACCGATGTTTATGAGCGGCCTGGTCGTGACCTGTCAGGTGACGGCCGCCGCGCTGGTCATAGCGCTTGCCCTGGGCTTTCTCATTGCCGTGCTCAAGGTTTTACCCTGTCGCCCGTTGCATACGGTGCTCAGCTTCTACACCTCTATCTTTCGCGGCGTGCCGCTTATCGTGCTGCTCTTTTTGGCGTATTTTGCGACGCCGCAACTCACGGGTTTTAAAATATCGATGTTTGCCGCCGGTGCCATTACGCTGGGGCTTAACGGCTCAGCGACGGTGTCCGAGACGGTACGCGGTGGTGTCGAGGGCGTTGACCGGGGTCAGTACGATGCCGCTCGGGCCATCGGGCTTCGCTATGTTCCCATGATGCGCAAGATCGTTGTTCCGCAGGCGATGCGCTCGATTGCCCCCGCCCTGGTCAACGAAGTGATCACGGTCCTCAAGAGCTCCTCGCTGGTGGCAACCATCGGCCTGATGGACATGATGCGTGCCGCCCAGAGCGTGCAAGCGCTCACCTATCGGGCCTTTGAACCGTTTTTGGTGGCGGCCGTGGTCTACTACGTCATTGTCATGGCGCTCACTGCCCTGGGCAATCGGCTCGAGCGTCATCTGCGCCTCTAGAACCGGTCAAGCCACCGCAAAGGCGCCTGTCCCCATCGTGATGGTTTGGGCATGTGTGCATCGGGTGGTATCTAAGTTGAGATACCACTTCTGGTATATCAGCTTGCGCTTGCGTGAGTACAATACTCGAACGTTATACGTCTCAGCGCCCCCTGCGCGTGGACGTCTTGCAGTCACGCGAACGAAGGGATTTATCCTATGTGCGGAATTGTCGGCTACACCGGCTCTGATATTGCAAAGAGCATCCTGGTCACAGGCCTTAAGCGCATGGAGTATCGCGGCTATGACTCCTCGGGTGTCGCGCTCGAGGTGGGCGAGGGCGCCGCGGCGCACCTCGACGTTATCCGCCGCGTGGGTAAGGTTGTGGGTCTGGAGAGCGAGCTTTCCAATATCGATAGCGACGCAACCTGCGGTATCGGTCACACCCGTTGGGCCACCCACGGCAAGCCTTCCGTCGTTAACGCTCATCCCCACACTAGCTGCGACGGTCGCATCGCCATCGTCCACAACGGCATTATCGAGAACTTCGCCGAGCTGCGCGAGGAGCTGGAGGGCCGCGGTCATCACTTTAAGAGCGAGACCGATACGGAGGTCTTCGCGCATCTGATCGAAGAAGCTTATGTCGAGACACACGACCTGATGGCCTCCGTGCGCGAGGCCTGCACCCACGTGGTAGGCGCCTATGGTTTGGCCGCCGTGTGCGCCGACGAGCCCGGCGTGATCGCCGTGGCCCGCAAGGATTCCCCGATCGTAGTCGGCGTGGGCGAAACCGGCTCATATGTCGCCTCCGACGTCATCGCGCTTATCGATGCCACCCGCGATGTCGTGGTGCTCGAGGACGGTCAGTTTGCCAAGCTTACGCCTGCGGGCGTCGAGTACACCGACGAGGCCGGCAATGTCATCGAGCCCAAGGTCACCCACATCGATTGGGATCTGGATATGGCCGAAAAGGGCGGCTATCCCGACTTTATGCTCAAGGAGATTCACGAGCAGCCTCGCGTCGTGCGCGATACCCTGGTTGGCCGCATGACCCCCGCCGGTGAGCTCGATATCGACGAGCTGGGTCTTTCGCTCGAGGAGCTCAACGATATCGACCGCGTCTACGTGATCGCCTGCGGCACCAGCTATCACGCCGGACTCATCGCCAAGAACCTTATTGAGGGCTGGGCTCGCATTCCCACCGAGGTTGAGGCTGCCAGCGAGTTCCGCTATCGCAACCCCATCATCACACCGACGACGCTCGTCGTTGCCGTGTCCCAGTCGGGCGAGACGGCCGATACCCTCGCCGCCATTCGCGATGCGCGTATCAAGGGCGCTAAGGTCTTTGGCATCACCAACGTGGTGGGCAGCCCGGTGGCGCGCGAGAGCGACGGCGTCATCTACACCAAGGCCAACAAGGAGATCGCGGTCGCCTCGACCAAGAGCTTCATCGGTCAGGTTGTGAGCCTGACGCTGCTGGCTCTGCTGCTGGCGCAGGTCAAGTACCGTCTGACCACCAAGCAGACGCGCATGATGTTCCGCGAGCTTTCCGATACGGCCGAGCAGATCCAGTGGATTTTGGACACGCAGACCGAGGCCGTGCACGAGGCCGCCCTGCTGTGCAAGGACGCGCAGTCGGCGCTGTTCGTGGGGCGCGGTATGGGCGCTGCCATCTCCTACGAGGGCGCACTCAAGCTCAAGGAGGTCAGCTACCTGCATGCCGAGGCGTATGCTGCCGGCGAGATGAAGCACGGCCCCATCGCGCTGATCGATCCGGGCTTCCCCGTCATCGCCGTGGCCACCAAGAGCGCCACCTACGACAAGACCGTGTCGAACCTTATGGAGTGCAAGGCGCGCGGTGCCAAGGTCATCGTCGTTGCCACCGAGGGCGACGAGGAGATCAACAAGATCGCCGACTGCATCATCCGCGTGCCGGCCGTCCGCGACGTGTTCAGCCCCATCACGGCGAGCGTCCCGCTGCAGCTGCTCGCCCGCGAGGTCGCCGTCCTACGCGGCTGCGACGTCGATCAGCCCCGTAACCTCGCTAAGAGCGTCACAGTAGAGTAGTTGGTTCCGCTGTTCTGCCGAACGGCGGACCTGCCGACGCTGCGCGGGCCGCATTCACGCCAATCTGACGTTCAATTTCGAGGGCGCGACCAGAAGGTCAGCGCTCTCTCATTTCACGTCACCTTGGCGAAAATGCGGCCCACTCGCTGCTGGTGACTGACATCGAGCGTCCCGTCATCGGCCCGCTTTAACGACTAAGGCTCGGCCCCGTTGTGGCGAAGTCGGGCCTTATTG
>NZ_CAAKNY010000061.1:0-16989 GCF_901212495.1 Collinsella aerofaciens | reverse complement strand
CAAAATAAACCTGTCCCTATTTGGCAGGTTAGCGGAGCTTGCTGGTCTCGAAGTACTCGGGGAACTGGTCCAGAACCTCAGTTTGGTTACGGAACATCATGTGCAGGTGCTTGCTGACCAAAAAACTCGCTTCGATGGGGTCGCGACCGGCGATAGCGCGGCGGATTTGCTTGTGCTCGTTAACAGTCTCCTGATTGTCGAGCGTCTGCGTGGCGGCGCGCAGCCAGCGGAAGCGCTCCAGGTCGGCATTGGTCGCCTCGAGCCAGGACCACACGGTACTGCGACACGCGATGCTAAAGATCATGCGGTGCATGAGGTTGTCGCTTAAAAAGAAGCCGATGCGATCCTCCTCGGCCATGGTCTTTTCCTGCAGCGCGATGGCTCGGTCGAGCTGCTCGATGCCTGCCGAGGTGGCACGGGCGCAGCACTCCACAATCACCTGCTTTTCCAGGTGCTCGCGAATGTAGCAGGCGCTCTCGGCAAGAGTGAGGTTGATGGGCGAGACATAGGTGCCGCTTTGGGGCACGGTACGCACCAGGCCCTCTTGCGCCAGACGCACCAGCGCCTCGCGCACAGGGGTTCGCCCCATATCAAGGTCGTCGCAAAGCTGCTTTACGCCCAGCTTTTCGCCCGGCTTGTAGTCCAGGTAGACGATTTTGCGTCGAATGGTGTGGTAGGACTGGTCCTGAAGGCTCGTTTCCTGCTCGCCGACGTGCATCGATTCTTCCATAGTGCCTCGCAACCGTTCTATCACACTGATATGTCAGCTGTTAATTATGCCGCGAATCGGCTCTCCGCGGTGGGTAATTCGGCCGTTGCCCAAGAACTATTGCGGCATCTTAGTCTGTGTTTGCGCGGGGCTGTGCTCAATGTTGCCGTATCATAAGCCGTCGCAAACGTGAAATAGAAAGAAGGAATCCCATATGCAACTGGCGAATATCGTACGCGAGCGCTGGAAGGGTGTCTTGTTCTGCCTGATCATCGCCATCCCCGCGACGTTACTCGGCAAACAGATTGAGGTGGTCGGCGGGCCGGTATTTGCCATCCTCTTTGGCATGGTCCTGGCGCTCGTCTTTCCCAAGAACCGTCGCGAACAGCTCGCCGCCGGTGTCACCTATACGTCTAAAAAAGTCTTGCAGTACGCGGTAATCCTGCTTGGCTTTGGCATGAACCTCTCGCAGATTCTGTCCAAAGGCGCCCAGTCGCTGCCGATTATCGTGGCGACGATCTCGACCTCGCTTGTCATCGCCTTTGTGCTCTGCCGCGTTATGAACGTGCCGGGCAAGATCGCGACGCTTGTGGGTGTGGGTTCGTCGATTTGCGGCGGTTCTGCCATCGCCGCGACCGCACCCGTCATCGATGCCGACGATCGCGAGATTGCCCAGGCTATTTCGGTCATCTTCCTGTTTAACGTTATCGCGGCGCTCGTGTTTCCGACGCTCGGCGGCATGCTCGGGCTGACCAACGAGGGCTTTGGCCTGTTTGCCGGCACCGCCATCAACGACACTTCGTCGGTAACGGCTGCGGCGAGTGCTTGGGACAGTATGCATCCCGGCGCCAATGTGCTCGAAAGCGCCACAGTGGTCAAGCTCACCAGGACGCTTGCCATTATTCCCATCACGTTGGTTCTCGCATGTTGGCAGATGCATCTGGCGCGCAAGGCCGGCGGCGACGCCAAAAGCACGTTCTCGCTTAAACGCGCGTTTCCCATGTTCGTGCTGTTCTTTGTGCTGGCGAGCGTAATCACCACGGTGCTTCAGCTTCCCGTGTCCATTACGGCACCTATCAAGGAGCTGTCGAAGTTCTTTATTGTGATGGCTATGGCGGCTATTGGCTTTAATACCGATATCGTCGAGCTGGTCAAAAAGGGCGGTAAGCCCATTGCATTGGGCTTTTGCTGCTGGATTGGCATTGCGTGCATGAGTTTGGGAACGCAGCACGTGCTGGGAATCTGGTAGAGAAGTAGCTTATTTGCGTGCTGCGTGCTGGCGAGCGCATGCCTGCGGTGGAGCGATAGGAGCTCTTGCGGGTATGGCTTGTCCGCAGGTTTATAGGTCCCGAAGAGCTCTTATCGCCCCGCCAGGATGGCGATGCGGGGCAACTCATATACTCGCAGGACAGCGGCTTCTGCCCTATAGTGTTTGGTGAGCAATATCGTTCAATTTTGAAACACTCGCCCGCGCGGCCGTCGGTGGCGGCGTGGCGCCGAGGACGGGGCGCAATATGAACAGTGACGCCAAGCTACAAATCTTGATCGAGGCCTTGGCCGCTGCCGGGGCCTCGGCGTTGGCAATCGATGGACATGGACACGTGGCGATTTCGACCATGGATGATGTCGCGCTCGAGCAAGATGTCGCGGCATTTGTCGCCGAGCGCCTGGGGCGCGTGGGCAACGGCACGCGTCTGGTGATGGGGCATGCGGGAGGGCGCTTGAGCCTCACGGTGCGTCCGGTCGCCAAGGAATACGGCGCGCTTTGGGTGGTCGTGGTCCGCGAGGTGCGCGGTGTGGCGGCAAACGCGGGCATTGAGTGGCTTAACGCAGATGAGGTCGAGGCGCGCTACGAGGCAAGCGCGTACGGCATTGTCGAGGGTGCCGCTGCGGTCGCTGCCCCCGTCTGCGAAAGCTATGCCCACGGCGTGCCCCTCATGTTGGAGGGCGAGCTGGGTGCTGGCCAGGCAGAGATTGCAAAACGCCTCTATCTGGATGGGCCTTATGCTGACGAACCCTTTGTGTCTGTGGCGCTTGACGAGCTCTCGGATCGCGGCTGGCGCCATCTGCTCAAAAGCTCAGAATCGCCGCTGTTCCAGGCAAGGCTGACCCTTTGTATTGGCGGCTGGCATGCACTTTCGCCGCAGCGTCTGCGCGAGCTTGTCTCTACGATGACCGACACGGCGCTGGCCGCGCGTTGCCATGTGGTTCTGACGGCAAACGATATGCCGGGCGGTGGTGAAAGCGATCAGGCCGCTTTTGTAACCGAGCGCTTGGCGTGCGCAGTGAGTGTGGCGCCTGCGATTGCCGAGCAGGGTGGCGCATCGAAAAAGGTTGCGCAGTATCTGTCGTATCTGTCAGATGTCTTTGGAACTGCCGCTCCGAGTATGTCCGAGGAGGCTGCCTCGACGCTCAACGGCTATCGCTGGCCACGCAACTATCTGCAGCTTCGCGAGGTCTCGGAACGACTCTATATATTAGTAGGGCCGGGTGTGGCGGAGCGCGCGGTGGCGGAGGAGGTGCTCGCCCAGGAGGACGTCATCAAAACCGCAACCTTTGGCACTCCGACGCTCGACAGCGACCTGTATATCCTGCGTCCACTGACCGATACCGAACGCGATATCGCGCGGCTGGTCGTAGGCTACCTTCAGGGCAACCGGACCCGCGCTGCCGAGGTGCTGGGAATGAGCCGCACGACCCTGTGGCGCTTGCTGAAGGACGACGACCGCTGAGCGAGGCGCTCGTGACCGCGTGCAGCGCGTGTGCTACAGTCCAAAGCGGTAATGTTTCGATTGCGTTACGGCGTGCGGGGGCGTATGACGGAGACTTCAAAACCAAATCGGGCTCGAAAGCCCACGGCGCCGGTCAACCGTCGCACGACTTCGCGGACGTGGGGCAAAAGCGCCTCAGGCTTCGACGGCTCGTTCAAACGCACTAGATATGGCTATCCTTCGGCAAGCGCTCGCTTGGCCATGCAGGCCGAATCGTCGCTGTGGGTCCGTAAGCGTGTGGTGGGGTCAAAGCTCAAGCACGATGGAACGCTCGGCTTCATTAGCCGTGGCGCTGCTCGCCGTAGCGGCCTCAATCCCGCAGGCTGGCATCGCTATGTTCCGATCGCGGTCGTTGTTGCGGTGGTTTTCATCGCGCTCGCGGCGCTTGGTTACGCCGGCGGCGGTGCCGACCTGAGTGCGATGTTCGGGTCTGCTGAGCTCGCGCATGCCGGCACGGAGCTTGTCGAGGGCGCTCAGGCCCAGACGGGCGTGGCGCCTCAGCGTGGTATCGTTGCGGCGGCCTCCACCATCGCCGACGCTCAAAAAGATGAAGACGAGCAGGGCGACGATACCGAAGCGACTCACACAAACGAAGCGACGACAACTCAAACATCAAGATAAGTTGCGAGCGGGGTAGCTAAAATGGCCCCGTCCCAAATTGGCTGTCCAAGTGTCGAATGCTAACAGCAGCTTATTCGATGTCAGTCGCCAACAGCGAGCGGGCCGCATTTGCGCCAAGGTGACGTGAAATGAGAGGGCGCTGACCTTTTGGTCGCGCCCTCGAAATTGAACGTCAGATTGGCGCAAATGCGGCCCGCGCAGCGTCAACGGGTCCGCCGTTCGTTAGAACGGCGGAACATACACTACGTTGTCGCGGCGGGGTTTGGCCTGGGGAAGCACGTCTTCGGCATAGCCCAGAATGCAGTTGCCCACACCGCGCAGGCTTCCGTCGGCGGGCAGACCCCACTTGGCCAGCAGTTCCAATCCCTCGGGTGAGTCAAAGACCTCGTGTGCGCGGTGGATCCAACACGAATCGACGCCCAGCGCATAGGCTGCGTTGAGCAGGTTGCCCATGGCGAGCGAGCCGTCTTCCAGGTGTGTGGGCACGCTGCGGTCGACGAGCACCACCACAACGGTCTTGGCGCCGTAGAAGGGATCTCCCTCGCTACCCATAACTTGGGCGTTGAGCTGCGAGAGGCGCTCGACGGTTGCGGGGTCGGTGACGGCGACGAATGTGACCGGCTGGCGTCCCATGCCGCTCGGCGCATACTGGCCGGCTTCGATAATGCGTGCGAGCTTCTCGGCCTCGACAGGGCGATCGCTGTATTTGCGGCAGCTGCGGCGGTGGATGAGTGCCTCGATGGTCTCCATGTGTCCTCCTGACGTTGGTTTCGATGCCTCGTTCTTACCCGCCGAACCAAAACCGTAATCGCGCCGTCGGCCCCAAACAATGCAAGCTACCAAGTGGAAAAGTTGGTTTGCATAAAACTTCAGCCGGCATGTGACAGACCGGTGGGATGATTAAACGTTTTATCCCGTCTACCCTGCGCTTTTTTACCACTTGCCTAAATGATGCGCGCATAAGCTCTGATAAAGGTTTTACTAAAGGAGTACCAACGTTTATCAACGCGCCATGGTGGCGCCGGGCCAGGAGGTAACATCATGTTCCAGGCTGGAGATGTCGTCGAGACCGACTTCGAAGGATTTCTGAAGCTGTTGCGGTCAAAGACGCGCGCTTTCGTGTCGATCAACGATCACGAGTACTACATTACGCACACCGATGGCTATTGGCGTGTTCAGGATTGCGAGACCCTCAACGATAAGGGGCACTTTACCGACTGCTCCGAGCTGGTCAACACGGTCTGCGAGGTCGTCGAGCTGCCTTGGATCTGCGGCAAGAGCCTGCACGACAGCTTCTCGGGCGCCACGGTCTACGAGGCCGTCGCTGCTTAACAGCCAACAATCGATATTCTCTCGCAACCGCCGGCGCTGCCCCGCGCCGGCGGTCTTTTTTGTCGATATGTTATATAGGTCGCACGTCTTGCACGGCCGCCCTTGACGATAGTCAAAACTCGGACTAACCTGAAACTACAATTAGTCAAAACTCGGACTATTGAATGGTGGGAGAGATGGATTGCGCGGTTACGTTGGTCGATTTTGACCGGATGCTCAACGGACTTGACCGTATCTATTCGGAGTTCGCGCGTACCTGCGGTCTTTCGGACTGCGCCTACTGGATGCTCGTCGACAC
Source organism: Collinsella aerofaciens (assembly GCF_901212495.1). GTDB lineage: Bacteria > Actinomycetota > Coriobacteriia > Coriobacteriales > Coriobacteriaceae > Collinsella > Collinsella aerofaciens_H. The sequence continues at coordinate 11,258 of NZ_CAAKNY010000061.1, read as the reverse complement.
GAGTGCAGCGGGCGGAAGCGTTGCCGTGAGTAGGCTGACGAGTGAATGGTTCTACAGCAAACAGACCATCAATTCGGCGATCAAGACGCTTAGGGCGCGAGGGCTTGCGACGTTGGAGTTTGCCGAGGGCAGTCGTAAGAACAAGGTTGTGCGACTGACCGAAGAAGGTACGCAGTTTGCCAAGCGCTACGCGTTGCCGGCGCAAAAAGCCGAGCAACAGGCATTCGAGGCGCTCGAGCCGTGGGAACAGCGCGAGATCATGCGCTTGGTCGGTAAGTTCTCCCATGTTCTTAACGAAGAGTGCGAGGCATTTAAACGGCAAGTGGCCGCCGAGAACGAGGCTGATGACAAGGGCGAAGGGGAGACATGCGACTCTTAATGAGGTTTATGAGGCCGTATCGCGGGCTGATTGCGGTGACGCTGTTTGTACTGCTGATAGATAACGTCGGCACGCTGCTGGTGCCTACAATGTTGGCGAATATGGTCAATACTGGTATCACGACGGGTGATATCGACTACATCTTGCGCAACGGCGTGTATATGCTCATCGCGACCGGCATGGCCAGTGGCGGCGCAGTGCTGGGCTGCTATCTTTCGGCCCGTCTGGCGGCCAATGTGGCCTGCGACATTCGCAACGCCGTCTACGATAAGTCGCTCGAGCTATCCGCCAGCGACTTTGAGCGCTTTGGTACGGGTTCGATGATCACGCGCTCGCTCAACGACATCAACGTGATCCAGCAAGCGATCCTGCAGACGATTCAGCTGGTGTTACCGGTACCGTTCTTGGCCGTGGCGGGCATCATCTTTGCCTGGTTTATCGATCCTGCCATGGGCACGCTGCTGGGCGTGGTCGTTGCGATCGTGCTGGTGGCGGCGGTCTTTACCGTTGCCAACGCCGCGCCGATCTTTATGCGCCTGCAGAGCTTTATCGACCGCATGAACGTGGTGCTGCGCGAGAACATCGTGGGCGTGCGCGTCATCCGCGCATTTAACAAGGAGCGCCACGAGGAGCAGCGCCTGGACGAGGTGTTTAGCGATTATGCAGCCAATGCCATCAAGGTCAACCACCTGTTTGTGGGTCTCGACAGCTCCAGCTTCTTTTTGATGAATATCGCCGAGGTGGCGGTGCTGTGGGTGGGCGGCAACCGCGTGGGCGTCCATGCCATGCAAATCGGCAGCATCTCGGCCGTGCTGGAGTACGCGATCCTGATCCTGTTCTTTGTGATGATGGCGCAGATGGTGGTGCTGACGCTTCCGCGCGCCGCGGCGTGCCTCAGCCGTGCACAGCAGGTGCTCGAAATCGAGCCGAGCATCGTGGACGGTAAGGCTACGCTGGGCGACGGGACACCTGAGTCCGCAGACGGAGCCGACACGGTGGCCGTGTTCGACCACATGTCGTTCCGTTTTGACGATGCTGACGAGGACACCCTGTGCGACCTGAGTTTTGCCTGCCGCCGCGGACAGACGACCGCGATCGTGGGCTCGACGGGCTCGGGCAAGTCAACGGTGGCCAAGCTCTTGCTTCGCTTCCACGATGCCACGAAGGGCGCCATTCGCCTGAACGGCGTCGATCTGCGCGACCTTTCGCAAGACGATATCCGCGGGCGTATCGCCTATGTGCCGCAGAAGGCATGGCTGTTCTCGGGTACGGTGGCGAGCAACCTGCGCTTTGGTAACGAGGGCACGACCGAGGCTGACATGCTCCATGCGCTGGAGGTTGCCCAGAGCACCTTTGTGCTCGACCAGCCCCAGGGGCTCGATACGCCGGTGGCCCAGGGCGGCACGAACTTCTCGGGTGGTCAGCGCCAGCGCCTAGCGATTGCCCGCGCACTCATGAAGCATGCCGACCTGTATATCTTCGACGACAGTTTTTCGGCTCTGGACTTTAAGACCGATGCGGCACTGCGTCATGCGCTGCAGGACGAGACGCGCGATGCCGCGGTGCTCATCATCGCCCAGCGCATCTCGACTATTTTGCATGCCGATCAGATCGTGGTGCTCAAAGACGGCGAGGTCGTGGGCTTGGGCACGCACGACGAGCTCATGGAAACCTGCGAGGTGTACCGCGCTATCGCGGAATCGCAGATGAAGGGAGGTGAGTAGCATGACCGAGGAGCTCAAGAAGCGGAGCATCGCCGATGACGCCGCGGCTGCAGAGACAGTCGAGGAGGCGGACGCCACGTCCGACCTGGAGGAAGACGCCAAGGCAGCGGCGGAGCGCGAGGCTCGCCGCCAGGCACTCTACGAGGAAAACGAGCGCGCCGAGGACGAGCGCGCCCGCGCCGAGGCGGAGCGCATGCGCGACGTTGACGACGAGGACGAGGACGAGACGCCCCGCGACACTTGGGCGACGGTGCGCCGCCTGTGGAGCGAGGCCGCCGGCGACCATTGGCGCTTCTATATCGTGTTCGCGAGTATCGTGTTCTATGCCATCTTTAACACCGCGGCGCCGGCTTACAGCGCCCGCGTGATCGATGAGCTGTGGGGGCACATGAAGCTGGCGTTTGCCAACAACACCACCTTCAGCATTACCTGGGAGAACTGCGGCAGGACCATCTTTATCTACTTTATGATCTGGACCGCTGCCGCCTCGTTCTACGCACTCCAGAGCTTTTTGATGTCGAGCGTTGCCGAGCGCCTCAACCTGCGCCTGCGCAACCGCATCGCACAAAAGCTCAACCGTCTGCCGCTTGCCTACTTTGACGCGCATCGTCCCGGCGAGGTCGTCAGCCGTGCGACCAACGACTTGGACAAGATGTCCGAGAGCATGCAGCGCGGCCTGCTGCAGCTTCTGGTGTCGATCGGTACCGTGGTGGGCGCCGTGAGCGTGATGTTCGTGTTTAGCGTGCCGCTCACGCTCGTCTTTTTGTTCTTTACGGCGCTTTCGCTGCTGGTGACGAAGGTCGTGTCGCGCCGCACGCATGATGTGACGGGCGAGCGCCAGGAGTGGGTGTCCAAGATTACGAGCGCGGTCGAGGAGGGCTACTCGGGCCGTCTGGTGATCCGTGCGTTTAACCGTGAGCGCCAGAGCTCTGCCGAGGTGCACGAGGCTTCGAAGGAGCTGGCGCGCGTGAGCACCAAGGCCGACTTTATGATTAACGCCGTCGGCCCCGCGGTGCGCTTTATCGGCCGTTTGGCGCAGATCGTGATCGCGCTGGTGGGCTGCAGCATGCTGGTTGCCGGGCATATGACCGTCGGCGTGTTCCAGGCGTTCTTCCAGTTTATCTACGAGGCGTCCGAGCCCATGACGCAGCTGTCGTTTACCTTTAACTCGCTGCAGAGCGCGCTGGCGAGCGCAGAGCGTGTGTTCGACCTGCTCGACGAGCCCGAGATGGAGGCCGATCCGTTGCCGGTGGCCGCCGCCAAGCTGCCGGGCAAGGTGGAGGGCCGTGTCGCTTTTGAGCATGTGCGCTTTGGCTATTCGCCCGACAAGCCGCTTATGCGAGACGTGTCGTTTACCGCCGAGCCGGGTCAGAAGATCGCCGTGGTGGGAACCACGGGTGCGGGTAAGACCACGCTCATCAATCTGCTCATGCGCTTTTACGAGATCGACGGCGGCCGCATTACCCTCGACGGCGTGGACACGAGCCTCATGGACCGCGGCGAGCTGCGCCAACAGTTTGGCATGGTGTTGCAGGACGCCTGGCTATTTGATGGCACCATTGCCGAGAACATCGCCTACGGCTGTCCCGATACGACGCGCGAGGAGATTGTCGCGGCCGCACGTGCCGCACAGGTCGACTTCTTTGTGCGCACTATGCCGCAGGGCTACGACACGCGTGTGGCTAACGATGCCGAGAGCATCAGCCAGGGCCAACGTCAGCTGCTGACCATCGCGCGCGTGCTGCTCAACAACCCGGCGATCCTCATCCTGGACGAGGCGACATCGAGCGTGGACACGCGCACCGAGCTCGCCATCGGCCGCGCCATGGACGCGCTCATGCGCGGGCGCACGAGCTTTGTGATCGCGCACCGTCTATCGACGATCGTCGATGCCGACCTCATCCTGGTCATGGATCACGGCAATATCATCGAGCAGGGTACGCACAAGGAGTTGCTGGCTGCCGAGGGCGCTTATGCCGACCTCTACCTAAGCCAATTCGCATAAGGTGATAAAGGGTCAGTCCCGCATGTCACATTGGAAACAAGGCGCGCCGGGGCGGATTCCCCGGCGCGCCTTTTGTGTTGGCGTTCATGATGTGGCGGTTGCCCGCGGCCCTAGCGCTCGTCCACGAACTTGGCGACGAGGGCCTTGAGCTCGGCCACCTCTTGCTCGAGTTCCTTGACGCGACGGGCGTTTTCGGTGATGCCCTGACGGTTGAGGGCGCTCTGCTCGGCGGCATCGTCGGGCATGTACTCGCGATGCTGCTTGGCGTCGAAGCTCTCCTCGAACACGCGGCAGCCGTTGCGCTTGATGATGCGCCCGGGCACGCCCACGACGGTGCAGTTGTCGGGCACGTCCTTGACAACGACCGAGTTGCCGCCGATCTTGACGTTGTTGCCGATGTGGATGTTGCCAAGCACCTTGGCGCCCGTTCCCACGGTGACATTGTTGCCCAGGGTGGGGTGGCGTTTGCCGGTCTCGTTGCCGGTGCCGCCGAGCGTGACGCCCTGGTAGAGCACACAGTTGTCGCCAACGATGGTAGTCTCGCCAATAACGACGCCCATGGCGTGGTCGATAAAGAAGTGCTTGCCGATCTGCGCGGCGGGATGAATCTCGACGCCGGTGATATGGCGGGTTAACTGCGAGAGCACACGGGCAAGCGATCGATGGCCGTGTTCCCACAGCCAGTGCTCGGGCACATGATTCCACTTGGCGTGCAGGCCGGGGTAGGACAGGAAGATGACTAGACCATTTTGCGCGGCAGGGTCCTGCGCCTGGACGGTCTTGATGTCCTCGCGAATGGTGTTGATAAAGCTCACCGGCCGCCCTCCCTTAGCGCCGTGACAATGCGATTCAATAAAGTATAGCGATTCGCTAGGGATTAGGAAGGGCAATCTTGCTTTGCTTTAGGCGACAGATGTCAGTTATGCAAACTTGCTGGTAATGAAGTAAGACTTTTGAGGGGTTTGGCCCGTGCTCGCGCCGCAACCGTATACTGGTCAACTTGGACGTGTCCGCGCCCACAACTGAGAGGTTTTACTTCATGGGTTTCATCAATTTTATCGCCGAGCTGCTTAAGGACCCGCGCACTGCGATCGCCAGCTGGATCGCCGCCGGCCCGCTCATGGCCTACGGCTGCGTGTTCCTGATCATCTTTATCGAGACGGGCGTGGTGTTCTTCCCGTTCCTTCCCGGCGACTCATTGCTGTTTGCCTCGGGCTTCTTTGCCCATAACGGCGGCTTTAACATCGTGGCGCTTCTGGCCACCGCATGGGCCGCAGCTATCCTGGGCGATCAGTGCAACTTTATGATCGGCCACTTCTTTGGCCGCAAGATCATCGCCTCGGGCAAGGTAAAGGCCATGACGCCCGAGCGCATCAAAAAGTCCGAGGATTTCCTGGATAAGTGGGGCCATCTGGCCATCTTCCTCGGTCGCTTCTTCCCGTTCATCCGCACCTTTGTGCCTTTTATCGCCGGCATGGGCGGTATGCACTGGCGCAACTTTGTCATCTTTAACGTGCTGGGTGGCATTACCTGGTCGACGGTCTTTACGCTGCTTGGTTACTTCTTTGGTGGCATTCCGTTTGTGCAGGAGCACTTTGAGCTGCTGATCGTGGGCATTGTCGCCGTGTCGATCATCCCGACCGCGGTCGGTCTGGTTAAGGCTAAGCTCGGTAAAAAGAACGCCTAGTCCGAGCTCGTTTTCGGACGTTAATTCCAAGGCCCGTCATCGGATTCGATGGCGGGCCTTTTGTGTAGAAGGCAAATGAAAATACTTTACTTAGTTAAAGAAAATCGTTTTATCTAAGGCGTGCGGGGAGTACAATCACCTGCATGCGAATCGACGCGCCATCGGCTTTGATGCTGCCCGTGTGTCCTGCCCGGCCCTACGCTCCGGGTATGCGACGTTGCGACGCGGCCGGCTTCGGTCCTTGCGTGCGGGTTCGCGAGTATGCAACCGTGTATGTAAGGAGCGACATATGACTGTCGAGAAGAAGGATATCGATTGGGGTAGCCTCGGCTTTAGCTACATGAAGACCGATTACAGCTACGAGGCCCATTGGAAGGACGGCGAGTGGGACGAGGGCGGCCTGACCGCCGACCACACCATGCACGTTTCCGAGTGCGGCGGCATCTTCCACTACTGCCAGGAGGTCTTTGAGGGCCTGAAAGCCTACACCGCCGAGGATGGCAGCATCGTCTGCTTCCGTCCCGATATGAACGCCGAGCGCATGTACAACTCCGCCCAGCGTCTGGAGATGCCCCCGTTTCCCAAGGACAAGTTTGTCGAGGCCGTCAAGCAGGTCGTCTCTGCCAACGCCGCATGGGTTCCACCCTTCGGTTCTGGCGCAACCCTGTATGTGCGTCCGTTTATGATCGGCTCCGGTGACGTGATTGGCGTGGCTCCCGCTCCTGAGTACACGTTCCGCATTCTCGTGACCCCGGTCGGTCCGTACTTTAAGGGTGGCCTCAAGCCTGTCAAGCTGCGCGTTTCCGAGTACGACCGCGCCGCACCGCACGGCACTGGCAACATCAAGGCTGGCCTCAACTACGCCATGTCCCTGAAGCCCACGATGGAGGCTCACCGCGAGGGCTATGCCGAGAACCTGTATCTCGACTCCGAGTCCCGCACCTATGTCGAGGAGACCGGTGGCGCCAACGTCCTGTTCGTGAAGGAGGACGGCACCCTCGTCGTTCCCCAGTCGCACACCGACTCCATCCTGCCCTCCATCACCCGTCGTTCGCTCGTTCAGGTTGCTCAGGACCTGGGCATGACCGTTGACCAGCGTCCCGTCGAGTGGGCTGAGGTCAAGGCCGGTACCTTTGTCGAGTGCGGCCTGTGCGGCACCGCTGCCGTCATCTCCCCGGTGGGCGAGATTGACAACAAGGTTTACGGCGCCGATGAGACCGTGACCTTCCCGGCTGGCTACACCGAGATCGGCCCTGTGATGAAGAAGCTCCGCGAGACCCTGACTGGTATCCAGTCTGGTGCTATCGAGGATAAGCACGACTGGGTTTACACCGTCGCGTAAGCTGCCTTGCATGTCCGGCCCGAGGGCAACCTGCCTTTCCGGCGCGTCCTCGGACATGAAAGAACCTCCGCTGCGCACTTCGTGCGGCGGAGGTTCTTTCGTCCTGCGGAGTGCGCCTTGAGGGGGACCTTCGCGACAAAGGAAACCGCCCCGTCGAAGATTGCATTCGACGGGGCGGTTTATGCATATACCCGATCAAGGATACGCTGCGGATCTGTTAGAACTTGACGGTCGGTGCCTGGCGGGCTGCTTCGGCGGCCTCGAAGCCCTGGCGCTCCTTAAACTGAAAGATGCCGGCAAAGATGACGGCCGGGAAGGTCTGGATGGCGTTGTTGTAGCTGAGCACGCAGTCGTTGTAGCTCTGGCGCGCGTAGCTCACCTTGTTCTCGGTGTCTTCGAGCGTGGCTTGGAGCTGCGTAAAGTTGGTGTTCGCCTTAAGATCGGGGTAAGCCTCGGCCACGGCGAAGAGCTGGCGCAGGGCGCCGGTCAGCACGTTGTCGGCTTCCATCTTGGCTTCGGGCGTGGTGGCGCTCACGGCGGCGTTGCGCGCGTTGACAACGGCGGCAAGCGTGTCCTGCTCGTGTTTGGCGTAGCCCTTGACGGTCTCGACCAGGTTAGGGATCAGGTCGTTGCGGCGCTGCAGCTGCGTGTCGATGTTCTGCCAGGCGTTATCAATGCGATTGCGCTTGGTGACCATGTTGTTGTAGATGCCGGCGATGGCGCAGACAATCACAACGACAACAACGATACCGATGATGACGGGAATCATGGTGTCTCCGTTTCGAATGGCCGCGGCGTCTTCCGCCGGCTGCCGTTGGTGTAACGCTACTAGTATACCCGCAACCTTTGGCGATACCGAACTTTCCGGTAAGCGTTATGTTTCCACCAAGGTGAGGCCATTCGCCAGGGGGCGGTCGATACAGGTGTAAGATATGCGACAGATTAGTGAGCGCTGTCTTTTCCTTGAGGAGGGCGATGCGTATGGACCTTCGCATCAAGAAAACCTATCGGGCCCTGTTCGAGGCCTTTACCGAGCTGCTCGAAGAGCATCGGTTTGAGGACGTGACGGTTGCCATGCTGTGCGACCGCGCTATGATTCGTCGGACGACGTTCTACAAGCACTTCCGCGACAAAAACGATTACTTTGCCTTCTATATCGATGAACTTATGTCGGGCCTGCCGCAAAAGCGGGCCGATGCGGAGGGCGCCGAGGACGTGCGAGCGCTTCGCCACGAAGTGTTCGCCGATGCCATGGATCTGATTCTGGCGCATGAGCAGCTCATGGATAACATTTTGGCGAGCAGTATGTCGGGTATGCTGACCAGCATGATTTGCGACCGCATCGCGCGCTCCATACGCGGGCGCGTGATGAGTGCGCTTGACGAGGACGCACTCGCGCCCGTATCGCTCGAGACGACGTCTGAGTTTGTCGCCGGCGGCATTATTCGGCTCTTTACCATGTGGTGGGAATCGGGCCACGTATTAGAGCGCCGATCCGAAATCGCCGACGTGGTCGACGCGCTGTTCGAGCGGACTATGACGCCGGTGAATCACTAAGAGTGGCGGAGAGAGGGGGATTCGAACCCCCGGAACGCTCTCGCGCTCAACGGTTTTCAAGACCGCCGCATTCAACCGCTCTGCCATCTCTCCGTGAGTCGTAATGATAGCATCGTTTTGGATTTGTAACAGGGGAGGCGAACGATGACGAGCACCGGAATCGACGAGAAGTTCATGCGCGAGGCGCTGGCGGAGGCGCGTGCCGCCGCGGTGGTGGGCGAGGTGCCGATCGGTGCCGTAGTGGTGCGTGCGGGAGAGATCGTCGCGCGGGCGCATAATCGCCGCGAGCTTGACCAGGACCCTTCGGCGCATGCCGAGTTTGCGGCCGTGTGCGCCGCTGCCCAGGCGCTTGGCCGCTGGCGCCTTTCCGATTGCGCGGTCTATGTGACGCTCGAGCCCTGCTGCATGTGCGCGGGGCTTATGGTTAACGCGCGCGTGGGGCGCTGCGTGTACGGCGCGAGCGACGCCAAGGCGGGCGCGTTGGGATCCCTATACGATTTGAATGCCGACTCGCGCCTGAATCATCGGTTTAATGTGACCGCCGGCGTGCTGGCAGACGAGTGCCGCGCGGTGCTGAGTGGTTATTTTGCCGGTTTGCGCGGTGTCGACGGCATCGGCTGCGGTCTGAACCTTGAGGCGCACGCCGCTCATGCCGAGGCGCTCGCGGGTGTTGGGGATCTTGCCGACGAGACGGTCGACTTTGGTTCCGTGCAGCGGCGGCCCCGCCGTGTGCTGCTGGCGATCGACTCCTTTAAAGGCAGCGTGTCGAGCTCGCAGGCAGAGTCGGCAGTTGCCGGGGGCGTGCGCCGCGTGTGGCCCGATGCCCAGGTAAGCGCGCTGCCGCTGGCGGATGGCGGCGAGGGAACGCTCGATGCCGTTGCCGCGTGCGGCGGTGAGATTGTAACCTGCGAGGTGGCAGGTCCCTTGGGCAAGCGCGTGGCTGCCCGGATGCTGGTGGACGGCGAGCATGAGTCGGCTGTCATTGAGATGGCCGAAGCCGCGGGCATCGGGTACTCGCCTTGCACGGAGTCGGCGGCGTTGGCGGCCACAACCTATGGCGTGGGCGAGCTCATGCTTCGCGCGGTTCGCACGGGCGCAAAGACACTCTATATTGGTCTGGGCGGCAGTGCCACCAACGACGGTGGCGCCGGTATGCTGCAGGCGCTGGGCGCCCGCCTGGTCGATGAGTGTGGCTGCAATATCGCTCCCGGTCTTGCGGGCCTTGAGCAGGTGGCGAGCGTTGATTTGGCGCCAGCGCTTCGGGCACTGAATGGTGCGCGTGTTGTGGTGCTTTCCGATGTCGAGAATCCGCTCGTGGGGCGTCGCGGGGCACTGGCGGTGTTTGGCGGGCAAAAGGGCCTGCCGACAGGCGATGTCGAAGCGCTGGGCAGGTACGATGTCTGGATGGTCGGTTACGGCCGCCTGCTCGATACGGCGATTGCCGAGGCACGGGCTCAGGAGTTACTGCGCGTGCCCGAGGGCGCGCGGACGTTTGGCTCGGTGCTCGGCGTGCCCGGCGCCGGTGCCGCTGGCGGTCTGGGCGCCGCGCTGCTAGCGCTTGGTGCGGAGCTACGCTCGGGCGTGGAGACGGTGCTTGATCTGATTGGGTTTGACGAGCACGTGCGTGATGTCGACCTGGTCATAACGGGCGAGGGCAATATGGACGAGCAATCCGCTGCCGGCAAGGCGCCGGTGGGCGTGGCCCGCCGTGCCAAGCGCTATGGCAAGCCGGTTGTTGCCGTCGTGGGCGGTCGCGCTGACAACCTGGATGCGGTGTATGGGCGGGGCATCGACTTGGTGCTGCCGGTCTGCCGCAAGCCCATGGGCCTTGAGCTGGCGCTCGATCCCCAGGAAGCCACAACCAACCTCATCTGCGCCGGTGAAGCCACCGCCCAAGCCTACGACCTCGGCCGCATCTAAAATCCATCTCCTCGATAAGTTGCGGTGGAATAGTTCCTGTTTGGCGGCTCAGACAGCAAAAACAGGAACTATTCCACCGCAACTTCGAGAATGGCTATCCGAGGCTGGCCGCCTTGTGCCTTGGGTCGGACCGTCCGCCACGAAATGCGGCCATCTACTACGTTTAACCGAGTACCCTCGATCATCCCGAATTTTGCGAAATTAAAACCGCAGGTAGAAAGCTTGCCGGTTTTCGAAAAAGCCGGCTATGGTTGACCCCTGCGGCCTAAACGTAGTAGATAGGCCCTTTTCGTGGCACGGCGTCAGACCAGTCTAATTTGGATGGGGCTTATTTGACTGCTTGTCGATCTGATTGCCCAAGTAGTCAAAAAGCCCCGTCCTAAATTAGCTGCCTTGCCGTGGAGGGCGGGAGCGGGTAATATATATCGAACGCCTAGCGCGTTCGATGGGTTCGGATGACGACATGTTCCGAATCTGGTCAGGTCCGGAAGGAAGCAGCCATAAGGAGCCTCTGTCGGGCATCCGAATCCATCGAGCGCACGGGCTTTCTTTTTGCGCGGTTTTACCAAACCGCGCAATGATCGACGCTGCGCGCCATCCAAAGCGGCAATTTTTCATTCAAAAGGCAAGGCATGACCAGAAGG
>NZ_CAAKNY010000060.1 GCF_901212495.1 Collinsella aerofaciens | reverse complement strand
TAGTCGTTTAAGAACGTCCCCAATGACTACTCTTGGACTTTGAGAGCTTCGGCCAGGCTCACGCGCTTGATGGAACGCATGTGCAGCAGCGCCACGACCAGATACGTTGCAAAGCCGATCCCTGCGCATACCGCCATGGACCAAGCTGGCACGTAGATCTCGATATTGCCGTTGTAGGAGAGCAGCATCGAGCGGAAGATGGCCGTGAGCGAGCCAATAATGACCGGCAGGCTCAGCACGAGCGACGCCGCCACGCACAGCGTGATCGAGCGGATGTACAGATGCGAAATCTCGCCATCGCGATAGCCAAAGACCTTCATGTAGCTAATCGACCGGGCGCTATGGTCGATAACAGCCTTGGTCAGCAGGTACATAAACAGCAGGAAGATAAACACCGCGAGCCCGACCATCATGCCGATCATTTTGCTCATCATGCCGATGAACTGGTCGCCCACGGCACGCATGTCGTCGGGCGTGGTGTCGCCGGCAAAGTAGCGCGCATCGAGGTCGAGTTTCTCATCGCTCACATAGCCGTTGAAGTAGGCGGCATCGTTGCCGAACAGCTCGTTAAAGTCATCGATGCTCATATAGATATTCATGTCCGACTTTGAGCCCCAGGCGCAGTCCTTCCCCGTGTACTCAAGGGAATAATCATGAGCCTCGTACTTGTCGCGAAGCTCGACCTTCTGGCCCTCGCTCCAGCCAAACTTGTCGAGCAGACCGCCGCCAAAGGCGACACGACCATCGCCGACGTTGAGGCCCTTCCAGTAGCGCGAGTTGGGCGAGATGCCGTAGACGGAAATGGCCTCCTCGCCGTTTCCGTTGCCACGGTCGTACTGCAACTGGTAGACAGCGTATTTCTCGGCCTGTGCAATCTTAGCCGCACCGTTGTCGGTCGTGTTAACCGGGTGAATGTCGTCGTTGTCAGCGTCAATCCTCGAAGCCTTATCAATCAGATCGATGACAGTGTCGCGGTCGCAGCCAAGGGCATCGGCCGCGTCATCGAGACGCACATAGAGCGCATCCTTCTTGTCCTGGACCTTGGCAAGCGCATCCTGCGCTGCGGCCAGGCTCTCGGCAGACGGAGAGCTGGCTGCGGCATCGGCTGCTGCCTGCGCGGCATCGGCCGCGTCATCAAGCTCGTCGCTGGCATCCTGGACGGCGGAAAGCAACGCACCGTCCACCGACTGCAAGCGCTCGAGCGCCGCCCACTGCCCGCGCTCCTCGGCGGTGCCCTTGAGCTCTAGCGGAGCCTTGAGCGTGTACTGATGTTCGGCGACCAGGCTCGTCTCCAGGTTGTCCGCATAGTGCGTCATCGTGGGCAGAATCGCCAGGCCAAAGAGCAAAAGTAGCGACCCAAACGCGATGCCCACGAAAAGCGTGGCGAAGTTGCCCAGGTTGCGCAGGAAGACGCGCAGGCGAAAGCGGGACACAAAACCCATGCGTTCCGGCAGCTGCAGACCGCGCTTAGTACCCGACTTGCCGCTCGCCTCGTGACGAAGGAACTGCAACGGAGTCTTGCCCATTTTGTGAAGCAGGCCCACGAGCGTAATGAGAATGAGTGCAGCGGCGGGAACCACGGCACACTTGACGAAGATTTCCCAGCTCCAGTACACCTGGAAGGGCGGCAGGCTGTACGAGCCGTAATACAGGCTGCGCATGGGCTCGGTAAAGAACGCAACGCCGAGCGCGGTGCCCAATAGCGCCGCGAACACGCCTACGACGGCGGGAAGCGCAAGGTAGTGCAGCACGATCTCGCGTCGACGATAGCCGCTAGCGAGCAGCGTGCCGATGATGGCGCTCTCTTCCTCGATGGTGGCATCGGTAAGGACCACAAAGACAAACGCCATGATCACGATGATGATGTCGAGCAGCGTCGTCCACATCGCGGAGTCGCCGTCCACGTCATTGCGCGCATAGCCAATACCCTGGTTGGAATCGGCATCGATAAGATCGTCAACGCGTGCATCGGCATCTGCCAGCGCCTCGACCATATCCTGTTCGGCATCGGTACGGTCCGCGGTGGAGAGGTCACGGTCGTTAAAGGTAAAGGAGTACGTATAGGCGGGCGCGCCGCCGGCATCCTCGAGCGCAGCAAAACCGGCATCGGTAACCTCGGCAACGCCATACGTAATGGTGTTCACCGTAAAGTCCGAATTGTTGAGGAACAATGCCTGGCTATCAGGCTGCGTCATGATGCCGCAGATGGTATAGGTGCGACCCTCGAGCTCGATCCTATCGCCCACGGCGAGGTCATTGTTGGTGGCAAAAACGCGGTCGATGGTCACCTCGTCGTCCGCCTTGGGCTGCCTACCTTCGCAGTAGGATGCGATATCGACCTTGGTGCGGTGCGCATAGGTGCGCAGCGTGCGCTTGGTGCCATCGTCGCCGGACGCCTTTTTGATGATGGCGTCGATAGAGAAGTTCTTGTAGAGCGTAACGCCGCCGACGTCCTCCGCCGCGTCTTCGGCAGCCTTGAGCTGCTCGCCGGTGGCCTCGAAGGAGGTAGTCACGCGGCCGTCCTCAATCGTGTAGTCGTCGCGCATGTCGTCGATAAGGCAGCCGATGGAATGCGCCGCGAGCAAAAAGCCCGACGTGAGGGCGATGCTTCCGCACATAAGCAAAAATATGCCCAGGTACTTGCCGATATTGCGGCGCAGCTCGCGCGGGAGACGTTTTGCGAGGGGTGTCATGGCGCCGCCTACCAATCGAGCTCGGCGGCCGCGATGGGCGACTCGTTGAGCTCGTCCTCGACAATGCGGCCGTCGCGCAGGCGCAGTACGCGATTGGCCATGCGCGCGATGGCGGCATTGTGGGTGACGATGATGATGGTGCAGCCGTAGGCGCGGTTGACATCCTCCATGAGCTGCAAGATTTCCTTAGACGTCTTATAGTCGAGCGCGCCCGTGGGCTCGTCGCACAGCAGCAGACCCGGGTTTTTGACGAGCGCGCGGCCGATGGCACAGCGCTGCTGCTGGCCGCCCGAGACCTGGCGCGGAAACTTGTTGCGGTGCTCGTAGAGGCCCAGCGAACGCAGCAGGTCGTCGACGTCGAGCGGGTTTTTGGACAGGTGCGCCGTGACCTCGATGTTTTCCTTGATGGTGAGATCGGGCACCAGGTTGTAGAACTGGAAGACAAAGCCCAGTTCGCGGCGTCGGTATTCGCCCAGGTCTCCGGCCTTGAGCACGGTAAGGTCGCAGCCGTCCACCAGAATAGAGCCGCCGTCGGCATCCTCCAAGCCGCCAATGAGGTTGAGGAAGGTCGACTTGCCCGAGCCCGAGGGTCCCAGCATGACGCAGATCTCGCCGCGATTGATGGACGCATCGATGCCGTCGAGCACCGTCAGGCGCGCATCACCGTCGCCGTAGTGTTTTTTGAGCCCGCTGACCTGGACATAGGCCTGCTTTGTCGCCATTCTACCCCCATTGTTAGCCTGCTGATACTTTTATGAGGTAATAGTAAACCAAGGTGAACTATTTTTGGGCGAGAGCGGGGACTTGTTTCAAGACTAGTCGTTGGGGACGTTCTTAAACGACTAG
>NZ_CAAKNY010000059.1:19013-58584 GCF_901212495.1 Collinsella aerofaciens | reverse complement strand
CGAGGCCGTCCATCTCGTCGAGGTCCTGCCTCAGGTAGCCCGTCCAGCGCGCCTGCTCGCCGACGGTGCTGTCGGGACTCGCCGTGAGGGCGTCGAGCGTGGCCGACATCGAGGCGAGCGGCGTCTTGAGCTCATGGGAGGCGTCGGCCACGAAGCGCTCCTGGCGCTCCCAGGCCTCCGCCGCCGGGACGAGGGCGCGCGAGGCGAGCGCGCGGCACGCGGCGGTGGCGAGCGCGGATCCCGCGAGCCACGCCGCGGCGAGCGCGAGGCCGAGCGAGCGCAGCGCGAAGGAGGCCTGGGTCACGTCGACGAGCAGGACGATGCCGCCCGCGCCGTCCCCGGCGGAGAAGGACTCGGCGCCGGACCCGCCCGCGACGGAGCCGGTGTCCAGGCGCTCGAAGCGCCACTCCCGGCCCAGGGCCGTGACGGACCCCGAGGCGGCACCCTCCGGCACGGCGGCGGCCAGGGCGGCGGCGTCCGCGCCGGAAAGGCCCCCCGTCGCGTCGGCAGCCGAGCCGCCCGCCAGCGAGAGGCGCACGACCGGGTAGGGGCCCGCCACCGCCACGGCGGCCGCCCCGTCCCCGGCGAGCGGGGACTCGCCCGCGGCCTGCTGAAGCGCCGCGTCGGCCTCCGAGGCATACCCGCGCGCCGACCAGAGCCACGCGCCGGCCAATGACGCGGCGAGCACGAGGACCATGAGGGCCGAGGAGGCGAGGGCCATCCGGCGGCGCAGGCGCGCGAGCTCGGGAGGAAGGGCGCGCCGCCCCTCCCGCGCCCTCACCGCGCGTCCCCGGCCGAAGCCTCCCGCAGGGCGTAGCCAGCGCCGCGCACGGTGGCGACCTCCGCTGCGGTCCCCGCCTCGGCGAGGCGCAGGCGCAGGTCGTGCACGAGCACCTCGAGGCGGTTGCCTCCGCCGGCCGTCCCCGGCCCCCAGACGCGGTCGATGAGGTCGCGCTTGGCGACGACGCGCCCGGGCCTCGCCATGAGCTCGGCGAGCAGCTGGCACTCGCGCGCCCTGAGCGCGACGGCGGTGCCCCCCGCCGCGCGCAGCTCGAGCGAACCCTCGTCGAGCTCGAGGCCGAGGGCGCGCAGCGGCCCCGCCTCCTCGATGGCCCGGGGCCGGCGGCAGACGGCCCGGACGCGGGCGAGCAGCTCCTCGGCGTGGAAGGGCTTCACGAGGTAGTCGTCGGCTCCGGCGTCGAGCCCGGCCACCCGGTCGGGCACCGCGTCGCGGGCGGTGACAAGAATCACCGGGGTCGCGTCGCCGGCCTCCCGCATGCCGCGCAGCACGTCAAGGCCGCCCATGACGGGCAGCATGAGGTCGAGCAGCACGCAGTCGTAGGCGCCCGCGGCGGCGAGCTCAGCGCCGCGCCCGCCGTCCGTGGCCACGTCGGCCGACCAACCCTCGCCCCTGAGTATCTCGGCGACCGCCTCGGCGAGCCGCCACGCGTCCTCGACCACGAGAACCCTCATGCCTCCCCCTTCCGCTTGGAACCGCGCGCCCGCGATGCTACGCGGGCTCGCTGAGACGGGGCTGAGACGCCCCTCAAAGGTTCGTCTCAGCTTGCCCGCCCATAGTGGCCGCCGTCAACCGAGGCCGAGAGGAAAGGAAGGCGCGGCACATGGAGCACACAATTCGGAAGGGAGGGGCGGCGGCGCGCGGGCATCGGGCCGCCCGCGTCGCGACGTCGCTCGCGCTGGCCGCGGCCGTCGTCGGCGCCTCGGCGTGGCTGTCCGCCACGCTGCTGTTCCCGGCAAGCGACGCCAGCGCGGCGCCCGACACGAAGGCGGCGAGGAGGGACTCGCTCACCGAGACGGTGACGGGAACGGGCAAGCTCGCCGCCGCGTCCTCGGCGGCGGTGACGACGCCCGTGGACGGGACGGTCGCCGAGGTGAAGGTGACCGAGGGCCAGCAGGTCTCCGCCGGCGACGTCCTGCTCACCATCGCGAACCCGCAGCTGGACCAGGACGTCGACGCCGCGCAGGCTGCGCTCGCCTCGGCCCAGGCCGACCAGCGCGCCGCGGCGGGCGACCTCAAGCGCGCCAGGGCCGCGGCCAAGGACGGGACCGACGAGTCCGCCGCCGCGCTCGACCAGGCGCGCGCCGCCAGCGAGAAGGCGGACGCCCAGACGACGGCCGCAGAGCAGGCGCTCGAGGCGGCGCGGGCCAAGGCCGACGCCCGCACGGTGCGCGCGCCGGCCGCCGGCACCGTGATGTCGCTCGCCGCCTCCCCCGGGACCTCCGTGCAGGCGCAGTCCGGCACGGCCCTCGCCGAGATCGGCGACCTCACCAAGCTCAGGGTCGCCCTCGCCGTCAACGAGGTGGACGTGCCGAAGGTGGCCGTGGGCCAGAAGGCGGAGGTGACGTTCCCCGCCGTCGACGGGCTCAAGCTCGAGGGCACGGTGACGGACGTGGCGACGCAGGCGACGGCGGGCAAGAACTCGGGCTCGGTCGTCA
The DNA here is from genome assembly GCF_901212495.1 of Collinsella aerofaciens. GTDB lineage: Bacteria > Actinomycetota > Coriobacteriia > Coriobacteriales > Coriobacteriaceae > Collinsella > Collinsella aerofaciens_H. Next base: position 56,127 of record NZ_CAAKNY010000059.1, on the reverse strand, counting down.
CCTACGACGTGGGGCTGCTCGTCGACGCTCCCGACCCGCGCCTCAAGCCCGGCATGAGCGCGAGCGCCGACATCGCCGTCCAGACGCTTGAGGACGCGCTCGTCGTCCCCGCCGGCGCGGTCGGGACCGACGCGGACGGGAACTCGACCGTCGAAGTGTGGGTGCCGGGCAAGGACGGCGCCGAGGGCAGGACCGAGACCCGCAGGGTCAAGGTCCTCCTGAAGACCGACGACGGCGCGGCCGTCGAGGGCGACCTGACGGAGGGCGACCAGGTGGTCACGTCGGCAGCGAAGGGAGGCGAGTGAGGTGGCGCGCCCGAGCGACGCGCCCGCCGCGGCGCACCTCCCCGCACCGGGGGCCGTCCCGGCCATCGAGGCACGCGGCCTGACGCGCTCCTACGCGAGCGCCGCCGGCCCCGTCCGGGCGCTGCGCGGCGTGGACCTCTCGGTCATGCCCGGCGAGTTCGTGGCGATCATGGGGCCCTCGGGCTCGGGCAAGTCCACCCTCATGAACGTGCTCGGTCTGCTCGACCGCACGGACGCGGGGACCTACCTGCTGGAGGGTGCGGACGTGTCGTCGCTCACGGACGCGGAACTCGCCTGGGTGCGCGCCGGGCGCATCGGCTTCGTGTTCCAGAGCTTCAACCTCCTGCCGCGCGAGACCGTCCTCGACAACGTCTGCCTGTCGCTCGCCTACGCCGGGGCGCCCCGGCGGGAGCGGCGGGAGCGGGCGATGGCCGCGATTGCGGCGGCGGGCCTGCCTGAGGGCTACGCCGGGCATCTCGCCCGCGAGCTCTCGGGCGGCCAGATGCAGCGCGTCGCCATCGCGCGGGCCCTCGTGGCCGACCCGGCGATCGTGCTCGCCGACGAGCCGACGGGCAACCTCGACTCGGCCACGGGAGACGCCGTCATGCGCACGTTCCAGGCGCTCTCCGCCGCCGGCCGCACCGTCGTGCTCATCACGCACGACGCGGGCGTGGCGGCGCGGGCCGGGCGGGCCCTCACCCTGCGCGACGGCCTGCTCTCCGAGGCGCTCGGGGGCGCGGACAGCCGCGCGTATGGCAGGGAGGCGCTTCGGGCGCTGCCCTCGCCGGCGGAAGGGGGCCCACGATGAGGCCCGCGGACGTCTGCCGCGAGTCGGTGCGCGCGCTCGCCCACAACCGGGGCCGCACCGCGCTCACGGCCCTCGGCGTGGTGATCGGCATCGCCGCGGTCATCGCCATGACGGCGCTCGTCACGGGCGTGCGCTCCGCCATGGCCGAGCGGCTCGGGCTCTCGCAGGCGCGCGCCGCCTCCATCACCTACGCGGGCGCCGACGCCCTGGGGCTCACCGAGGCCGACGTGGCCGCCCTGCGCGCGGCGGTACCAGGCTTCGAGATCCTCTCGGGCTCGGTCTCCACGACGACCTCTGCGACGTGGGGCACCGAGGCCGTGAAGGACATGGGCGTGCTCGGCATCTCCCCCGACTGGTTCGAGGCCGCCTCGGCGAGGCTCGCCGCGGGCAGGCTCCTCGACGCGGCGGACGGGGAGTCGGCCTCGCGCGTCGTGGTGCTCACCGACGGCATGCTCAGACAGCTGGAGGGCGAGTCGGCCGACCCGGTCGCGGCCGTGGGACGCCGCGTCACCATCGCGGGCACGCCCTTCGAGGTGGTGGGCGTCCTCGCCGACGCCGGCGCGGCCTCGGGGCTCTCGTCGGCGATCATGCCGCTGCGCACCCTGCGCCAGCGCGTGGGATCGCCCGACGGCGCCGACCTCTACACCTCCGTCCTCGCCTTCGCGCGGGAGGGCGAGGACGTCGACGGGCTCGCCCGCGAGGCCGCGTCCGCCATCGAGGCGCGCAAGGGAGGGTCGGGCAGGGCCTCGGTGTGGCCGATGAAGGCGGCCATGGAGCAGTCCGACGCCGTCATGGACTCCTTCCAGCTGCTGCTGACCAGCATCGCGGGGGTGTCGCTGCTCGTGGGCGGCATCGGGATCATGAACATGATGCTCACGAGCGTGACGGAGCGCACCCGCGAGATAGGCCTGCGCCGCGCTCTCGGCGCGAGGAGGTCGGACATTGTGGCGCAGTTCCTGCTCGAGGCGGTGCTCGTGTGCCTCGCCGGCGGGGCGGCGGGCATGGCCGCGGGCTACGCCGCCGCCTGGGGGTTCGCCGGCATGGCGGCCCAGATGGCGGGCTCCGGGGCGATCACGCCACAGGTGCCCGCGGCGGTGGCCGGCAGCACCGTGGCGGTGTCGGCCGCGGTCGGGGTGGTCTTCGGGCTCTACCCGGCCTGGCGGGCCGCCAGGCTCTCGCCGGTGGAGGCGCTCAGGCACGGGTAGCGCAGCCGGGAAGACGAGCCGGCGGCGCGGCCGGATGACATAGACAGGACAGTTCGGACAAGAACTCACGAGAGAGGAAAGGCAATGGAAGAGAGGACGAGAAAGTTCAACGCAAAGAGAATCGTGGTCGCGGCGCTGGTCGCCCTGGCGCTCGTCGCCGGGGGTGTCGCCGCGGGATGGTTCATCACCAGCCGGGACGCGACGGGATCGGGCGGCGACCAGGTGACCGACACCCAGTCCGTCGGCGGCGGCCCGGACTCCGGGCAGATCCCGCCCGACGCCAAACAGGTACCCGAGGACCAGCTCCTGGGCGGCGGGGAGGTGACGTTCTCGAGCTAGGGCGTCCAGTTGAAAAAACAGGTCCCATGGCAACATGGTTGCCATGGGACCTTCAAAATAGACCCAAGCAATCAATCTAAAGCGTCAGTATCTCGAGCAACCATTATGAAACTGAGTGTGTGCAACTCAGAATCTCTATCCCATTCAAATTGAGCCATGAGTTTTCTTCAGTAGCTTTCGCTCAAAAAGCACCAAGCCAATCGCTTCTCCGATTTCAGCGCACCCAAGAGATCTGTCCACCGTATCGGTTAACGACGATTCCGGAACGAGGCCTGATTCCAATAGTGATGATAGACATCGAAACGCTCATAACATCAAAGCATGAACGAAGTTGTACTGTTATTTTGATATCGAATCGGAGAAACGATTCTCTACGATGTTATTCTCTCCATAGCTAACTAGATATCCACTGCCTACTGCCGCCGGAAAAGCAAATGACCATATTGGGATTCCATTATTGCTAGATTCTATAATTATCTGAAAAAAAAATTCATAGATGAAAAAATCCTTCTACGCCAGTAGTGGCCTTCTTTGCAAAAAGAAATCCATAACATCTAAGATACGAATCCCGTCAATCTCCCTTGGATAACTCCCCCGGGCAGCAATTACAAATTTCGGATATGCATCCCGTATGGCGCGCAGCGGCCTAAGCTCACGCTCCATGGTGGCCGAGTCAGTCATATCCTCGGTTACCTGAATGTACGCACGCCCGTCTGACCCCGACGCCACGAAGTCCACCTCACCTGAGCGCAGCTTTCCAACGCTCACCTCAAAACCCTCGTGGCGAAGCTGCAAGTAGACCATGTTCTCAAAGACACGTCCTTGATCGAAATCACGATAGTCCTGCAGATAGTTGCGGATTCCCGTGTCCACGATGTAACGCTTTCCACCCGTCTTCAGGAGATCCTTGCCCCTGATGTCATAGCGCCGAACAGGATAGAAGAGATACGCCTCATCAAGCGCCCCCATGTAGGCGTCGACAGTACTGTTAGCAGCCTTGATGCCGTCAGCCCGCAACGCTCCGGCAATACTGTTAACCGAATTCTCGTTACCGATATTGTCTGCAAGGAAGCGGCATGTTCGCTCCAGCAAATCAGGGCTTGTGAGCTGCCTGCGGCCACGCCTGCGATCGCGCTCGAGAATATCCCGGATGACGACCGTCTCGTACAGTGACCTGCAATAGGCCTTATGAACCGCCCCGTCTAGCGTACCCAAGGATAGGTACGGCAGCCCGCCGTAGCGACGATAATGATCAAACAGGCCAACCGCCGTGCTAAGCGAGCCATCCGGCAACTCGAAGACATCCATCCCAGCCGCAGTGCGAGAGGACAGTGACGCTCCCTGGAAATCGAGAAACTCCGAGAAGACGAGCGGCAGCATCTCGACCTCCACATAACGCCCCGAGAGCAGCGTGGCAAGCTCGCTCGACAGCAGATAGGCGTTGGATCCCGTGATATACATATCGCAATCAAGGTCAACGCGCAGGGAATTGATCGCGCGCTCCCAGCCCTCGATCTCTTGGAGCTCGTCAAAAAAGAGATATGGATGGACGATTCCCTCCGTCCGTTTGCGAACAAGCTGGTAAAGCCCGCGATAATCCAAGCCATCAAACTCCATGGACTCCATCTTGAACGTGAGAAGTCGCTCCCGGGAAACGCCCTCCCTTGCCAGATGCTCGCGCATCATGTCCAGAAGGGTCGACTTCCCGCAACGACGAACCCCCGTAACGACCTTGACGAGGTCTCGATCCCGAAAGGCGAGAAGCTGGTCAAGGTACTTTTGACGGATAATCATCACGCCTCCATGTGAAAGATCTTCATCTAATGCAAATTTTTAACATTGTAATATAGAAGCTCTCAGAATCGAGGGAGATGCGGCGCGATTCATTTTCCGGCTCCTTCCTCGACGCAGCTTATGACCTCCACTTGCAACTGTATCCCCCACCCACGCTGGTGTGGTGGCACCAGAACCGAGACCGAGACTGCCATCTGGAGATGGCAACCGACTGGCGCGCGGCGTCGGGGCGCACGGGCGGTGGTTCCATGGGTGGCGTCGAACGGACGAGTCGGTGGGCGCGGAGCGCCCGCCCGAAGGGAGGTGCCGCGCATGGCTGCGGCGGAGGTGAGGGCCGAGGGCGTCAAGCGCTGGGCCGACACGGGCGAGGAGCGCGTCCCGGTCCTCAGGGGCTGCTCGCTCGCGGCCGCGGGCGGGCTCACGGCGATCGTGGGGCCGTCGGGGGCGGGCAAGACGAGCCTCCTGTACTGCATGAGCGGGCTGGACGCCCCGGACGAGGGTCGTGTGCTGGTCGCGGGCCGCGACCTGTACGCCATGGGCGAGGGCGCCCGCACCCGCTTCCTGCGACAGGCTGCGGCGTTCGTGTTCCAGAGCTACAACCTCGTCCCCTACCTCACGGTGGAGGAGAACGCGACCCTGCCGATCGCCCTCGCGCGGGGGAAGGTCGACCGCGGGAGGCTCCGCGACCTGCTCGGGCGCTTCGGCCTCGCCGACCGCGCGAAGGCGCCCGCGGGAGGGCTGTCCGGCGGCGAGCAGCAGCGCGCCGCCCTGGTGCGCGCCCTGCTCTCCCGCCCGGCGGTGCTCTTCGCCGACGAGCCGACGGGGGCCCTGGACACGAGGAACACCGCGCTCGTCCTGGGCGTCCTGCGTGAGATGGCAGACGCCGGCACGACCGTGGTCATGGTCACGCACGACGTGGACGCCGCGGCGACGGCCGACCGCGTGGCGTTCGTCCGCGACGGGCTGGTGACGCGCGTGGCCGGCCACTGCACGCCCGAGCAGGTGCTCGCCGGCACGCGGGAAGGGGCGATCGGCCGTGGATAGGTACGCGCTCAGGATATTCCGCGAGGACCTCGCAAGCTGGGTCCCGATCGTGCTCGTGATCGCCGCGACCTCCGCCCTCGTGGGCGTGTGCGCGAACCAGTTCGCCTGGACGTCGTCGAAAGCCTTCGGCGCGGCCGCCGGCGCGGCGGGGCTCTCCGCCTTCGAGTTCCAGGCGGTCTCGGTCACCGTGTACGCCGAGGTGGCACTGCTTGCCCTCTTCTCGCTCTCGGCGGTGGGCGCCGCGACGGTGGAGCGCTGCCGCCCGACGTTCGCGCTCTGGCGGCTCATGGGCGCCACGCCGGGGCAGGCGGGGCGCGCCGCCCTGCTGCTCGTGGGCATCGCCTCGGCGGTCGGCTCGCTCGCGGGGAGCCTCGCGTCCGTGCCGCTCTCCGCCCTGCTCGTCCCCGCGTTTGACGGCATGGCGGCGGAGAGCTTCAGCGGCGGCCTCGGCTCCTTCACGCCTCCGCCGTTCTCCGCCTCCCCGGCCGCGTGGGCCCTCTCCTTCGCACTCAGCGTCGCGACCTGCATGCTCGGCTCCGTCGCGGCCGCCGTGCGCGCCGCACGGGTGAGGCCCGTGGATTCGCTGCGGGGAGGCCGCGCAGGAAGGCGGGGGCGGGGCGGCCACCCCATCCTCGGGTGGGCGCTCGTCGCCTGCGCCCTCGCGACGCCCCTCGCCGGCCTCCCGGCGGCAGAATCAGCGGGCGGGCAGCTCTCCCAGGCCATGGCGAACCTCGTGGCCCTCGCCGGGCTCCTCTCGTTGCTGGCGATGGTGGCCTTCGGGGCGCGCGGCGTCCGTGCCGCTCTGCGTGTCGCCGGCGTGCTACCCGCCGCGGTGCGCTCGCCCGTCGGCCGGCTCGCGGCGCGGGCGGCGACCGAGCTCGCCTCGCGCAACGCCTCGGCCATGGTGCCGCTCGCCGCGGCGGTGGGCGGGGCAGGGGGCATCCTGCTCACGACCGCCCGCACCCTCGAGGCCGTCATGCGGCGCCTGGGGTTCTCGGGCTCGTTCGACATGACGGACACCTACGCGCTGATCGGCCTCGCCGCGGGGTTCGCGCTCGCCACCGCGGTCGCCGTGCTCGCCCTCTCGGCGAGGGACGAGGGAAGGCACCAAGCGCTGCTGCGCACGCTTGGCCTCACGCCCCGGGGCGTGGCGGCGGCGGTCGCATGGCAGTCGGCGCTCGTCGCCTTGGGCGCCGCGCTGCTCTCGCTCGTGCCCATCGCCTGCTCCTCCTTCGCCGCGCTCGCCCTCACCTGGATGTTCTGGGGAGCGCCCGCCGCGTACGCGCCGCTGCCGGAGGCGCTGGCCGCGGGTGTCGTGGTCTGGGTCGTGCTTCTCGCGGTGCGCTGGGCGCAGGTCCGCGGGGCCGTCCACTCCTCGCCTGCGGCGTGCCTGCGCTCGTAGGGTGCAGAGGCGCCGACGGAACGATTCATCGGGAAACGAGAAACGAACAAGGAGGACGGACGGAAACGATCAGCGAAGTGCGGGGCGGTGGCGCGCTTCCGCCCGAGGACCCGGCGCAACCCGGCGCGAAGGCCGGGACGGCGCGCGGCGACGGACGGGACCCGAAACTCGGGCCGTTCCTGCTCGGCCTCTTCCTGTGCCTGCCGGGCGTGGCGATCGCGTGGCTCGCGACCCGGGAGGAAGGGGACTGGACGGGTCGCGTACAGGCGGCGGCGTGGCTTGGCTGCGTGCTGTCACCCGCTTGGTGGACGCTCGTCGTCATCGCCTGCGCGCTGCTCGTGGTGGCTGGGGTCGCGCCCCTCTCCCACCTCCTAACCGGAAGGTGGTAGGTCACGGCCTGCTCTGACGGGTACAAGAACCGGATGCGCGAACGGAGAGACCGAGGGGGGTGCGGGAATGAGAATTGTCGACAAAGCCGGGCGGCGCCTCGCGCCGCCCCTCGTGCCCCGTCTGCTCGCGGCGCCCCTCGCGTGCCTGCTCTACGGGGAGGCGACCGTCATCATGACGTCAATCGCCCTGGCGATACCAGGCGACGTCGTGCAGCGGGCGGCGAGCCCGGCGGCCCTCGCGCTCGCCGTGGCGGCCGTGTCCGCAGCCCTGCTCTGGCGGACGGCCCTGCCCCTGGGGACACTCGCGCTCGAGTCGGCCGCCCTCGTCGCCGCAACGGCGACGGGCCTCGACAGCTACGCCGTGGTCCCCTTCCTCGTGGCGACGTTCGCGGCCGGGCGCCACGCGCCCTTCCCGCGCTCGCTCGCCGGGCTCGCGCTCGCCTTCGCGGCCATGGCGGCGAGCTCCCTCGTGGCCGCGGGCGGAGCGGGGCCGGCAGCGCTGGTGGCCGAGATCGCGGCACGCGAGCTCACCGCGGGCTCAGCCTTCCTCCTGGGCGGGGCCCTGCGCGGCGCGCACGACACCCGGGAGGCCAGGGCGCGCGCCATGGCCGCCGAGGCGCGCCGCGACCAAGCCGAGCGGCAGGCCCGCATGGCCGCCTCGCTCCACGACTCGGTGGGCCAGCGGCTCACCGCCATCGTAACGCTCTGCGAGGGGCTGGGCGGCGGCACCGGAGACGAGCGGGTCGACGCGGCGGTCGCCGCCATCAACGCGGAGGCGCGCGAGGGGCTCGCGCAGACCCGCGAGACGGTGCGCGAGCTCGCCGGCCTCGTCGCCGACGCGGAGGAAAAGACGGGCGGCGGGCCGATCGACGCGGGCTGGGACCCGCGGGGGCAGACCCCCGATGATGACGGCGGAGGGAGCCCGGGATGATACGCGTGATGGTCGTCGATGACCAGGCCTCGGCGAGGATGGGCCTCTCCATGATGGTGGGGCGCGACCCGGGGCTCTCCGTGGTCGCCACCGCCGACGACGGAGGGGCGGCGCTCGCGGAGCTCGCGCGCCGGAAGGATGCCGGCGAGCCCCTGCCCGACGTCGTCGTCTCGGACGTGCGCATGCCCGGGACGGGCGGCGTGACGCTCGCCCGCGAGGTCGCCTCGCGCTTCCCCTCCGTGCGGACGCTTTTGCTCACGACCTACGACAGGGACGACTACGCGCTGGGCGGGCTCGCCGCCGGCGCGGCCGGGTTCCTGCTCAAGGACGCCACCGCCCGCGAGCTGTGCCGGGCCGTCCGCGAGCTCGCCGCCGGCGGCGCCGTGCTCACGCCCCGCGTGACGCGGGAGGTCGTCGCCCGCGCCGTCCCAGGCGCCGCCGAGGACCCCGAGCGGGTCCGCCTCCTGGAGGCGCTCTCCTCGCTATCGCCCCGCGAGCTCGAGACGGCGTCCCTCGTGGCCGAGGGGCTCTCGAACGAGGAGGTCGCCGCGCGCATGGTGATGGAGCCCGCGAGCGCCCGGAGGAACGTGAGCCGCGTGCTCGCCAAGCTCGGGCTGCGCGACCGCACTCAGCTCGCCGTGGCGTGGTGGAGGAGCGGGATGGGGTCGCGGGGGTCGCGCGAGGGGTAGGCGACGGTGACTCACTCGTGAAACCGCATATCAGGTGCCCGAGGACCAGCTCCAGGGCGGCGGTGAGGTGACGCTCTCGAGCTAGGAGCGACGGCTCGAACCCCGCTAAAGAGAGTCGTCCATGACGAGGGGCGCCCGCGGCGATTGCCGCGGGCGTTCTTTCACGCCTGCACCGCCTTTCGCTTTCAAGCGCCACCTCATAGCCCGGCCTGGTACCACTTGACGGCTATCTGGGTGCGGTCGCGCAGGCCCAGTTTGGCGAGGATACGCGTGACGGCGCGCTTGGCGCTCGCGGGCTGGACGGTGAGGCGCTCGGCGATCTCGGCGTTGGAGAGGCCGTCGGCGACGAGGGCGCAGACCTCGCGCTCGCGGTCGGTCAGCCGGCGGAACGCGCTGCGCAGCTCGGCCGCGCGCTTATCCTGACCGGAGGCGCGCACGCTCCGGGCGAGGACCTCGCGCGTGACGCGGGGCGTGAGCACGGCGTCGCCGTCGGCCACCGAGCGGACGGCGCGGCAGAGCTCGCCCGCGCGGACGTCCTTGAGGAGGAAGCCGGAGGCGCCCGCCTCGAGCCCGCCGAAGGCGTAGTCGTCCTCGTCGTAGGTGGTGAGCATGAGCACATAGACGTTCGGCCAGCGGCGGGTGATGGCGGCGGTGGCGTCGATGCCGTCGAGGACGGGCATGCGCACGTCCATGAGGACGACGCGAGGCAGGTCGCGCCCGAGCTCCTCGGCCCGCTCGATGCGGTCGATGGCCTGACGGCCGTCCTCCGCCTCGAGCCCGATGGCGAGGCCCGGGTCGCGCCGCACCATGAGCGCGAGGCCCAGGCGGGTCTCGGGCTGGTCGTCGACGATCATGACGGGGATGCGCGCGGACGCGGCCGCTCCCGCGATGCCGCTATTCGTCGCCATCGGGCTCCCCCTCCCCTTCGCCGGCCCCCACCAATGACGGCAGATGCGTCTTGAGGCACCAGCCGCCCTCGCCGACCGGACCGGCGGAGAGGGTTCCGCCCGATTCCCCGACCTCTCTGCGCAGGCGGGAGAGGCCCATGCCGGTGCCCGGACCCCCGCCCCCCTCGCCAGGGGTTCCATCGTCGCGGATTGCGACGTCGGCAGAGCCATCCCCGCCGTGGTCCACCGAGACCGTGAGCCGCGAGAGCCCCGCGGCGTGGCGCAGCGCGTTCGTGACGCCCTCGCGGCAGACGCGGAAGGCGAGGCCGGCCTGGGAGGGGTCGTCCGGGCGCACGCCCGTCTCCGTGAGGGCGGCCGTGACGCCGGCGGCGCGGACGGACCCAAGAAGAGCGGCGATCTCGTCCCAGCGATGCCGCTCGGCCGGCTTCTCGGTGGGCGCGGAACCCGGCAGAGCGGATGGCGCCGCCGTGCTCCTCGCCTCGCCCGCCAGCGCCCGCACGGCGCGGCGCGTGTCGGCGAGCCCCGAGCGCGCCAGCTCGTTGATGCTCGCGATGGCCCGGTCGAGCTGCTCGTCCCCGGTCGCGCCGGCGAGCCCCTCCGAGAGCGCGACGATGGCCGTGAGGTCGTGTCCCACGGAGTCGTGCAGCTCGGCGGCGATGCGGCTCTTGGCGAGCGCGCGGTCGCGCTCCGCCTCGGCGCGGGCGGCCGCCTCCGCCTCCCGGAGGCGCTGCAAGCGGAAGCGCGAGAGCAGCGCCGCCCCGAGCACCAGCATGAGCGGGTACCCGATGCCGGCGAGCGACATCGCAAGCGAGGGGGAGGGCGATGCGGAGGCACCCGCGAACCCGTCGACCACGGCGGAGAGCGCGACGGTCGCAACGGCGGCGACGCCGCCCGCGGCCGCCTCGCGCCGGGGCGCGCGGGCCACGCAGGCGTAGAGCGCGACGAGCGGGAGGAAGTACACGTACGCGAGCGCGCCCATCACCGAGGCCAGCAGGCCAACGACCGACTCGAAGAGCACGGAGACGACCGGAAGGCGGTAGCGCAGGAACAGCGCCGCGCAGCCGACGGCCATGAGGACGAACAGGGCGGCCTGGGACGAGGGCGCCGACAGCGAGGGGTCCGCCCCCGCGAACACCACGCGGGCGAACATCGCCGCCTCCCACGCCACGCAGAGCACGGGCGCGGCGAGCCGCAGAAGGGGCGCGTCGTCCCACGCGTCCAACGGCGCGGCGGCGCCGGAAAGGCCCGGCCCGCATGGCCTCACGTCCAATCCCATCACCTCACATCCCGACACCACATTGTACGAGCACGCCGGGCGCTACTTCGCCGCGACGACGTCGCGCGTGCGGAGCCAGGCCGAAGCGAAGGCGACCGAGCAGGCCACGTAGACGACGCTCAACACGGCGATCTGGGCGATGTGCGGCGCGTCGAGCACCACGAGGGCGTTGCTGTTCATCCCGGACTGCATGAGCGCGTACGGGAAGACGTAGCCAAGGCCGCCCATCGCCGCCATGATCCCCAAGATCCCGCCACCCAGCCCGACGCCCACCGGCACGGCGAAGTTGCGCACGAGCATGGAAACGACGAGCTGTATGCCGCAGATGGCGAGGCTCCCAATCCAGCCCAGCACCACCTGCTCGGCGAACGACGCCACCGGGAAGGCGCCGGGCACGTGCAGGACGATGCCGCTCGCGACGAAGAACGCCGTCATGGCCGCGAACGCGACGAGGTCCAGGAGGGCGAGGACCGCGAGCTTGGCGACGAACACGTCGCGCGCGGGCACCGGGGCGACCATGAGCTCGTTCCAGTTGGAGCCCATGTGCTCGAGCCGCCACAGGTAGCTCGCGCCCGCGCCGATGAGCGCCGGGAGGAAGAAGTAGCAGATGAACAGGGTGTGCTGGGTCCAGAGGTTCTCCCAGCCGGGCGTGAGGAGATCGAGGTTGGCCACGTAGTTGGCGCTCCCGATGAGCGCGGAGACGGCGGGCAGCGCGGCGAAGGCGGCCCAGACGGGCGCCCGGCGCATCTTGATGAACTCGGCGGATATGCAGGATGCAAGCATGATCAAACCTCCCTACAGCTCGCGGGCGGCGAAGGCGCGCCTGGAGGCGATGAACGCGGCGACGGTCACGGCGACGCAGACGGCGAGCCCCGCGGCCGGGAACGGCGCCGCCCAGAACCTCATGCGCTGCGAGGCGTCGTAGGCGCCGTCGACGAGGCGACACACGAAGAAGTACGCGCTCGGCACGAACCAGCTGAACACCGGAGGCAGGTAGGCGATGAAGAGCCCGAGGAAGCACAGGCCCACGCCCACGATCATCGGCGCGAACTGGTTGGCGGTGGCGAGGCAGACCGCCTGCACGATGGTGATGAGCATGGCGCACACGACGAACGTGCTGAGCGCGTAGCGGGCGAGCAGGGCCGGCCCCGGCAGGTTCTGTTGGAACCCGATCCCGTACGCGACCGCCGCCACGCCCGCCGTCTGGACGCCCACGACCACGGCGAGGATCAGGAGGCACGCCGCCCACTTGGCCGCGACCACGCGCCGGGCGTCCTCCATGGTGAGCAGCAGCTTCCACATGTTCGCCCGGTTCTCCACGTCGGTGACGGTGGAGGCCACGATGGCGCAGAGCAGCGGCAGGACGATGGCGTTCAGCTGCGGCAGCATGTAGAGGATGCCGTCGAAGTCAGGGTTGTGGCGCACGGTGTTGGAGGCGCCCGCGACGAGCCAGGCGAACTGGAACGCGAGCAGGCCCAGGCTCGCCAGCCACAGGTGCTTGCGGCGCGCCTTGGCAAACTCGAGCGCGACGGATTGGACGAGGCCGGGCTGGCCGGTGTCCGATGCAACAACTTGAGATGGCATATGTCTTCCTCCAGTCGAAGAATGTGAACTGCGATGTTCCATGCGAAGGGTTTTCCTGGTGCCGCAGATTGCCCCGAAAGAGGAGCGACGCGTACTTTGGTACGCGAGCAACGGTATGATGGGCAAGGTGCGGTACCAGGGGAAGCCGCAGCGAAGCCGCTACAGCGTAGCCTCCATCCCCGTGAGCTTAAGGAATATGTCCTCCAGCGACTCGGCGCGCTCCTCCAGCCGCACGACGCCGATGCCTCGCTTCGCGAGCCCGAGCGTCACCTGCCCGGCGGTCGCGTCGTCCACGGCCTTGATGCGCAGCCACTCCCCGTCGGCCACCGCGCCCGGCAGCGCCCCCGCCGCCGCGGCGTTGTCCGTGGTGCGCAGCGCCAGCCATCGGCGCGCGCGGGCGTGCAGGTCGGCCATGCTCCCCTGCCAGACCATGCGGCCCCTGTTGATGATGCCCACGTGGTCGGCCATCTGGTCGATCTCGGAGAGCAGGTGGCTGGAGACGATGACCGTGCAGCCGAAGCGCCTCGGCATCTCGCGCACGAGCTGGCGGATCTCGTGGATGCCGGAGGGGTCGAGGCCGTTCGTCGGCTCATCCAGGAGCAGCAGCCTTGGGTGCCCCATGAGCGCGGCGGCGATGCCCAGGCGCTGCCTCATGCCGAGGGAGAAGTGTCCGACGAGCTTCCGCTGCGTCTTCGCGTCGTCCAGGCGCACGACCGAAAGGACCTCGTCGATGCAGCTCTCGGGCAGCCCGCGCAGGCGCCGCACGATCTCGAGGTTCTCGCGCGCCGTGAGGTGCGGGTAGCAGCTGGGGGCCTCGATGAGCGAGCCCACTTCGCGCAGCACCTCGAGGCGGTTGTCCGGGGTCATCTCCCGCCCGAGCACGACGGCCTCGCCGCCTGATGCGTGCACGAGCCCGAGCAGCATCTTCATCGTGGTGGACTTGCCCGCCCCGTTGGGCCCGAGGAAGCCGTAGACCGCGCCCTCGGGCACCTCGAGGTCCATGTCGTCGACGACCGTCGCGTCGCCGTAGCGCTTGGTGAGCCCGCGGGTGGATACGGCGAGGGACTCGCCCGAGGCGGCCGGCGCCGGCGTCCCCTCGACCGTCCCCGCCGGACGTTCCAGTACCTGAGAAGCCATATCGTGTCCCCTTCTCGCGAATGCGTTTCAGATGCACCGTCTCTCTCGGCGCGATGACATTCTTTCGCGAAAGGGGCACGAGACCGGTGCCGCTGAGCCGGTTGACACCTTAGGGTGACAGCGGATTTCAGACCTAGCTGTTGCGTGCCATGACGTTGTTTACGCCGTGGATCCGTGACTCGGGGCAGGTCCCCGCAGGCGCCGTGCGGCCTGCCCCAATTGCAATGGCCCATGCAGGCCCCAGAGCCTCCGCCCTGGAGGCCTCGCTCCCCCACGCCCGGGTGTACCGCCACTCCCGCGCGAGCGTCCGGTTCATGCGCTCGACCCTGCCGTTCTGCCAGGGGCTGAAAGGCCTTGTGTGCTTGTGCCTGACGCCGCGGGCCTCCAGGGACTCGTTGAAGAGGCGGCTGCGGTAGCCGGGCCCGTTGTCGGCCACGACGCGCTCGACGGCCACCCCGCGCGAGGCGGAGAAGGCGATCGCCGACGCCGCGAGGGCCTCGCAGACCCCGTCCTCGACGTCGGGCGGGGTGAGCTTCGCCAGCGTGCGGGGGCGGCTCGGGCGGTCGGCCATCGGCTCGCCGGCCCTCGCCCTCGCGAGCCATTTGCCGGCGGTCCGCCTGCTCACGCCAACCTGGCGCGCGACCTCGGACACCGGCTCGCCGGCCTCGATGCGCTCGACCATGCGCTCCCGCCCCTTGGGCGTGAGCCTTGCGCTGGGATGCTGGGACATGGGAGGGTCCCCGCCGTAAGCCTAGACAACTCACAGCTTGGCGGGGCGCTCCCTGTCTGTCACCAGCTTGGCGTAAACAACCTGTTGGCACTGAACAGCTAGGCCCCACGCACAGGAACGGCAGAAGCCTCAAAAATGTCAGGCGTGGCCCCGCTCATCCTCTCGCCAAGCGTCGATGATGTCGATGAGGGTCGCGTCCAGCGTCCAACCGTTATCGCACCCCGTCATAATGCGTCCACATGCGAACGATCTTGACCGTTCCCTCATAGAGAGTGCCGCCCCTCTCAATCTCCCCCTTGATCGTCTCGTAAACGAAGCGGTGCTGCAGGCTGATGCGGCGAGAGTAGAGGCCAGATAGATTGCCAACGAGGGCCTCATAGCGCGGGGGGACCTTGAAAGGATCCTCCCGCACTGCCGCGACAAGCGCCTTCGCCTTGCCGGCAAGCCCCGCCGCCTTGAGCTGCTTTGCATCCTTCTGGGCTTGCTCGGTGAACACGACAAGCCACATGGCTACCAGTCCAGCGCGTCTTCGGTGACGCAATTCTCGACCGGCTCCGCCTTCCCTGCAACAATCGACTCGGCAACGCCGGGAATACCCATGAGATAGAGCGTCTCCTCGATAGAGGCCCACTCATCCTCTCCGACGAGCACGGCACCCTTACCGCGACTGTTCGTGATGGCCACCGGAGCGCAGTCCTCGTTGACGCGCGTGATAACGTTGTACAGGTCCTTGCGTGCCGCCGTTGCCGTAATAGAAGTCATGCGGCCTCCCTTCCCAAAAGCGTACGCTTTTACGTACGTCTATGGTAAGACGGGGAGACAAGGGTGTAAAGTCCCCTCGCTGCGCACGCCCACATCCAATATGGATGACGAGTCGGCTGGGACAGTCAGGCATCCCTGTCAATCGATTCTATTTCGCTGTTGCGCACTTCGGAGCTTAGCCTCGCGAATCCGCATCGGGTTCCAACCGCCCCTCGCCGTCCCGCTCACCCTCCCGCCAGGCGGAGATGATGTCGATGAGGGCCGCATCGAGCCGGTGCGTGGCGTCGAGGATGGCGCGGGCCTCGCACACGCCGCTCGTGCCGGCGGGCCTGTCGAGGTCGTCGGCGGCAACGGCGTTCGCCGCCGCCACGAGCGGCTCCATCTTGCGCGTGAGCGCGCGGGCGGAGCGCAGGGCAACCCTGGTGGGCGATGGCGTTGTGGAGGAGCTCGCGGATGACTCTGCCACCAATTTCCTCACCCCATAAGTAAAAAGCACTATCAGCACCCGCAAGCGTTCCCGCCACGTCGGCGCCCGGGCCCCGGGCGCCGAGCCCGTCGCACATGGACGCGGCGAGCACCTCGTTATCCTCCACCACCAGCACCCTCATGGCGCCCTCCCGTCCGTTGTACACTCAGGTGAATTTGACCATTTTTCTACGAGTCGCATTACGGGGGCGCAAAGGGGGCGAGAGGCACGGGATGATGCAGCCAGTCGCTACAAAAGCCAACCACCGTCTGGCAAACAATCGTATTTGTCCGCACGACATGGCATCATAAAAAAGCAAGCTAATGACACATGAAAGGAACCCTGTGAATTCTCAAGACATCTTTACCAAGCGCCACCTTCTATACGATCGGACCCTAGCCGGACACTTCGCACATGCTCTCGAGGCGAAGGACTATGACTTAAGCGTTTTAAGGGAAGAACTGAACGAAACGCAATTCACATCAAGCTGCTCCAACAGAAATAGCCCAAGTGATGGGCTGTTATCTCTTGAAACTCGCGCTGAGTTGGTCCTCGAATCAATTAAGCAACCAAGGGAAAGTTATATACCGCTGCTGGTCACGGTGGTTCTTTCCGCACTCGCCCTTATCGCAAAAGATGAAGCGGACAATCCAACACTCCTCTTCGTTGCGGCATCAATTGCTATCAGTGGTATTTATTGCTTCCATCGTGCTAGGTCCCAAGAAAGGACAAGCCGCTTACACGACGCGCTTCAGATACTGATTGCAGAGGAGAAATTGAGGAATTCTCAAACGCCTCAGCATATAGATATTGATACTCAATCACAGACAACCGGTAGGCTCGCCGCGCCCAGTTCGGAACCCAGGCTTAATCCTTAATCGAGAGGACCCTTATGGACATACTTGCCCGTGACGGCCTTTCAAAAGCAGTTCTTGAAAGCCTTTCCTTTCGCAGCGAGCTGGGCATCTCCCTCAAGAAAGACCTTCGCTACTTTCCGAAAGAAGCCCTCTTCGATGAGCTTGATGCCGTACGAAACTGGTATGTGGCATCAGGACATCTTGATCGATTTCCCGTCGACAGCCGCATCAAAAGCCGTCAATCTACTCGCCTGAAATATGCTCGATATTATCCCGATCACCAGGCTCGCAAGGTCTTCAACGACCTTCTGGGCTTTAGGTCAATGTGCGACACTTACGATGACGTAATGGATCTCATGGGACGCCCCCTCTTTCGAGTCGCCGACCTTAGCAGCGGCAAAGCCTTGGATGATGGGTATCGAGGCGTTCATGTGTATTTCCAACTCTCATCGAGACATTACCCCATCGAAATCCAATACAACACGTTTTATGATCGTCAGCTTAACAACTGGCTTCATAAGTACCTCTACAAGCGCATTCATGATGTGAACGTGGGATACAAGTTGCGAATGTCCTATGAATCTGGTGATATAAAAACCGAAGAGGAGTTCAGGAGGAGAATGAACGATGTGCTATCTGGTTGCTAAATGGTTCGAAAGAACTGGAAGCCTCGCCATGCAGACGGAAGCCGGCCCCTCCCTCGTCGACATGATGAACCGCATCGAAAAGCGTTTCGGAAGCGATGACCTCCAACTTGTGACCATCACGCGACCCTCAGCTTACGGCGAGTACGAACCGTACACCTTTGTCGACTCCGAGTCCGAGATGGTGGATTCGCTGATGAAGCAGGTTAAAGCGAGGTAGCAGATTGAGCCTGAGGGCCCTCTCGAACCCACGCCTTTCGACGGGGTGTGTGATAGCTGTACAGGGCGACTATCACGCACCCCGCTCACCCTCCCGCCAGGCGGAGATGATGTCGATGAGGGCCGCATCGAGCCGGTGCGTGGCATCGAGGATGGCGCGGGCCTCGTCGGCCTGCTCGCCCTGGAGCCGGCCTTCCTCGAGATCTGCGGCGAGGAGCTCGGCGTTGCCCTGGATGAGGGTGAGCGGGGTCTTGAGCTCGTGGGCGAGTGTCTCCATGCGCTGGCGCCGGGTCTCCTCAGACGCCATCTGCTCCTCGAGGGACCGCTTCAGCGAGACGCGCATGCGCTCCATCGCGGCGAGCACGTCGTCGACCTCGGCCACGTCGCTCGTGCCGGCGGGCTTGTCGAGGTCGTCGGCGGCAACGGCATTTGCCGCCACCACGAGCGGCTCCATCTTGCGCGTGAGCACGCGGGCGGCGCGCAGGGCGACGAGAACAACCATGAGAACCGTGCCTATGATGGTCGAGGTGAGCCAGAGGTCCTGGGGGTTCGGCCAGGACGCATCCCGTGCGTGGTCGGCCCAGTGGGGCATCATGTCCCAGGAGATTGCCGCCCAGGTACCATCGGCGAGCTTCACGGCCGCCACCCGCGCGTACGAGCCGGACGAGACGTCGGGGCCGGGGCGGGCGGACGTCTCACCGGCGGCAATTGCGGAAGAGACGGACGTCTGGGCGCTGGCGAGTGCCTCCTCCCCCATGTCCGAGAAGAGGACGCTGCCCGAGGCCGAAAGCCGCGCCACGCGGTATGCGGTGGAGAGCGAGTCGGGATCAAGATGACCCGCCGAAGCGATGTCGCCGACAGTCTCGTCCGCATGGGTCGAGCCCCAGTCCGCCGGGAGCACCTCGCCGCGCGCCATCGCGCCGGTGAACAGTGCCCAAGGCCCGCCCACGGTCAGCAGCGCCGCGAACAGGACGAGGACGAAGTAGCGACCGACTACGAGAGCAAGCGGGACGCGAATGCGGCCGTCCAAACCGCGAAGACGGCTCATCTCCCCGCCTCCCACTTGTATCCGACACCCCACACGGTGGCGATGGGGTCGACGCCCGCGACTCGGAGCTTGGCACGCGCCTTGCCCACGTGGACCGAGACGGCCGCGTCATCCGTCTCGCTCCCCCAGCCCCGCACCGCCTCGCGGATCTGCGCCCGCCCGTAGGCGCGACCGGGATGCTTGGCGAGAAACTCGCAGATGCCATATTCGGTAGGCGTGAGGGGAACGGGCGCGCCGGTCGAGCCGTCGGGAGCTGTCACACTGAGTTCGCGTGCCCCGAGGTCGAAGCGCACGCGGCCGAGGTCGAGCACGCTCCGGCGCACCCGGCGCTCGCGGCGGAGCGACGCAGCCACCTTCGCGCGCAGCTCCGCCACGCCGAAGGGCTTGCGCACGTAGTCGTCGGCGCCGAGGCCGAGGCCCAGCACCGCGTCGTCCTCGGCGACCTTGGCGGTGAGGAACATGATGGGCCCGTCGAAGCGGTCCCGGACGAGACGAACCAGTTCGAAGCCGTCGAGCCCGGGCATCATCACGTCCGTAAGGATAAGGTCGTAGCGCGAGAGGTCCATCGCGGGGACCGAAGTCGGGTCGTCGGCGCACTCGACCTTGTGACCGTCGCGGGAGAGTGCCCGCTCGAGCAGCTGAAGTATGGCGCGGTCGTCGTCGACCGCGAGGATGCGAGCCATCGTGCCCCCCCCATCGAAAGCCAGCAAAACGGCCTGCAGTTCAACCAATCCTATTCCAAGTCAACAAGACCGAGCGCGAACGACCGGATGGGGCCGATGGAGGCGCAGGGCCGCACGAGATCCTCCGCCTTAGGAAGCCCATCGTTGCCAGACAGGTCGTTCAAGGCGTAGACCGTGCCATCCTCCGTCGTGAGGCGCAGAACCGGATCGCCCGACGCATCGGGTTCGGCGCCGACCTCGCAACTGTCGAACTCGAACGGCCATTGGTCCCCGAACTCCTCGCGAGTGATGGTCTGAGGATTCGACACGGCCTCGACCGATGAGGCCGAGGAGCCAGACGTGGGAAACTCCTCCGGATGGGACAGGCCCCTGCAGCCGGAGAGGGCGGGCATCATCACCAGGGCTGCCGCAAGCACCAGAGCGAGGAACCGGGTACGGGGGCATCGCCCCAAACACACGCTCACTCCCCTCGCCTCCCCTCTTCGAAAGAACCCACCCAGGCAAGCAGAGCGATGAGGCCGACCGCCGTGACCGCCAGGGTGAGCACAGAGGTCACCTTGAGCTGCCAAATCACCGCGCGCAAACCAGCGTCCGTGGCCAGTCCAAGTTCTACGAGCAGTGACCCCAGCCGTTCCGCCCAGGCGAACGGCACGTAGCCGAGCACACCCGACGAAGCCGCAGTGAGCTCACCGGTGACAAGCCCGTGCGCGAGGCCGCCCACGGCGAAGAGGGCGCAGGCGAGGCCCGCCGCGCCGACGCCGATGGCGGCGTTCCGGCCGAGGGCGAGCGTGAGCCAGACCGACACGACGTAGAGGACGAGCGACCCCGCCGCCATGCCCACGGCCGACCGGGCGTAGACGCCCGCCGAGAACCCGTCACGCCCGAAGGCCCCGAGCACCACCGAGAACGAACCGAGCGCCACCGCCACGGCGATGACGCCGAGCAGCCACAGCACGAGCACGCGCGCCGCAAGGGCGATGCGCCTCGACGGCACCGCGAGCAGGTTGGCAAGGCCCGATGCCTCGCGCTCACCGTCGACGTCCAGGCCGCACACGACGGCGACCATGAGGGGCATGAGCGCACCGACGAGCTGGACGAACGCGTCCGTACCAAGGCGCGGGTCCCACGGCGCCACGCCGAAGTAGGCCCCGCAGGCAACACCGGCGATAAGGCCGCACGCCAGGTGCAGGGCAATCAGCGGCGAGCGCCTGAGCCGCACGCACTCCGAGATAGCGGCGCGCCAGAGCGACATCCGGGACACCCGACCGGCGCCCGCAGCAACATGCCTTCCGTTTCCCATCACAGTTCCTCCGATCCCCTGAACCAGACCGAGCCGGCAGCCGTGAGCATGACGAACACCGCCACGGAAAGCGCGAGCGCCGCCGCCTGAACAGGCCCGAACGAGCCGATCGCAGCCGCGAGCTCGGGCGACGCCGAGAGTGGCTCGGCCGTGGGCAGCACGGGCAAGAAGGCGCTCGGCAGGATGACGGAGGCCGCCGGCGGAAGCGCCCACCACAGGCCTCCCACCGCGGACCACGCGAAGCCCCCGCCGACCTGCACGGCGAGCGGCACCAGCACGCCGGCGAGCATCCCGGCCCGGCAGACGAGGAAGAGCGTCACCGGAATCATCCACGAAGTCGCGATGACGCTCGTCGCCGCAGCGGCCGCCATCGCGAGAACCGATGGCCCACCCGGGTTCACGACGGCACCCACGAGGTACACGGCGAGCACGCACGCGTTCGAGAGCGCCGAGAGCGCGAGGCACCAGAGCGCCTTCGCCCACCAGGCCCGTCCGAGCGGAGCTGGGCTGGAGAGCGGCACGTGGTCGCGCAGCCGCGCATCGTAGTTG
This sequence comes from Collinsella aerofaciens, assembly GCF_901212495.1. Taxonomy (GTDB): domain Bacteria; phylum Actinomycetota; class Coriobacteriia; order Coriobacteriales; family Coriobacteriaceae; genus Collinsella; species Collinsella aerofaciens_H. The sequence goes on along the minus strand of NZ_CAAKNY010000059.1, from coordinate 35,058 downwards.
GCCACGCACGCGGAGATGAGCGTGAGCGCCACGGGCAGGAGCAGCACGTAGTAGTAGTTCCATGCCGAGAACGAGAGCTCGGCGCTCATGCCGAAGCGTCCCGAGAGCGGCCCGAACAGCAGCGGGAACGGCAACGCAAGCGCGATGGCGACCTTGACCGGTGCCCCGTGGGAGCTCTTCAGCGCCTCGGAGCGCAGGGCGCGGAAGAGGCTGGGGCGACGCGCTGATCCCGCCTGCGGCACCGGCTTCGCGACGCGCTCGGACACAGCAGCAGACCGGCTCATGCGGCCACCCCCGTCCGTCGGCACACGTCCATGAACAGGGCCTCGAGGTCCTGGCCGGCCTGCAACGGTGCCTCATACGCGAGCCGTCCGCCGACGATGATGCCGATGTCGTCGGCCGTCTGCTCAACTTCGCCCAGGATGTGGCTCGACACGATGACCGTGATTCCGCGCGTCGGGAAGCTCCGGATGAGCCCGCGCAGCTCCTCGATGCCGATGGGGTCGAGCCCATTCGTCGGCTCGTCCAGGATGAGAAGCCGCGGGCTCGCGAGCAGCGCAATCGCGATGCCGAGCCGCTGCTTCATCCCCAGGCTGAAGCGCCCGGCGCGCTTGGACCCGGTGTCTGTAAGGTCAACCGTCTCGAGCACCTCGGCGATGCGACCCTCGGGGATGCCCAGCAGCGTGGTGCGCACGAGCAGGTTCTCTCGCGCCGTGAGGTTGGGGTAGAGCGGCGGCTGCTCGATGAGCGAGCCGATGGCGTATAGGTCGTCACGGCTCCACGGGTGCCCGTCGACCAGGATCTGGCCCGAGGTGGGGCGCAGCATCCCCGTCACCATCTTGAGCGTGGTGGACTTGCCCGCGCCGTTGGGGCCGAGCAGGCCGTACACGCGCCCCTCCCCCACATGCAGGCTCACGCCATCGACCGCCACCTGCGCCTTCGCGCCGCGGCCGAATCGCTTCGTGAGCCCGCGCGCCTCCAATACGTATGCCATGAGAGCTCCCATCCCTAGGATTACTTACTTGCAATTCCTAGGGTGAAGGCCGTTTCTAAAGAAGCGTTAAAGGCCGGAAGATAAACTCACGATAGCTGCCCGGGACAAGGGTCAACTGCAATTGGGGCAGGCCGCACAGCGCCTGCGGGGGCCTGCCGCCGATGTCGCGCATCGTCGGCGTCAACAACGTCATGGCACACAACAGCTGCGGGAAAAGGGTAAATTGATGTCATGTCGCGGATCCGACCCGCGCAAACGCCCCGGATGAGCCGGGGCGACCTGACGCTAAGGAGCACGCCATGAAGGAGGACGCCCGCCGCGCCGTGATGCGCACGGCACACCCACGACGCGACAGCTGAGATCGAAGGCCCAAGAAGGACGTTAGCCACTGGGTTAGCAAGTAGCCTGTTCCGTGCGCACGGCGCCAGGAACAGCGGCCCGCGGCCCACCCTCGGCACCCGCCCGGGCACCGAACCGGGCACCCGCCCGGGCCCGCGGGAGCCCCGCCGGCAGCCGCGCCCCGCGGGCGCGCCGGCCGGGCTGCGGGGGATCCCCCGCTCCCCTCAGGGGCCGGCTGCGCCGGCCACCGTCGAGAACGAAGAGGCGTGAGCGACGTGGAACGGTATCCCGAGAGGCTCTTCGTCCGCATCGCCCCCGAGGACAAGACGGGGGCACAAGAGGTCGCCGACGCGCTCGGCATCAGCCTCTCCGACCTCGTCCGCTCCCTCGTGCGCCTCGCCGCGGCGGAGCCCGACGACGCGGCGAGGGCGGTCGCGGCGACCCGTCCCATCCTGCTCGACACTGGATGCACCCTGCGCATGGCCAGGGAGCTGAGAAAGTGGGGCGTCCACTACAAGCGGGGCACCCACGCGCTCAACACCGTCGCGCTCCGAATCCGCCACGGGGACCGCGACTTCACGGACATGCTGGAGACGGTCGAGCGGGCGGCCGCGCTCCTCGAGGAGACCGAGGCCGCCGCCCGGGGCATGCGATCCGACATGGCGACGCTCACCGGTCGCCCCGCCCTCTTCCTATAGGGGGGTGACCTGTGGATTTTCCGGACCCGTTCGTGCCCCTCACCACCACAAGCGATGGGCATTGGAACGTTGCAGTGAGCCCGCCCAGGAGAGGGCGCGCGCCCTCGCCGTAGCGGAAGGACAGGTTCCTGACCTCGATCGACTGCACCGGACTCACGAGCTCTATCCCGCCGCCGTGGAGCGGCTCGGGGAACGCCTCCGCGGCACGCTGGAGGGCGGCGAGAGCCGGCTGAACCGTGATCGCCGCCGAGACCGCGACGAGGAAGGGGCTGTAGACCCTCGCCGCGAGCTGGACCGCGGCGAGCACGCGTCCGACCGAGAGCGAGCCGGCGAGCGCCGCGCAGGCGACGTAGACGAGCGACGCGCTCGCCGTAGAGAGGAGCGACATCCCCTCTCCCGTGAGCGCCGCGAGCACGCTCTGGCGCACTGACGCCGACCTGACCCGCTCGCTCGCGCCCCCGACCCTGCCGGCGACCAGCCTCGAACCGCCGGACGCCGCGGCCTCCTCGCGCCCGGACACCGCCTCGGCGACCCTGCCGGTGAGCCCGGCGGCCGCCTCCGCGGCAGCAGCGACGGAGGCGCGGTAGGCCTTGAGCGAGCGCCCGGCGCACCAGACGTAGGCGGGGATCGGCACGATGGCGAAGGCGAGCACCGAGGGGCTCATCGCCGCCACGGCGACGGCGGAGCCCGCTGCCTGCAGCACGCTGCTCGCGAACGTGAAGCTCGTCTTGGAGAAGAGCGCGGAGACGCCCGACGCCTCGGTGACGCGGGCCGCGACGTAGCCGTCGTCGCGGCCCGCCATCCACCCTGCCGGCGCGTCGAGGGCGCGGCGCACGAGCTCCGCCCGGAGGTCCGCCGCCACGCCCTCGCCCGCCTCCGAGAGCACACGTGCCGCGAGCACCGAGAGGACCGACTGAGTCGCCGCGGCCGCGACGAGCGCCAACGCGAGCGCCGCGACGAGGGGGACGTCCCCTGTGGCGAGGCCCCGATCGACGAGCTGCTGGGTGATGAGGGCGGGCGAGACGGCCGCGGCGGAGTAGGCCACGAGCAGGGCGGCGGCACCTGCGAGTGATGCGGCGCGCGAGCGGACGAAGGGGGATATGAGGCGCAGGAAGCTGAGGCCGGCCCGCACCGTCAGTACGACCCCTCGCCCGAAAGGCGCGCCGCCGCCTCGGCGAGCCCCTGATAGCGCGGGTCGTCGCCCGCAAACGAGCGCCACGCGGGGGAGGCAACGAGCTCGGCGATCTCCCGGCGCATGAGTGCGACGGCATTGTCCGCCTGGCGTGCCTTGTGCTCGGCCCAGGCCGCGCTGGTGCGAGCCGGGTCGAGGTGTCCTGCCATGCGGTCCCAGAGCGGGGAGGAGGGCGGCTCCAGGACCGTCCGGGCAGCATCCACGGCTTCGACTGTCCGCGCAAGGGCCGTGAGCGCCTCGTCCTTCTCGCCTACGCGTCGTAGGGCCTCGGTTACCTCGACGGACATCGATACCGAGAAGAACGGATTCATCGCGCCCATATCCAACGCGTCGAAGATCGTCCTGGCTGCCGCGCCAGCGGCTTGCGCAAAGGCGGCATCGTCTCGCATGCCCACCTCCTGCATGAGCGACGAGAGCACGAAGCTCGCCGCGCGCAGCCGCTCGGCCTGCAGGAGGTCGAGGGCGTCGCCCCTGCGGCCGAGCTTGCGGTAGGCGGAGGCGAGGAGCATCGTCGGGGCGCCGGTGTCCTGCCGCCGCACAAGCGGCTCAAGAAGGCTCGCCGCCTCCTCGTGGCGACCGGCTTGGAAGAGCGTCGTCGCCTTCTGCTGCTGTGCAAGGAAGAGGGTCGCCGGGTCCGAGGCGATCTCGAGCGCGCGGTCGATGAGGGCGAGCGCCTCGTCGGTGAGGGCAGGGGAATCTGGCAGCGCTGCGGCCCCGATCGAGGCATCAGGCAGGTCAGCGGGCGCGTCATCGGCTGCGCCGGCGGGCGCGGCGCCTGCTGAGGCCGCCCCCGCGCTCGCCGGCGCGAACGGCGTGGCCATGCCGGCGGCCCACACGGTGAGGAGCGACGCCAGCATGAGCAGAAGGTTCGCGTCCGAATAGTGCTCCGCAGCGAGCGTGCGCAGCCTCTCGTGCGCCGCCGCGGGGTCCCGTCCGCCCAGCGCGTAGACCTCCGCGTAGAGCGCGGCGGCATCCTCCTCGGAGAGCTCGTCGTGCCAGTCGAAGAGCTCGTCCAGGGTGAGCGAGAAGTACGCGGCGATGCGCGGCAGAAGGCTCACGTCCGGCAGGCTCTGTCCGAGCTCCCATTTTGATACCGCGGCCTTCGAGACGCCCAAGTGGGCGGCGAGCTCCTCCTGCGTGACGCCCCTGCGGCGGCGCTCCCGCGCGACCGTGCGGCCGATGTTGACGCGTGTGTCCATATCGCTCCCCTCGAAAGAAATCTCTCAGCTTCTGGCTTCAAGTATGGAATCGAGCGCTGGTGGATTCAAAGGAGCATTGGTTGACGTTTCGCGCGGAAGGTCAACCGCGGCTTGACGCCGCAGCTTCCATCGGCCGACGCACCAACGACCCGATTAATGGATTGTGGGAACCCCTGCCAAGCGAGGACAACGCAAATCGGGTGAGTTTCCCGTTGAGACTTCCGCGAAAGTAATATCGGCCCCGCCTGCAACCTCGTCCCGCTGCGCGCAATTATGGCAGTGACGGGCGCATTAAGAGCGTTTCTGGCAGCCATCCTCTCCCGACATGGACCGCGAGACTAATCTTGGTGGGAGGGGCCGTCCGTGGGGATTGATCGGTTGGGCGGCCCCCTCCCGTAATCGTTTGAAAGAGACAATGTGATTTGAGCCGCTGCCCTAAAGCCCCGCCCGGTACCAGGAGACGGCTATCTGCGTCCGGTCGCGCATGCCCAACTTGGAGAGGATCCGCGACACAGCACGCTTCGCGCTGGCGGGCTGGATGACCAGGAGTTCGGCGATCTCGCCGTTGGAGAGGCCGTCGGCGATGAGCGAGCAGATCTCACGCTCGTGGTCGGTGAGCTGGCGGAAGGCGCGGCGCAGGCGCTCGCGCTCGGAACCCGAGACGACCTTGGGGACATTGACCTCGAGAACCGCCCGGGTGATGCGCGGGGTGAGGACGGCGTCCCCTTCCGCGACGGCGTGGACCGCGTCGATGAGCTCGCGGGAGCGGACGTCCTTGAGCAGAAACCCGGAGGCGCCCGCCTCGAGCCCGCCGAAGGCGTAGTCGTCCTCGTCGTACGTTGTGAGGATGAGCACGCGAACCTCGGGGTGGCGCTCGCAGATGCGCGCGCAGGCGTCGATGCCGTCCATGACGGGCATTCGCACGTCCATGAGCACAACGTCCGGGAGCGTCCGCCCTGCCTCGGCTGCCCGATCGACGGCATCCACCGCCTGCTTGCCGTCGCCCGCCTGACCCCAAAGGCGCAGCGAGGGATCACGGCGGAGCACCAGGGCAAAACCCAGGCGGGTCTCGGCCTGGTCGTCCACGATCATCACGTTAATGTGGTCGCTCATAGGCTCTCGGCCTCCTCTGCATCTGGAGCTGGATCGAGGTGCGGGATGGATGCCCGGACCTCCCAGCCTCCGTCGGGAGACGGTCCGGCGCTCAGGTCGCCACCGGCCTCCTCAACGCGCCGGCCCAGGCGCGCGAGCCCCGTCCCCGCATCACCGGTCCCCTCGACCGGAGAGCCGTCGTCGCGGACGGTGACCATGCAGGAGCCGTCTCCCGCATGGTCCCACGCCACCGTTACGCGCCGCGCACCGCACGCGTGGCGCAGGACGTTCGTCACCGCCTCGCGCGTCACGGAGAAGGCCAGCTCGGCCTGCGCGCGGTCTGACGACCGGGAACCGGTCTCCGTGAACGCGACCGCAAGGCCAGCGGAACGCGCGTGCTCGAGCACGGGCCGGATGTCGTCCCACGTATGGAGGCCGGAGCGACCCACATCCGCGGCATCCCCGTGAAGGGCCGAGAGCTGCCGGACCGCACGTCGGGTGTCGGAGAGGCCCTCGCGCGCGAGATCGTTGATGCTCGCCACCGCTGCATCGAGCGTCTCGTCCCCGGTCGCCCCCATGAGCCCCTCGGAAAGAGCGATGATGGCCGTGAGGTCATGGCCCACCGAATCGTGCAGCTCTCCGGCGATGCGGCTGCGCGCCTCGGCCTCGTCACGCTCGCGGGCAATCTGCTCACGTGCAGTGCGCTCATCTTCAAGCTCCTGATCTGCACGGCGCCTGGTCCACAGGGCGCGGGACACGAGCGCCGCCACGACCACGGCCAAAATGCACTCGAGGTGTACGAGGGCGAGGTTCTCATCCCCCGCAAGGTGGACGGGCACCCAGAACGCGGCGATGACGGCGAGCACCGACGCGGCCGCCTTGAGGTGGTCCCGACGAGCGACCAGGCCGTACATCAGCACCAGGAGCGGGACGCCCGTGTAGGCGCCCTCGTCGACAGGGGACGACACCGCCGCGCAGACACATGCCGCGAGCATCGCGGCGAGGGGGAAGCGCCTCCGGAGAAAGACGCATGTGAGAATCGCCGCAACGCATCCTACGAGAAGCCACACGGATGCCGCGTCGTATTCGGGGGGCAGGAAGGAGATGTACCTTGTGAGGAAGACCGCCTCGAGGATCACGCAGGCGGCAGGCGCGACGAGCGCCAGCTCCCTCGAATCATCCCACCGCCCGATAGCCCGCCAATGACGGATCGCATCGGCTCGCCCGCATCCCTCATGGCCGCCACCTCCTTCTTTTCATTTTCCCATACCTCCCTCAAGATGACGAGGCAGCACCGCTATCCGAGGGGGCGCCATACGGGGGCGCCGGCATATCAGCTGGCAACTGGCAACGCCTCGGGGAGGTTCTCCCGCGCCGGTTCGGGAATGGCCTCCCAGGCGACCTCCTCCCAGCTTCTGACGCCTAAGAGGGGCCACACGTCGCACTTGATGTACGCCCCGTCACGCAGTTCGCGCGAGGTGAGGAAACTCAGGTCCGCAGTCGAGCCGTCGTCCCTCGCCCCCTCAAGCCTGTACTCGAAGGCCATCTCCTCACCGAACCTCTGACGGGTATTCTCGCTGGTCGGCTCGCATTTGTTGTTGTCAACCTGGACATAATAGGTTCCGAAGTTCCAGCCGAACCTGCTGCCCAGCTCGCCGAGGGGCCCTGCGAGCACAACCAGGAACGCGGCGGCAAACAGGGCGATAGCCGCGATGACCATGGCTACGGTCCTCTTCATCTCAAACGCCATCCTTTCACTATCGGGCGTGGCAAAGCGGTTAGCTGCGAAAACCGGTGCCACCCGTGCAGCCGTCTCCGTTCTCAGGCTGGCTCACATCGTCGCGACGACGTCCCGTCGCGAGAGCCGTCGGCACGCCCACGCGATGGCGAGCGATGCGTACACGACCGAGAAGACCACGACCTGGATGACGCCGGTGGCGGATAGGTCGACGAGCTCGTTCGAGTTCATGCCGGTCTGGAGCAGGGAGTAGGGCCAGACGTTCCCGAGCCCGGCGACGGTGGCGATGACACCCGACACGCCTCCCGCGAGCGCTATGCCCACCGGCGCGGCGAAGTTGCGCACCACCATGGATATGTCGAGCTGGATCGCCACGACCACGAGCGAGCCCAGGACCCCGAGCGTCACGTACTCGGCGATGCACGCCGCCGGGAACTCGCCGGGCACCCCGAGGGCTACGCCGCTCGCGACGTAGAACGCCAGGATTGACGCGAAGGCGAGGGCCGACATCAGCGCGCCCACGCAGAACTTGGCGAGCACGAGGTCGCGGATGGGGACCGGCTGCACCATGAGCTCGTTCCAGTTGGAGCCCTGGTGCTCCTGGCGCCACAGGAACGAGCACCCCGCGCCGAGGAGCGCCGGGAGGAAGAAGTAGCAGACGAAAAGCGTCTGCTGGGTCCACAGGTTCGACCAGCCGGGTGTGATGACCCCGAGGTTCCCCTGGTAGTTGGCACAGCCGATGAGGGCGGAGATGCCGGGCAGCGCCACGAACACCAGCCAGATCGGAGAGCGGCGGAGCTTCACCAGCTCCGCGCGGACACATGAGGCGAGCATGCTAGAGCTCCTTTCTCGCGAAGGCGCGCAGGGAGAGCGCGAACGCGGCGACGGTGACGAGGACGATAACGGCGAAGTAGCCCACGGGCCAGGCGACGGTGCTCCAGGTGATGACCTCCGTGGCGTAGTCGTAGCTCATCCCCACCGTGGACAGGAGCCCGAAGTAGGAGCTCGGCACGAAGACGGAGACATACGCCGGCAGGTACATGGAGAAGAGCCCCAGGAACGACAGCGCCACGCCCACGACGAGCGGCACGAACTGGTTGGCGATGAACAGGCAGAGACACTCAACGACCGTCGCCACGAACAGGCACACGGCAAGCGTTGAGACCCAGAGCACGAGGCCCTCGGACGCGGGAACCGACTGGAAGCCGAGGGCGCCGCCGATGGCGGAGGCGCCCGCGACTTCGGCGGTCACCACCGCCGCGAGCACGAGCGCGCAGGTGAGCCACTTCGAGCAGAACAGGTCCTCCGCCCGCTCCATCGTGAGGAGCTGCTTCCACATGTTCGCCCGGTTCTCGACGTCGCAGACAGTCGAGGCGACCACGGCGGAGAGCAGCGGGAGGAAGACCGCGTTGACCGTGGGCAGGCTGTAGAGCAGAACGCGGTAGTCCGACGTGATCTCCACCTGGCGCGCCGACTGGTACCCGAACCACAGCAGGAGCACGCCGAGCATGGCGGCGCAGATGAGCCAGAGGTGCTTGCGCCTGCCCTTCTTGACCTCGAGGACGACCTGGCGCGCGATACCGAGACGCCGCGCCGATGTCTTCGCTTCCCTCCCGTTGGCTGTCATAGCGTCTCCTCCATCCCCGTGATCGCGAGGAAGATGTCCTCGAGCGAGTCCTCGTGCTCCTCCATGCGGACGACGCCGACGCCGCGCTCGGCGAGGCCCAGGCTGAGGCGCGCTGCCGTGGCGTCGTCCACCGCCTTGATGCGCAGGTAGGCGGCATCGTCCGGGTCCGCCTGCGCGCCGGGCAGGAGCTCGAGCGCCCGCGCGTTGTCCGTGGTCTTGAAGCCGATCCAGTGCCGGCCGCGCGCGTGGAGCGCCGCGAGCGGGCCCTGCCACACCATCCGGCCCTTGCGGATGATCCCGACGTGGTCGGCCATCTGGTCGACCTCGGAGAGCAGGTGGCTCGACACGACGACCGTCATGTCGAACATGCGCGGCAGCTCGCGCAAGAGGGCACGGATCTCGTGTATGCCCGCCGGGTCGAGGCCGTTGGTCGGCTCGTCGAGCAGGAGCAAGGGCGGCCTGCCCATGAGCGCGGCGGCGATGCCGAGGCGCTGCTTCATGCCGAGCGAGAAGTTCCCGACTCGCTTGCGGCGCACGGACGGGTCGTCGAGGCGGACGATCTTCAGCACCTCGTCGATCTCGGACTTGGGCAGTCCGCGCAGCTGCCGCACGATTTCGAGGTTCTCGCGCGCCGTGAGGTGCGGGTAGCAGCTCGGGCTCTCGATGAGCGATCCCACGTGCCGCAGCACCTCGAGGCGGTTCTCCGGCGTGAGGGGCGTGCCCAGGACCGTGGCCGAGCCCTCCGTGGGATGCACGAGGCCGAGGAGCATCTTCATCGTGGTAGACTTGCCGGCCCCGTTGGGCCCCAGAAAACCGTAGACCGCGTGCTCGGGCACGGCGAGGTTCACGCTGTTTACCACGCAGGCGTCGCCGTAACGCTTGGTGAGCCCCGTCGTGGTCACCGCCATGCGCGTCGCTGGTGACGAAGCCGACTCCTTCCGGTAACGGCTCGTCGCCTCCCTCCCGCCTCCATTTGGCTCGGACGCTAAGCCTGGCCGTTCGGCGGGGTATCTGACATTGCCTGTCATGCCGGCTCTCCCTTCAAAACGATTGCGAATACGCAACCATTCTGCTTGCCGCTCCTGTACGGTCGGAGCTCGCGGAGGGGATTGGCATCTCAGGGTGACAGGACAGGGACGCTGACGTCACCCTAGGAGGACAGCGTGAGCGCGATGGAAGGATTTGTCCCGATTGTCGGATACCCTGATTGAGGCAAGCGAGCAAAGGCATACGACATGATGGAACGAAAGCGGCGGGAGTCCCCGAATCAAGAATCGGGCAAGGCGCGCTCCTCGAAAAGCGGGCGCGGACTCAGGGCCCTCTTGGAAAAGGCAACGCTGCCTATCTGTTCCTTCCTCGCTGAGATAGTGCTTGCGGCCTTCGTTGCATGGGCAATCAGCCGATGGAGAAGACGGTGAAGGATGGCACTGCATACCACACACAGAGCCACCTTGATGTGCGGCGACTCTCTCGATGGGTAAACTTATGTTTGTCGCCTTTTTAATAAGGCTCTGTCAAAGCACGGAATTGGTTCTCTAGCACCTCTGCCAGTGATTGGATAAGGCCGACTTCCTGTTAAAGCGAAGTAGCAGCTGCGTGTCGTGACAAAGCCTTCAAAAAGTCGCTTGACCTTCATTGACACAGGCGATATGCCGGGCGTTTTGAAGAGTAAGAAGGGGAGTCAGAAATGGACAGGATTCTGCTATTGGAGGACGACGCAAGTCTCATAGACGGCCTAGCGTACTCCTTGAAAAAGAACGGATTCGATGTCGATGTTTCCCGCACGGTGCGCGAAGCAAAGCAGCGCCTTTCTGGTCTCGGAGACTACGTTCTGCTGATTCTCGACGTCAGCCTGCCGGATGGGACGGGATTCGAGGTGTGCGAGAGGGTGAGGAAGGAGAACCAGCGAATCCCAATCATTTTCCTGACTGCATCGGATGAGGAGGTCAATGTAATCCGCGGGCTGGACAGCGGAGGGGACGACTACATCACCAAGCCCTTCAAGCTTGGAGAGCTGTGCTCCCGCATCCGCGCTCTGCTGCGCCGCGCGGGAATCTCGAAGAGCGAGAGAAGCTCCTATCTCGAATGCGGCGACATCGAAATCGACCTGATCGAAAGTCGGGCAACCCTCCGAGGCAAGACCCTTGACCTTACCAGCACTGAGTACAGGCTGCTCTGCCTGCTGGTGAGAGGCGCCAACCACGTGGTGACAAGGGACGTCATCATAAACGAGCTGTGGAACAGCACAGGAAACTACGTAGATCCCAACACCCTATCCGTCTACGTGCGGAGGCTCCGAGAGAAGGTGGAGGTAGACCCCTCACGCCCCGAGCACCTCGTAGCCGTTCGCGGGTTCGGCTACCGGTGGAACGAGGTGAGCGCATGAGCATGCTCCTTGACAGGCAGGTGAAAGGACTCTCCATGTTCCTGTGCCTGTCTTTCCTTGCGTTTGTGCTCGCGCAAGTCATGTTGGCGGGACGTCAAGTGAGCGCTGCAGAAGAGCTGTGGGTCGAGCACGATGCGGCCGTCGCATCCTCCCTCCTAGACCAGGGTGTCCCGAAGGATGTGATAGCGACGTCGCTTGCGAACGCGGAGCCCGGCGAGGAAGGTTGGTCCCTGCTGGCCGCCGCCGGCTTGGGAAAGCAGGCGGAAACGTACCTCCGACCCACCTTCAGCCAACTCCAGCAATCCGCCTACGCCAGCGCGCTGTCCGTTGCGCTTCTCCTGCTCCTCCTGCTCTCTTCGGGGTTCCTCATTTTCAGCCGGAAGCGGATGAGGCTGCATCAGCAGGTGGACGAGATACTGGTGGACTACATCGACGGAAACTACTCCCGTCGCCTGCCCCAGGGCGGCGAGGGGAGCTTCTTCCGGATGCTGTCGTCGGTGGAGAAGCTCGCGGCAATGCTCCGGTCCAAGAACGAGGCGGAGCGCGCGACAAAGGAGTTCCTGAGAGACACCATATCGGACATCTCCCATCAGCTGAAGACGCCCTTGGCAGCCCTCGCCATGTACCAAGAAATACTCGAGGACGAGCCTGATAATGCTGAAACGGTAAGACGATTCTCCAGAAAAATTGGAGTCTCCGTGAGGCGCATGGAGCAGCTCATCTCATCTATGCTGAAGATCACTCGCCTGGACTCGGGAACCATCCATTTCGAGAAGGCCCCCTGCCTCGTCTCCGAACTGGTTCTTAACTCAATCGGCGAGCTTACGATACGCGCCCAGGGCGAGAGCAAGGAAGTCCAGATAGAAGGCGACAACGAGCAGCAGCTCCTCTGCGATTCGGACTGGACGGGAGAGGCAATCGAAAACATCGTGAAGAATGCCCTCGACCACACGCGAGCTGGCGGAATCATCCGAATCGTGTGGGAGAGCACTCCCGCGATGCTTTGCATCTCCATCTCCGATAACGGCGGCGGCATAGCCCCGGAAGACATCCACCACATCTTCAAGCGCTTCTATCGCAGCAAGCATTCCCTCGACACGCAGGGAATCGGTCTGGGGCTCCCCCTCGCCAAGTCAATCGTCGAGGGTCAGGGCGGGACAATCTCCGTCCACAGCGAGGTTGGGAGCGGGACAACGTTCATGTGCTGTTTCCCTACAGAATCGTAAGGTCAGATTAATCGGAATGTAAGCACCCTTTGCTTTCCTTTATGGGAAGGAGGTTGAATCACTATGGAAATCTTGAGAGTGCAAGACGTGTCGAAGTCCTACGGAGAAGGCGAGGCGAGGGTGGACGCCCTGAAGCACGTCTCCTTCTCGCTGGACAAAGGCGAGTTCGCCGCAGTCGTAGGAGAGTCGGGCTCCGGAAAAAGCACCTTGCTGAACTGCATCGGTGCGCTCGACTCCCCAACTTCCGGCGGCATATTGGTAGACGGCCATGACCTGTTCTCGATGGGGGAGGAGGAGCGCACTATCTTCCGCCGGCGCAACATCGGCTTCATCTTCCAGTCCTTCCAGCTCGTCTCGGAGCTGGATGTGGAGCAGAATATCATCTTCCCCCTGCTGCTGGACTACCGCCAGCCCGACCCGGCAGCGGTGGAGGAGATGCTGGACCTGCTGGGCCTCTCGGAGCGGCGCCACCATCTGCCAAGCCAACTATCCGGCGGCCAGCAGCAGCGCGTCGCCATCGGGCGGGCGCTGATCACGAAGCCGAAGCTGATCCTGGCGGATGAGCCGACGGGCAATCTGGACAGCCGGAACAGCCAGGACGTCATCGCCCTGCTCACGCAGGCGTCTCGCCGTTTCCAGCAGGCGATCCTGATGATCACGCACAACAAGAGCCTAACCTCATCCGTCGACCGGGTGCTCCAGGTGTCCGACGGCGTCCTCACGGACTTGGGAGGGATGCCAGATGAAACGCTATCTTGATCTCGTCCCCATCTCCGCGAAGGTTCACCGGAAGCAAAGCAGGATGTCCATTTTCTGCATCGTGTTGTCGGTGTTCCTGGTCACAGCAATCTTCGGCATGGCGGACATGTTCGTCCGCAGCCAGATCGCGAAGACCCAGGCGGAGGCGGGAAACTGGCACGTGGGGATTCAGGACATCTCCGGCGAGGATGCATCCGTCATCGCCGCGCGGCCAGACGTCAACGCGCTCGCACCCTACGACGTCCTGAACTACGACGGCGAGCAGGGATACACGCTGAACGGGACCGAAACGCTGATCTGCGGAACCGATGGGACCCTGTTCACGGATATTTTCGCGGGCATGATCGCGGAAGGAGGCTTCCCGCGGAGCGACAGCGAAGCTGTGCTAACTGAGAATGCAAGGGACATGCTCGATTTATCAATTGGTGACGAGGTCGCCATAGAGACTCCTGACGGGGCCGAGCACCGCTTCAACGTATCCGGGTTCGCAAAGAACTCGTCCAACCTCATGAGCGACGACTCCTACGGAGTGTTCGTCACAGCCGGAGGCTTCCGCTCCCTCTCACCGAACACCGGAGAGGGCGCCGGCCCCTCCAACGGCACCACGGTATACTACGTCCAATTCTCCGACACGGGAGACATCCAGAGCAAAATCGCGGACATGAAGCGGCAGCTCGGCCTGAACGACGAGCAGGTCTTCGAGAACACGAAGCTGCTGGGCCTCCTCGGGCAGAGCGCCAACTCCTTCATGGCTCAGGTCTACGCTGGCGCAGGCGTCCTATTCGTCCTAGTCCTTTTCTCGGGCATCATGATGATTGCGAGCAGCCTGAACAGCAACGTTTCCCAGCGGACAGAGTTCTTCGGCTTGATGCGCTGCATCGGCGCGACCCCCAAGCAGGTGATGCGCCTGGTGAGGAAAGAGGCCCTCGGATGGTGCCGGTTCGCGATCCCCGTGGGGATCGCAGCCGGCGTGGCCCTGACGTGGGCTTTGTGCCTCGTCCTACGGGCTCTCAGCCCGGAGCACTTCGGCTCTATGCCGATGCTCGCCGTCAGCGTCCCGAGCATACTGGCGGGGACCGTCATCGGACTGCTAACGGTTCTGCTGGCGGCAAGGTCGCCCGCGAAGAGGGCCTCCAAAGTCTCCCCCCTATCTGCGGTCTCCGGAAGTGCCAGCGACCTGCAACCGGTCCGCAAGGCGGCCAATACGAAATGGCTGAAGGTCGAAACCTCGCTGGGAATCCACCACGCGAAATCGAGCCGCAAGAACTACGCCCTGATGATTGCGTCGTTCGGCCTCTGCATCGTCCTGTTCCTCTCCTTCTCCGTGACGATCGGCTTCATGAACCACACGCTGACGCCGCTGTATCCATGGGCTCCGGACATATCCATCGTCAGCGCGGACAGCACCCGATCCGTCGACAAGGGCTACGTGGACGAGCTGGAGAACAACCCTGCCGTCGAGGCTGTCTACGGCCGAATGTTCGCCTACGATGTCCCCGCCACGGTGAATGGGGAGCCGTTGACCGTCGACCTCATCTCCTACGAACAATCGCAATTCCAGTGGGCAGCCGACTACCTGCAATCGGGCACGCTGGATGCCGTGAGGAATGGGCTGGGCACCGGGCTTGCAGTATTCGATTCGCAAGGTGCCGTCCAAGACGGGGACTCCGTCGTACTTGAGGTCGGCAGCGGGCAGGCCGAGATGGAAATCGCCGGAACCCTTTCTGCCAGCCCATTCAACAGCCCCAACGGCTCCGCAATCATAATCTGCTCGGAGGGCACCTTACAGAAGATCATGGGGGAAGGCGACTACACGGTCATCGACATGCAGCTCGCGGCAGATGCTACGGACGACGACGTGAACGCCATCCATCGCACATACGGGACGGGGCACAGCTTCGTCGACAAGAGGATGGACAACAGCAGCGTGCAGGGCGTGTACTACAGCGTATGGCTGTTCCTCTACGGATTCCTCGCCCTGATTGCCCTGATCACCGTCTTCAACGTGGTAAACAGCATCGCCCTGAGCGTGGCAGCCAGAACGAAGCAGTACGGAGTCTTCCGCGCGATCGGATTGAGCGCCCACCAGCTCTCCAGAATGATTGTCGCGGAGGCGGCCACCTATGCGATCTCCGGATGCATTGTCGGGACGTTGCTGGGGCTCGCCTGCCACAGGCTCCTTTTTGACCTGCTCATCAGCTCGCACTGGGGAGATGCGTGGACGATACCGTATGCGGAGCTTGGCATCATCCTCCTAATCGTCGTGCTCTCCGTCGTGGCTGCTGTTCACGGCCCGATAAAGAGGATGCGCAAGATGTCCATCGTTGACACGATCAGCGCGGAGTAGGTACGTAAAACCAGCCTGCCCCCATATCGGTCTCATGCGGACCGGAACCCAACCGATCAATCCCCACGGGCACCGGTCCGCCGTGACGCAAAGGGAGCCCCGCCGAGACTGCTTCGCCTCGACGGGGCTCCCGGCCATGACAAGCTGTCATGGCCTCAGACTACTCGCCTCCCTCCTCCCTCCGATCCGCGTTGCCAGCCGCCACGCAGCACGCGTAGGCGACGAGCGTAACCATCGAGGAGACGACCGCGGTGACGGCGCAGGCGATCACGGTCTCCATCGCTTTCCTCCCTTCGCGCCGGCCCTGGCGCCGAGCCGGGATCCGGGAGCGGCCGGGGCCGCCTTGGCGCGGCGGCGGGAGCCGAGGACGATCGCGCCCCCGATACAGGCTGCCGCGCCCGCCGCGCACGCCGCGGGAACGGCCCAGGACCAGTCGCCCGTCTGGGGC
>NZ_CAAKNY010000059.1:13352-19003 GCF_901212495.1 Collinsella aerofaciens | reverse complement strand
GGCGGAGAGCAGGAAGGCGCCGGGCAGCCCCGCCGCCCAGACACGCGTGTACGCCGCGGCGTCCGCGAGCGCGTCTGCCGGGACGCCGAGTGCGCCGTAGAGCGGGCCGGCGAGGACCGCGCAGGGCAGCGCGACGGCGGCCGAGAGCGCGATTGCCGCGAGGAGCGCCGTCCCCTCCGCACGGGAGGCGCCGCGGGGGGTCGCCCGCCCCGAGGCGGCGCGAGACGAGCACCGTGGCGCCCACGGAAAGGCCGAGCGAGAGCGAGTTGGCCACGAAGCCGACCATCGTGGCGTTGGCGAGCGCGGCGAGCCCCCGCTCCCCGACGAACGCCCCCACGACGAGCATGTCCACGACCTGGTCGGCGGACTGTAGGAGGTTGGCGCCGAGCGCCGGCAGCGCGAAGCGCGCGAGGTTCGCGGCCGGGCGGCCGCGAAGGAAGTCCATTTCCCCTCATTGGGTTTTCCTTTGCACGATCGAGACGAATAGGGCCGCGGCAGCGAAGCCGCGGCCCCAGGACTCGAACCGTGCGCGCACAAAGACATGGGCCGGCGGAAACCGGTCGCCAAAGTGCGCAGGTTGTACCGTCAGCTCCTCGCGACTTCCTGCCAAGCATCACGGGGAGCGGCTCCAATCTGGAACTCACCAATCTCGAGGTACAAGGAAAACCTTTCCTCCCGATATTTCTGGGAGAATTTTACCTCCTCAGGACTCCATCAACAACGAGAGCATGGCCGAGATTGGCAGAAGATTCGCAGCCAGCGAATCGCAACCTTCCTAGATAAGCGCTTGTTCTTCCAATACGGCGCATCAGCGTTGCGCAAACCGCAAACAAGAGGAACATCACAACTGCGCCCACCAACTTACAGTGTCGACAGAACCCCCGAGGGACAATCGAAGCACCTCGATTCTGTGCGAAACTCTATAGCAAAAGACCCTTTCGGTCTGCAGAGAATTCCTGAGGAGAAACAATGCCAGCAAAAGACTCTGACGATTCTACCGACCAGCTCATCAAACAGATTGATAGCTATCTTCATGACAAGCACCGCCGCTACGCGATAGCCCTCGAAGGTGCCTGGGGCTCCGGCAAAACCCGCTTCCTTGAAAAGAAAGTCGCTCCGCATCTCAAAAACGAGAATATCGACCTCGTTAGAATCTCGATGTTCGGGGTCTCGAGCGCTGACGACCTTTACGAACGAATTGCGATGGCGCTCATCCATCTAAGCGACAGAAGCAAAAAGGCGCAATCTGCAATCGGAACGATTGGAAGCAACCTTGGCAGACTCGCAAGAGAGATAGTAGCGAGGGCGGGATTCCCTCTTAACATCTCGGTCAGCATGCAATCAGCCGTTTGCCTGATGCTCCAGAAGAAGCACTTCCTCGTCTTTGATGACGTCGAAAGGCGCTCAAAAGAAGGCGACGATTTGGCGCTTTTTGGAGCAGCGAACGACCTTGTCGAAGGAATGGGGGCGAAGGTTCTTTTTGTCACAAATACCCTGTCGAGCGACGAAGCTGACTCAACGCGAGAGTTTGATAGAAACGTTCGTGAAAAGCTCGTCTGGAAGATCTACCGATTCAAACCGAGCCCGACGACGCTGGCGAAAGACATTCTTACCGTTGGTAACCGCCCCGTTGATGATGTTGACGTCTCCGATGCCATAATCGCAGGGGCAGAAGCCAGCGGATGCGTAAACGCGCGAGCAATGATTCGGGCCGAACACCTCGTTCACAAACTATGCGATCTTGAAGCACTCCGGGACAAGGCAGTGGCGCCTCAAAACCGATTCGATGCCCTCCGAGATGCGGTTAACTTCGCACTGCTTACTTGCATGGGAGAGGCCCCCTCTCGACCTGAAAGGGAAACGTCTGCAGCTTGGCCTAGTCCAGAAGCATTAGAGTACGAGCGCAACGTTGAGCTCTACGGCCGCTATACCGATTATCCCGAAATCGATAAGGCGTTCAACCCCTCCGGCCATCTGGCAAAAGATGCCCTCGAGCAAGGATTCCGGTCCTACATCGACAGGAGATATCCGAACAATGCCGACACCCTGGAAATAATGAAGATCGCCGATAAGCTGAGGTACGTGTACAGTTTCGACGACGAAGAGGTAGACCCCCTTGCCAAGCGATTCTACGAGGTGGCGCCCAAGGCGGACTTCTCGATCGCATGTCTACGCGATGCTCTCGCCGTTTACTTTTCGCTCTCAGACCTTGGCTACGACTGTCCGTTTACGTTGAGCGAGTTCGCCGAATTCTGCAAGCGGGCAGTGGCCGTCAATCCAGAAAATGCCCTTGAGCGCCTCTCGGGTCCAGAATTTCTCCTCGATGAGAGGCAGGAGAATAGGGAGCTCGTTAGCGAACTCCAGCAATGTGCGCAGAAACAGCTCCGGGAAAGGGCATCGAAACTATTGCCGGTATCTATGGAACATGAATTGACGGGAAAGGACCTTGCAAGCAGGCTCGAGGAGGCGGCGAAATGGGATGTCCTAGCCCTTCTAGAAGCCGATCCGAAACTGATAGTCGCAACGTTCTGTGGAGGACGTGCAGAAGATCAGGAAAGTCTTCGGATCTTCTTCGTGCATCTAGGCCGTACATCGCTTGGAACTGGGAAGGCATCGGCCGCCATAGCTGAATGGGTATCCGAAATAAAGCATGAGCTGGAAGAGAGCCGTGTCATGACAAGAACCGGCAACATGAGAAAGCGATGGTTCCTAGATAATCTCGGCGAGTTGTCATCTCGTCTCGCGGACCGAGAAACAGCTTCCTAGATCAGCCCGTCGCTTCACCAAAGCAAGCGAAGTCTGGAAGCCCGAGATTGAGCCGAAGCCGCAACAAAAAAGCCCTCTTTAATTAATCTCCAGATAGCTTCGCAACATGAAGGAAGGTCAACCGATGATCAGCAGCATCCACATCGATAACGCCGCGACGTATTCCAATATCACGATTGAACCGAAGCAGATTAACTTTGTCTATGGTGGAAACGGAACAGGCAAGACCACGCTCTCAAGAGTCATCTCTGGCACGTCGAGCGGAAGCTATCACATCGAATGGGAGAACGGCACCAACCTGGAAACCCTAGTCTTCAATGGCGAGTTCGTTGAAAAGAACTTTAGCGAGAGGATTAGCGGCATCTTTACCCTCGGTGAGGACGACGACAAAACAGCCAGGCGAATCGAAGAGCTCGGCAAAGACATCGACGATCTTGACGACGAGATTACAACCAAAAGCAACTCCGTGACCGGGCAAAGGGAGAAACAGCAGGAAGCCTTCCTGCAGTTCGCAGAAGCATGCTGGATTCAGAGGAAGACGTTCTCGAGATTCTCTGAAACCCTTAAAGGGACCTTGAAAGGCAAAGACACCTTTGCGAAGTCTTGCCTAGCGAAAGCGGCTGAAGTTGCCGCAGATGGAAGTCCGCAAATCGAAGACTTGTTCGACGAGTATGCTCGCCTCTACAGCAATAACCTTCAAAAACAGGAAAGGATAGAACTCTCGGAACTCAATGAGATTGCCGTGCCGGAAGCCTGCAATCTCCTCACTGAACCAATCACGGGAAGCGGGAATACGCCCATCGGCGCCTTCATCGACTACCTGCAAAGTAGCAACTGGGTCAAGCAGGGGGTGGAGCTCTACCCTCTGACAAAAGGCAGATGCCCTTACTGTCAGAGAACCCTACCCGCAGAACTCGAAACTGAGATAGAAGCCTATTTCGATGATAGATACGAGGAGAGTGTGGGGGCGATCAGAAGCTACCAAGCCACCTATGCCTCCTTCCGAGACAGGGTCATTCAATCCATTGAGGCAATCAAAGAATCTGTGCCAAATGAATACGATGTCAATGTAGTTAATGCGGCAGCAGAGGCACTCAATCACGTGCTTGACGTCAATCTCTCAGCGATAAAACAAAAGCTAGTTGACCCTTCCTCTAAAGTGGAGCTGAGCGACGAGGCGGAGGCGTTGGACACAGTCAAGGCAGCTTTCGGGCGAATCGACAAGCAGATTGCCGCGAACAACGAACTGTGCGACAACATCTCATCCGCTAGATCGGATCTCTCTCGCAGAGTCTGGGGGTTAATCCTCCATAACCTCAGCTCAGCACAAAAGGCCTACTCCAGAAGCGTGGGAGGATGCGAGAAGGCGATAAGCTCAATCCAGGCAATTATCGCCAACAAGGAGGATGAGAAAAGGAAGAAGCAGGCAGAGAAGGCCCACCTCGAGACGACGAGGACCAGCATCACTCCGACAGTAGACGCTATCAATTCATTGCTCGAACGCTTCGGCTTCACCGGCTTCAGCCTCTCCGAAGACAAGCAGAGTAAGGGGATGTACAGAATCGTCCGCCCAGACGGCGCCGACGCCAGAAGGACCCTCAGCGAGGGAGAGTACAACTTCATCTCGTTCTTGTACTTCTATCACCTCGTATACGGCAGCCTGGAGACGGAGGGGATAGACACACCGCGCGTCGTCGCAATCGATGACCCTATATCCAGCCTCGATAGCAACGTGATGTTCATCATCACTTCGCTCGCCAAGGAAATCGTCAAGGACTGTAGGGATGGAAAGCACGGAATCAAACAGGTTTTCATCCTGACCCACAACGTCTACTTCCATAAGGAGGTCACGTTTTTGGGGAGCAGGTCAAAGTGGCCCGAAACGAAGTGCGCATACTGGATCATTAGCAAGGCAGATGAGCGAACGTCCATTTCCCATCATGCAGACAATCTCATAAGCACCTCCTACGAGTTACTCTGGGACGAAATAAGGGATATCGGAGACGCGCCGAATAAGAACGCTTTCAATACGATGAGAAGAATTCTCGAATACTACTTCAGCGTCATCGGAGGTATCGATTACGAAAAGTGCATCGATATGTTCGATGGCGCCGACAAGATCACCTGCAAGGCCCTCGTGTCGTGCATCAATGAGGGGTCCCATTTGATTTCTGACGACTTCGTCATTGTTTTTACTCCCGAAGCCATGAAATCCTACCGCAGAGTCTTCAAGGAAATATTCTATAAGCTGGGGCAACAGGCGCACTACGAGATGATGATGGAGAAAAACGCCTCCCTACCGCTGCAAGCCTAACCGAACGCGGAAACGATCAGACTAACAATAGGGAAGTACGACAACATGGAGAGCCAAGGGGTCAGTCGTCCCGGGACACACAAGCTGCCCCGCAGAAAACCACGGGGCAGCCTCTCCTTATAGCGGAATATTAGAACATGAAATCAGAAGTCCTTCTCCCTCCGGTCGGCGTTGCCCGCCGCCACGCAGCACGCGTAGGCGACGAGCGTGACCGTCGAGGAGAGGACCGCGGTGACGACGCAGGCGATCACGGTCCCCATCGCCTCGCCCCCTTCGCTCCGGCCTTGGGGCGGAGGGTGCTGCGCGCGGCCGCTCCGGCCTCGGCACGGCGGCGGGAGCCGAGCGCGATGGCCCCTCCCACGCATGCGACCGCGCCCGCGGCGCACGCCGCGGGGACGACCCAGGACCAGTCGCCCGTCTGCGGGAGGCCGCCGGGCGTCGTCCCCGGGGCGGTCCCCGGCAGCGCCTCGTCGGCCATGGTCACGGCCTGCACCTCGGCGGTCTCCCCCACGGTGAAGGGGACGTCCTCGGCCAGATCGTAGCCCTCGGGCGCCTCCGTCTCGCGGAGGAC
>NZ_CAAKNY010000059.1:0-13342 GCF_901212495.1 Collinsella aerofaciens | reverse complement strand
GGGCGTCGTCCCCGGGGCGGTCCCCGGCAGGGCCTCGTCGGCCATGGTCACGGCCTGCGCGTCCGCCGTCCCCTCCACGGTGAAGGGGACGTCCTCGGCCAGCTCGTAGCCCTCGGGGGCCTCGGTCTCGCGGAGGAGGTAGTCGCCCGGGGCGAGCGCCTCGATGAGGTGGGGCTCCCCGTCGGAGACCCACTCCTCGACGACGGCGCCCTCGGCGTCCACGACCTGCATGGTCGCGCCCGCGAGGGGCTCGCCCGTGGCAGCGTCGACCTTCCCGGCCTCCACCCTGGTGGGCTCGTCGACCATCTCGACCTGCGTCACGGGGACGCCCTCGGCGACCTCGAACGCCACGTCGGAGGCGACGAGGTAGCCCTCCGGCGCCGCCTCCTCGTGGAGCGTGTAGGAGCCCGTGAGCAGCGTGATCTCGTGGGGCTCCTCGCCGGAGACCCACTCCTCCACGAGCTCGCCGTCCGCGTCGTAGACGCGCAGGGTCGCGCCGGGCAGCTCGTCCTCGCCCGTCACCGACTTCTTGGAGACCACGGTGCGGGGCAGGTCGTCGTTCGTGAGCGTTCCCAGGTCCACGGTCACGCCGTCGCGGTAGACGCGCACCTCGATGGGGCCGAGGAGCTCCTTGCCCTCGTTGGCCCCGCAGGGGAGCTCCTCGAGCTCGTAGGTGTCGTAGGGCAGCGCCCCCTTGGAGTCGTCGGGCCCCGACGCCCCGAACCACACGCCGGCCGAGGCGTCCCAGGAGCCGTCGGCCGCCTGGTCGTTGGCGTTGGTCGACGCGGTGTGCGGGTTCCACGAGGCCGCCGTGCTGGCGTACCCGTTGCCGTCGGTCACGACGACGTGGGACTCGCCGGTGGTCGCGCTGGTGATGCGGAACGGCACGCCCGCCATGCGGGAGAGGTCGCCGTCGGAGACCTTCACGAGCTCGAGGTCGCCGCGCCTGACCTGGTTGGCCACCGCGCGCTCCCCGGTGAGCTCGACGACCTCGCCGTCCTCCTCGATGGAGAACGGGACCTCGGCGTCGGTGCCGAGGTAGCCCTCCGGCGCCTCCACCTCGCGCACGAGGTAGTCGCCGTAGGGCAGGGCGTCGGGCTCGGACTCCGCGGCCCCTCCCCCGGTCTCGAGCGTGAGCGCTACCTCCCCGGGCGCGACCTCCTCCCCGCCCACGAGCACGGGGTTCGCGGACGCGTTCACGACCTCGAAGACCGCGCCGGCACCCCGAGCCGCTCGAGGGCGAAAGGCTCGGGGCGATTAGGCTGGCCGCGCACGAGGCCATAAGGAAGGTCCTTGACCGCCACGGCATGGCAGAATAGCCTTAGGTGCAGGGGCGCTGACACAGCCCTCCCTCTTACACCACAAAAATGCGCGCCATCGTACCCCCCCGCGACGTGCAAAATCGCGAATATTCAGTGTCTCCCAATAGCGCCGCGGCGCCTCGGAGAGCCATAAAAGCAAAAACGGCCCCCGTTTTGGCGTTTTTAGAGCCAAAATGGGGGCCGTTCCGTGCTTCGACCAAGTGGTAAAAGCTGATAAAAGCTGGTTAAAGCCTTTACCGTGCTGAATATTCGCGATTTTGCACGTCGCCGGAGGGGGTACCCTTGCTTACGGCAGGATATGGAAGCCGAGCGAGGCGATATCCTTGGCAAAACCGCGCACGGTATCGAGCGAGACCTCGTACAGATCACGGCCGATGTTCTTGCGCTTGGCCAGGATGCTGTTGGGCACCGTGATGATCTGGCAACCGCAGGCTTCGGCTTGGTAGATGTTGATGAGCTCGCGCGTGGACGCCCACAGGACCTCGCAGTTGGGCTTGACGGCAGCCTTCTTGACCGACTCCGTCATAAACGGAATGGGGTCGACGCCGGTATCGGCAATGCGGCCGGCAAAGAGCGAAATGATGGACGGCGTCTCGGCGTCAACGGCCTCGACCATCTCGTCGACCTGCTCGGGCGTAAAGATGGTGGTGACGTTGACCTTGATGCCGTCGGCCGAAAGCTTACGCACCAGCTCGGCGGTGGACTCGCCCTTGGTGGTCACGCACGGAATCTTGACGTAGACGTTCTCGGCCCAGGTGGCGATCTCGCGCGCCTCGATCTCCATGGTCTCGACGTCGTCGGCAAAGACCTCAAACGACACGGACACATCGGTGATGTGGGCCAGGACCTCCTTGGCAAACGCGCGGTAATCCGTCACGCCGCCCTTCTTCATAAGGGACGGGTTGGTCGTGAAACCCTGAACGTTGCCGTTCTCGTACATGTCGAGCATGCCCTCGAGGTTTGCACCGTCAGCGAACACCCTGATTGCCACGTGAGGTCCCCTCTGGTTATGTGCCCTTGGTACGCGTTCTAATTACCGTATATTCGTTTATTATAACGACTTGTCATATTTCCGGAATCCACTTATTGCAAGCCACAAAACACTTTGTGAACGACAAATTAGGCGATAAGCAGTCGGGCTGATATCGCTAAAGATACAGACCCTACAGAATGATTTAAATGATCTCCTGTTCAACACCCTTGTCATCGCCCAGGGATTTCCACAAAAGCCCTGCCTGCGCACGGAAACTGGGGACATCGCTGCAAAGCAGCAGGAACATAACCTCGATAATGAAGTTGATGGAATTATGCGAGAACGGGAGATCGCTGTTGAGCATCTTATCGCGCGCCGCAGCATGGAGAACGCACGTCGCCCGGCGCGCCAACGGAGAATCGGGCTTGTTTGTAATCACGATGGTGGAAGCACCCGTGTCGATTGCGTTGTCCATCATCTTGTTGAGACGCTTTGAATGCCCCGACTTAGAGATAAACAGCAGCACATCATCGGGCGTAAGGGACAGGGTCTCAAGCATCATCGCCTCGGTCGTAGGAGAGCAGTGCGTCCTGAGTCCCAGCTGGGCAAAGAGAAACGCCGCCTGCAGGCACGAGGGAATCGTGTTGCCAACGGCACCGAACACGATGCTCATCGACTTCTCGATAAGCTTGACGGCCTGGACAAGCTCATGCTCGTCAACGAGTTCAAGTGTGTCAAAAAGCTCCTGGTTTTTAGCCATGAGTACGGTCTCCATGGCAGCCTTGGGGGCACCGATCGAGACGACGGTGATCGGAGCGTCGAACCTTGAACCGGAGCCGTTGCCGTTATCGAGCTGAACAGCCTGCCTCAAACTGGAGAAGCTGCTATAGCCCAGATGCCTGACAAAACGCGAGACCGTCGCAGCTGACGTCTCGGAACCAGTTGCAATCTCGCGGGTGGTCATAGTGGGGATCATTTCCTGGTTCGCCATCACGAAATCGGCTATCAGCTTCTCGCGATCGCTCAAACGATCGTAGACCGAGCAAATTTCGTTGACGACACTTCCCTTGGGCTGCATTCTTCCACCCCTCTATTCTTCCGGTCGAGATATATTGATTTTATTAAAATAGTCGATATTCCCCATATGTGCATCGGCGAGCGTGCCCTCTTTTTTTCCTCTTTTCCTCCCCAACCTAGAAGAAACGAATGAAAATAGGGGGAGAAAGGGAGGAGTTCCTTTATATTGAAACCCCTCTCCCCTCATTGGTGCGCTATGGTCGAGAAAGCCTAGTTGAGCTCCTGGCGCCACTGGGCAACGCCGGCATCGCGATAGTACTTGGCAGCGCCAACGGAGTTGAAGAGCTCCATCTTCTGCTTGATGACGGCCTTGCCGGCCTCGATGCACTCCGGGAAGATGTTGTTGGGATCCCAGCCGGAACCCTCCTGCGCGAGGATTTCGCGAGCCTTGGTGAAGAAGGCGCTCTTGTAGTCAGAGGAGATATTGACCTTCTGGATACCGATGCGAACGGCCTCGGCGATCTCGCTGTCGGGGTTACCGGAGCCACCGTGTAGAACCAGCGGGATATCGACGACGTCCTTGATGGACTCGAGGACATCCATGCGCAGCTTGGGCGTAACGCCCTTTGGGTACAGGCCGTGGCAGGTGCCGATAGCGACAGCTAGGGTATCGACGCCGGTCTCGGCGACGAACTTCTTGGCATCGTCGGGATCGGTGTACTTGACCTCGGTCATGCCACCCTCGATGGAGGTGCCGGTGTCACCGATGGTGCCGAGCTCGCCCTCAACGGAAACGCCGACCATGTGACAGTAGCGTACGACTTCGGCGGTCTTGGCGATGTTCTCCTCAAAAGGCAGGAGAGAACCGTCGATCATGACAGAGGTGAAACCGCAGTGGACGGCACGCATGATGCTCTCGATGGAATCGCCGTGATCCATATGAATAACGAACGGCACCGGGCTGTTGGAGCAGCGGGCAACAACGTACTTGATGAAGTCGTCCTTGCAGTATGCAAGCTCGGTGGGGTGCACGGCGATAATCGCGGGGGCATCGTTTGCCTCGGCGGCCTCGACGACGGTACGGAACAGGTTGCTCTCGGACACATTGAAAGCGCCAACGGCGAAGTGCTTTTCCTTGGCCATTGCGAGCATTTGGTTCATGTTGACGAGCATTAATTTTTCTCCTTCGTTTTGATTGATTAATTTGCAGCTTCTCCCATACGAAGCTGAATACCTAAACGTTGCAGCCGTACGGCTCAGGCACCAAGGCTGCCGAATCGAATGCCTGCGGAAACTTATGCCTTGCCGTAGGACCCAGAAAGCTCTATGTAGTGCTTAATGGTGTCGATACCGGCGCGCCAGCTGTCCTCACAGAGCTGTGGATAGTCGTAGTCCGGGTTCTCGGCCAGTGTTTTTGCCACGAACTCACGCTGAACGATCATGTAGTCGGTTCCGACATTGATCTTGTTGATACCGACCTCTACGCTCCTGCGCATGTTCTCGTCGCCGGCCCCTGACCCGCCGTGAAGTACCAGGGGCGCACCCGTGGCGGCCTTGATCTTCTCGACGATGTCGAAGTGGAACGTGGGAACGTAACCCTCCGGGTAATCACCATGAGTGGAACCATAGGAGACAGCCAGGCAATCGACCCCGGTCTCTTTGATGAACGCAATGGCAACGTCCGGATCGGTATACATCGCATAGTCGGTGAAATGAGCATCCTCGCCCACCGCGCAACCCATGTGGCCGACCTCGGCCTCAACCGAGGCTCCGTAGATCTGAGCAAGCTCAACGACCCCGCGGGTCACCCGTGCGTTCTCCTCCGGGCTCAACGCCGAGGCGTCGCACATCACACTTGAGAAACCCTCTTGCAGGCAGCGCTTGAGATGAGCGATGTCGTGGCCGTGATCGAGATTGATCGCCACGGGCACATGAGCCGCCTGGGCCATCTTAATGATAGGCACCGTCAGAATATCGCAGTCGAAGTATGCCTTCACGTGGTCCTGAAGAAGGTCGATGATGATCGGCGCATTCATCTCTTCGGCTGCCGCGATGACGCCACGAGCGGTCTCGAGGTTGAAAGCGTTGATCGCCATGACTGCATAACCCTCGGCATTTGCCTTTGCGAGCATGCCTTTCATCGACTGGTACATAGTAAAGCGATCCTTTCTGATGCGAAGTCTTCTGTGCAGATGGATACCAAGGATTGAGAGGGCGGGGGCTCCGAAGAGCCCCCGCGAGGCAATGGTCAGGACAGGCTGAAGCCGGAGAGGTCGACCTCTTCCTCGGTGTCGTCCTCGGGGAAACCGAGGTCATCGATCTCGTCCTCAGGAAGACGCTTCTTGATCAGCACGAGGAGTACGGCGGTCACGCAGGAGCCAGCCAGGAGTGCAATCACTGCCCACATAGGCTGAGCCATGGCGGGGATGACGAAGCAGCCGCCGGAAGGAACCTGAGACTCGACGCCCATAGAGAAGGCGATGGCGCCGCAGACGCCGCAGCCGATGGAGGTGGAGATAACCGTGCGGATCAGGTCGTTCATGGCGATGGGGATAACGCCCTCGGAGATCATGCAGACGCCCATGGGGAACGCGACCTTGATAGCCTCTTCCTCGCTCTTGTGATAGATGGGCTTCTTGAGGATCTTGGAGAGGATCAGGCCGAGTGTGACGCCGAAGGGCGGAACCATGGCGGCGAGAACCTTGATGCCCTCGGGACCGTAGATACCATCGGCAAGCATGCCATCACAGATCAGGTTTGGAACCTTGGAGATAGCTCCGCCGTAGTCGATGCAGCCGATCCAGCCGATGATGAAGCCGAAGCTGACCTTCTGCGACTGGTCGAGACCCTTGATGAAGCTCGTGAGACCAGCCGTGAACGCGGCAAGCGGGCCACCGAGAACGAAGAGCATGATGAGGCCGGCGATGATGGTGGAGAGCGTCGGGACGATCATCATAGGCATAAGAGCATCCGCCCACTTGGGAACCTTGACGTTCTTCTCGATGGCGAGAGCGATGTAGCCGACGACAAGACCGCCGATGAGACCGCCGAGGAAGCCGGCGTTCAGGAAGGAAGCGATCTGACCCATAAGAAAGCCGGGTGCGATGCCGGGACGGTCAGCGATAGAGTACGCGATATAGCCACCGATGAACGACGGAATAAGGCCCATGCCCCAAACGCCAACCTGGGTGAGGGCGCGCGGAACCGTGAGGTCGCTGAGCGAGCTCAGTCCATCGGACCCGCCGCAAAGATTGCCGACGGCAATCAGCAGACCGGAAGCGACGACCAACGGCAGCAGGTAGCTAATTGCCGTCAGAACGTGTTTCTTCACGTCCTGGAGAATCTTTTTCATTACTTTCCCCTTTCCGTAGACACGGATCTATTTACAGCCGCCCTTGCAGCTGAATTCCAAAGCCTGGCGCTCTCGGACCGCACTTAGAGGCTCTCCTCAATCTTCTGGATAATCTGCTTGGGAGCCTTGACGACAAGACTCGTGGGGACCTCCATGACGCGCTTGTTCTTAAAGCGTGAGGTATCGACCTTGATGTCGACGGCGAGAATTACGGCGTCCGCAGCAGCTATCTCCTCGGAGGTGAGTTCGTCCTCGACGCCAATCGTGCCCTGGGTCTCGATATGAATCTCGTGTCCCAAAGCCTTGGCGGCCTTAACGAGCTTCTCTTTGGCCATGTAGGTATGGGCGATTCCACTCGTACAGGCACAAACTCCAACCAGCTTCATGACAATTCATTCCTTTCTTTTCGCCTCTTATTGACGGTCTCGGTTCCCAGGCGATGCGAACCGGACCGTTTGCTCATGATTTGTGCGACCTATTAATCGTCGTAATCGTCGGGGCTGGACTCCAGAAGCGTCAGCATCTCGGCAGGAGTCTTTACAGCGTGGAGCCTTTCAACGAACGACTCATGCGCCAAGAGCATCGCAACATGCTGAAGCAGCTTGAGGTGTACGACGTCGGAGTCGCCCTCGGTCACAGCGAAGAGAATGACGATGCGGACGGGCTCATCATCCAGAGACGCCCACTCCAGGTCGTTTTTCGTCGTGCCGATGGCAAGAGCAGTCTTGTTGACGCCACTGGACTTGCCGTGCGGAATCGCAACGCCCATGCCAATACCGGTTTCTCCTTCGCCCTCACGCCACATTACATCCTTAAAGAAGGCTTCGCGATCGTTGAGCTTACCCTCCCTCTCAAAGCAATCGGTGAGGACGTTGAGCATGTCGACCTTCGTGGATACGTCCAGGTCGAGCACAATCAGCTTCTCGTCTATCACGTTGGCGATGTCGAACTCCTGATTAGCCTCTGGCATGGATGTTCTCCCCTTTCATCTTTTGCCTTTCGTTGTTTCACATATTACTCTGATATGAAACATAATACAGCTAATATGAAACAAACCTGGTGAACGGTATTTTTGGGCCCCTGAACGGCAGCATCTGCGTTTTGAAGAAGAAAACACTTTATCGAACTTATTTTAAATATCAATAAAACTGCTGGTAATTGTTTATTTATATAGAGACTCAATATGATTTGTCGGACTATCCGACAACTGGTATCAACCTTGATCAACAGGGTCTGATATGCCTGTTTTCTCTTATTCTCTGTTTCATATAACGTTTCATATATAGATATAATTGGAGACGCGATATAATTTGTTTCGCCAATATGGAACAAATGGTTTTTTTGGTCAACCAAAGGTTGAGGAGGACAACATGTCTGAGAAACAACTGCTCGGCGCACTCGAAGCAGGCGGTACCAAGATGGTCTGCGCCATCGGCAACGAGAACGGAACCGTCCTTAAGTCCGAAGAAATGCCGACCGGGGACCCCCAAGAAACCGTGGACGCCATCTACTCTTGGTTCAAGGATTCCAACATCAAAGCTCTTGGAATCGGCGCATTTGGTCCGACAGCCGTGAACCCAGCCTCCGATCGCTATGGACAGATTCTCGAGACGCCCAAGACCTCGTGGCGGTATTTCGACCTCCTCGGATCGCTATCGAAGCGCCTCGATGTTCCCTGTGGCTATGACACCGATGCCAACGTGGCCTGCCTGGGTGAGGCGCGCTTCGGCTGCGCCCGCAGCCTCACCGATGTCGTTTATCTCACCATCGGTACGGGCGTCGGGGCCGGCGTCATGATCAACGGAAAGCTCCTCCACGGCATGCTCCACCCGGAAGCCGGCCACATTCCTGTCACCCGCAACGAGCATGATCCGCTACCTGTTGCCGAGAGCGGCTGCCCCTATCACTCCAGCTGCCTTGAGGGGCTCATCGCCGGCCCCGCTGTCAAGAAGCGTTGGAACGGCAAGCGCGCATCCGAGCTCGCCGAGGATGCCGAGGCAATGGACCTGCTTTCCGGTTACCTCGCTCAGGCCCTCAGCACCTACGTGCTTTGCTACTCCCCGCAGCGTATCATCATCGGCGGCGGCATCGCGGACCATACGCCCATCGTTGCGCTAGCGCGCCAAAAGACGCTCGACGCCCTTAACGGCTATATCGTCACGCCCGAGATTGCCGACATCGACAGCTATATCGTGAATAACAGCCTTGAGAGCAAGCAGGGCATCATGGGCTGCCTTGCGCTCGCGGCAGAGGCTCTAGCGAAATAGGCTTGCAAGAAAACGATCCCCACCGATATCGCCGACATCTTCGCGACCATGCAAAATGCCTCCCATTTCTTGAACCAAGAATGGGAGGCATCTTTATACGTCGAGTTCAATCTCCAGATGATAGAGATCGGCTCTGAAATACATCTCGACTTACTCACGTGGAACAGTCTGTTTATCGAATGAGACGCGCTTGATCAACAGGAGAGGGTCGCCCTCCTTGATGTTTAATCGGTCGGCTTGCCCCGCATTGGCCACCACGGCCCGAATGTTCTGCGTAGCGCGCTTCCAGCTGATACCGCAGCTGTTGTACGAGAACGCACGAAGAGATTCCTTGGAGAAATCGCGCTCCTCGATATACGGCACGCAGCCGTCCTCGTAGTAAATCGTCTCGAGATAGAACGGTTTGTCGCCGGAATAGCGCACACGGCGCAAGCGGAACGAGGTCACACCTTCCTCAAGCTCGAGTGCCTGGTCAGCATTCTTCGAAATCGGTGCGACGTCGGCATCAACCACGTGCTTCTGCGGAACAACATTGTCCGAAACGTTCTTTTTCATGCAGCTCGTAACATATTGAAGCGAATTGGAGGGAACGTTGGAGATGACCTCGGAGCCCTTGCCGCGACGCCCGGTGATTAGTCCATTGTTGGTAAGCATCTCCATGGCCTTGCGAGCAGTAGCGCGCGAGACGCCGAACTGTCGCATAAGTTCGCTTTCCGATGGGATCAAATCACCGACAAGGTAGACACCGCCGACAATGTCCTGAAACAGGATGTCGTAAAGCTGCGAATACAGTTGTTACTTACCACTGAAATCCAGTGACGTCTACAAAGCCATGTCACCTTCCCTCTTATTCTCCGATGCACAAAAATGCTAGCGGGGAAGAAAGGTACAAATATTATCTTCCTATTTCATCAGTAACATGAGCCCGAAGTGCTCCAGAGCACCTACCGTGCCGTCTTCGTCGGCAGAACCCGTCACGTAGAGCGAGTGCTCCTTAACTTGCGGCAACGCGTTGCCTATGGCTACCGACATCTCCACCACCGCAAACACGGTCAGATCGTTCTCGAAATCGCCGAACCCGAACGCGCTTCGTGGCCGCGGCCCAGGCACTTCAGCGCGTGCACCACGCCCGTGCCCTTGTTGACGCCCTTCATGGTCGACTCACCGATGGCAATCCCCAGTTCGTGCATGTCGTAATACTCGTCCATGAACGCCTGAATCCGTTCGAACTTGGCAAACTCCGTGTCTTCATAGCAGAACTTGTTGCAGGCAAAGGCAGAGAACCGCTCCGTGTGCTCCATCGCACTCGCGGCGGTCGGCGTGTCAAGGGTCCCCGTGTAGACCGCGCCCAATGGGCAGAAGGCCACATAGCTGCCATCGCTCTCGAGCGCGCCTCGATGCCGGCAGACTCCAGCCGGAGGGTCGTCTCATGCAGCAGCTCCGCGCTCGTGTCGTCGCGGTAGACCCGCTTGCCGTCTATGTAGATCGAGGAGACCGGCGAGCAGACGAGCCCGCTGTCTCGGGCTCCAAGAGCCTCGGCAAAGCCGTGGAGCGTCCGCGCCAGCTGCAGATGAACGCGAGATGACCGCGCTCGCGCAGCCGGTGGAACGCGTCGTGCACGGCGGGCGTGGGCTTGTCATGGGCCACGATCTCATCGACGCTCGCCCCCACGGGAAATCAGCGTGCCGTCGATATCGAAAACCAGAGCTGCAGAGGTCTCGTACATTGGCCACATCCTTATCCGCGCGCTCAGGGGGAGCTTTTCTCCGCCTTATAATGGGACGGATTCACATATAGAGAGGTCACCCATGGAATTTTATGCAAGCTGCCCCGAGGGCTTTGAGTCCGCACTCGCCGACGAGCTTAAACGGCTCGGGCTTTCGCATGTCCGCCGCCTGAAGGGCCGCGCTACGTTTGAGGGCGAGCTCGAAGAAGGCTACCGTGCCTGTCTGTGGTCGCGCCTGGCCAGCCGCGTGTTTGTGGTGCTCGGGCGCTTTGAGGCGCAGGATGCCGACGAGCTGTACGACGGCGTTTACGACATCGCTTGGGAGAACATCGTCCGCCCCGGCGCCACCATCGCCATCACCGCCCGCGGCGTGACCGAGCAGCTGCGCAACACGCGCTTCTCGGCCCTGCGCGCCAAGGACGCGCTGTGCGACCGCCTGGCCGAGGCCACGGGTCGCCGCGCCGACGTCGATGCCGCCGATCCCGACGTTCATCTGCTGCTTTCGCTGCGCCAACGTCGCGCGAGCATCAGCCTGGACCTTTCGGGCGACCCGCTGTTCAAGCGTCTGCCGCCCGCGGCGACCCGCGCCGGCGAGGGCGCGCACGTGCTACGCCCCGACTACGCCGCCCTGGTGTTGGCGCAGATCGGCTGGACCGCACTGTGCGAGCGCGAGCTGACGGCCGACGACTACGAGAACGAGGCTCTGCCCACGTTGATCGACGCCTCGTGCGCCGGCGGCGGCCTGCTGCTGGAGGCAGTGAATATTCTGACCGACCGCGCTCCGGGTGCCATCCGCGAGCGCTGGGGCTTTGAGGGCTGGCAGTTGCACGACGCCGCTCTGTGGGAGCAGTTGCTTGCTGAGGCACGCGAGCGCGAGGCGGCAGCACGCGAGCGCGAGGCACGCATCGTCGCCGTGGACATTGATCCCGCCGCCCGCAAGACCGCTGAGCGCATGGTTACGTGTGCCGGCTACAAGCGCTTTGTCGATTTTTGCGCCGCCAAGCCCGCCACCGTGCTGGACCATGTGGGCGCTGTCGCCGGCGCCGCCGTGGTCGCAGACACCACCGAGACCCCGCTTTCACTCATGCACGACGCCATGGCCCTGGTCGGCGAGCTGCGCCGCGCGCCCGAGCTTGCCGCGGCGCCGGTCGCCGTGCTCACCCGCGACGGATTGCTGGCCCGCGCGCTCCACGCCGAGCCCGAGCACTCGATCGCCGTCATGCCCAACAACGAAGAGGCGACTATCGAGGTCTGGCCCTCGCTCGACCACGCAGCCGCAGCGTTTGAGGCTGCGACCAGTGCGGATGCCGCGGGCGAGGCTGCAGATGTCGACAATGCCAATGATAAAGGCAGCACCGCCCCCGCCACGCCCGAGCCCGCCGCCACGCTCGACCTAGGCGACGGCAAGCCGCTGCCCGTGCTCATCCCCGAGTCGGAGCAGTTCGCCAACCGCCTGCGCAAGAACGCCCGCCTGCGTCGCAAGTGGGCCAAGCGCGAGGGCGTGAGCTGCTACCGCGTCTACGATGCCGACCTGCCCGACTACTCCGCCGCCATCGATCTGTACGAGGGATGCCCGCAGACGCCGGGCCGCTGGCTCGTCATCGCCGAATACGCCGCGCCCAAGACCATCGACCCTGCACTGGCCCAGGCCCGCATGCTCGACATCTTGGCCATCGCGCCGCGCATCCTGGACGTTCCGGCCGAGCACGTGCACGCCAAGGCCCGCATGCGTTCGCGTGGCGGCTCGCAGTACGGCAAGCAGGGCGCCGGTAAGGGCGGATCGGGTGAGCGCGCCAACATCGCGCGCCGTCGCCTGCCGCTCATCGAGGAGGGCGGCCTCACCTTTGCCGTCAACTTTGACGACTATCTGGACGTCGGCATCTTCCTGGATCACCGCGTCACCCGCAACCTGGTGCGCGAGCACGCCAAGCAGGCGCGCCGCTTCCTCAACCTGTTTGCCTACACCGGCACTGCCACCTGCTACGCGGCCGATGGCGGCGTCGAGGAGACCGTGACGGTCGACCTCTCCAACACCTACCTGGACTGGGCTGAGCGCAACATGCGCCAGAACGGCTTTGTGGGGCCTCAGCATCATTTTGTGCGCAACGACGTGCTCGCCTGGATTCGCGACCAGCGCCAGACGCGCAACCGCTGGGACTTGATCTTTGTCGACCCGCCCACGTTCTCGAACTCGTCCAAGATGGGCCACCGCACCTGGGATGTCCAGCGCGACCATGTTGAGCTTTTGGCCGGCGTATCGCGCCTGCTCGCACAGGGCGGGCATGCCATCTTTAGCTGCAACCTGCGCGGTTTCCGCCCCGAGACGCGCAAGCTCGCACGCGCGGGCGTCGTGCTAGAGGACATTACGGCGCAGACCATCCCCGAGGATTTCGCACGCAACCAGAAGGTGCATCATTGCTATATCGTGCGCCGTCTGCCCATCGAGGACGCCATGGCCGAAGTCGGCTTTAGTGCCGAGGAAATTACCGAGCGCGTTGAGGAACTGCGCAACCCCGCGGCTCGCAAGCCCCGCGTGGCTGCACCCGCGCACGTACAAGCCGGCGACCGAGGGGCGCGTGGCAACGGCGAGCCTGCCTGCGCAGGCAAACCCAAAAAGAAGAAGTTCTACGCCAGCAAGCCCAAGGGCAGATAACGAAGTTGCGGTGGAATACGGACTGTTTTGCC
>NZ_CAAKNY010000058.1:14683-48202 GCF_901212495.1 Collinsella aerofaciens | reverse complement strand
GCCCCGGGGACCGGGGGCGCGGCCCCCGCCGTATGGTCTCCCCGGGCGGTTACTTTGGCGAGCCCGCCCGGGAAGGATGGAGGAGATGGCCGTGCCCCTGGACACAGTGAATGATATACGGTCGATGGATGCCGCCGGGCGCTCGAGGTCCGAGATCGCCCGGGTGCCCCACGTGAGCCGGAACACCCGGGCGAAGTACGCCGGCATGGAGGACATGTCGCCCGCCGCGCCGATGCCCCAGAGGAGGGGCAGGCCCGCGCTCGAGGGCAACGAGGAATGGGTCGCGGGCGTTCTCGAGGCCGACCTCGGGGCCCCGAGGAAGCAGCGCCACACCGCCAGGCGGATCTACGACAGGCTCGTCGCCGAGCGCGGCCACGGCGGCTCGTGCTCCACCGTGCAGAGATTCGTCCGCGAGCTCAGGCTTGCCCGGGCGGCGGCGGGCGGAGAGGGGTACCTCGAGCTCGAGTGGGCGCCCGGCACCCGCCAGGTCGATTTCGGGAACTTTCGCGCCGCGGTCGGCGGGAGGACCCTCGACCTCAAGCTGCTGGTCGCGACGCTTCCGCACTCGAACGACCGGCAGTGCGTCGCCCTCATGTCGCAGAGGTCGGAGTGCCTGTGCGCCGGGCTGCTCGAGATCTTCCGCCGACGGGACCGCGCCCCGGCGGCGATGGTGCTCGACAACGCCACCGAGGCGGGCAGGATGGTGCGCGGCGAGGTCACGGAATCGAGGCTGTTCTCGCAGTTCAGGGCCCACTACCGCTTCGAGAGCCGGTACTGCAACCCCTATTCGGGAAACGAGAAGGGCTCCGTCGAGAACGCCGTGGGGTTCCTCCGGCGCAACCTCCTCGTCCCCGTGCCGGCGTTCGGCACGCTCCCCGAGCTCAACGCGTTCCTCGCCGATGGATGCGCGGGGGTCAACGCGGCGGCGCGCCGCCGCGGCGGCAGGCCGCACGGAGAGGCCTACCGGGAGGGCCTCGCCGCCATGCGCGCCCTTCCCGGCGTGGAGTTCGACGCGGTGAGGTGGGTCACCGCCCGCGCCGACAAGCGCGGCCACGTCGAGGCCGACGGGCGCGAGTACGTCGCCGGGCCCGCCTGGCACGGGCGGAGCCTGCTCGTCGGCATGCGCGCGTCGACGGTGGAGATCCTCGCCGACCGCGGCCGCCGGGTCGCCGTCCTCCCCAGGGCCTTCGGGGAGGGCCCCGCGGTCCGGAACCCCCTCTCGCTCGTGCCCGCCATCATCGCCAGGCCGAGGGCCTTCGGGGAGTCGACGATCAGGCGCGACATGCCGCCGGGGCTCGTCGAGGGGATCGACCGGATGGACTCCGCCGGCAGGAGGCGCACGCTCAGGTCGATCGGCCGGGCGAGCGAGCCCTCGGGTTTCGAGGCGGCATGCGGGGCGGCGCTCAGGGTCGTCGAGGGCGGCCGCGTCCCCGACGACGCCACGGTCGACGTGCTGGCGAGACGCATCGCGGGAGGCGGCCGCGGGGCCGGCGGGGCCGACCTGTCGGCCTGCGACGGGTTCCTGAAGGGGGCGGTCGCCGATGGCAGCTAGCGAGGAGCTGGCCCGCAGGGTCGTCGAGGCCGGGCGGTCGTGCTCGCTCGCCACCGCCGTCCTGGAGGAGCGGTCGAGGCTCGGCACCCCGAAACAGGTGGAGTACCTGGCTGGCCACCTCGAGGCGGAGAGGTCCAGCCGCGAGGCCTCGAAGCGCGCGACTCTGCTCAGGCGCCGCGCGCTGCCGGCGCCCAAGACCTTCGACGGCTACGACTGGCCGGCCGCGTCGTGGCCGGAGGGCATGGGGCGCGAGTCGCTGCTCGCGCTCGACTTCGTCGAGCGCAGGGAGGGCCTCGCGCTCATGGGCGACGTCGGCACCGGCAAGACGCACATGGCGTCGGCCCTCTGCGCGCTGGCGTGCGAGAGGAGGCTCGAGGCGCGCTTCTTCACGGCGTCCTCGCTCGTGATGCGCCTGAGGCGCGCCCGCGACGACGGGAGGCTCGACCGGGAGGCCGCGCCCATCGGCAAGGCCCGCCTGCTCGTCATCGACGAGCTCGGGTTTCTCCCGCTCGACGCGGACGGGGCGAGGCTGCTCTTCCAGGTCTTCGCCGACGCATACGAGAGGCAGTCGGTGGTGATCACCACGAACCTGGAGTTCAGCAGGTGGGGGTCGGTGTTCGGGGACGACCGGATGGCCGCCGCCGTGATCGACCGCATCGTCCACCACGGGAGGCTCGTCCAGTTCCGCGGCGAGTCCTACCGCGTCCGCCATGCCCTCATGCAGGAGGGCTAGCCGCTCAAAAAGCGTGCGCGCTTCCGATGCTCAGGCTGCTCAATTTCCGATGCTCTTTTTGCTCGAATCCTCTTGACGAAACACAGCCGCGTCCTCCCCGAGCATCGCCCTGAAGGCGCGCGCGGGCGTCGCGAAGCCGAGCGCGCCGCGGGGCTCGGAGTTCACGTGCGACATGGCCAGCGCCAGGTCGGCCGGGGCGAGCCGGTCGAACCTGATTCCGGCGCCCTTGGGCAGCAGCTTCCTGATCTCGACGTGGTTGCGCTCGCAGGCGCCCTTCTGGTCGCTGCGCCCGGGGTCGCAGTAGAACAGCCTCGTCTCGCCCGGCCCCTCGCCGAGCAGCGCCGCGATCGCCGCCTCGTCGGAGAACTCGGCGCCGTTGTCGGTGAGGACGGCGCGGAACACGCGGCGCGTCCCGTCGGCGCCGAGGATGGCCCGGACGCCCTCCAGGGCGTCCGCGACGCACCCGGCGTCCTTCTGTTAGCGCTAATCTAAAAATAACCACTTCCGCAAACGCATCTCGCCGAATGCGCTAACGTACTTTCACCAACTGCGCTAACGGAACTATGCTCCGATCGGGTATCCGACCCGGGAGGAGCGGGATATGGAGCGAAACGTAATGGGAGAGCTGAACGTCTACAGGGGGGGTCCGGCGCGAAGCCGAACTTCAGCGAAATCGCGAGGAGGCACGGCATGGACCGGCACACGGTCGCCAAGTACTGGAGGGAGGGCGAGTCTGGATTGGCAACACCTATTTGGACGATTCCGGGAGGGACGGCCCCGCCTTCCTGAACTCGACCGGCGACATGTAGCCCAGCGTCGAGTGGATCCTGAAGTTGTCGTGCCGGTGCACGTAGTCCGAGAGCCTGGCCCGGAGCTCGCGCGTCGTGCCGAACGCCTCGCGGCGGGCGAGCTCGGCCCTCGGTATCCCGTCGGCCGACTCGTCGACGGCGCTGTCATGGGGGCAGCCCTTGGCCGACGGCGACCTCTCTATGCCGAGGGCCTCGAGCATCAGGTCGATCTCGGCGTTGTTGAACTCGCTGCCGCGGTCCGTGTGGAATATCTCGATGTCCGGGATCGGGAAGGAGGGCGTCGCGAACGCCGGCTTGACCGGCCGGGCGTCCTTTCCGGGCCCGGCGGAGTGGCCGTCGATCCCCCCTGTTGCGGGGGTCGACGAGCAGGCGGGCGCAGCTCCACGAGGCCCCGACGCACACGTAGGCCAGGTCGCCGCATATATGGGTGCGCGGCGCCCTGCCGCCGAGGCCGCGCGCGACGACGCTCGGCGCGTCGGCCTCGTTGACCGCCCCGGGGGTGCACCTTGGACCTCTTCCCGCCGCATGCGCCGATCGGGCCGTCCTCCCCCAATGATGCGGCAGGCCCGGCGCCGGCTGACGGTGACGCCCGGCCTCCCGGGCGACGCCTTTTTCTTGCGCGAGCCGTACCGGCCCTTGCTGGCGGCGTGGGCCGCGACCACGGCCGGCGCGGCGGGGTCCGGCGCGGCGGGCCGGTCGGGCCGCGAGCGCATGGAGTAGTACGTCGACCTCGCGACGCCGAGGAGCCTGCACTGCGCTGATATGGGGTAGCGGCCCCCGTTGGCCGCTATGGCCCTCACTTTCGAGCGTATATCAGCGCCGCTTGTTTTAAGACGTCGACCTCCAACCGGAGCCTGCGGTTCTCGCGCTCGAGCTCCAGGATCCGGTTCTGCTCGGGCGTACGGTTGTCCGCGGCGCGCGGCGAGCCGGTCGCGTTTATCGACCTGCCCCGCCTCTCCACGGTGCTCTTGCCGAGGTCGTACTCGTCCATGATCTCGCGCTTGGGCTTGCCGGCGTTGTGGAGGTCGACTATCTGCCTCTTGAACTCGTCGGTGAAATGCCTCGGGTGCCTGGGGTCCCTCATTTACGGCCCTCCCGTCTCTTGCGCCCCTCCCGGAACTGTCCACACCAGTGTAGCCAATCCACATCCTTCCCCCGATCTCCCGGGGCCGGCCGATCCGGCCCTCAGGGTATCGGGTTCCCACATTCATCCGCACATGTGCGGATGAATGTGGGAGGTGTTCGGATAAAGTTGATAATCAAGGGCGCCGTTTCATACGTTCACTGAAAAAATAGCAATGCAACTATTGGGCCTATATGCTTCTCTTATACTTTCATAATTGTTGGATGAGAACGATTAGGCCACATGGTCGCAAATAAGGTGGGAAGAAGATGGGCAGGCGTTTCACGCGGATCTGCGCAACGATTGTGATGCTAATGCTGCTATTTAATGGCTTTGCAACTTATAGCGCGTTTGCAGAAGAATCTTCGGGAGGCTTGGCAGTTTCCGTCAGATCTGATAAGAGCTCCTATTCGTCTGGTGACGATGTTGAATTAACTGTTGACGTTAAAAATGGATATGCCGCTACCGTTTCTGGCTTAAACGGAACTTTGGATCTTCCTGAGTGTCTGACCGTTAAACAGGGGTCCTCTTCTTCTTGGAATGCGGAATCTATAGCCCCTGGCGAAAGCGCGACTTGGACTATTCGGGCTAGTGCGAACTCGATTAAGGCGTCTAAGACAAATAAATCTAAGAACAATAAGGCCTCGGGCATGCCTTTTGCTGGGGACGTTAATAATTGGATCACATTTGCGGTGGTAGGAGCCGGGCTGCTTCTGCTCGGCGTCTTTCTGCTTCGCGGACACAGATCTGCTTTCAGCTTCCTCATTTGCTTCGTTGTTTCTAGCTCACTGCTGCTTTCCATAATGCCGCGGGCAACATATGCTGAGGCAGGTCCTTCCGTCGTGGACGCTCAAACTGCAGTGTTTGTTGATGGCAAGCGGGTTGACGTCGTTATTCATATTAAGCATGACCCTGTAAGCCAATCGAGTAACGTTCACACTGTTGCTTTTAATATCGCTTATCCGGATCTAATCGACAACCCTACGGACTTTAGCTCGCTTGAGGTTAAAGACGGAGATGTTGTAAAACAGCCTTCTGATCCAAAATCGCGGGTATTTGGCTTTGACGGCTGGTATGCAGACGAAGGGCTTTCCACCCCCTTTGATTTTTCTAAACCGATTACTGGTGACACCGTTATATATGCAAAATTGTCATACGACGCCACAGATACCGACTCCGACGGAATGGCGGACGGTATTGAGCGCTGGTATGGAACAAACGTCGCCAATGCAGATACTGATGGCGACGGACTGCCTGATGGCTTTGAAATTGAATGCGGCACTAACCCTCTTCTTGCTGACAGCGATGCAAATGGAGCGATCGACTATGACGAGGACGCAGATAGCGATCTCCTGTCTAATGGAGAGGAACTGCAAAAGGGGACGCGCCCTCTAAATCCGGATACTGATAATGATGGCATCTCCGATGGCGAAGAATTTAAGACCAGGGGCACAGACCCTCTTAATGCCGATACCGATGACGACGGAGCGCTGGACGGTTGGGAAATTGAAAACGATTTTGATCCAAAGGCATTCAATTCTTCCTTCGAAACAACCATTGCAGCGGCAAATCCTTCGCCGAGCAACTTGGTCACAGCCGGCGTTACGGTAAAGGGACTCTCTGGATCGCAGGCATCTTCCCTAACGATCGCCCCGGTGGACAATTCGCAGCAGAGCCTCGTCAGCCCTTCCACTGCTGGCTACATGGGCAATGCATATGAATTCAGCGTTGATGGGTCATTCGATTCTGCTGAGATCTCGTTTTCGTATGACGCCGGCACCTTCGGACAACCTGATGAGGATTTCCGTCCTGAGATTTATTATGTCAACGAGCGGACACATTGCCTAGAGAAGGTGGAGAATCAGAATGTTGATGGCAATACCGTCACTGCGTATGTGAGCCATTTTTCGACGTACATTCTGCTTAACGGAGTTCCCTTTGATAAGGCTTGGGACGCTGATATCAAATCCGCTAACGATGCAAATGATGGAATGGCGTTCTGTTTTACTCTGGATTATTCGCAGTCCATGGACGATAACGACCCCTATTATCTTAGGAAAAACGTAACGAAGTCTTTTGTGGAGAAGCTGCGCGAAGAAGACCAGGGCGCACTGGTTTCATTTATCGCCAAAGCAACCGTTACCTGCCCTCTCACGAATGACAAGAATGCTCTGAACCAGGCTATCGATAATATTCAGAACGATAGTGGATGGAATTTTGGTTCGTCAGGCACAAACGGAACGTCAGCTTTAAAGACTTCTCTTGAAGAGCTTTCCAAAACGAATCTCAAGAACAAGTACATTTTGTTTATGACTGATGGCGAGGATACTTATTCTGATCCCGAGAAGACGTATGAAGATCTGATTGCGGATGCTCAGGCCGCCGGAGTGAAAATCTATACCGTTGCGTTAGGAAAGGCCAATACCGAACTTCTGAATAAGATCGCTGAGTCTACGGGCGGTAAATGCTATGAGGCAAAAGCTGGTCTTGACTTGGAGGATATCTATAAGGACATTGAGGTTGAGACGGTCGACCTGTTTACGGATTCTAACGATGATGGAATCCCGGATTATTACAACAAGCTTATCTATGAGGGCAAGCTGATTTTGTCCAACGGGTCGCGTGAACTTACTGGTATTGACTTCAACAACGACTGCGATGGGAAACCCAGCAATGACTGGGATCACGACGGCATAAAAAATGGTGACGAAATTCAGCTCGTTACGACACCCGCCGGTGGCGTCTATCTAAATAAAGTTTCGAACCCTGTCGGGAAGAACGAGAAGGGCAACTACTTTGACGGCAAT
The DNA here is from genome assembly GCF_901212495.1 of Collinsella aerofaciens. Lineage (GTDB taxonomy): Bacteria > Actinomycetota > Coriobacteriia > Coriobacteriales > Coriobacteriaceae > Collinsella > Collinsella aerofaciens_H. The sequence goes on along the minus strand of NZ_CAAKNY010000058.1, from coordinate 41,178 downwards.
GCGGAGGAATGGTTGCTGGACGATGGTAATTTCCGTTACTCATCCGAGAGCTCTTCTATTACCGAGGATGATTTAAATACCTTTGTTGCACCGCTACTTTCCAAGCTTTTTGGAACCGATCAACAACGTGTATTTAAAGAAGAATTGATGTCGTATCTGGTTAATGACTTTACGACTTCTGCCAAAGTTATGGACACATATAAGGCTGCAAACTATGTATCCTCTCTTAAAGAGGGGATAGCGATGCTCGACAACTTGGTTGCGGCGGGAAAGACCCCAGTTGATAAGATTTCTGGATTGGTTTCCAAGATTAACGGGCTCTTCGATAAGCTGGACGGGGTTTACGCCTCCTATGGAAGCGTGGAACAATATGAGGATGCTTATTTTGCAACAATGGCGGAGATAAGTTCATTTATTCACTCCGAAGGCGGGGAAACTATTTGGACTATTAGCTGCAGCTCATTCCGTAGCAGCCTGTCGCGCATCGAAGCCTCTAGCGTTAAATTTAACCTTCCTAAAGGCAAGATAAATGCGCTCTCATCTAAATTGGACGCAATTAGTGGTGTTTTCGATGTTCTCGATCAATCCAGCTCTTTATTCAAATTGATTAGCAATTCTGCAGAGCTTGGAGCTAATACTGAGTCTGTTGCAGAATGCATTGAATGGTTGAATAGGATTTCCACGCATGGGTCCTATGCCGCCGTAAGGGACTCTGCAACAATGCTTAAAAATGCGATTGGCGGTAATTTTTGCCCTCTAATTGCAGACGTAGCCTTGAACTATGCTGCCGATGAGGCTTTAAAGGTAATGGAGTCTTTAATTTCCAACATCTGTCCTGCTGGGAAAATCATTGTAGCGACTAAAGAGGGCTTAGATGCATTCTTTGGCATTGGCGATATGTATGAAGATCAGTTTAAGTTGCTAACGATGAATGAGGGTACTATCGCTAGTAGTGGCTTATATCGTGGGCTCTCTCACAAGGGTTCAACTGGAATTGTTGCCCTGAGCAATGTTGCAAATATGCGTTATAAGGGTGAAGTGTATTGCAAGGACTACAAACAAAGCCACGGCTTCATGGGGAAGTTGGACGATTTCTTTGGTAATAACGAAGAATATGACGACTGGCTTTCCGAACAGCAGAATTCAATTAAATCTGCCGCAGATAAGCTGCATCTTGTCATCAGTTCGAACCTATAGCTTGCTGAGAACCAGAGCAGGAAGAATCCCCAATTGTGCGGCCCAGATGCCGTGTGTGCATTTCGACAATAGACGCAGTCTCGCCCTAGCATGACTACACAAGTTGGCATCTCCGGTAGAACGGCAAACCGAGCTATCCTCCATATGGGGTATGGCTCGGTTGTTTGCTAATTCTGATTTGTGAAATGGCTGCGGTCAACGAAGGGGTTTGGGCTCCTGAAGCCCGTCGCACAGCACCAATTGTGGATGGCGTGCTGCAGGCTGGCGTGGCGACAAAATCGCCTTCGACTGCTGGTTGGGTTGTGCTTGGCGGCCCAACAAACGGCTGGAATGTTTGGAAGGACAAGAGCGGAAAGACGCTCGATGAGTACAGGAAGAAATAGAACTGGGCCCGCGTGCAAATCGTTTCCGCACGCGGGCCCAGTGTATTATTGTCGGCTAAACTTCTAGTTGTTTCTCTTGCCACCAGTTCCGATATTCCTGGTCGCTTCGGCCATTCCTGCTACAAAGGTTACGCCCGCAACCGTTCCAATGATCCTAAGTAGGTGATACCAAAGGTTTGGAGAGAGGAAGATCCTTAGGATGTACCAGCAAATGAGCAGTATTACTGAGTAGACAATGAAAGCGGGTCCGAGGCTAATGCTCAGCACCAAAAGCACCCACCACCCGGGCGTGAAGTAGGTCTTCAGGAAATCAAGTAGGCAATAGTACGGCCTAAACGGGCTCTTGCGAACGCTCGTCGTGAAGATGTGATACGTAAAGAAATAGCAGGCGAAGATAATCAAAGTAAGAACGCCGATATGTAGGACGTTTATCGGTTCTGGCGCTTCTCCTTTCGCATATTCCTCAACGAGGAACTGATGGAAACCGTTAAGGAACCACGCTCCCATGACGAAAACCCCAACAACTACTGCAATGGCCACCCCGATCTCCTGAGGTTTAAGTAGCGTCTTAAATTGAGTTTCACTTGATTTATTGACAAAGAGAACAAGCAGCGAATACACGGCCATACATGCGGCGTATAAAGGGGCTAATAACGGAAGTCCAATAAAAAAAGTGAAATGGAGCCGCCAGCGGTGCGAAGAATGGCATGAACATGCTGTTGTCGATAAAGGCAAGCATCTCTGCCGAAGGAACGTACTGAAGGTAGTTCTGGTAGCCAAAGTACAGGATAACTACGGCTGCCGCCCATCCAGCAATGGCGAGCGTGCGATAGACCTTTCTTTCAATCTTACCGACCAAGGGATGCTTCTCGATGATCGCCTCATTAAGCAAGTCGACTTCGTTAGACAAAGATATATCTTCATCGTTGTCGTAAACCCATTCAATCTTCCCATGTAAGCTCCCTTTGACATAGCTACAGATCACCTAATGTTATCAGTTTGCTGAGATATATAAATTCCCTTTGTGACAGGCCCGCACCCTGAACGCGAATTGTTTGGGGTGCGGGCCTTTTTCTATGTCGGTCCGCCCGGTTATGGAGGGTATCCATGGGAGCTGAGGCCAATGGCGAAGAGACGATCGACGAGACGCAGGAAGTCCAAGAAGGGCAAGAAGAGGTGCCGTTGAACGAGACCGCGCCCGAGGATGTTGAGGACGGTTCCGGCGACGCCGAGACCGATGACGATACTCCGCCCGCAGCCGATGCGACCGAGGCGCGCATCAAGGAGCTGGAGGAGCGTCTGGCCGCGCAGGACGTGGACTTTAAGCTGCGATTAGCCGGCGCCCGCAAGCAGGCCCTGCTTGCCGACCACGACGGCGACGTCGACGCGCTGAAGGCCGCCGAGCCGTGGCTGTTCGAGACTTCACAGGTTACTTCACAGCATGTTTCTAAGCCCAAGGGCAAGACCGGCCTGCCGAGTGCCGGCGCTGCCGTGGATAGCGAGAAACAGTTGAAGCGCTGGCGCGAGGTTGCCGGCCTGAGTGAATAGGGCTCGATGATGCCCTGATGGGAGGTTATTTTGGCTAATACGATTGCTGCTATCAAAAACTATACGACCATCCTGGATGAGGTGTATAAGCGCGAGGCACTGTCGACGTGCTTGAACTCGCCGCGTCGCATGGCCCGTGCAGGCCGCAACGCCAAGGAGATCATGATTCCGAAGATCTCTGTGACGGGTCTGGGCGACTATACGCGCAACCAGGGCTATAAGACCGGTGCCATTACGTACGAATACGAAACCAAGACGTTTAATTACGATCGAGGAATCAAGCTGTTGGCTGACGTGATGGACGTCGAGGAGGCCGGCGTGCTTGACTGCTTTGTTGCTGCCGACGCCGAGCTGCAGCGCACGCAGGTGGCGCCCGAGGGCGACTCCTTCACCTTCTCCGAGATCGCGGGCCATACCGGCGTGACCAAGGAGACTAAGGACTACAGTGCCGCCGAGGCTGCCGAGGTCTTGGGCGATCTGCGCACCGTGACCAACGCCATGGACGAGAAGGAGGTTACGCGCGAGAGCCGTTACCTGTTTATCACGCCGACCCTGAAGGGCCTGCTCGATGACTACTCGACGCTGAACCCGACGCTTTCCAAGAACGTGCTGACGCGCTTTGCCAAGATCGTCGAGGTGCCGCAGGGCCGTTTCTACTCGAAGATCGCTCTGAAGTCGGGCGACGGCGACCAATTCGGCTACGCCAAGGATGCAGAGGGCAAGGCTCTGAACTTCCTCGTAGTGGAGAAGTCCGCCGTGATCAAGTTCGACAAGCACGTGGTGGGTCGTGTGTTTAGCCCCGCCGAGCTGGAGAACCTGGACTCCTACATGCGCAAGTACCGCAAGTACGGCATCGTCGAGCTGCTCGACAACAAGCTGGACGGCGTGTACGCAAGCATTGGCGCCTAGCACGGCGCGCCATTGCAGACGCCCGGTTATCTGCTCGGGCACGTGCTCGGTGGGCGCGGAGGAGTTCGCGCACATCTTGCCGCAGGCCGAGCGCCACGTGAAGTGGATGGCGGGCAACCCCGACCTTTCGGGTTTGCCCGCCGACGTCGTGATCTACTGGAAGCGCGCCATCTGCGCCGCCGCCGAGGCGTTCTATGAGTGGGACGAGGATCGCAAGGGAGCTGTCTTGCTGGGTGATTACAAGGTGAGCCGCTACCTTGAGGACCGCGAGACGACCTCGCGCGAGGAGGCAAGTGCTGCCGCCACGCGCGAGCTCTTTGGTACCGGCTGCCTGTTTGGAGGTCTGGGCTGATGGCGTTTATGGGTTTGAGTCCGATTCCGCGCTCGGTGCCGCGTGACTGCGTCGTGGTGCACGTGCCCGATGGCGAGGGCGGCTTTAAGGGCGGCCGCCCGCTGGGCTGCGTGCGCGTGCAGACCGTGGACGTGGTAAGCGAGAATGGCCACCGCTCGACCACGGGCGGCGGCCTGATGTATGTGGACCGCGTCAATAGCGTGGGTGCGTTTGAGATTCCCGTCGGGAGCCGCGTCGAGTGCTGCGGCATGGATTATCTGGTGCGCGAGTGCCGCCGCTTTGAGGAGAGCGATGGGACCAGCCACCACTGGGAGCTGACCGTATCGTGAGCGTTATGGATGTCGTGGCCTCGATGTTGGGGGCTGCGGATATTAAAGACGTGTTTACCACGGCTCCGGCCCGCAGAACCTGTACGACACCCATTGTGGTGCAGGCCGCTGAGTTTGAGCAGATCGCCGAGGGCAAACACGCGAGGCACTGGACGGCTTTGGTGCCGGTGCTGGTGGTGGCGGAGGGCGCGATGGAGGACTACCACCGCGCCCGCATGTGCAGCCGCGCCCTGAATGAGCGGGACTGGCACGGACTGGATGCCGAGGACGTGGACGTGCTGGGCATGGTCGCCGGGATGCCGTCTTACCGCGGCACGGACAGCGGTGGGTACTTTATCTGGCGTGTCGACGCGCGTCTGACCTGAGAAACGGTGTGAGGTGGCATGCGAAATCAATTATCTTTCGCGGGCGTGACTTTGACGAGATCCGCACGGCGAAGACGGTGCTTCCGCCCTCGATCTACTCCGTTTCGAAAACCAGAACGATACCAGGGCGCCCCGGCGCCCTTTTAGTTCAAGACTTTAGTCTGCTGTCCGCGCAGCGGCCAGCTTTAAACCACCCGCTATGCGGGTGGAGACAAACGGCTTTACAAAGCCACCCCTCCGACCGATATTGACGATTGTTCAGGCCGTCAAGAATTCGAGTCGAAGGGGTGGTCGCTATGGCCCAGGAGGCCTACAGCCTTTCCCACGCGAAGTGGATGTGCAGGTACCACATCGTGTTCACGCCGAAGTATAGGCGCAAAGTGATCTACAACCAAATCAGGAGCGACATAGGGGAGATCCTCAGGAAGCTGTGCGAGTACAAGGGGATCGAGATAATCGAGGGGCACCTGATGCCCGACCACGCGCACGTGCTGCTGGCGATCCCGCCCAAGTACAGCGTCGCGAGCGTCATGGGCTACCTGAAGGGGAAGAGCTCGCTGATGATATTCGACAGGCACGCCAACCTAAAGTACAAGTTCGGCAACAGGAGGTTCTGGGCGGAGGGCTGCTACGTATCCGCCGTAGGCCTGAACGAGGCGACGATCGCGAAGTACATCAGGGAGCAGGAGTCCCACGACATCGCGCTGGACAAGCTGAGCGTGAGGGAGTGCGAGGACCCCTTCAAGAGGAGGTGAGCCTGCCGTGGTGCCCGGCGCGCCACGGGTCAAGATGCACCAGGCCTGGACGAAGTCCGGGCCCGCGCCTTTAGACGCGAGCCCGGGGCCCGTGGGTTATACCCTAAGAGCAAACCACCCTTTTTTAAGGGTGGTTCTGATTAGCGGGCAGATGCAGCCAATTGAGATTAAGGTGAGGCTGATGCTGCGAAGCGACCGCCGCATGGATGTGGCTGAACTGAGTAGGACGCGCCATATGCTGGCAGCCTGGCTTGCCGGAGACGGGAGTCTCGTACTGCCCGAGGAACCCGACCTGACCTACTGCGACTGCGTGGTGACCGAGGGTGTTACCTGGGACGAGCTAATGGAAGACGGGGCTGCACGGTGACCTTTACGGTGCACGATCCGGTGGCCTACGGACCCCTTCGAAGCGTGCGCGACCTCTCGTTTACGGTCGGCGGCACCTGGCCGACGAACCCGGTGGTGACGGTGGAGGCCGCGGCGAGCAAAACGTTCTCGGTCTCGCTGGATGGAGACGCAATCCTGACCTTCTTGGATCCGACCAGAAACGGGGACATCGTCGTCTTTGATTCCGCTGCCGGCAGGGTGACTGTGAACGGCGAGGTGGCGGACGCAAGGATGTCGCTTACGAGCAGCTTCTTAAGGATGCTGCCTGGCGAGCACACCCTGAGCCTGCGCGCCTGCTCGCTCGTGAGTTGCGAGTTCCATGAGAGGTGGCTGTAATGCCGGTAGGGCCGACATTGTTTTGGTTTGACCGTGACGACAGACGGCTCGGCCTGCTGCACCCCCTGGGTCCCGTAGCCCATACCGAGGTCCTGCTGGAAGACGACACCATTGAGTTCTGGTGCGAGGAGATACCCGAGAAGTACGACCGAATCCTATGGCGTGACCCACAGGACGGCCGCTGGCGCGAGCACGTGGTGGTGAGCGTTGTCGAGGACATGGGCATTGCCGGGGCCAAGGTCATCGCCCGTACATGCTTATGCGATTTTAAGGCCGTATACATCGAAGAGTTACGCTTTGAGCAAGCCAAGGCCTATAACGCCGTGCCCGATGTGTTGGGCGAGCTGTACCCGGAACACTGGGGCGCCATCGTTGCGCAGGACAGCGGGCTCATGACCGGTCTGATCTATCACATGAACGCGCTTGATGCGCTTCATAAGCTGGAGGTGGAGGGCGAGGTTGAGTTTGAGCCGGTCATCACGGCGGATGCCAAGGGCGTGAGGTCCCGCCGTGTGCATATGAAGTCGGGTGGCATTGGAGACGACCGCGGCGTGCGGTTGGTATATGGCAAGAACTTGACTTGGTGCCGCAGGACTCTGATTGACACAGAGGTGTTCACGGCTCTTTACGGCTGGGGCATGGGTATGCCGCTCATCGACGACAACGGCGACTTTACCGGCGGTTACATGCGCCGCCTGACCATGGAGGACGCCGTCGTGCCGGGGTCCGAGGGGACCTATGGCTGCAAATACGTGGAGGACACGGAGGCGCTGGAGCGCTGGGGTGTGAAGGTGGGCGGCTCATCGCTTTGGCGAGGTCTTCTATCCGGATGAGACGAACCCGAACCTCCTAAAGCGTAAGACGGAGCTCGCCCTGCAGAAGTTAACGCAGCCCCGCGTGGTCTATGAGGCGAATGCGTGCCTGGTGGTGGATGGTGAGCCGATTGGCTTGGGCGACCGGGTGCAGATCACCGACACCACGAAGTTGCCGGTTTGGGAGCTGAAAGCCCGTGTGATTCGTCGCGTACGTACGATGGGCGTCGACGCTGTGGAGACGCTCGTGGACATGGGCACTGTGATGTGGAGGACGAATGCCGAACTGGAAGCGGCGCTCCATCCTGTGACAGGCACCGAAAATACTGGGGTCCCGATCGTTACGAGTGGAGCGGAGCCCCTTGATGACACCTTTGGAGGAGTGCGGCCTACAGCATCTGAGCTGGGAGCTTGATGAGGAAAGCACCGGCTGCGAGCTGTTGGCAAGCCCCGCGGACTGCAACGGGCGCGGCATCATCGTGGACGTCACTGAAGATGGGGTTCCCTATGACCTGACGGGGCATCGTGTGTACTTGATCTGGCGCTACCGCGTGACGCGCCGCCGCGGATGCATTGAGACGTTCACGCCCGATGCCGAGAAGTCGTGCCGTGCCGTGTACTGGTCGAAAGCGATGTCGCGCGCCGAAGGTACCGTGGAATGCCAACTGATGCTGAGCTTTGCCGATGGCGGCACGCTGACGAGCCGCACCTTTTGGTGCGTGTGCAGGAGGATTTGGGCGCCTACGCCGACCCCGGAGACGGGTACACCCTGTTTGTCGAGGCGATTCGGCGCTATGAGGACGCGGTTGGCGAGATGCTGGGGCTTGCCGACGAGCTGCGTAAGGAGGCTGCCGCCGGAGGTCTTTCCGGACCGCCCGGTGAGCCGGGCATCGATGGCAAGCAGGGTCCGCAGGGCGAGCCCGGTCCCCAGGGGCCGGCTGGATTTACACCGCTCGTTGATATCGCGATTGACGCCGAGGGCACGGCGACCCTGACGGTGACCGATGCGAACGGCTCGAAGAGCGCCACGATGCTGCGCGGCCTGCGCGGTGAGAAGGGCGATCGTGGCGAGCCGGGTGAGGTGGGACCGGAAGGCCCCATGGGGCCCAAAGGCGACCGCGGCGAGAAGGGTATGACCGGCAAAGACGGGCGTACGCCGCAGCTGGCCCGTGAGGCGACCACGAAGTTCAACTTCGATGCGGCCGGCAAGGCGACCTTCATAACCAAGTCAAGGCAATACGTTATCGGCGATTGGATTATTGACCGGCAGCGCAACGTCGCCGAAGTGACGCAGATTACCGAGGCTACAGGGTCGCGCACCATTGAGGTGACGCTCATCGGCTCGTTTCGCGGGCTGGGCTTTGGCGTTTGCAAGGGGCTCGATGAGACGGTGGGCACGACTGCCAAGGGCTATATCCCCGTCGAGGGGCTGTTTATTCGCGAGGGTGACTACGTGTTCTCAATTGATACCGGCTGTATCGGCATCGTGGTCAAAGAGGGCCCCATGGTCGACGGCAAGAGCCAGCTGGCGCAGCTGAAGGTCGTGGCAAAGTTCGGCGGCTCCGTTACCGGCGACTTTGCGACCAAGGACTACGTGGACAAGAAATTCAACTCGATAACCGATCTGGGTACCAAGGAGTTTTAGATGGCCGAACTGGAGGAATTCGCTCTGCAGCAGATGAGCTGGGAGCTCTGCGGCGACTGCACGGGCGGCGAGCTGATCGCCTCGCCGGCAGACTACAAGGGGCGCGGCGTTGCGGTGGATATCACCCTGTGCGCAGAGCCGCTGGATGTGAGTGAGCACCATGTTTACCTGCTGTGGCGCCACCGTCAGGCTCGCAAATGCGGCTGCGAGGAGCTCTTTAGCATGGATGCCGCGGCGGGCCGCAAAGCGATCTACTGGCCGCGCGCCATGGCGAACTTCGAGGGCGTCGTTGAGTGCCAGCGGGTGCTTTCGTATGCCCAGGGAGGCACTATTACGAGCCGAACATTCCTCGTTCGCGTACAGGAGGATTTGGTCGCGGGCGTTGATGCCGGCGACGGCTTTACGCTGTTTGTTGACATGGTGAAGCGCTATGAGGATGCGAGCGGAGAGCTGCTGCAGGTGGCGGAGCAGTTGCGTCGTGATGCTGCCGAGGGCAACTTTAACGGTCGACCGGGCGATCCTGGTCCTGTGGGCGAGCAGGGCCCTCCGGGTAGGGACGGCGTGAGCCCCGTGGTGACCATCGAGGATGGCGACGAGGGCGCTCCGATGATTAAGGTCGAGACCGCTGCGGGCGTGCAGTCTGCGACGGTGCTGCGCGGGCCCAAGGGCGAAAAGGTTGAACGCGGCGAAAAGGGCGATAAGGGGGAGCGCGGAGAAAAAGGCGATCAGGGCGAGAAGGGCGATCCCGGAGCCAAGGGTGAGAAGGGCGATACCGGTCCCCAGGGAGAGCACGGCTTCGACATTATCCATTCCTGGGACGGGACCACGTTGAATGTAACGAGCGCAAGTGGTTCCAACGGAGTCGACCTGCGTGGCCCCGTGGGCCCGGCTGGCCTAGACGGCAATGACGGGACGAGTGTCACCCATGAATGGGATGGGACCATCCTGCGCGTGACGAGCGCAAGCGGAACCAGCGAGGCAGACCTTCAGGGACAACGTGGGCCGAATATCGTAAACATGGGCGAATCGGGCTTGGAATTCTCAGATCGAACGGTGACGTTTAGATCAGAGAAAGGACTTATTTCAACAGGTGACGTTCTTTACAATGGCTCCGGGCGTTTCGCGGTGGTAAGAAACGTTGAATATAGTCCAGTATCGTCTTATGACATGGTGACAGTTGACCTGGTGGCTGACTCACGTAGTAAAGTCCACTTTATCGAAGGAATCCCCATGGAGGCGGGCGAGGAGTATGAGGCGACCGTCGATGGCTATTTCGTTAAACTTTACGACTATGTGATTATGTGGAATTCGGGCTGCATCTGCTCCGTCATAAGCATTGATAAACCGGATGCATATAGAAAAAGGTGCGTATTGCGGTGCTTTGCAAGGCTTGGCTCCAAACCGCCCGACCTTTCTGGTTATGCGACCGTAAATTATGTTGACCGGAGAATTGCCGAAATTCAGGGCGGGGCGAGTTCCTGATGGTGCTCGGAAGAACTGAGCGGAAAATTCTCTTCGACATCGCGAACGCGATCCGCGAGCAAAACGGATCTCAACAGTTCTATAAGCCAGTTGATTTTGCCAGTGCGGTACGGGCGCTCAACGGCATCAAGAGCGGTAGCGGATATAAAAACCCATTTCGCGGCGAATCTTACGGATACCTTCAGCCTGCGGTGTTTGAAGAGATCGCGAAGGCCATCCGTGAGCAAAACGGCGAGACCATACGTTATAAGCCCGGCGACATGGCGGCGGCGATTCTGGCCATGAGTTGGGTGAATCCCGAGTCGCCTCGTGCCGTGCTATTCGAGGATGGCTGTTTTTGGCTCGGTCGCCTGGACTCCGCGCCTAAGAACCATGGTGCGGCTAAAGGCAGCTGGCCACTGCAGACGGCGGGCTATGAGAACTACCTTGACCGTCCGTGGTATGACTCCCGCAAGTCCATGACGTTTGTTGAGATCGATGCGACATAAAAGGGAACGGGCGTGACGAGCGCACGATACCTCTTTGAAGGCATGGTGGCGCTTAAGCGCGTCTATGGGTTTGGGAACCTGAACGAGGTCACAGACTTTACCAACGCCTTTAACGCGTGCTCGTGCCTAGAGTCTATCTTTGCCACCTCGTTCGACCCAAGTAAGATCATCTCTGCCTCGGGCGTCTTTAGCGGATGCAACCGCCTGGTTGGCGAGCGCGGTTGCTGCCCAGTGTCTTCTGAGGGCGCCGCGGGCATGAACTTTGGAGACAAGGGCGTGCTTTGCCATTCCGAGGAAAACGATCCGCGGTTTTGGGTGCGGGGCGCGCTATATTCGGACGGCATCGTCAAGATTGGCAACGACGAGCCGGTTGGGGGCGCCCGTACGATTACCGCCAAGTCGCGCATTTGCGCTCAGGCTCAGTACAACGCCATGCGCGCGTTGCCCTGGGGCGCTTATTCGAGCCGCGTGAAGAGTGTTGTTATCTCAAAGATGACGATGCCGGCGGGGATGGTGTGGAACACGAACCACTGGTTCTATGGATGCAGTAACGTCACGGCGATGTCTGGCCTGAGCAACCTGCAACGTGTCGGCAGCATGCGCTACACCTTCTATAACTGCAGAATGATGCAGGAACTGGACCTGAGGGGCTTGGCGTCCTCATATCTGACCAGTCTGTTCTATACGTTTTCCACCTGCTCCATGCTGGAAAAGATCTTGGTTGACCGGAATTGGGCGCTGCCTTCGGGAATCTCCTGGGCGAGTGTCCCGGGCTCCCAGACGTTTGGTGGCTGCAGCAAGCTGGTAGGCGGTGCTGGTACCGTTTGGAGTAGCAGTAAGGTGACGGGCGCCATGGCCGTCATCGATACCGCTACGGCACGCGGGTATCTGACAGTGGGTTAGGCATGAAAAAGGCCCCGTCCTTTGCGGGCGGGGCCGGATGCGCTATTCATCGACTTCTATGATCTCGAATTCACAGTCATCCTCTGTGCCGTCTAACGGGTAATCGCCCGGGTTTGACATGTTGAGGATCTCTGCGCCGGAGCTATAGCAGGAAACGCCATAGCTTGCCACATCAAAGGCTTCGTCCTCGGTGTCGAAGAGGTCGTCTTCTTCGCCGTCGGTTCCATTCGGGTAATGGTAGATGACCTTGTATTTAGTCATTTTGCTCCTCCTGGGCCGCCTCTGTAGTCTCGCTTGATTCCATATAGCTTGATAGAGCTTGCTTCGCCTTATTCGCATCCTCCTTCTTGAGTTGGTAACTTGCATAGAGTTTCGCGATGACGGCACAAACCGGTAGGGCCACTAAAGTGACTATGCCGGCACCTTTCTTGAATCCGTTAACGGCGCCTTCGGTGTAGGCAAAGGTCTCGATCGCGTCGATATAGTCTTTCGGGCCGCCGAATTCAGCGGCGGTCTTGGTCAATTCTGCGTAATCCCACATGTTTGTTCTCCTTACTCGTCTTGATTGGTCCAGTACGTTATTGCTTCGCGCAGACAAGTCGTAATTCCCTTGCCGCAACTGAGCTCCAGTGCCACTCCAATTAAGTCTGTGAGAAATAGATATTCATATGCCTTTGGCAGCCACCGGCGACCAGTGGGGCCAAAGTAATACTCAGTTGAAATAAGAGCCTCTTTGATCGGCCCGGCAAAGATTGGGTCTGTTGGCTTGATGCCGGGATGCCATACATTTGCCATTTCTAACAGCCCAGTGAACGAATCTGTGAATTGTTTCAGCTCCGTGCTGTTTAGTAACTCCTCTAAACGAACGATTGAGGCCTCGTCTAATTTGCTGCTTAGAAAAAGCGAGCTCATAGCGTTAAACTCTTCAACTGCTGGTTTGTGAGGCATGGCATCGATTATTGCGGCATCGCCCGAATCAACAAGTTCATTGGCCTCGAGCTTCAATCCCGCCTCATCAAAACAAGCCTGGGCATATTCTAGAAATCTATCTCGAATAATTGGTGCCAGAGCGAGACGCTGCTCCATCACATCTGATTCATTTTCAAACGCGTTAATAAGTTTGCGGACGGCATATAGCTTATTTTCCTGACGTTCTAACTCCACCTTCTTCTGTTTAATCTCTTCAAGCTGACGGTCCAGAAGCGAGGAATAGTCACAGTTTTCATTTGCCTTTCGGATCGCTTCAAGACGCGCTCCTGTCGACTTGAGGAGCCCACTTACATAAAGGTCAAAGAGAGCCTCGGAATCAAATTGCCTTCTGCCGTTCACTGTCTTGGCTTCATGAATGATGCCGCCGCCTTTGGTGTCCGCGTCCACGGGGCGCGCATAAAACTTGACGGTCCCGTAGTCAAGTCCCGTGATGCGGCTCAGCTCGGCAAGCGTCCAAGTATCTTCGCTCATCTCAATCTCCTTTCTGTTAATTCGAATAGTAGTTTTCGGTAGCTACTACCCGTCAAGTACTTTTCCAAACTATTTGTGACCGTCCCCGATGATTGGGCCAACGAAAGACGTTAGGAGGTCGCTTGGAATCGATTGTTGTTGCTCTTATCGGCGGTGTCGTCACGCTCGTAGGCGTGCTGTGCTCCAACTTCCGTAACCGGGCGGTGATGGAGATCAAGATCGACCTGCTGTCGAAGCGTGTCGAGAAGCACAACACCCTGATTGAGCGCACCTATAGGCTCGAGCAGGACGTGGCTGTTATGAAGCACGACGTTCAGTCGTTGGCGGAAAGGACGGAGTAGATGGAACAGTTTTTGAAGTCGAACGAATGGCAGTGGCGCCTGGCCCGCGCTGTCGTCCAAGGTGTCTTGGGCGTGCTTGTTGCTAATGTCGACCTGATCTTTGGCCAAGTGGTCTTGGACTCCGCCTGGCGCGCATTGGTCGTGGCCCTTGTTATGGCCGTGCTCTCGCCGGTGATGGCCGAGCTTGACTCGGGTGGCACGGCATAGGAGGTGATCCAGTCTGTCCCAGGGGCGTCATGGCTTACGGCCATGGCGCCTTTGTTGTAAGGAGGTCTATGAAGAACAATAAATTGGCTGTATGGTTTGCCGTGCTGGCGGTTACCATGGCGCTTGCCACGCCGGCGCAGGCATACGAGAGTCGCGAGGCGATCGTATCTCAGGGGCATGGTGCCTGCTCTCCGACTTATTTGGCGGTCCATGAGACGGGGAACGCCGGTGCGAGTGCGGCTAATCACGTGACCTACTGGCGGCGCACCGCGAGCTGGGTGTGCATGACGCACTACGTTATGGAGCTGGACGGCAGCGCGGTTTATCACACGCAGCCGGATAATACGGTGGCGTGGCACGTGGGGAATGACAACTCGCTCTGTGTGGGAATCGAACTCACGCATGCGACCGATCACGCGATCTTCGAGCGCCAGTGGGACGAGGCCGTCTCATGGTGTGCTGACTACCTGCGCGGGCGCGGGTGGGGCATCGGGCAGCTGGTTTCGCATCGCGACTGTTCGCTTCGCTGGGGCGGATCGGACCACACGGATCCCGATGGGTACTTTGCGGCTTACGAACGATCGTGGGCGCAGTTTAAGACCGCTGTTGCAATTCATATGAATGCACAGGCATCTGGTAGCCATGATGGCGGCTTTGCAGGCGGAAGGTACCGATGCACGGTGAGCGCACTGAACCTGCGCACGGCACCGAGCCTGAGCGGACGCGTGGCTGGTACGCTGCGTAAGGGCGAGGCCGTGTTGCTTGACTTCTGGTACACAACCGCTGATGGATGGATCTGGGGGCGCCTGCACCGGGGCGGAACTACTCTCTATGTTGCTGTGGGAAAACCCACGGGCAAGCCCGAGGCCAACGACTATCTAGTTTTGGCCGGGGCCGGCGTCGCGAGCTATGACGTGGATGCATTGGCGCGCGCCGTGATCCGTGGGGAATACGGCACCGGTGCCGCGCGCCGGAATGTCCTGGGAGACCGATATGAAACTGTGCAGCGACGTGTGAACCAGATGCTGGGGTAGGCAATCTGCCGGCATGGGGATAGAGAGCCCGTGCACGAGCTTTCCAATGGCAAAAACGCGTCTGGGCCCCTAAAAAGCCCAAGGCGCGTTTTTTGCTGTTGGAAAGTCCCAATGCCCTCACTTATATATAGTGAATACCCTCGTTTCAGTTATCGCTGAAGCGGGGCTTCTTCTATTGAATAGCGTTTGACCCTGGGGTGCTTTTGCGCGCTATGGTGAGCTCGAGTTCCTTCTGTGCCTGTCGGAGATCTTGAAGCGATAACCTGTCTAGCACAACTCTCCAATTTGCGAGCTCCATGTCTTTTGCAGCCTTTTCGAGTGCATCGACGGCATCAGTGCCTTCTTGCTTGAATGTTGACGCGCTGAGCGGCTGGCCTCCTTTGCATTGGCCGGGCTGGTGATTGAGATTCAAGAAGCCCAGGGCGCTGTGTGCAATGCTATTTAGATCGTGCTGTGTAAGCGTGCTCGCGGCGTAGCTGAGTGCCGATCGGTTGTAGCGCTCCTGCGCTCTTGCGAGCTCTAATGCCGCTTCTTCCGGGGTCTTGGCGGAACCGGTGGTGAGGAGTGCGAAAACTCGCTTGGCGACTAAGCGCTTGTCGACTTGCGTTTCGTCTCTCGCGCCCGACATTCTTAGGCATCCTTCGCAAAGCGCGGGGAAGATTCCACCACGAACTGTTGCCCGCGGAGGATTTCTTCTGGGGTTAAACCAGCCGTTTACGGTTGCATAGTTGACGCAGGCTATTTTTGCAATCTCGCCATAGCTCATTCCACAGCGCTTGAGAGCCGCTTGGGGTACTTTTGGCGGCAGGACGGCAAGGGGATGGCTGCTATCGTATTCGAGCTCGTTCATGTCTGCGTATAGTCGGAGGCTGTTCTCCATGAGCTCAAATTCCCAGTTATTCCATCGCATCCTTTGGCCGTCCATGTAACATCCCCTTTTAATGACATGTTGGGGGCTCTGGATAACGGGCCCCGCAGGCATTATTGTGCTGTTGTACAACCATTTAATACAGGGCAAATCGCCAAGCGGTATCTATGTGATGGGGGAGCGCTTAGTCGATGTTACACGCCGTGTTAATGCCATCGATAACCTGCCCAAGTCTCTTTGCGGCGGCATGCTTTTGCTGGTCTCTCGTGCTTGCATAGCGGTTGAGCGTGATGGATGTCTTGGAGTGACCCATGAGGGATGAGACCGTAGTGATGTCCATTCCGTTTTGTATCAGGAGCGTCGCATAGGTGTGTCGAAGGCCGTGAAAGGGGACGGGCTTGTTCTGGGTGCCCCTGAGCATCAGGTTCTTGCTAAGCGCGCGCCAGTGATCGTCGATGCGGGGTCTGGGAATCCGATAACGTAGTGTTCGCCCGTTAGCTTCATGCCGGTCTCCTCGCACCATTGCTCCATCGTCTTCTTGCGGCGTATTAAGTCCTCGACGAGCTGGGGAGGACAATCGACCCAACGGTAGCTGCTCGAGCTTTTGGGGCTCTTGATATAGAACTTTGAGTCGCTATAGCCGATGGACTGGGTTACGTGAACGCGCCCGTTATCGAGGTCGACATCGGTCCAGCGTAGCGCGCAGATCTCGGAGCGGCGAAGGCCGGTATAAAGGGATATCTTGATGGCGAGCATGAACGGCAACTCGCGGTAGCCGTTGGGGGATAGGAGCGCCTCGTTGACGATGGTGAGAAGTCTTTGCGCCTCGCCCTCGGTGAGTGCGTTTGGTTTCTCCTGTTCGTAAAGATCTGCCTTTGGCAGCTTTACTTTTGCCGCGACGCTTCTATCAATCCACTGTTAGTCTACGTCGCAGGCGTACTTCAGGGCTCCCTTGAGCAACCTGAGGGAATTCGCAGCGTAGGCTCGGGAGTACTTCGCGTTAATGTCGTTGACCCACTTTTTGCAGTCATCCTTTGTAAGCTCCTCGAGCACAATGTTTCCGATGGTGGGACCGATGGCATTCTTGAGCATGCCCCTATAGCTCGAAATCGTCGAGCGCTGGATGGTGCAGTCATCTATATATGCGTCGATGCACTCGGAGACCGTAATGCCGGTTTGGGCTTCAAAGCTGCGCATGATCTCTTCGTTGGTCTGCTCAAAGATGCGAAGTGCTTCGTTCTCTACGACCTGGCGCATCTGCTTGGTTGGCTTGCCGTTGCGGCTCCTGCCGTGTCCCTCCGATGCAAGGACGACGCTCTTTTGCTGACGCTTACCATTTGCATCTCGGCGTGTAAAAATAGCACGCCACTTGTGGGAGGTGACTCCCTTTTTGGTGGTTGTCGTGAATGGAGATGCGGAACAGGAAATGTATAAATTGGGCTCGGGTGCTATAAGAGTGTGATTGTGCATTATATAAACGACTCCTCGCTCAAATGCGTGCAACACGCATGTCACCAACTTGCAACGAACCATGGTTTCCGTGAAAAAAACTAGTCTGAATAGACCATGTATGGTCTAATGGACGCATAGATTGGCAAGAAATGCCCAGCTAGGCGGTATAGTCGTCTAATAAACGGTTTGTAATCAGTGGGTTGCAGGTTCGATTCCTGTCACTGGCTCCATGAGAGTTTCGGGCTCTGTTCCTTGTGGGACAGGGCCCGTTTCTATTTATGTCTATATGTCAGCGGGTTTGACTCCCACCAGGCTTCAGGTTTGTCTCGATCTGTAACACGATTGGGCTGAAGACCCTCCTTATAGTTACAGATTGAGACATTGCCAAGGGACGGCCGATAACATCTCAATCTGTAACACGAAGAGGCTGAAAACCGTTCTAACTGTTACAGAATGAGACTGAAGTTGGTACTACTGTGAAGTATCTCGATCTGTAACAGATAGGGAAGGAATAACCCTCTTACTGTTACAGATCGAGATGAAACGGTGAGGCTCTGATCTACTTGGTCGGGCGAGGATTTTCCACGCTCGATCGAGCTCGGGAAGCCCGATCGCGACCTATGTAATAGTGCAAGAGGGTCGTTATCGAAGGCCGATACCACAGGCGCACTCCACTACGCCAAAGTGTTCCCTCGGGAAATGTCACTAGCGCAGCCAAATCCACCAGTCTTCATATCTAAATTCAACAAAACCGCAGGTCAAAAGCATATAGATACGCCCGGAGCCGTGTATCTATAGGTTTTCGTTGACAGCCCCCAAGGTGGCATCGTATTATCTTCTTCGTTCGCGGGGGTGGCGGTCCAAAAGACCAAAGAACCTGCGGATACTTGAACGATTGGGAGTTTGCCCGAGTGGTTAATGGGGACGGGCTGTAAACCCGTTGGCTCTGCCTACATAGGTTCGAATCCTATAGCTCCCACCCGTCAAGTGCCTGTATAGCTCAGTCGGTAGAGCACTTCGTTGGTAACGAAGAGGTCACCAGTTCAAGTCTGGTTGCAGGCTCCATCCGGCGGTGTAGCTCAGTTGGTTAGAGCACACGGTTCATACCCGTGGCGTCACTGGTTCGAATCCAGTCACCGCTACCATAGGTAACACGGTGGCTTCTCAATAGTATGTTGAGAGGCCACTATGGTATAAAGGCAAAGTCCCGTCCGGGGACGACCTGTTTAGAGGAGGGCTTTATGGCCAAAGAGAAGTTTGAGCGCACTAAGCCGCATGTTAACATCGGCACCATTGGTCACGTCGACCACGGCAAGACCACGCTGACCGCCGCCATCACCAAGGTTCTCTCCGAGACCGAGGGCTGCAAGGCTGACTTCACTGCGTTCGAGAACATCGACAAGGCTCCCGAGGAGCGCGAGCGCGGCATTACGATTTCCGTCTCCCACGTCGAGTACGAGACCGCTGCCCGTCACTATGCTCACGTTGACTGCCCGGGCCACGCTGACTACGTCAAGAACATGATCTCCGGTGCTGCTCAGATGGACGGCGCTATCCTGGTCATCGCTGCTACCGACGGCCCCATGGCTCAGACCCGCGAGCACATCCTGCTCGCCCGTCAGGTCGGCGTTCCCTACATCGTCGTCTTCCTGAACAAGTGCGACATGGTTGACGATGACGAGCTCATCGACCTCGTCGAGATGGAGACCCGTGAGCTCCTCTCCGAGTACGATTTCCCCGGCGACGACATCCCCGTCATCCGTGGTTCCGCTCTGGGCGCTCTCGAGGGCGACGCCAAGTGGATGGACGCTATCCGCGAGCTCATGAAGGCCGTCGACGAGTACATCCCGACGCCTGCTCGTGACAACGACCTCCCCTTCCTGATGGCCGTTGAAGACGTTATGACCATCTCCGGCCGTGGTACCGTTGCTACCGGCCGTGTCGAGCGCGGTGAGCTCAAGCTCAACGAGCCCGTCGAGATCGTCGGCATCAAGGATACCCAGAACACGGTTGTTACCGGTATCGAGATGTTCCGTAAGTCCATGGACTTCTGCGAGGCTGGCGATAACGTCGGTCTGCTGCTCCGCGGTATCAAGCGTGAGGACATCGAGCGTGGCCAGGTTCTCTGCAAGCCCGGCTCGGTTACCCCGCACACCAAGTTCACCGGCGAGATCTACGTTCTGACCAAGGAGGAGGGCGGCCGTCACACCCCGTTCTTCGATGGTTATCGTCCTCAGTTCTACTTCCGTACCACCGACGTTACCGGTACGGTCAAGCTTCCCGAGGGCACCGAGATGGCTATGCCTGGTGACCACATCACCATCGAGGGCGACCTCATCCACCCGATCGCCATGGAGGAGGGCCTGCGCTTCGCTATCCGCGAGGGTGGCCACACCGTCGGTTCGGGCATCGTCTCCACGATCATTGAGTAAATTAGCTCTCTGATATAGCTGACTTAGAGAACCCGGCACTTATATGGGTGCCGGGTTCTTTTCTGCAATGGTTATTGAGCCGTTGCTGGTGTCGAGAGGATCGATAATGGTCTTGGGCGCACCGTCGATTAGCTCTCGATGGCTTCATTGATGTGTTCCAAATATGAATGGATCCACCGAGAACCAATTGACTCGAGGTTTTCGTTGACAGCACTTACGTAGAGCTGATAAAGTACAAACTCGTGCCCGTACGGGGCGGAAATGAAAGGTTCAGGATTAATGCGTACTCTAGTTACTCTTGCGTGCACTGAGTGCAAGCGCCGCAACTATACGACCACCAAGAACAAGTCGAACATGCCTGATCGTATGGAGATCAAGAAGTATTGCCCCTGGTGCCGTCACCACACGCTGCACAAAGAGACTCGTTAGTCTCTAGTCATATACGCCAGTAGTTCAATTGGTAGAGCATCGGTCTCCAAAACCGAGTGTTGAGGGTTCGAGTCCTTCCTGGCGTGCCAGTCATTATTCCGTAAGCTCCCATTTGGGGGCTTACGGTTTACTCATGTATAAGCGCATTGCGCGGAGGTAACCCAAATGGCCAACAAAAAGAACAAGAAGAAGGCTCAGCAGCCGGCACGTGCCAACACTGCTGCCGCCAACTCCAAGGTTGAGGCCAAGAAGGCCGTTGCCAAGAAGAACGAGAAGGCTGCGAAGTCTAAGAAGAACGTGAAGCCTGGTTTCTTCGCCCGCACCAAGAAGTATTTCGCTTCGGTCAAGTCCGAGATGAAGCGTGTCACGTGGCCCGATAAGAAGGAGCTCGTGAACTACTCGGTCGTCGTTTGCGCTTCTCTGGTCGTCGTCGGCGTCGTCATCGCTCTGCTCGATGCTGGCTTTGGCGAGGCTCTTGCTCTGTTCTCTGGATTGAGGGGCTAAACCATGTCTAAGCGTTGGTACGTCGTTCACACTTACTCTGGATACGAGAACCGCGTTAAGTCCGATCTCGAGCATCGCATCGAGACTATGGGCATGCAGGACCGTATCTTTGATATCGAGATTCCTATGGAGCGCGTCACCGAGATTAAAGAGGGTGGCAAGCGCGAGACCAAGGATTCCAAGATCTTCCCGGGTTATGTCCTGGTCCGCATGGAGATGGATGACGATGCTTGGACGTGCGTTCGTAACACGCCTGGCGTCACCGGTTTCCTGGGCGGCAACGGCAAGCCCGCTCCGCTTTCCCGCGACGAGTACAACAAGATGACTCGTCGTCCCGGTAAGGGCGATTCGCCCAAGCGCACCTCGGTTGATATTCAGGTCGGCACATCCGTCCGTGTCACCGATGGCCCGCTTACCGACTTTGATGGCAAGGTCTCCGAGGTTAACACCGAGGCTGGTAAGCTCAAGGTCACGCTGATGATCTTTGGCCGCGAGACGCCGGTCGAGCTTGACTTTAACCAGGTCGCTGTCATCGCTTAAGTTTTCGTCCGTTCGCGCGAGCGTGCTTCTTCTGTGACTGCTCATCTCAGGAGTGCTTCTAACACGTGCGTGCTTACGATATAGCAAGTACTTCACACTCGTGATTTGAAAGGAATGACCATGGCTGAGAAGAAGGTTGCCAACGTCATTAAGCTCCAGATTCCTGCTGGTGCCGCTAACCCCGCTCCTCCCGTCGGCCCCGCCCTGGGCGCTGCCGGCGTGAACATTATGCAGTTCTGCCAGGCTTTTAATGCCGAGACGCAGGACAAGAAGGGCGATATCATCCCCGTTGAGATCTCTGTCTACGAGGATAAGTCCTTCTCCTTCATCACCAAGACCCCGCCGGCGGCTCACCTCATCAAGAAGGAGCTGAACCTCAAGTCTGGTTCCGCTAAGCCCCAGGCCGACAAGGTTGGTCAGCTCTCCCAGGAGCAGCTCACCAAGATCGCCGAGATCAAGATGCCGGACCTCAATGCCAACGACATTGACGCCGCCAAGAAGATCATCGCCGGTACCGCCCGTTCCATGGGCGTCACCATCGCTGAGTAGCGTTTTTCTAGGTAATGACGGGCGCTCCGACCGGGGCGACCGTTAGATGTGTGCAATAAGGCACACGATACGATGTGGGAGGGCTCATGCCCGTTTAACCACAGGAGGTAATGCACATGGCTAAGCATGGTAAGAGCTATAACGCCGCTGCCGAGAAGATCGACCGCGCCACGCTCTACACCCCCCTTCAGGCTGCCAAGCTCATCAAGGAGCTCGACACCGCCAAGTTTGACGAGACCATCGAGGCTCACTTCCGTCTGAGCATCGATACTCGTAAGGCTGACCAGAACATCCGTGGTTCCATCTCCCTGCCCCACGGCACCGGCAAGACCGTTCGTGTTGCCGTCTTCGCCGAGGGCGAGAAGGCCCGCGAGGCCGAGGCTGCCGGCGCCGACATCATCGGTTCCGACGAGCTCGTCGCCCAGATCCAGAAGGGCGAGATTAACTTCGACGCCGCTATCGCTACGCCGAACATGATGGCCAAGGTTGGCCGCATCGGTAAGATCCTTGGTCCCCGTGGCCTCATGCCGAACCCCAAGCTCGGCACTGTGACCATGGACGTCGCCAAGATGGTCTCTGAGCTTAAGGCTGGCCGCGTTGAGTACCGCGCCGACCGTTACGGCATCTGCCACGTGCCCCTGGGCAAGAAGTCCTTCTCTGAGCAGCAGCTCGTCGAGAACTACGCTGCCCTGTACACCGAGATCCTGCGCGTCAAGCCCTCTTCTGCTAAGGGCAAGTACGTCAAGTCCATCTCCGTGTCTTCCACCATGGGCCCTGGCGTCAAGGTCGATCCCGCTGTCCAGCGCGACTTCCTGGCTGAGTAACTTATAGTTACCGCCTGAGTAAAGCAAGCATTGCTCAAGAAACCCGGTTCTGCCTCGTGCAGGACCGGGTTTCTTGCTATCGCGCCAAAACCACCACAAAGGGGATAGTGTCCTCTTTGTGGCGGTTACCAGGGTGTTCTGGCAGTAGAGGATTCGATGGCCTCGTGTCGCTTGAGCTCGCGGCGCATGGTTTGCGAATTGAGCCAGGCTGCCTGCCAGCCGCGGATGGGGTAGTGCGCTTCGTTAAGTTCAAGCTGCGTATAGCCGCAGGCATTGATAATCGTTGCCCCGCATGCATGCCGACGCTCACGCTGAAAGTCCTGGCCATAGCATTGGTGCACATGCCCGTGCACCATATAGTCGGGATTCCAAGACTCGAGCGCCGTGTTAAAGCATTCGAATCCTCGATGTGGCAGGTCATCCAAATCGCCCACGCCGGCGGCGGGTGCATGGGTGAGCAAGATGTCGCAGCCGCCGACCATCCTCACTTTGCGGGACAGCTTGCGCACACGCTTGGCCATCTCGCGCTCGGTGTACATGTTGGCACCGTCTCGATAGCGCATAGAACCGCCAAGCCCCGCAATGCGGACGCCGCGATACACGTACACGGTGTCTTCAACGCAGATACAGCCACCCGGTGCGTGGCGTGCGTAGCGGTCATCGTGGTTGCCACGTACGTAGATGAGTGGCTTGTTGATGACGGTGACTAAAAACTCAAGATAGTCCGGATCCAGATCTCCTGCGGACAAAATCAGATCGACACCCTCAAAGCGTTCCTTGCGAAAACACTCCCATAGGCATCGTTCTTCGGTATCAGCTACGGCTAAAATTTTCATAGGGCGCGGACCTTCGGCTCATCGTTGGGCTGCGGAATGGTGCCCACCACGTTGTCGGCCAGCCAGTCCATCTCGACGATTTGCGTGCTCGGCAGTGGGGGAAAGCCCTCGATCTGCACCACGCCGTCTTGGCTGTGGAGTTCGCCGCCAAATGGATTGATGGAGCCCTCGACGATGCCATTACGCAGTAGCTGAACAAGCTTGCGCGTCTGATAGGGCAGGCCCGGAGCGTAACGAATGTCGATAACGCCCGAGCTCATGCCGTACCAGTAGTTGACGGCGCGCACCTGATTGTCGTCACTGGTCTCATCCCAGGTGTCATGCAGCAGGCTTCGCACGATAAGCTCGTAGTATCGGCTCCAGTTCCATACCGGCATGGCGATGCCGACGACCTTGCCATCGACCAGACGGTGGAGTCCGTAGGCCGTGGAGTCCTCCAGCGACTTGGACATGTCGACGCCGGTCATAACACTCACGCCTTCGCGGCACATTGCCTCGGCAATGCCTCCGGCGGGCACGTCGCCCCAGGTGAGGATTACCTGCGCGCGGGGGTCGAGCAGTGAGGCGCCAATCGCAAAGGCGTTGATTTCGCTAAGTGCGCCTGACGCAAAGACCGACGCATGGTAGCCAATGCGATGGTTGTCCGCCATACTGGCGGCAAGGGCGCCCAGCAGAAACTTGGCCTCGTACATCTTGCCAAAGTACGAACGGACGCTTTGGTGGGGAAGGCCGATAGAGCAGTTGAGGAACCGAACCTGGGGATACTCAACGGCGGCCCTGAGCGTGTATTCCATCAGGCGGTGTGAAGTCGAGAAGATGACGTTCGCCCCGTGCTTGACGGCGGTCTCCACGGCGGCGTAGAACACGTCCGGATCGTGGCAGTCCTCGAATGCCTCGGTGCGCACGATGCCGCCAAAGTGCCCGTCAAGATACTGGCGCCCTTGGTCGTGCAGACTGTCCCAGCTCGACGTGGCGCAGGGGAATTCATGGATAAAGGCGATACGTAGGGGGTTGGCCGCCGAGTAGACGGTCTTGCCCATAAAGAAGTTGAGCACGCTGGAAGTGGACTTGGCGGGCGCCTCTTCCTCATCTATACTCGGCGCCTCGACAAGATCGACCTTCTCCTCATCACGTTTGCCGGCAATGACCAACTCGCGCCAGATCTTGCACAGGCGGTTTACGAGGATATCCGTCGGCGTGTCCAGCAGACGGTCTTGGTTGTACACGTTGAGGTAAACGAGCATGGCGTCGGCGGGCGTAATGTCCAGATGGTCGCCGCCGGCGCGCAGGTAAGCGCGCTTAAAGAGCAAGAAGGAATGGTGCAGATAGTCGACCTTTTTCTGTGGCCACTTTTCGACAAGGTTCTGACCGAGCATCTTGACGAGCGTCTCGTAGCTTCCCTCGCGCGAGAACTCGATCTCGTATAGGGGGCAGACGCGCCAAAACGAGCAAAACTCGCCGTACAGGCGACTTTCGAGGGAATCCCATGTGCCGGGGTAGAGACGGGTGACCTCGGCCGAAACCGTCGGGGCGTCCAGGAATTTGAGGACGCTGACGCGTTTGTTGCCCTCTTGGACGTAAAACCGATGCATGAACTCGGTGACGATGATGGGGTCGCGATAGCCCTCGGTCACCTGGATGTCGTAGAGGTTGGACCACTTGCGGGCGAACTCGGTGCTAAATGGTAACAGGGGCATAAAGTTGCACGAAAAGGCAGACTGACGGCCCTTGGTAACCGTGCCGACGACCATTTCGAGCGGAATGTCCCTTAGGCCGACGCTCTCTCGCTGACCTAAGGGGAGCTGGGAAACGAGGCTATCGAGGTCCGTGAGGTACGGGTGTTCGCTTTGGCTGATGGCGTGACGGCGTTCCTGCTCGCCGCGCTTGCGTGCTTGACGATAGGCCTCTTCCATGGTGTCTACTCCCTTAGTCGTTTAAACAACTATAGAAACCATGGTACCATCGTCTCGGTCGCACGAAAAGGGGCAGCTCGTAAAGGGCGGCTGGGCCATTGAGAAATAAACCGCCCATTTGCCCAGATAAAACCTGCCAAAATAAACCTGTCCCTATTTGGCAGGTTGTGCAATGATGGGGGCGATGGCGCGGATGCAGGCGTCGGCAGCGGTGAAAGTGGTGCTGTCGTCGCTGACGATAAAGATGATCTTGCCCTTGATGCCAAAGTCGCCAATCTCGCTAAAGAGCACATACGGCTCCTTGTCAAAATCTGAGATGGGCGAGACGGCCGTTTTGGTGGCGCTGACGAGCTCGTCTGCTAGCGCATCGAGCGATATCCATTTGGAGGGGTCTTTCACCGCGACGGGCACGGCAACGCGTCCAAAGGGCATGAGGTGCACGAGCGTGTTCTTGGAGATGTTGGAGTTGGGGACGATGATGGTCTGCCCACAGGCGTCCTCGATGGTCGTATGGCGCCAGGTGATGTCTTGGACCACGCCCGACACGCCGCCGACCTCGATATTGTCGCCGGGCTTGATGATGCCCATAAAGGTCACCTGCATGCCACCGATAAGGTTTGAAAGCGTGTCCTGAAAGCCGAGTGAGATGGCGATGCCGCCGACGCCAAGAGCGGCGACGAGGGCGTTTGCGTTAATGCCAAAGCAGTTGTCGAGGATAAAGCTGCCGCCGATCATCCAGATGACGGCACGCGCGATGTTGATGAAGATGCTCGATGAAGGGAGTGGGTTATCGTCGCGGTTAAGCAGGTGGTGCAGGGTCTTGGATGCGACCTTGGCGGCAACGGCGGTACCGATGGCCAAAATACCTGCCCAGATGATGTTGTGGACCCATCGTTGTGCAAAGAAATGAAGAATTGGCTCAAACAATTCCATGTAGGGAAACCTCCTCATGATCGTCTAACCATGATACCCACTAAGAAACCCATCCGATCACATTCGGACGGGCCGATAACTTGAGAAGGGGTGGCCGCAGCGGCGTAGGCTGGGGCGCCGGCGAGCACGCCGGCAAGGAGTGCAGCGGTCAAGGCGAGACGGGGAAGAGATCTTCTCATGGCAGTTTCCTTAGTTCTTAACCAGTGGTCCCTGCTGACGCTGGATTAACGACATAATATGCGAAAACCGCCGCAAAGGTGTCTGCCCCTTTGCGGCGGTTT
>NZ_CAAKNY010000058.1:0-14673 GCF_901212495.1 Collinsella aerofaciens | reverse complement strand
AAATAAACCTGTCCCTTTTTGGTAGGTTTAGCTTAGCAGCATGCGGTCGTTGGCGAGCTCTCCGCCCGAGACCTCCTCGAACTTCTGCAGCAGGTCGGCCACGGTGAGCGACTTCTTCTCGTCGCCTGCTACGTCGTAGATTACGTGGCCTTCGTGCATCATGATCAGGCGATTGCCCAAACGGATGGCGTCGTTCATGTTGTGCGTGACCATGAGGGTGGTCAGGTGGTTCTCGTCGACGATCTCCTCGGTCAGGTTGAGCACCTTCGATGCCGTCTTGGGGTCGAGGGCCGCGGTGTGCTCGTCGAGCAGCAGCAGGCGTGGCTTGGTGAGCGTGGCCATCAGCAGGGTGAGTGCCTGGCGCTGGCCGCCCGAGAGCAGGCCGACCTTGGCGTTGAGGCGCGTGTCCAGACCGAGGTCCAAGCGCTTGAGCAGCTCAACGTATTCGTCCTTCTCGGCCTTGGTGACGCCCCACGAAAGACCGCGACGCTGACCGCGACGCTTGGCGAGGGCTAGGTTCTCGGCAATCTGCATGTCGGCTGCTGTGCCGCGCATGGGGTCCTGGAACACACGGCCCAGGTACTTGGCGCGCTGCGACTCGCTCAGACGCGAGATATCGTTGCCGTCGAGCTCAATAACGCCCGAATCGAGCGGATACACGCCGGCAATCATGTTGAGCAGCGTGGACTTGCCGGCGCCGTTGCCGCCGATCACGGTCACAAAGTCGCCGTCGTTAAGGGTGAGGTCGACGCCGGTGAGTGCGCGCTTCTCGGTGACGGTGCCCTTATTAAAGGTTTTTTTGACGTGCGAGAGCTTAAGCATCTGCCTCATCTCCCCTCGTGTAGGAGCTGCGGAGCTTGTAACGCTCCCAAACCACAGGTACGCACAGGGCCACGGCAACGATCACGGCAGATAGCAGCTTCATGTCGTTGGCGTCCATGCCCAGCTGCAGCACGATGGCGCGGATGAGGAAGTACACCACGGAGCCAAAGACGGCGGAAGCAAGACGGACGCTAAACTGCGTGAGTCCGCCGGGCAGCAGGCGACCGAGCACCTCGCCGATGACGATGGCGGCAAGGCCGATAACGATGGCGCCGGTGCCCATGCCAATGTCGGCATACTTTTGGCTCTGGCAGATAAGCGCACCCGAAAGGCCGATGAGGGCGTTGGAGAGCACGAGGGCGATCATCTTGGTAGTGTTGGTGTTAACGCCCAGGGCACGGATCATGTACTCGTTGTTGCCGGTGGCACGCAGCGCCGAGCCGATCTCGGTGCCAAAGAACCAGTACAGGATGGCGACGATGGCCACGGCCAACACGATGCCCAGGATGATGGCAACGGTGGACTGCGGCAGACCGGTCATATTGCTGACGGCCGAGAACACGGTGCCCTTGGCAAGGATGGGTGTGTTGGACTTGCCCATGATGCGCAGGTTGATGGACCACAGGCTGATCTGCGTAAGGATTCCGGCGAGAATCGCGGGAATCTCAAAGACGGTGGTCAGAATGCCCGTGACGGCGCCGGCGATGGCACCGGCGCACATGCCGGCCAGTACGGCGAGCAGTGGGTCGACGTTATTGTTGACGATGAGCACGGCGCAAACACAGCCGCCGAGGGCAAAGCTGCCGTCGCAGGTCATATCGGGGATGTCGAGCAGGCGGAACGTGATAAACACGCCGAGCACCATGATGCCCCAGAGGACGCCCTGCGAAACGGCGCCCTGCAATGCAATGAGCATGCTTCATACCTCCTAGGATAGGGTGGACACGTGATTTTCCATAATAGCGGTAACGCTGCATAAAAGAGTTGCGGACAGACGTTTTGTTTTACCTGAAACAAGCAGGGCGGACGCCGATCTACAGCGTCCGCCCCTGTGGCTCAGATATTGAATAACGCGGCTATGGCACGAGCACGGGCTCTAGATGCATTGCCACGCATGACGCTACGCGTCCAGAGCGGAGAGGTCGATGCCCAGGGCCTCGGCCATCTCGTCGTTCTTGACGACGACCAGGTCCTTGCTCGAGAGGTGTTTGATAGGCATGTCCTCGGGCTTGGCCTCGCCCTTTAAGATCTTGACGGCCATCTCGCCCGCGGCGTAGCCCAGGTCCTCGTAGTTGATGGAGAGGGTGAACAGACCGCCGGCCTTGCACATGCCCTCCTCGCCAGTCACGAAGGGGAGCTTGTTCTCCTTGCAGATCTGGCCGACCTGCGAGGCACCCGCGGCAATGGTGTTGTCGGTGGGGGAGTACAGCGCGTCGACCTTGCCCACGGCAGACTCGACGACGGACTGAATCTCGTTGGAGCTCGAGACGGTGAAATCAGTGTACTTGAGGCCCAGCTTGTCGAGCTCTTTCTTGGCGGCCTTGATCTGGACGTCGGAGTTGGACTCGGCGGTGCAGTAGAGCAGGCCGACCTTCTTAACGTCGGGCAGGACCTTCTGCATCATCTCGAGCTGCTCGGCGACCGGGGTGAGGTCGGAAGCGCCCGTGACGTTGGTGCCGGGCTTGTCGTTGTCCTGGACCAGGCCGGAAGCGGCGTAGTCGGTGATGGCGCAGCCAACGATGGGGATAGCAGCGGTGGCGCCGGCGGCCGCCTGCGCGGCGGGCGTAGCGATGGCATAGATCAGGTCGACGCCGTCGCCTACGAACTTGTCGGCAATGGACTTACACGTGGACTGGTCGTTCTGGGCGTTCTTCTGGTCGATCTTGACCTTGAGACCGCTCTTCTTGATGGCCTTGACGAAGCCGTCGTTGGCGGCATCGAGCGCGGAGTGCTCGGTGAGCTGCAGAACGCCGATGGTGTAGTCGGAACCGGCGGCAGCGGAGCCGGAACCAGAGTTGCCGCCGCATCCGGCGAGCGGAGCGAGCGCGAGCAGGCCGGCGGAGACAAGAAGGCTCCTGCGGCTGATGGTGATGTCCTTCATATCATTACCCCCAGTATAAAAATGGCTGGAAATACTGCACTAGGAAAAAGTGCAAGTGGGACTATAGTAACGCCGATGCCCATTTTTACAACATCCTGGCGTGTTTTTAATACTGAACCGGATGGGCGGTGCTGAGGAACGACGGACGGTAACGGGGCTTATGCTGCGGGCGCGGGGCTGTCTTCTTCGTCTAGCGCGGCAAAGAGTTTCTTGCCATCGAGCAAGCGCGTGCTGACGTTTCTCATGCGGCTGACCTCAACGGTGCGCAGGGTGTCGTCGACGCCTCGGGTGTCGTAGACCGTTCCCAGCAGATACGAGACGCCGTCGCGCTGCCTGATGGCAAAGGGCCGGACCGTCATCCGCACCACCTCGGTTTTGCCTCGGGTCAGGACGTTTGAGATATCAAAGCTGACAGTTGTCCCATGGTCGATAGCCTGTTCGACGAGCTCGCACGTGTCGATGCGCTTGGCGTGCGGACGCGTTGTCTTGACGGGCGCGTCGTTGGCGGACGGTGCCGTTTCGGGCATATCGAGATAGCCGCGAACATCGGCGCTCGCCATGGCGACCAGGTGCTGCGCCATGCTCTTTCGAATGGCTATGGGCGTCGACCGGTTGCGCATGACCATGCCGTGGAGCCGTATGATCTCCTCGTCAGCAAGCGGGCGGGTGAGGAGCCGATAGCCCACGCCGCGTTTATAGTCGATTTCGTATCCGGCGTGACGAAGTGCGGATATCGAGGTGTAGATGCTGCGGCGTGCCGCCGAGATGGGCATGCGGGCGGGGTCGTCGGGATGGGCGAGGAGCTCGACCAGCTCGTCGGAAAGCAGCGCCTTGTCCTCGCCGGTGTTCTCGCTCAAGAGCTGCAGGATGCGTACGGCGCGATAGGCTGCCATCGAGGCGGAGCCCCTGGTTGTGGTCTCGTAGTTTTCAACAACGGCTTCGGTCATAGTGCCCACGTCCTTTCCGTTTTGGGTGGCGACGGTATGGAGCCTAGGACGCGGGGCTTTCCCGGGGGCGCTCGGCGCTTTGGGCGGTCGGTAGCCGTCGGCAAACGGCAGGTCGAGTTTTCAACAGCCCTGCCTAACTGACCAAAACCTTGCCAAAAGCTTGACGGATGCTGTTGAAAAAAGCGCCTCTCGGCTTGCCGAGAGGCGCTTATATCATGCGATATGATGCGTTTTGTGGCGTTATGGCGATTAGAAGTCGGCGTTACCCACGGTACGAGGGTGCGGCAGGACGTCGCGGATGTTGCCAACACCGGTCAGATACATGACCAGGCGCTCGAAGCCCAAACCGTAGCCGGCGTGCTTGCAGGAACCATAGCGGCGCAAGTCCAGATAGTACTTGTACTGCTCGGGTGCCATGCCCAGATCCTTAATGCGACCCTCGAGCAGGTCCAGGCGCTCCTCGCGCTGGGAGCCACCGATGATCTCGCCGATGCCCGGCACCAGGCAGTCGGCGGCGGCGACGGTCTTGCCGTCGTCGTTCATGCGCATGTAGAAGGCCTTGATCTCTGCCGGATAGTCGGTTACGAAGGTCGGGCGCTTAAAGTGTTCCTCGGTCAGGAAGCGCTCGTGCTCGGTTTGCAGGTCGATGCCCCAGCTGACGGGGTAATCAAACTGGTGGCCCGCAGCAACTGCCTGCTCCAGGATCTCGACGGCCTCGGTATAGGTGACGCGGGCAAAGTCGGAGTTGGCGACATGGTCCAGGCGCTCGAGCAGGCCCTTGTCTACAAACTTGTTGAGCATATTGAGCTCGTCGGGGCAGGTGGCCATGACGTCCTTAAGGACGTACTTGAGCATGGCCTCAGCGTTGTCCATGTAGTCGTTGAGGTCGGCGAAGGCCATTTCGGGCTCGATCATCCAAAACTCGGCGGCATGGCGCGTGGTGTTGGAGTTTTCGGCGCGGAAGGTGGGGCCAAAGGTGTACACGTCGCCAAAGGCCATGGCAAAGTTTTCGGCATTGAGCTGGCCGGAAACGGTGAGGCTCGCATGTTTGCCAAAGAAGTCCTGACTCCAGTCGACCTCGCCGGCCTCGGTGAGGGGCGGGTTTTTGGGGTCGAGCGTGGTCACGCGGAACATCTCGCCGGCGCCCTCGCAGTCACTCGTGGTGATGATGGGGGTGTTGACGTAGACAAAGCCCTGCTCCTGGAAGAAGCGGTGGATAGCGGCAGCCGCGACAGAGCGGATGCGGAACACGGCGCGGAACAGGTTGGTGCGCGGGCGCAGGTGCTGCTGGGTGCGCAGGAACTCGACGGTTGCGCGCTTCTTCTGCAGCGGGTAATCCGGGGCGCTCGTGCCCTCGACCTCGATGGAGGTGGCGGAAAGCTCGAAGGGTTGGGGCGCATCGGGGGTCAGCTTGACGGTGCCGGTGCAGATGAGTGCGGCCGAGACGTTTTGATGGGCGATCTCGTCGTAGTTGTCGAGCGCCTCGCGGTTCATGACGACCTGCAGGTCGCGGAAGCAGCTGCCGTCGTTGAGCGTAACGAAGCCAAAGTTCTTCATGTCGCGGACGGACTTGACCCAGCCGGCAACGGTGACGGTCTGGCCACCGAGCGGCTCGGCATCGGCGTAGAGCTGCGCGATTTTGGTGCGGTTCACGTATCCTCCCATAACGGTTGTACGGATTATTTCCAAACAGTTAACCATTCTAACCCGCGAGTGGGGCGTAGCAAAACGTCAGGTGTGATGTATGGGCGTGACGTGGGTACCGCGCAAGCGCCGATTCTGCGTTGCCTAGTGCCCGCAGATGGCTTGACGTATGAGGGTGGCGTAGGTGTCGATTCCCGCCTGGGTGAGGTGTGTGCCGTCGTCGACAAGGTATTCGCTGTGGCCCTCTGAGGCACCGTTCCAGTCGATGACGCCGGCGTTGTCGTTTTGGGCGCAGACGTCACGAATCGTCTGGTTATTGCGGTCCTGTAGCTCGAGCGGTACGCGTACAGTTACAAAGTAGATGGGCTTGCCGCCCACGGCGTTAATCACGTCCTGCACCTGCTGGGGGTCGCGGATGAGGCCGTTGGTGCCAAGCGCGCAGATGACCACGCTTGGATCGTAGTTGGCACTGTCCTGTGCATAGACATCCTGGAAGGTGTAGAACTGGCGGCTCACCACGCCATCGATGTACGCGTTGGGAAGCACCGCCTGAATGCCAGGTTGGGCACCCGCGGTGACCGAGTCGCCGATCATGAGCACGCGGGCGTCACAGGTTCCGGTTGCCTTGTCGTAGGTAAAGCTCTTCCAGTCCAAGTTCTTGGGGACCTTTTCGGCGATAGGTCCCTCTTTGGGTTTTTGCTTGGTTGCGTCATCGGATGCGGTGTCGCTGGGCTGGGAATCTTTACCGGATGCGGGCTCGGCGCCCTTGATGCTGGCTCCGTTGTCCTGGGACGAGGTCGCGTTCTGGGCAAGCTCGGGACGGAGCTGCTCGGCGCGGGCGGTGGCGATGCCTGCCCAGTCAAGCGGCGCGAAGGCAAGTGCGGCGACGCATGCGGCGCCAAACGCGGGGAGCACCATGGCGGGCGCGAGGCCGTGCTTTCTTGCCGTGCTGTCCTGTTGGGCCGGCTTGTGGGACCAAGGGCGTTCGACGAGGCGATAGAAAACCTCGGCTACCGCAAGGATCAGTACAAGCTGTAATACCTGCTCCCACCAGGCGATGCGGGTAGTGCGGGTTGCGGGGTTCATAAGAAGCAGTAGGGGATAGTGCATCAGATAGACCGAGAACGAGCGCTGGCCCAGCCAGACGAGCGGTTTGGCCGACAGCAGGCGGCGCACGATGCACTCCGTATTCTGCACGCAGATGATGAGGAGCCCGGTGACGAGGGCAAACAGCAAAAAGCCGCCACGGTAGAGCCAGGCGCTCTCTCCGGTCAGCATGAGTGCGCCGACTATAACGGCAATGAGCCACGCGATAGAAATCGCGTTGACCTTTGAGATGCCCTTGTTGGCGCCGGGGGTATGGATATCACCGCTCAGCATCTCGCGCAGACGCGGCGCGGCGATGGCGGCTAAGGCTCCGCATAGAAGCTCGGCGGAACGGGCGTCGGTTCCGTAGTAGACGCGCGATGTGTCGGCGGTGGGATTAAACATGAGGACCATGGCCGCCGTCGATACAAGCGCGAATGCGATCGTAATGCCGATGGCAGTGTTGCGCGACCTGGTTTTGCTGTACAGCGCCATAAGGATGACCGGCCATACCAGATAGAACTGCATAGTGACAGCGCAGAACCACAGGTGCGTGAGCGGCGAGGGGAGCCCCGCGGCGGCGAAATACGAGACGTTGCGGAAGATGTAGAACCAGTTGCTCAAAAAGAGTGCCGATGGCAGGGCGTCCTGCTGCACCTTAGGGAGTAGGCTCGGGGCCGCGATGTAGGTGGCGAAGGCGGTAAGCGCGATGGTCACGACGATCGGCGGCATCATGCGTGCAATGCGGCGGCAGATATAGCGCGGGTACGAGAATCCGTCGCGTGCCGTGGCTCGCATAATGCTTTTGGTGGCGAGATAGCCGCTCAGCGTAAAGAAGAGTGTAACGCCCAAAAAACCGCCGATCAGGCGGCTGGGGCGAAGGTGATATAGGACGACGCCGGCGATGGCGAGGGCGCGAAGCCCGTCGAGCGCGACGATGCGTTGGTTGCGTTGAGGCGCGGCATATGCGGCGCCCGTGGGTGTGTTTTGCATCGATCTTTCCTCCAATGTCGACCTAGCAGTCTAGCGCTCTGCGCGGACAAAGGAAGGGGGTTCGTGCGGTTGAACAACATGCCGCGGGGCGATGCTTCGCTACGCAAAAGCCGCACCTGCGTTGATGCTCAGCTGCCTATATAGAAACGTTTCAGAACCTCAACATAGGCAAAAACAACAACACAAATGCGGCAAAGATGCATAGGGGGTTGACCCGTTATGTGACGGCGGTCTGCTACTTGGTCTTGGCAACCAGCAGCGGATCGCCAAGCTTGACGAGCGGATTGCCGTCGATAAGCGTGCCAGACTCGCCGACGTGGTCAATGCTCTTGAGGCGGTCGAGCTCAGAGACGATGACGGTCACGATGTCCTCGTGGCCGGCGGCCCTGATAGCGTCGCGGTCGAAACTGATGAGCGGCTGGCCGGCCTTGACCGTGTCACCCATCTCGACAAAGCGAGCAAAGCCTTTACCGTTCATTTTCACGGTGCCCAGGCCGACGTGGATAAACACGCGTAAGCCGTCCTCGGTAATCATGCCGATAGAGTGGTTGGTGACGGTGGTGGCGCCGATACGGCCGTTGGCGGGGGCGTAAATGGTGTCGGTGATGGGCTCGATGCCATAGCCCTGGCCAAGCATGCCCGAGGCAATGGTCTCGTCGGGAACCTCATTCAGGTTGACGAGCACGCCGTTGACGGGGGCGTATATGACGCCTTCGCGGGTGGCGAAGCTTGCTGCGGGCGGAACGGACGCCTCGCCCGACGAAGCGAGCGTGGACTTGAGCGAATCGAGCAGACCCATAGATGCCTCCAACGTATCAAGTGCGCATATCGCGCGCTTTGTTTGCCGGAAACGTTTCGTATGTGTTTCACGGCTTGGTTAACGCCCCTATTCTACGCTGCTCAACGATACCTCTGAGCTGGGATTATGTGATATATCAGTTGAAGGGAAACTTATTGCGGGAGTGTTTCTTCGCCACGGGCTCAAGTGGGGTACGCTTAGATGCGAAAAATGAGTGCGCACGAATCGCACGGAGGGAGCACCTATGATTATTGAGAACCATGCGCTGTGGGGCGAGGAGCCGACCGAGGATTATCCGGCGACGTTTACGTATCTGGGTGCCGAGCCGCTGCCCGACAAGCCCAATGGCCGCCGCCCCGCGGTGATTATCTGCGGCGGAGGCGGGTTTACGCATATCGCACCGCACGAGCAGGACCCGGTGGCGTTTGCATTTTTGGACCGCGGCTACCAGGCCTTTGTGCTCAACTATGTGACGAGCGCCACGGGCGACGTGAGCTTTCCGCACCCGCAGGCGGACCTCGCCAAGATGGTCGCTACCGTGCGCGCCAACGCCGACGAGTGGCATGTCGATCCCAAGCGCGTGTGCATCTTGGGTTTCTCGGCGGGCGGCATGATCTGCGCCTCGTTGGCAACGCAGTGGAAGACCGGACCCTTCGCAGGCCTTGCCGGGGCTCGTCCGGAGGATATTCGTCCCGACGCCGTGGTGCTGGGCTATCCGTTGCTCGACTTTGCCTATGTGCGCGATATGCAGACGCGCGACCCGCGCATCGACCTGCGCGTGCCCAAGACGGGTGGCAAGACGGGGCGCGATTTGCTCAACGACTATCTGTCGATGGTGACGGGCGGCGAGGCGACCGATGAGCACCTGACCGACATTTGCCCCACCACGCACGTTTCGCGCCAGATGCCCCCGACCTTTGTGTGGGGCGTTTCGGACGACAAGACGGCGCCGATCGCGCAGGTCTACCCGTTTGCGCAGCGCATGGCCGAGGAGGGTGTTGCATGCGAGATGCACGTCTTTGACCAGGGTGGCCACGGCCTTTCGCTCGGCAACGCCAATACCGCGGTCGACAACGAGGACAAGCAGGTGGCGGTCCGCCCTTGGATTCGCCTAGCCTTCCGCTTCCTGGAGCGCCATCTGTAAGAGGGACGGCCTCATCCCGCCTTCATAACTTGCGGTGGAATAGTTCCTGTTTTTGCTGGTTAAAGCCTCAAACAGGAACTATTCCACCGCAACTTGTTTTGATTCGCTGGGGGACGGAGGAAGCGACGATCCGGAATCCACCTGCACGGTCGTCGCTCCGCATCCCGTCCGTTGGCGCAAATGGTGCCAAATGTAATCTGCCCCCTTGCACGCTTGTTCCCCCTCGCAGCAATCTGTTGATTGAACGTCATTG
Organism: Collinsella aerofaciens; assembly: GCF_901212495.1. GTDB lineage: Bacteria > Actinomycetota > Coriobacteriia > Coriobacteriales > Coriobacteriaceae > Collinsella > Collinsella aerofaciens_H. Next base: position 4,884 of record NZ_CAAKNY010000058.1, on the reverse strand, counting down.
TATACTCGCGGTTTCTGGGAAACCGTCTCGCAGCAAAGTAGACTAGATGGCCATTTCAAAAAGCCTACTCAGAGGAGGAGTCATGCTTGAGGGTACGTATGTGGTTTCGGCCCAGACGCCGGTGGGGAGTAAGCGCGGCGAGGTGACGTTTTCACATGGGGTGAACGGTGCGCTCAGGGCAGTGCTAAATGTCAGGGGTCTCAATATCGCTCTCTCGAGTGCCCGCGCTGAGGGCGACTTCTTTGAGCTCTCGGGCACTATCTCCCACGTCTTGATGGGCAAGGCGCCCTTTACATGCACGGGGTCGGTCGAGGGTGATCGACTCACTGCTACCGCGCGGTCGGGTTCCGTTTCGATCTCGCTGAGCGGTATGCGTAAAGAGCTTTCGGGGCGCACCGCATAAAGTTTGCGCAGGTAAACATCGGTATTTGACTTTATAAAAAAGTTGAGAGCGCTATCATTTGTCGTTACGAGTTGGTTAACCCCGGTAAACGGTTAACCGCGTCTAACGAAAGGATGAGCGCGTGAAGCTCGATACACTCGAGATTGGAAAGGACGCCGTTGTCGCATCGGTGGCATCGGACGATCAGGCACTCCGACAGCATATTTTGGACATGGGCCTAACGCCGGGCACCGAAGTCACCATGATGAAGTACGCCCCTATGGGCGACCCGCTCGAGATTCGCCTGCGTGGCTACGAGTTGACGCTGCGCAAGGACGATGCCGCCCGCATCGAGCTCGTGGGTGTTCACGACACAGACACGGGTCCGCGCGCTAACGCCGCAATCGGCACGACGGAGCACCCGGCACTGGGCGAGGGCACGTATTCGCCCCGCGCGGCCAAGACGGCCGTGCCCGAGGGCGCACCGCTGCATTTCGCCCTCGCCGGCAACCAAAACTGCGGTAAGACCACGTTGTTCAACCAACTGACAGGCTCCAATCAACATGTCGGTAACTTTCCCGGCGTGACGGTCGACCGCAAGGACGGTACTATCCGTAACCATCCCGAGGCGGGCGTTACCGACCTGCCTGGCATCTATTCGCTGTCGCCGTACACGGGCGAAGAGATCGTGAGCCGCCAATTCATCTTGGACGAAAACCCCGACGCCATCATCGACATCATCGACGCCACCAACATCGAGCGCAATCTGTACCTAACGCTGCAGCTTATGGAGCTCGATCGCCCCATGGTCATCGCGCTCAACATGATGGACGAGGTGACGGCCAACGGCGGCGCCGTGGACGTCAACCTGCTCGAGAGCCTGCTGGGCGTGCCTGTTGTCCCCATTAGCGCTGCCCGCAACGAGGGTATTGGCGAGCTGGTGGATCATGCCTTGCACGTGGCGCGGTTCCGCGAGCGCCCCGGTCGCCTGGACTTCTGTGCGCCCGATGGCTCGGACGGCGGCGCGCTACATCGCTGCATTCACGGCATCGCCAACCTTATCGAGGACCATGCCGCGACAGCGCATATTCCGGTGCGTTTTGCGGCGACCAAGCTGGTTGAGGGCGACGAGCTGGTAACCGAGGCGCTTCACCTGGATCGCAACGAGCTCGACGCCATCGAGCACATCATTACCCAGATGGAGGGCGAGGCCGGCACCGACCGCCTGTCAGCGCTGGCCGATATGCGCTTTAGCTTTATCGGCGACGTGTGCGGGCGCTGCGTCGTCAAGCCGCACGAGAGCCGCGAGCACGTGCGCTCCGTCAAGATCGACCGCATCCTGACGGGTCGCTACACGGCCATTCCGGCGTTCCTGGTGATCATGGGCCTCGTCTTTTGGCTGACGTTTGGCGTGATCGGCGCGGCGTTGCAGGGACTCATGGAGAACGGCATCGCTGCCGTCATCGCCTCGGCCGATGCGGGCCTCAAGGCGTTCGGAACCAACGACGTGGTGCGCTCGCTGGCTGTCGACGGCGTGCTTACGGGCGTGGGCAGCGTGCTGACCTTCCTGCCGATTATCGTCGTGCTCTTCTTGTTCCTCTCCATTCTGGAAGACTCCGGATACATGGCGCGCGTGGCCTTTGTCATGGATAAGGTGCTGCGTCGCTTTGGCCTGTCGGGCCGCAGCTTTGTGCCCATGCTCGTCGGTTTTGGCTGCACCGTGCCGGCTATCATGTCGACCCGTACACTCCCATCCGAGCACGACCGCAAGATGACGGTCATGCTCACGCCGTTTATGAGCTGTTCGGCCAAGCTGCCGGTCTATGGTCTGCTGTGCGGGGCGTTTTTCCCGCAGATGACAGTTCCCGCCATGGTCTCTCTCTATCTGATTGGCATTGCGGTCGGTTGCATCGCGGCTTTGGTGCTCAACCGTACGGCATTTAAGGGCGACCCGGTGCCGTTTATCATGGAGCTTCCCAACTACCGCCTGCCGAGCGTCAAGACGACGGTGATGCTGGCATGGGATAAGGCCAAGGACTTTATAACCAAGGCCTTTACCATTATCTTTGCCGCTACCGTGGTCATCTGGTTCCTTCAGACGTTCGACATTCGCTTTAATGTGGTCGCCGATCAGTCGCAAAGCCTGCTTGCGGGCCTCGGCAGCATCATCGCGCCGGCGCTGGCGCCGCTTGGATTTGGCGACTGGCGTGCGTCGACGGCGCTCGTCACCGGACTTATTGCCAAGGAGAGCGTCATCTCGACCCTCACGGTGCTTTTGGGCGCAACGTCGCCCGCGGTGCTGTCAACCATGTTTTCGCCGTTTACCGCTTACGTGTTCCTGGTCTTTACGCTGCTGTACCCGCCCTGCGTGGCGTCCATCGGCGCCGTCAAGAGCGAGCTGGGCGCGCGCTACGCCGTTGCCGTGTTCGCGTTTCAAGTGACGGTCGCCTGGATCGTGGCGTTTCTGGTCCACGGCGTTGGTGTTCTGATTGGCTTGTAAACGAGCGGTTTGCAAACAAAGCCTCTCTGCATATGGCGCATCCACGGGCTATACTCCTCTGTCGAACAGCTGGTTTGGCGGAGGAGTTTTTAGTTATGGCGTTTGACAAGGCGATGGCGCATTTGCGAGCGAAGGGCTTTGACGACCGTGTGATTGTGCCTCAGGAGGAGACGGCAACTGTCGAGGAAGCCGCAGCGGCACTGGGAACGGCTCCCGCGCAGATCGCGAAAACGATGGCGTTCGATGTCGACGGCGCGGCGGTGCTCGTGCTGTGCGCCGGGGACGCGCGTGTCAACAGCTCCAAATTCAAGAAGTTCTTCCACGGCAAACCGCATATGATTCCCGGCGCTGCGGTCGAGGAAGCCGTGGGGCATGCGCCCGGAGGTGTTTGCCCCTTTGGCATCAATGAGGGTGTGGCGGTTTATCTGGACGAGTCGCTTAAGCGTTTTGACACCATTTACCCGGCATGTGGTGACGACCATAGCGGTGTGGAGCTCTCGGTGCCCGAGCTGGAGGCGGCGTCCGACGCCCAGGGTTGGGTCGATGTCTGCCGCGGATGGGAGCCCGAGGACTAGGCCCCAAATGTCTGCGCGATTTTGGCCCCGCATCTGTACTGACGGATGCGGGGCTGTTGCTATATAATCGCCCACCGCTCAAGATAATCGGAGAGGTTTTCCTATATGGCTCAAACAAAGCAAGACGGCATCTCACTCAAGCAGTGGCTCCCGCTTATCGGGCTCGCCTGTTGCGCGTTCGTATTCAACACGTCGGAGTTCATGCCCATCGGCCTGCTGACCGACATCGCCGCGTCGTTTTCGCTCACCGAGGCCCAAGCTGGCATCATGATCTCGGTCTATGCCTGGGGCGTCATGCTGCTGTCGCTGCCGCTTATGGTGTTCGCTTCGCGCTTTGAGTTCAAACGGATGCTGCTGGGCGTGCTTGCCGTGTTCTCGCTCGGCCAGTTCCTGTCCGCCTTGGCGCCGACCTATCCCATCTTAGTCTGCGCGCGCCTGGTGGTTGCCTGCGCGCACGCCGTGTTCTGGTCGGTCGCCTCGATCATGGCCTCGCGCCTGGTCGCCACCCGCCACGGGGCGCTCGCCATCAGCATGATCGCCACGGGCTCGTCCATCGCGCAGATCTTCGGCTTGCCGATCGGCCGCGCCATCGGGCTGGCCGTGGGCTGGCGCATGACGTTTGCCGCGGTCGGGGCCTTCTCTGCTGCTGCGGTGGTGTACCAGGCGACAGTGTTCCCGGCCATGCCGGCGGGTGAGCGCTTTACCGTCAAACAGCTGCCCGAGCTGCTTAAGAACCCGTTCTTGATCGCGCTCTACGCGGTCACGGTCTTTATTGCGACCGGCTACTACGCGGGTTACAGCTATATCGAGCCCTTCCTGGCTCAGGTCGCGCATGTCGACGCAAGCGCTATCACCATGACACTGACGGCGTTTGGCTGCTCCGGCCTGGTGGGCAGCTGGCTGTTTGGCCGTCTGTTCGACGGGCACCGCTTCCCGTTCTTGGCTATCACGCTTTCCGGCGTGGCAGCGGCCCTGCTGCTCATGGCCCCCGCGGCTTCGGCGCTCGTGGCGGTGCTTGCCGTCTGCGCGTTGTGGGGCTGCTGTGGTACGGCCTTTAACGTGGCTTTTCAGGCCGAGCTCATCAAGTACACGCCGGCGGACTCGTCGGCCGTCGCCATGTCGATTTTCTCGGGCCTGTTCAATCTGGGTATTGGCACGGGCACCGCGATCGGCGGCGCCGTGGTTTCGGGTCCTGGCATCGCCTGGATCGGCTTCGCGGGCGGGGCGATTGCCGTCGTGGGCGTCATCCTCGCCATCATGGTGCTATTTCCGGCCATACGCCGCGCAAAGCTCGTCGCCTAATCATGTTCCCTCATCAGTTGCGGTGGAGTAGTTCCTGTTTAAGGCCTCTGAAGGCCCAAGCGAGAACTATTTCACCGCAACTTAGAAAGGGGCTGGGGTAGCTAATTTGGGACGGGGCTATTTTA
>NZ_CAAKNY010000057.1 GCF_901212495.1 Collinsella aerofaciens | reverse complement strand
AAGGTGAATACTTTTCCGCGAAGTGAACGAGCAAAAATGAGTCCCCGAAGCATTGACACTTTTCAGACGCTGTTTCCTGCGGTTTCGCCGAGTTTTTCCTGCAGTTTTGGCGTCAAAAAGTGTGGATGCTTCGGGGGTCCAAAATAGGTCGTTCACTTCGCGGAAAAGTATTCACCTTCGTTTTCGCGCAGACACGAATCCGGCCGCCACAACGCAAAACGGGGCCCGCGCGCAGCGCAGACCCCGTCAAAAAAGATAACTCCCGGTGCCTAGTACTGTTCGATGCCCATGTAGCGGCGGAACTCGGGACTGTGGTCGAACACCTTGCCGGGGGCGGTGCGCAGCTCGGCGTTGACCTTCTCGCGTGCGGCGGGCACGCCAGTGCGGCCGGTTTTATCGTCGGATGCCATCGTTACGCTCCATCCCGCGCATGCTCGGACTCAAACTCTTCAATCACCGCCATAAACTGCTCGCCAAAGGCGTCGGCCTTTTTCTCACCGATACCGTTGACCTGAATAAGCTCATCGCGCGTCTGTGGGCGTAGGCGGCACAGGCCGCGCAGGGCCTTGTCGGAAAAGACCATGTACGGCGCCATCTCCAGCTCGGTCGAAATCTCCTTGCGCAGAGCGAGCAGGAGCTCGAACAACTCGGCATCGTCGCCCACGCGCGGGCGCTGATTCAGCTCGGCCTCCTCGTGCAGCAAGTCCACCGCTCGGCGGGCGCGGGCCGAGGCCTTGCGCTTGGACGCACGACGCTTAATGGTAAAGGCAAACACCTCGTCCTCGACCTCGCCGGCACGCGGGCCCAGCCCCACGACCGGGTACTGCCCCTGCGAGGTAGCCAAATAGCCACGGCCACACAGCTGGCCGATGATGTCCTTGATACGCCCGACCGATTCGCTCGACAGTTCACCGTAGCCGCGGTCCTCGTCCAGATGCATCCGGCGAATGCGCTCGGTGTTGCCGCCGTGGAGCACATCGGCGATCAGCGACTTGCCAAAACGCATGGGTCGCGTGGCCACATAGCGCACAGCGGCGCGGGCCATATCGGTGACGTCCTCGACCTCGAACTGCGTGAGGCAGTTGCTGCAGTTGCCACAGCCCTCGGCCTCGTCCGTGGCGGTACTGTCCGTACCGGCCGCGGCATGCTCGGCCGCGACCTCGTCGCCAAAGTAGCGCAGCATGTATTCGCGCAGGCAGCCGGTGGTATTGCAGTAGCCCTCCATCTGGCTGAGCAGGCGATAACGGTTCTGGAGCGCCCACGCGCGCTGCTCGTCGTCGAGCGCCTCGTCGGCCACATCGCCGCGGTCGATCAAAAAGCGGCGCATGCGAAAATCGTTACCGTTCCACAGCAAGTGGCAGCTGGCCGGATCGCCATCGCGGCCGGCGCGGCCCGCCTCTTGGTAGTACGCCTCGATGCTCTCGGGCACGTTGTTGTGAATCACATAGCGCACGTTGGGCTTGTCGATGCCCATGCCAAAGGCGTTGGTAGCAACCATCACCTGAATGTCGTCGTCGATAAAGGCACGCTGGCTCTGGCTGCGGGCGTCGTTGCCCATGCCGGCATGGTAGCGGCCAACGCGAATGCCGCTGGGGCCCAGTGCCTCGGCAAGCTTGCCTGCCAGCGCATCGACTGTCTTGCGGGTCGAGCAATACACGATGCCGCTCTCGCTCGAATGCGCGATCACATAGTCGCGCACCCACGCGGCCTTGGCCTTGTCGCCCATCTCCTCGCAGCCAAAGTAGAGGTTCTTGCGATCGAAGCCCGTCACCACCGTCGCGGGATTTTGCAGGCCGAGCATTTGCTGGATATCGGCGCGCACGCGCTCGGTCGCCGTGGCGGTAAACGCTGCCACGATCGGGCGCCGCGGCAGCGAATCGATAAACTCGCGAATCTGCAGGTAAGCAGGACGGAAATCCTGGCCCCACTGGCTCACGCAGTGGGCTTCGTCAATGGCCACGAGCGGAACGCCGATGCCGCCTTCGGCTGCAGCTTCCTGCGCAAAGGCCAGAAAGCGCGGCTCGAGCAGACGCTCGGGCGCCACATACATAAGCTGGTAGCGCCCCTCACGAGCACGCTTGAGCACGGTATTTTGCTGAGCCGGCGTAAGGCTGGAGTTGAGATAACTGGGGCGCGCACCCGCCGCGAGCAGCGCGCGGGTCTGGTCCTCCATAAGCGACAGCAATGGGCTCACCACAAAGGTGATGCCGGGCAGCATGAGCGCGGGCACCTGGTAGCAGATAGACTTGCCGGCGCCTGTGGGCATAACGCCGAGCGCATCGCGGCCGGCAAGGATCGCATCCACCATGCGGTCCTGTCCCGGGCGAAACGCGGTGTAGCCAAAATAGGCGCCGAGCGTGTCGAGCGCCATCTGCTGCATGCTATCGGTCATGGTTTCCTAACGTCCAAGTCATCTGCCGCCGATTATACGCCGCCACGCGGACCGCTGCCGCACGGCTGTCAGCCACGCTCATTCTGCGGGCAGTCATTGGGGACGTTCTTGAATGGCTAGTCGTTTAAGAACGTCCCCAATGACTATCTTGACAAGCGCGGAAACGTTGCTGGTTGAACATAAGTCAGCGAAAACGCCCCTAAGCGAGCAAGGTGACGTGAAAGAGGAGGGAAGCGTACTTCGGTACACGACCGACGATTGAACGTCAGATTGCCGCTTAGGGGCGTTTGCAGCGCCGACCGGTCCGCCGTTCGTTAGAACGGTGGAACCAAAGGCGCAGCGTCGAGCTGTTACGCGGTTTGGTAA
>NZ_CAAKNY010000056.1 GCF_901212495.1 Collinsella aerofaciens | reverse complement strand
GGGTCGTAAACCGCTTTCAGCAGGGAAGAGAGAAGACTGTACCTGCAGAAGAAGCCCCGGCTAACTACGTGCCAGCAGCCGCGGTAATACGTAGGGGGCGAGCGTTATCCGGATTCATTGGGCGTAAAGCGCGCGTAGGCGGCCCGGCAGGCCGGGGGTCGAAGCGGGGGGCTCAACCCCCCGAAGCCCCCGGAACCTCCGCGGCTTGGGTCCGGTAGGGGAGGGTGGAACACCCGGTGTAGCGGTGGAATGCGCAGATATCGGGTGGAACACCGGTGGCGAAGGCGGCCCTCTGGGCCGAGACCGACGCTGAGGCGCGAAAGCTGGGGGAGCGAACAGGATTAGATACCCTGGTAGTCCCAGCCGTAAACGATGGACGCTAGGTGTGGGGGGACGATCCCCCCGTGCCGCAGCCAACGCATTAAGCGTCCCGCCTGGGGAGTACGGCCGCAAGGCTAAAACTCAAAGGAATTGACGGGGGCCCGCACAAGCAGCGGAGCATGTGGCTTAATTCGAAGCAACGCGAAGAACCTTACCAGGGCTTGACATATGGGTGAAGCGGGGGAGACCCCGTGGCCGAGAGGAGCCCATACAGGTGGTGCATGGCTGTCGTCAGCTCGTGTCGTGAGATGTTGGGTTAAGTCCCGCAACGAGCGCAACCCCCGCCGCGTGTTGCCATCGGGCGATGCCGGGAACCCACGCGGGACCGCCGCCGTCAAGGCGGAGGAGGGCGGGGACGACGTCAAGTCATCATGCCCCTTATGCCCTGGGCTGCACACGTGCTACAATGGCCGGTACAGAGGGATGCCACCCCGCGAGGGGGAGCGGATCCCGGAAAGCCGGCCCCAGTTCGGATTGGGGGCTGCAACCCGCCCCCATGAAGTCGGAGTTGCTAGTAATCGCGGATCAGCATGCCGCGGTGAATGCGTTCCCGGGCCTTGTACACACCGCCCGTCACACCACCCGAGTCGTCTGCACCCGAAGTCGCCGGCCCAACCGAGAGGGGGGAGGCGCCGAAGGTGTGGAGGG
>NZ_CAAKNY010000055.1 GCF_901212495.1 Collinsella aerofaciens | reverse complement strand
CAAGCACCTCACCCGCAGGGTGACGGTCGACGGTACGCCAATTATGGGTACGTCTACGATATCTGCTGAATCCATGGCTCGTTTGTTTGTTTCTACCGGACATACCTATCCCTCTGAGGTTTATTCGCAAAGGGGTGCTTCTAGCATTACTGAGTTTTGTAATCAGGTTATTTTGGCCGCCTCCTCTGAAGGCGTAAGACCTGAGGTTGTATTTGCCCAAGCGATGCTGGAGACTGGTTGGCTTCAGTTTGGGGGTTCGGTATCTGCAGACCAGTGCAACTTCGCTGGCCTAGGCGCTACCGGTCCTCAGGTTGGTGGGGCAAGGTTTGACAACGTATATCAGGGGTTGCTTGCCCAGTCTCAGCATTTAAAAGGCTATGCGGCCCGCATGCCCTTGAACAATGTTTGCGTTGACCCTCGTTATCAAATACTTGTTAATAGGGGATATCTGGGTATCGCTCCGTGTCTAGAGGACCTCAATGGTTTATGGGCTGTCCCTGGGGATGGTTACGGCCAAAGAATCGCAGCGATTATTAACAGAATGATCTAACGGTGCGTTTTCCCCTCAGCGCTAGTCGTCTTTAGATTTCAGTTATACAGCTTCGTTCGTTAGGATGCCTGATTCCGATGAAGACAGTTTGCCGTAAGCTCATTCTTGCAATATTTGTTGCTTTTTTGATTTGGCCTATGGCTGCTTCGTATTCCTTTGCGACAGATCAAGGCACTTCATCTCCTTTCGACGATCCTGCTAATAAGATGTTTGGCCTGTCGGAGGACTTCTCCCTCGACGGCCTCGCCGCA
>NZ_CAAKNY010000054.1:5999-7164 GCF_901212495.1 Collinsella aerofaciens | reverse complement strand
GTGACGGTCCAGGAAATCGTCCGCAGTTCCACCCCATCCGGAAAGTGCGTCCCATTCCAAGCCCAAATTCCGGGACGCACTTTCCGCTGAGGACCTCAACCGGAAACGGCGTCCCATTCTGGACTGCAATTCTGGGACGCAGTTTCCGCCAGATGTCTCAACCGGAAACCGCACCCCGTTTCCAGCCACGACTGAAACGCCAGCTCGGCGCCCCGTCTCGCCTAGGCGCCAGTCGCGCGTCGATACTCCGCCATGACCTGGGCATCGGCTGCCGCGGGATCGGCGAAATAGCGCCCGTCATACGTCTCTGCCGAAACCACGCCGCGATAGCCACGCGCCACCAGCCTATCCAAATCGGCCCGCATATCGCGGTCGCCGTCGCCCCAGGCAAGATGCGTGGTGCCATCTGCCGCAACATCGACAAAATGCACGTGGGCAACGTCATCGCCGAGCGCATCGAAATAATCGTCGATGGTATCCCCCGCCACCGCCATGGCGCCCATATCAAGGCACGCCTTGAGCGCCGGATGCCCAACCGCGTCAATCATGCGCTTGGTATCGGCCGCCGAGTTCACGATCATCGACTCAACCGGCTGCAGGGCCTCGAGCACCAGTCGCACGCCGCGCTCTCCCGCATGCTCGGCAATCGTGCGCAGCATCGAGGCGCTACGCGCCCACGCGTCCTCGATCGGCTCATTCAAAAACGCCCAGCCACTCGAAACCATAACCTGCTCGGCCCCAAGCTCCGCCGCGATATCCACAACATTCTTAAAGTACGCGAGCGTACGGGCACGCGACTCCTCCCCGCGCGCCGCGATATTCCACGGCTTGGGGTTGTTCTGCTCGGGGCAAATGCCCACAATCCGGACTCCATACCGCTGCGACAGCTCCCGCACCTGCTCGAGCGAATCGTATCCATGGCAATCGACATACAGGTGCATCGCCCCCGTCCAAAGCTCGCAGCACGCGTAGCCCGATGCCGCCGCCGAGGAGAAGAATTCCTCCAGGTCAAAATAACGATGACTGATATTCATGACGGCAAGCTGCGGGTAGCTCATAATTACTCTCCAACCCAAACGAGGCCCCGTTCCATGTAGGAGCGGGGCCAAATTGCACAAACGTTATTTGCTCTTAGTAGTCGAACTGGTGATAGTAACGACGGTAG
>NZ_CAAKNY010000054.1:5219-5989 GCF_901212495.1 Collinsella aerofaciens | reverse complement strand
AGGTTGTGCTTGGTGACCGTCTCGTAGTAGGCGGCGAGTCGATCGGTGACCAGCGAGGAAAGAATCCACGGAGACACGATGACGCGGAACTCCTCGTCCAGGCCCGGGATGGCGAACTCGGCGGTGTCGATGATGTTGATGTCGGTGTCGCCGGTCACGCCGCGGTTGAGGAAGGCGCGGACGCGCTCATCGAGCTTGCGGTTCTCGTCCTCGCCCATGAACAGGAACACGGGGACGCCCGGCTCCACGAGCTCGAGCGTGCCGTGGAAGAAGTCGGCGGACGTAATGTAACGGGTGCGCTTCCACTGCATCTCTTCGAGGATGCACATCGAGAACAGAATGGTCTCGCCCCACAGGGCGCCGGAGCCGATGAACATGGTGTAGGGCGCGAGGGCGTACTTCTTCGCGAGCTCCTCGGCACGCGGCTCGAAGCTCTTGCGAATGTCGACCAGGTGGGTCCAAACATCCTTGGTCTGCTCAATGAACTTGTCGAACTGCGGGAAGCAGCCGCGGCGGTTGAGGAGGCGCAGGCCGAAGCAGTCGGCGAGGTAGTAGCCCATCTCGCAGCCGCCGTTACCGTGATCGGAGGCCATCTTGACGCAGTTCTCGGCGCCGACAGCCTGGCCGATGGGGCCCTCGGGCTTGGTCATGGCGTAGACGCGGATGCCCTTTTCCTTCATCTTCTTGACGGCCTCGAGCACCTCGGGGGTGGTGCCGGACTCAGAGGCGGTGAGCACGACGGACTTCTCGGTCATGCGCTTGTGGCCCAT
>NZ_CAAKNY010000054.1:0-5209 GCF_901212495.1 Collinsella aerofaciens | reverse complement strand
GCGCGGTCATCTTCTTGCCGGTCTCGTAGACGTTCTTGCCGTCCTCGACGTAGCCCTCCTGGCTAAAGTGCATGATTTCGATCTTCTCGGTTTCCTTCATGGTTTGTCCTTTCTGTCTCCCACGCAACTCTATATATCGCGTTTCTTTTCGATACCAATTATAGACATACACCCAACGCGTTTTTAATACCACTTTGCAATCCAAGCCAATCCTCGGTAAACGGTCGAAATCCTCGGGTGAGTGGTATTAAATTGATATTGCCTGTATATCTAATGCCCCCGACGCTTTCCCTGCGTGGCAAAGAACAGCGTTCCTACCAGCGCAATGATTGTTGACGCCCCAAACAGCACCGTTTGAACGCCCAGAGCCTCCGCCAAAAACGGAGCGGCCAGCAACGGCAGCACGCCGGCGCTCATCAGGCCAAAACGTACAAAGCCCGTGATGCGCCCCAGATATTTGATGTCGGCACGCTCCTGAATCAGGATCATCTGCAGAGGCTCCAAGAAGCCCCACGCCAAGCCGTTAATCGCCTGGCCGACAATCGCAACCCCCAGCATATCGGTGCCCACGTACACCATGGATCCAATGCCCACGGTCATGAGCGCGCCCAGCAGCAGACGCAAATTGACATGACGAGCCGAGATCTTGGTCAGGGCAAATGCGCCGACCGACGAGGTAAGACCAACGACCGACGACAGCCATCCCAGCCAAACAATGTCCACGTTGAGCACATCGCGATAGAACAGCGACTCCAGCGAATCGAACGCGCCAAATGCGAAAAAGCCCAAAAAACCCGAGATAAAGATAAGCCGCAGGTCGTGATCGCAAAACGTAAGTCGGGCACCTTCGACCATGCCGCCAAGGATGCCGCCCGCCTGCTTCTCCCCCTTTGCGGGGGTAACGCGCTCGTGGCAACCCAAAGAGAGCACGGCCGCCACGCCCATCATGGCCGCCATGAGCAGGTAGACGGATTGCGTGGCAAAGCAGCTTACCATGGCGCCGCCAAGCAACGGGCCGGCGGTATAGGCGATATTGCTGTAGAACACCATGAGGCCGTTCACGCGGGTGCGGCCCTCGGTTGTCGATTCAAGGTACCCCGGAAACGCATGGGTGCAGGTGTTGATAAAACCGCCGGCAAGCCCCAACACGCAGGCGGCAAACACAAGGCTCGGGACCGTAAGCGGCGCCAGGCCAATGCCAAGCGAAAGCACTGCCGTGACCGCGCACGTCACAAACGATGTGCGGCGCGGGCCAAAGCGGTCGATGACCGAGCCCGACACCATATTGCCCACCGACGTCGTAAGGTTGCGCACGAGCGTGATGGCAGCGACCAAAAAGGCCGTACCAGCCAAGTCATACGTCGCCGCGCCGATAAGCCCCAAAAAGTACACCGCGTTGTTGGCGCACCACTGCAGGGACTCAATTAGAATTAGCCTGACTTCCGCCGGCGTCAGGCGCATGGCTTCGCGATCCTTCGCGAACATACGAACTCCTTTATACAAAAAGGGATGGAGGGCGCAGGTCCGCTCCATCCCTTTGCAAGGTCGATAAAACGTTGCCGCAGGCCCTTACGCCAGCACGCCGAAGAACGCGCCGACGATGCCCACGGCCATGGTGGCCACGATCAGCACCATGGGGTTGATCTTCTTGGACAGCAGCCAGTAGTAGAGCCAGAAGGCGAGCATGCCGAGCATGCCGGGCATGATGCCGTCCAGGATGTCCTGGAGGGTCTGGGCGTCGTCGCCCGAGCCGATGGCCACCGGGATGCTGGCCCAGAACATGTCCTTGCACATGGCGCCCACGACCATGACGCCCACGATGCCGACGCAGGTCATGATCTTCTGCATGAGGCCGGTCCTCTGGGCCTCGTCCAGGAAGCCCACGCCCAGCTCATAGCCCTTGATGGCGCCCCAGACGCGCAGCGCGAAGCCGGGGACGTTGTAGATGAGCAGGAAGGCGATGGGGCCGAAGGGGTTGCCGGCCTGGCACAGGCTGATGCCCACCGCGGCGGCGACGACGCGCAGCGTCGACAGGAAGATGGAGTCGCCGATTCCGGACAGCGGGCCCATGAGGGCGGCCTTGACGTCGTTGACGCTCTCGGGCTCGATCTCGCCGCGGGCGACCTTCTCCTCCATGGCCATCGCGATGCCGCCGACGAACGGGGCGAACTGGACGGTGATGTTGAAGAACGCGCAGTGGCGGTGCAGGGCCTCGGCGTAGTCGTCGGGGCGGCCGGCGTAGATCTTCTTGAGCATGTTGGCGACCATCAGGCAGAAGGCGATGTTCATCTGCTTGTAGTAGGTCCAGGAGAACTCCATGCCCAGGGAGCCGACGTTGACGGCGCTCTTGACGAGGTCGGAGCGCGTGATCTTGTTCTCGGGACTAGAAGTCATCGTCCTCATCCCCTTCCGCGGAGAGCTGGGGCTGGGCTCCGCCGAGCCCCAGCAGGTCGAACTTGTCGATGCCGATGATGATGGCGATCAGGGCGACGCCCAGGACGGGCACGTTGGCGTAGGAGCACAGCAGGAAGCCCAGGAAGTAGAAGGGCACGAGCTGCTTGGTGAGCACCAGGCGGCCGAGCATGGCGAAGCCCATGGCCGGCAGGATGTTGGCCGCGACGCCGAAGCCGTCAAGCACGAACTGCGGAATGAAGTCGAGCATGCCCTGGATCGCGTCAGCGCCCAGATAGAACGACAGCGAGCACAGCAGGAACGCCATGAGGACGCCCGTGGAGCCAATCAGGAAGTGCATCGCGTAGACGCCCTTGAGGTTACCCTGGGCAGAGAAGACATCCGCGCGGTCGACCAGGATCGGCAGGGCTGCGTTCAGGATGTTCTTGATGGCCAGGCACAGCGTGGCGATAGGCATAGCGAGTGCGATGGCAGCCTCGGTGCTCTGGCCCAGCTGGATAGCGAAGGCGCAGGCGAGCACGCCGCCGATCGTCTCATCGGGCGGAACGTAGGCGCCGATGGAGATCGAGCCCATGAACAGCAGCTCCAGGCTCGCGCCAATCGCGAGACCGGACTGCAGATCCCCCAGCACCAGGCCCACGAGCGGGCACAGGACGATGGGACGGAACGCGTAGAGCGTACCGAGCTGGTAGTCGAACTTACCAAATGCGGCGATAAGTCCGATGAGGATTGCTTGGGTAAGCATACATCCCCCTTTCCATATAGGACACTACGAAGAGACGGAGCTCTTCGAAATTAACCGCCTAGAGCACGCTGGCGCAGTCAACCTTGGGGTCATCGGCCAGAGGACGGATCTCGACCTCGACGCCACGGTCCAGTATCTCACGCACATCGGCTTCCTCGGCCGCGGTCAGGAAGATCTGGCGAGAGACCTGACGCGCGTCGGGACGCTTCTCGTCCTTGGGCTTGGTGTTGCCCAGGTTAATCGACTTAATCTGCGGGCAGCCCTCGACCAGCTGCTTTGCCTCGGCGATGGTGGCGACGCAGATAATCATCTTGTACTTGTCGGTCACGCCCGAGTTAATGGCCTCGATGGCGTTCGCCATGTCCTTGATGACGAGCTTGCAGCCGGCAGGCTTGCCCATCTTGAGCGTGGTCTTCCACACCGGGTCGTTGGCGACCTTGTCGCCCACGCAGAAGATGCAGTTAGAACCAAGGCCCTGGACCCAAGAGACTGCGACCTGGCCATGAAGCAGACGATGGTCGACGCGAAGGAGCTGAATCATAATGTGACCCCCCAAAGGTCTTGTGCCGTTTTACGGCGTGTCAGTAGGTGCTGCGGATTAGAACTCTTCTTCCTCGTCGTCATCGACCAGCAGGTCGTTGACAAACTTCACGCGCGTGTCGTCCGCAGCGACGATGGCGCGAATCGTCTCCTCAACCGGAGCCGACTCATCGGAGAACAACAGCTGGATGAGCAGCGGAAGGTTCATGTTGGTGACAAGGTAGGTGCGGGGACGCGTCTGGACGATCTTGGTGAACTCGTTGTTCACACTGCCGCCAAAAAGGTCGGTGCAGACGACGACATCATCGTCGGCAGACATGCCTGCCAGCAGCTTTTGGGCTTCCTCGGCCACGTCCATGCGGTCGTCGACAAACATCGAAAGGTCGTGAACGTTGTCGCGAGCACCCGAGAGCAGCTCAATGCTCTCTTTGATGCCGGTAGCGAAGTGCGCATGGCTGGCGATGATGTACTGTCTCATTCTGCGAATCCTTCCGTGACTGACGCGTCCCCGCGCTTGGCTTTAGTAGTCGAACTGGTGATAGTAACGACGATACTTGAGGTTGTGCTTGGTGACCGTCTCGTAGTAGCGGGCCAGGCGGTCAGTCACGAGCACCGTCAGAATCCACGGGGAAACGATGACGCGGAAGTCGTCGTCAAGGCCGGGGATGGCGAACTCGGCGGTGTCGATGATGTTGATGTCGGTGTCGCCGGTCACGCCGCGGGTGAGGAACGCGCGAGCACGCTCGTCGAGCTTGCGGTTCTCGTCCTCGCCCATGAACAGGAACACGGGGACGCCCGGCTCCACGAGCTCGAGCGTGCCGTGGAAGAAGTCGGCGGACGTAATGTAGCGGGTGCGCTTCCACTGCATCTCCTCGAGAATGCACATCGAGAAGAGGATGGTCTCGCCCCACAGGGCGCCGGAGCCGATGAACATGGTGTAGGGCGCGAGGGCGTACTTCTTGGCGAGCTCCTCGGCACGCGGCTCGAAGCGCTTACGGATATCGAGCATGTCCTTCCAGATGTCCTTGGTCTGCTCGATGAACAGATCGAACTTGGGGAAGCAGCCGCGACGGTTGAGCAGGCGCAGACCGAAGCAGTCGGCGAGGTAGTAGCCCTTCTCGCAGCCACCGGAACCATGGTCAGAAGCCATGGCGACGCAGTTCTCGGCACCGACAGCCTGGCCGATGGGACCCTCGGGCTTGGTCATGGCGTAGACGCGCACGCCCATGTCCTTCATCTTCTTGACGGCCTCGAGGACCTCGGGGGTGGTACCGGACTCGGAGGCGGTGAGCACGACGGACTTGTCGGTCATGCGCTTGTGGCCGGAGACGTTCCACTCGGCGGCGTGGATCAGGTAGACCTCCAGGTCGCGGTCGCCGAACTTGTTCATGAGGTACTCGAGCTGCATAAACTCGTCCCAGGTGCCGCCCACGCCCATCAGGAAGACGGCGTCGTAGCCCTCGTCGGCGACTTTGTCGGCGAGCGCGGTCATCTTCTTGCCGGTCTCGTAGA
>NZ_CAAKNY010000053.1:18-106601 GCF_901212495.1 Collinsella aerofaciens | reverse complement strand
CCTACCTTTCTTTCGGGCCTTACTGGCCGAATCTCTCAGCGCCCCTCCGTAACGGGCACTGCTTGCTGACAGCTCTAGTTATATCCAAATTCCACTCGCAATTCCACATCGCCCCCGAACGGTCAACAAAGTACGATGAACGGTATATCACATGTGATTCCCCCATGATGTACTTCGGCGTTCTAAAGTAGATTTTCTAAGGTAAACGCTCTTTTTTCTCAAAAATCATTCGCAATGACAACTCCAATCTTTCGATTAATAATTGCATATCTACAACGCTTTTATGTATATAAATGACGCTTGTTCGTGTTACTGTCTGTCTTCGATGATATTCAGCTACCTATCATTCTTATTCACATATGCTCACCTGTTGAGTGAGGATATAGACCGTTTTTCACAACGCGACGGGCGTCAGCTCTATGGCTTGTCAGCGTAAGAAATAGGTAAAGATACCGTTCACGCGATACGTCCGTGCCATAGGTCGACTAAATTGAGACAATAGTGAATAGTGTTAGGCTACCGTCCCCTGTGGGGACTGAACGGACAGATGCATATGCCGAGCAAAATCGAAAAGAAGCAAGCCGCCGCAAAGCTGCGCAAACCGCCGCGGGACTTCTCGTACACGCAAAACCGAGAGCTCAGCTGGCTGCGCTTTGACAACCGCGTGCTCGACGAAGCTTTCGATGAGACCGTTCCGCTGTTCGAGCGTCTAAAGTTCGTGTCGATTTTCGAGTCTAACCTCGACGAATTTCTCATGGTGCGCGTGGGCGGCCTGTCCGATCTGGCAGAGCTCAAAATACAGCCTGTCGACAACAAGAGCAATATGACCGCCTCCGAACAGGTCGATGCTGTCATGGCCGAAATGCCTGGGCTCCTTACCCGATGGGAGTCCATCTTCAAGAGCATCGAGGGCAAGCTCGACACCCTGGGCGTTCACCGCGCCCGCATCGATTCGCTTACGCCCGAGGAGCGCACCTTTGTAGCCCGTTACTTTCAGGCCTACGTGTCGCCGGTCATCTCGCCGTTGGTGATCGACCCGCGCCACCCCTTCCCCAACCTGCGCAACGGTGCGCTCTACCTGGCTTGCGGCCTGGACGGCGTCACCGACGAGGAGAGCCTGCTGGGCCTGATCGAGATTCCCGCCTCGATGAACCGCGTGGTCGAGATCCCCTCGCCCACCGGCACCTACTCCTACATCTTGCTCGAGGACGTCATCCTCGCCTGCCTGGATAGCTGCTTTGGCTCTTATAAGCCGCTGGATCGCGCGCTCATCCGCGTCACCCGCAACGCCGACATCGATCCGGACGGCGAGGGCGTCGAAGAGGAAGAGGACTACCGCCAGCACATGAAGCGCATTCTCAAGAAGCGCCTGCGTCTGCAGCCGGTCGTGCTCGCAGTCTCGGGGTCGCTCGAGAAGGCGACGCTCAAGACCATCCGCAAGGCGCTCGAGCTTTCGCGCCGCTCTGTCTTTACCTGCGATATTCCGCTCGACCTAGGCTACGTCTTTGGCATTGAGGGCAAGATTCCCGAGCATCTGCGCAACGAGCTGCTCTTTACGCCGTTTAAGCCGCAGCCCAACCCCAACATCGACATGACCCGCTCCATCCGCGAGCAGGTGCTGCAGCACGACAAGCTGCTCTTTTATCCCTATGAGGCCATGAATCCGTTCTTGGACCTGGTGCACGAGGCCGCCTATGACCCCGAGTGCATCTCGTTGCGCATCACGCTCTACCGCGTGGCCAAGCAGAGCCGCCTGTGCGAGTCGCTGATCGATGCCGCCGAGAACGGCAAAGAGGTCACGGTGCTCATGGAGCTCCGCGCGCGCTTCGACGAGCAGAACAACATCGAGTGGGCCGAGCGCCTGGAAGAAGCGGGCTGCACCGTTATCTATGGCTCCGAGGGCTTTAAATGCCACTCAAAGATCTGCCAGCTCACCTATCGTGAGGGTATGGCGCTCACCCGCCTCACGCTGTTGGGCACCGGCAACTTTAACGAGAAGACGGCCAAGCTCTACAGCGACTTTATGCTCATGACCGCCCATCCCGGCATCGGCGAGGACGCCAACTTGTTCTTCCGCAACCTGTCGCTGGGCAACCTTCGCGGCGATTACCGATTCCTGGGCGTGGCGCCGGTCGGCCTGAAGCCGCTCATCATGCGCGGCCTGGATCGCGAGATCCAGCGCGCCCTCGCTGGCGAGCCCGCCCGTGTGTTCTTTAAGCTCAACTCGCTCACTGACCGCGAGGTCATCGACAAAATCGCCGAGGCATCGTGTGCAGGAGTCCGTGTGGACATGATCATCCGCGGCATCTCGTGCCTCAAGCCCGGCGTTCCGGGCAAGACCGAGAACGTACATGTCCGTTCTATCGTCGGACGCTTTTTGGAGCATGCGCGCGTTTACGCCTTTGGCGTGGACTCGGACATGATCTATCTGAGCTCGGCCGACATGATGACGCGCAACACCGAGCACCGCGTGGAGATCGCCTTCCCCGTGCTCGACCCCACCTGCCGCGCCATGGTGCACGAGTACATGGGCATGCAGCTGCGCGACAACGTGAAAGCCCGCAGCCTCACGAGCGACGGCACCTGGGTCCCCGTGGAGCGTGCAGAGGGCGAGAAACCCTTCAACTCGCAGGAAGCCCTGCTGGAGCGTGCCTATCGCAACGCCGAGGCCGCCGCGCAGCAGCGCGCACAGGAGAAGGAGCGTATGGTCGAAAAAGCTATTCAGGCCGAGGTTGAACATGGGGCAGTTGCCAAACCGGAAGCGGTTGCTGCTCCCCCGGTGAATGAGCCCGAGGCGGCCGCAGAGGACGGCGTGGAGAAAGCGACCGAGGCCGCTACCGCAACTCCGAAGCCCGCCGCCGAGGCAAAGCCCGCCCCTGCTCCTGAGCCGCAGCCGGCCACACCCGAGGTTCAGAAGGTCCAGGCGACCGTCATTGAGCCCGAGCCTGCACCTCAGCCCGAGCCGCAGGTCACCAAGCCCGCACCCGAGACGAGCGCCCGTCGCGATAAGCCCGCCGGCAAGACTAAGGCCATCGAGCGCCATCGCCCCGGTCGCGTGCGCATGGGCCTGGGCCTGATCGGTCTGGGTCTTAAGACGCTCATTACCGGCAAGACGAAATAGTCGTTTGTTGAAGCGGTTTGTAGAAGCGCCCCGTATTTGAGGAAAGCCTCGGATGCGGGGCGCTTTTCCCTGCTACCATGGTGCGAACAACAACGCGAATGACAGGCAGGAATATGAAGCTCACTATAGAATCGATGACCTACGGCACCGACGGGCTGGCGCACGCCGACAACGGCAAGGCCGTCTTTGTGCAGGGTGCCGTGGCAGGCGACACCGTCGAGGCCGAGGTCGTACAGGACGACAAGTCGTTCATGCGCGCCCGCACCACCGAGATTCTGGAGCCAAGCCCCGATCGCATTCAGCCTCCCTGCCCCTTCGTGGGCATCTGCGGCGGCTGCTCGTGGGGCAATCTCTCGCGCACGGCACAGCTCGCCGCCAAAGAGCAAAACCTGCGCTCCACACTCGAGCGCATCGGCAAGTTCGCTCCTGAGCAGGCAGATGAGTTGGTACAGCCCATCTGCCACACCAAGGACGACTGGGGCTACCGCAATAAAATCGAGCTCGAACCGACTGTCGTCAACGGTCGCGTGCGCCTTGGCATGCACGGTGTCGACCCCAGCAAAATCGTGACCGTCGATACGTGCCCGCTGTTCGACAAGCGCTTCCCGAAGGCGCTCAAATCGGTCGTCGGCGCACTCAACTATCTAAGCGGCAGCCATGACTTGGGCCTGGAGCGCGTGGGCATTCGCGCATCGCGCCGCACCAAGGCACTCGAAGTCGCACTCTGGACGCCCACAGGCTCTTTTCCGCGCTCGCAGGTCTCCCGCGTGCTGGCGGACGCCGTTCATCCCACGAGCATCGTGCGCGTGATGAGCAAGGGCGAAAAGAAGGCCCGCCGTGTCTCCAAGGTCGAAATGCTCGCCGGAGAGGGCTCATGGACCGAGAATATCGCCGAGGGTCAGATGCGCTTGTCTGCCCCGTCTTTTTTCCAGGTCAACACCAAGGGCGCCGAGATTTTGATTGAGCTCGTTATGGACGCACTCAATCCGCAGCAAGACGAGCTAGCCGTGGACCTGTACTGCGGCGCCGGACCCTTTACCCTTCCGCTCGCCCGCCGCTGCGATTATGTCGCCGCCGTCGAGGCCTACGGCCCGGCCGTGCGCGATCTACGCCGTAACCTGGAGATCAACAAGATCGATAACGTCGACGTCATCGGCGGCGACGCGGTGCGCGAGTTCCCCGATCAGGACGCCGATGTCCTGGTAGTCGATCCGCCGCGCGCAGGATTGGCGCCCGAGGCCGTCGACCTCATCGCGAGCACGAGTGCCCGCGATGTCGCCTACGTGAGCTGCGACCCGGCGACTCTGGCCCGCGACCTCAAGCGCTTTGTCGAGGAGGGCACCTTCTCCCCCGTCAAGATCACGCCGGTCGACCTATTCCCGCAAACCTTCCACTGCGAAACCGTCGTCCACCTCAAGCGCAACTAGACTGTTTGCCCAAGACCACGCCCGATGATTTTTCTAGGACGGGGATAAAATAATCAAATTTGTACCGATTGATTATTTTATCCCCGCCCCTTTTTAAACAATGGGAGATCGAGCGTGGCAAGCGGCGGTCTTCGGGGTATAAGACGGCTAATTGTATGCCGCCTATGAAAGGAACCCTTATGCCCAGCGTTGCCGTTCTTGCCGCCGATGGCTTTGAAACGATTGAATGCCTGACCATGGTCGATGTCATGCGTCGCGGTGGCGTGCGCGCCACGCTCGTCTCGATCATGCCCACGCGCGAGGTCGTAAGCTCGCTGCAGATTCCCGTAACTTGCGACGCACTCTTTGACGAGATCAACTTTGACGAGTATGACTGCATCGTGCTGCCCGGCGGTCTGCCCGGTGCCACCAACCTGCGCGCCGACCAGCGCGTCTGCGACGTAGTCTGCGAGTTCGCCGCGACCAAGCATGTTGCCGCCATCTGCGCCGCCCCGTTTATCCTGGGCGAGCTTGACCTGCTCAAGGGGCGCCACGCCACGTGCTTCCCCGGCTTTGAGAAGAGCTTCCCCGAGGGCGCCTATACCGGCGACAAGGTCACGCACGACGGCAACATCATCACCGCCAGCGGCATGGCCCAGTCGCTCCCCTTTGCGCTTGAGCTGCTGCGTACGCTCGCCGGCGACAAGGCTGTCGAGAAGGTTGCCGAGGGCATTCAGCTATGATTTTGGCTTCGCAATCACCGCGCCGCATCGAGTTGATGCGCGAAGCGGGCTACGACATCCGCGTCATTCCCGCTGACATCGACGAGACTCCTTTTGATGACGAGGCCCCGCTTACGCTTGTCGAGCGCTTAGCTCGCACTAAGGCTGCCGCCGTTGCCGCCGAGCACGCCGAGCCCAATGAGCTGACCATCGCGGCCGACACCATCGTCACCTTCGATGGCAAGATTTTGGGTAAGCCGGCAAGCGAGGATGAAGCCCGCACCATGCTCCACGAGCTCTCGGGGCGCACACACCAGGTCGCAACCGGCGTCTGCATCGTTAGAGCCGGAGACGCCACAGCCCCGCACGCCGCCGAGAGCCTGTCGTTTGTCGATGTGACCGACGTGACGTTCTATGAGCTCACCGACGAGCAGATTGAGCGCTACGTCGCCTCAGGCGAGCCCATGGACAAAGCCGGCGCCTACGGCATCCAGGGTGTCGGCGGGCGCATGCTCGTACATGATATTTCGGGCGACTTCTACAACGTGGTGGGCCTGCCCATCGCTCGCGTCGCGCGCGCGATTCAAAAACTATCATAATTGCATCTGGCGCTGGGTATCCCCCAGCGCCTACAATTTCGGCGTACCGTACGGATCCCGACCGGGCATAAGGCCCGGCGGAAAACCGATAGGAGTAAAACATGGATACACTGCTTGAGGCCATTGACGTTTGCGATGTCGATGGCTTTTGCTTTGGCAACTATACGGACGAGGAGGCCGGCACCGGTTGCACCGTAATCGTGGCACCCGAGGGCGCCACCGGCGGTGTTGACGTTCGCGGCGGTGCCCCGGCATCGCGCGAGACCGACCTGCTGCGTCCCGAGAACACCGTGGACAAGGTCCACGCCGTCTGCCTTTCGGGTGGATCGGCCTTTGGTCTGGAGGCCGCAAGCGGCGTCGCCCGCGAGCTCGAGAGCCGCGGCATCGGCCTTCCCGTCGGCCCCACGCAGGTGCCCATCGTGTGCTCCAGCTGCATCTTCGACCTCGCCTTTGGCGACGCCACCGTACGCCCCGACATTGAGGCTGGCATCTCCGCCGTGCGCGAGGCGCTCGACAACACCCCCACCACGCTCGAGCAGGGCAATGTAGGCGCCGGCACCGGTGCCACCGTGGGCAAGCTCATGGGCCCCGCCACCTGCATGAAGGCCGGCCTTGGCGCTGCCGCCGTGGCACTCGGCCCTGTTAAGGTGGGTGCCGTGGTCTCGGTCAACGCCTGCGGCAATGTCGTCGACCCCTTCACCGGCGAATGGGTCGCTGGTATGCGCGCTGCAGCAGATAGCGACCAGATCGTCGACATGGAGCTCGCAGCCTTTGCCGCCGCCGGCTCCATGCAAATGCCGCTCGACCGCACCAACACCACCATCAGCTGCATCGTCACCAACGTGGAGCTCACCAAGGCTCAGGCCACCAAGGTCTCCCAGATGGCAGCAGACGCCTATGCGCACACCATCCGCCCCACACACACCACCAACGACGGCGACACCATCTACACCCTCGCCAGCGGCAAACTAGACACTCAGACAAGCGCCGCCGTGCCCCTGGACCTGCTGGGTATGCTCGCCGTAAGGGCCCTACAGACCGCCATCGTCAACGGAGCAAAAAACGCCAAAACCTCCCACGGTGTTCCCGGCGCCGCGAAGTAATCTCACTCGACCGTCGGTCGGAGGCGGGCGGGCGTTACGTTTGCTGCTCTACAGTCCTATGCAAGACGAAGGCCACATTAAGTGGCCTTCTTTGCATGCGGAACTCGCGACAAACGTAACGCCCGCCCGCCTCCGGCCGACTACCAACCAAAATCTTTTCAGCCCAGGCCCCTGTGTACCGCGCGTCGAAGATCATCAAATTCAACTTGCTGACATAAAGCGAGACATAGCAGAGGACCCCTGGTCCTTAACTTGATACGAGTTCCGCACGCAAAGGAGGCGCCAGTGGCGCCTCCGTCTTGCGCAGGACTGTTCGAAGTAGCAAGTTAAGGACCAGGGGTCCCCGTTACCCGAGCGCTTCTGTGCTAGTTGAATTTGAAGATCTTTGAGGCAAGATGGTATAGGCCGAGTGTGGTTTTGTCTCCGGCCCGTCCACGCAGGTTGGTAAAGAATCCGATCACGCCGTAGCGAGCGCGACGATACATGCGCTCGTCGTATGCCTTCAGGTCCTTCCACAGCGTCTTCAGGCGCTCATCGGCACAATCTTCCTCAGAAAGCTTGGTGAGCACCGAGCAAATCGCCATCATCATGGTGAAGTAGCCCATCATGTACGAACGCAGACGCGAGGACTCAACGTCCTGGTACAGGTGGAACGATTCCATCATGATACGCGTTACGCGGAACTGCTGACCCAGGCGCTTGACCATCGTGGCCTCATTGACGCTCTGGCCCTCGCGACCGATAAAGTAGCGATAGAGGTCGATGTCGGCGTAGTACATGGTCTTGCAGCGCGGCAGCGGCACGTATGCGTAGATATTATCCACGTAGAACGTGTGTGCCGGCATAGGCAGATTGGACTCGCGCAGCACATCGGTGCGATAGCACAGGCTGTGCATGAGCAGGTTCTGATCGGGACGGAAGTGTCCGATCTGGTCCCAAGAGAAAATCTTTTTGCGCGGCAGGGCAAACTTGTAGCCAATAGCGGTATGCGTGCCCTCATAAACCTTCTCGTACACGTAGTTCGAGATAAACAGGTCGACGCGCTGGTCGCGCTCCTCAAAGCCACGCAGAATCGACAGCATGGTCGAAAGCGCCGCACCGTCGAGCCAGTCGTCCGAGTCAACGACCTTGTAGTACGTACCATGCGCCTCGCGCAGGCCCGAGAGGACGGCGATACCGTGGCCGCCATTCTCCTGGTGCACCGCGCGGATGATTCCAGGATAACGGGTCTCCCACTCGTCGGCCTTGGCGGCCGTCTCGTCCTTGGAGCCGTCATCGACGATGATGATCTCGATATCGGTGGCGTAATTGCTCCCCTTCAAGATGGAGGTGATGCAATGGTCCATGTCCTTGGCGGCGTTATACGAGGGAATACCGAATGTTATGACTTTATGCATGGCAGGCGATAATCTCATCCGAAAGATCGAGGGCGGAATTGGTCACGGCGTCCATATCGTAGTAACGATACTCGGCCAGACGACCCACCGGGTGGAAGTTCGTCAGGTTCTGGACGCGCTCAAGATAGCGCTCGTAGAGTTCACGGTTCTCGGGCTCCAGGATAGCGTAGTACGGCGTCTCGCCCGAGCCGGGCGTATAGGCCTTGGAGTACTCCTTCATGATGGTGGTCTTGCCGGGCAAAACCTGACCGGTCATGTTCTTGAACTCGGTGATGCGCGTATAGTCCTCGCTCGTGGTGTAGTTGACGGTGCCCACGGGCTGGAACTGATCCATATCGAGCGTCTCGAACTTCATATCGAGCGTGCGGTACGGCAGCGCGCCCAGGTCGAGGTTGAACAGCTCGTCGAGTGGACCGGTATAGACGATCTCGCCGCCATAGACCTTGCCGTCGATCTTGACGGTTGTCTCGTCGATTTCAAAGAGGTCACGGGCGTCTACGTCACAGAATACGTCGATCAGATCGTGATCGAGCATATGCTCGAACAGCGCGGTATAGCCGCACTGCGGCATGCCCTGAAAAGGAGCCTGCGGGAAGTAGCGATCGTCATCGCCCACAAAGACGGGAACGCGGCCGGTGATCGAGGAATCGATCTGGTCGGGCGTCTGACCCCACTGCTTCATGGTGTAATGCAAGAAGACGTTCTCGTAGACGTAATCGGCGACCTCGGCAAGATCCGGGTCATTCTTCTTGCGCAGCTCCATAATGGGCACCTTGACGTCCTTGCCAAAGGTCTCCACGAGCTTCTGATACAGTTCCTCGCCGCGCTCATCGCCAAAGGCAAGCTTAAGGCTCGCATGGTTAAAGGGCACGGGCATAAGGGTACCGTTGATGTTGGCGAGCACCTTGTGCTGGTAGTCCGTCCACTTGGTAAAGCGCGACAGGAAGTTATGCACGCGCTCGTTAAAGGTATGATAGATATGCGGACCATACTCGTGGACCAGGATTCCCGCCTCATCAGTGCAGTCGTAGGCGTTGCCCGCAATGTGGCTACGGCGCTCCAAAACGGCAACACGATAGCCGATGGTTTCGGCAAGACGGCGGGCGCAAACGGCACCGGCATAACCGGCGCCGACGACGATCATGTCGTACGCACCGGCATTAAAGCCTTCAGGCAGGCCTGAGGTAATCTGCATCGATACTCCTTGTCAAAAGCCACGGGCTCGTTAGCTGGGCTTTTCTCGAACATTCTTCGAGACATATTTATCAGAGCGATTATAGCGCTAATGCGTCCTATAATGAGCTTGCCACACAAGGAAAGCTCAAGCACCACGGCGTACATTATTGAAAGGTAAACCCGCTAGCAGCGGGTTTATTCGTGTGCAGCCGGGCGCCTGGAGCTTAGCGAAACGCTTGTAAGGAGTAACATGAGCGATTTCCTAAACCGTATGAAGTCTGCCGCCAAGGCCGACCTTAAGACGATCGTCCTGCCCGAGGGCGAGGACCCGCGCACCATCGTCGCGGCCACCAAGATCATCGAGGAGGGTCTGGCAAAGATCGTCATCCTTGGCCACCCCGACGAGATCGACGTTCCCGGCGCCACCGTCATCGACCCGCGCAATTCCGAGAAGCACGAGGAGTACGCGCAGAAGTTTGCCGAGCTCCGCGCCAAGAAGGGCGTCACCATCGAGCAGGCTCGCGCCCAGGTGATGGACGCCACCTACTTTGGCACCATGATGGTCAAGATGGGCGACGCCGACGGCCTGGTCTCCGGCGCCTGCCACTCCACTGCCGACACCCTGCGCCCTGCGCTTCAGATCCTCAAGACCGCCCCGGGCACCAAGCTGGTCTCGGCCTTCTTCGTGATGTGCACCGACACCCCGCAGTTCGGTACCGACGGCACGCTGATCTTCGCCGACTGCGGCCTCAACATCAACCCGTCCTCTGACGAGCTCTCCGAGATCGCCATCGCTTCGGCTCACTCCTGGTCCACCTTCATGGGCAACGTTGAGCCGCACGTTGCCATGCTCTCCTACTCCACCATGGGCTCCGCCGGTGGCGAGGTCGCCAAGAAGGTCCAGGAGGCCGTGAAGTTCTGCAAGGAGAAGGCTCCCGAGCTCGCCATCGATGGCGACCTGCAGCTCGATGCCGCTATCGTCCCCACCGTCGCCCAGCTCAAGGCCCCCGGCTCCTCCGTCGCCGGTAAGGCCAACGTGCTCGTGTTCCCCGACCTCGAGGCAGGCAACATCGGCTACAAGCTGGTCCAGCGCTTCGCCGGCGCCGACGCTTACGGCCCCATCCTGCAGGGCATCGCCAAGCCGGTTAACGACCTGTCACGCGGCTGCTCTGCCGACGACATCGTGGGTGTCGTGGCCATCACCGCCGTCCAGGCTCAGATGGCTGAGTAGCGGACGTATCCCCTCGGGACCCTACAGGGTAAACCTCTGAAAACGTCCTCGGACATGCATGAAGCCCCCGCTGCGCACTACGTGCGGCGGGGGCTTCATGCGTCCTGCGGAATGTTTTCAGAGGTTTACCCTGTAGGGTCCCTGCCGCCACGTGGCAATCAGGGCATCTGGGGTGGACGGCGGCTTGGCTACGAGCTGGGGTTGAGGATCTGAATGATTGGATGCCGTTGTTGGGAGCGCGGGCGTTGCTGGCGGTGATCACTTTGGGACCGAAATGGTGGCTGCGGTCTGATGTCTGGCCCACCGGAAAGTGAGTCCCGGTTTGGAGGCGGATTGTGGGATGTAGCTTCCGCTTGGGGGCTGTTTGGGAAACTGCGGGACGGAATTTTGCTCTATTGTGGGTTGCACTTTCCGCAACGCGCCTCAACCGGAAAGCGTGTCCCAGAATTTGCGATCAAAATGGGATGGAGTTTCCACCGTCCACCTGCCAGAAAAAAGGCCTCCGGAGCTGTTGCTCTGGAGGCCTTTCGTTTACACGCAAATGGGTGCGTTAGTTGTTCTTGGTTAGACGCTCGACGTCGTGGGCGATCATGTATTCCTCGTCGGTGGGGATGACCATGACCGTGACGGCGGAACCGGCCGCGCTGATGACCTGCGGGCCGTTGCCCACGGCTTCGCGGTTCTTGTTGTTGTCGATACGCACGCCCAGCCACTCAAAGCAGTCACAGAAGGCCTTGCGGATCGACCAGTCATTCTCGCCGATGCCGGCGGTAAAGGTAATGGTATCCACGCCCGCCATGGAGGCAATCATGGAACCGGCCTGCTGCATGGCCTTGTAGGCGAACATATCGAAGGCGAGCAGGCAGCGCTCGTCACCCTCGGAGGCGCGCGTTCGAATGTCACGGGCATCGTTGGAGATGCCCGAGATGGCAAGCAGACCGGACTGCTTGTTCATCATGTCGTCGACTTCCTGGTAGCTGTAGCCGCCCTCGCGCTGCAGGTAGCACACGGTAGCAGGATCGATGGAGCCGCAGCGGGTTCCCATCATCAGACCGTCAAGCGGCGTGAGGCCCATCGTGGTATCGCGGCAGACGCCGTCCTCGATAGCGGCAAGCGAGGCGCCGTTGCCCAGATGGCACGAGAGCAGGCGGTGGCAGCGCGAGCCCAGGATCTCCTTGGCCGTCATCCACTCGTAACGGTGGCTCGTACCGTGCGCACCGTACTTGCGCACGTGGTACTTGTCGCACACGTCCTTGGGCAGCGCGTAGGTGTAGGCGACCTCGGGCATGGTCATGTGGAACGAGGTGTCGAAGACGGCCACGTTGGGCAGCTCCGGATACTTCTCGCGGCAATACTCAATCGCCGCGGCCTCGCCGTAGTTGTGCAGCGGGGCGAGCGGGGCCACCTCAAGGATCTTAGCCATGACCTCATCGTCGACGACCGCGGAATCATCGAAGTGCCAGCCACCCTGAACGATACGGTGGCCGATGCCATCAATCGTAAAGTCGGTCTTCTCGAGCTCATCGAGCACGCGAGCGATAGCAGAGCGATGATCGGGGAAGGGCACCTCCTCGGTCTGCTTGGCGCCACCGTTCTCGGAGTGGCCAAAGATGCCCATCTCCGAGCCGATACGCTCGCAGTTGCCCTTGGCGAAAACCTCGCGGGTATCGGTATCCAAAAGCTGATATTTAAGGCTCGAGCTGCCGGCGTTGACAACAAGTACGTTCATGAGACTCCTTCGTGATTACAGTACGGTCGGCAAACCTATAAGGTGGCCGTACCCTTAATAAGAAGTTATCAGAATCCAATAAATATCTATCAAACTCTTCGCCCAAAGAGCGTAAGGGGGGGCTGAACGGCACAAGGCCATCCAGCCCCCTCCCCTTGCATCAATTACTTGGCGTTGACGATGCGCTCGACGTCGGAAGCGATCATGAACTCCTCGTCCGTGGGGATAACGAAGATCTTGACCTTGGAATCCTTGGCAGACAGGCACCAAGCGCCGTCGCCACGCAGAGCGTTGCGGGCATGATCCATCTTGACGCCCATAAAGGCCAGACGATCGGCCACGCCGGCGCGGACGGCCGGAGCGTGCTCGCCGATGCCGGCGGTAAAGACCAGGGTGTCCATGCCGCACATGGAGGTGGCCATCTCGGCGGCCTTGGCGGCAATCTTGTAGACGAACATATCGAAGGCGAGCTGGGCCTCGGGGTCGCCGGCAGCGGCGAGCTCCTCGACATTGCGGCAGTCGTTGGTCTTGCCGCCGGTCACGGCCAAAAGGCCGGACTTCTTGTTCATCATCTCGTCGACCTCGTCGAAGGTGTAGCCGCCTTCGCGCTGCAGGTAGCACACGGTAGCAGGGTCGATGGAGCCGCAGCGGGTGCCCATCATGACACCGTCGAGCGGCGTCAAGCCCATGGTGGTGTCCATGCACTTGCCGTCCTCGATGGCGCACAGGGAAGCACCGGAACCGATATGGCACACGACAACCTTGCGGGCCTCGCCGTTGGTCATCTCGGCGACCTTCTTGGAGATGTAGCGGTAGCTGGTGCCGTGGGCGCCGTACTTACGGATGTGCAGCTTGTCGCAGACGTCCTTGGGCAGGGCGTAGGTCTTGGCGACCTCGGGCATATTGAAGTGGAAAGCGGTGTCGTAGACCGTGACGTTGGGCAGGTCGGGATACTGCTCCAGGCAGTACTCGATAACGTTGGCCTCGGGGTTGTTGTGCAGCGGGGCAAGCGGAGCGACCTCGCGGATCTTGGCAAGAACGTCCGCATCGACGAGGGAGGAATCGCCGAAGTACCAACCGCCCTGAACGATACGGTGGCCGATGCCCTCAATCTTGACGCCGTTGGCCTCGAGGTCCTTCAGGACGACCTCGATGGCGACCTTGTGGTCGGGGAACTCGATGTTCTCGGTCACCTTCTTGGAACCGTTGGCAGCGTGGGTGAAGGTACCGCCGGTAAAGCAGACGCGCTCGCAGGAGCCCTTTGCGGACACCTTGTGGGACTTGGTATCGATGACCTGATACTTAAGGGTCGAAGATCCCGCGTTGACGACCAGAACGTTCATGTGTCTCCCTACTAACAGGCGGTGTGGCGCCGCCAGGTTACATACGCTTCAATAATAAACCCAAACGCCCTCGCGCTCGGGTTTATTGCGTTGATATATAAGTTATCGATGCCCGAATACTCATGTCCTTTGACTGGTAAGACGAAAGAGCGCGGGGATATACACCAAAGAAGAGGTCCCGAGTGCAACAAGCAATATGACTCGAATGCCCGCGATGCTGCTCGACGCAGCATTGAACAGATAGAAAAGGATGGCACCCACCGCCACCATCTGGCTTTGAACCGAAATCAGTGAACAGCGCATCGAAGAATCGGCAGCATTTTGAAAAATTGAGTATTTAATTGGAGCAAATAACGAGTAAGCGACCTCCTGCAGCACATAGAACACGGGTAGCAAATAGACCGGAGTAAAGGGAATCAAAAACAAAGCTGTCAATGCTAAGTGCATGATGCCGCAAATACGCGCAAAACGGCCCTTGTCGACACGAGCAATCACACTGGGCACAATAAACCCTATGGAGGCGGAGACAAGGAGCTGGATTGCAATGGTCACGCCCGAAGCGACGGCATTCATGCCGCGACCCGCAAGCAACAGTGAGAAAAAGTCTTCCAGGGCGACAAAGGCAAATGCCTGAGAACAGTCCATGATGAACGCTGACCGAAGAATGCCATTACACGCAATAGCAGCACCGATCATCTTCGGGCTAACCCCACGCTCAGGTGTCGCCACAATGCCCCCTCTTCGCATCTCAGGAATGCAGACAACGACAACCAACGTCAGCACCATTGCGATGATATCTGCCGAAAGACCAATGAGGTATGCACCGACGGACGAAATGAAACCGCCCACACAAGCGGAGATGGCATAAGAGGCATAGAAAACAAATCGCTCAACGACATTAAGCCTTACGAGCTGGTCCTGAGAGACGCTGTCAATGTAAATCGCTTCTATGGATCCGCTCACACATGCAACGGCAAAGCCTTTAAGAGCAAACGCGCCGATTAAAAGCAGAGGAGAACGGACGAGAAGCAGGGCGGCGTAATATCCAAGCATTCCCACGACGCCAACGAGACCGCTGGTCTTTCGTCCAAACCTATCAGCAATATAGCCAGTGGGAACTTCAAGGATGAACTTACTCACTTGGTAGGCAATCATCATGCTAGAAATCGCTACCATCGAAAGCCCAACGAATTCAAGGTAAACCGTCAGAAAATACAAGATGGTGCTGAAGTTCGACAGAAAAACGAACGTCATATAAAGCAAAACCGTACGGTTTTTCATGCTCCACCCTCCAAGAGTCAGCAATCTAAATCGGAATCTTGGAAAAGCATGAGGGCAAAACTGTCAGCTATGTGTTACAAGGCGTCAATAATCACTTGACGTCTCGAGGCCAATCAATCTCACGAAGCAAGATGACGCAAGAGGTGCAGAAATACCGTCTGGTGTCGATCGGTCCAGGCATTTTGTCGATAGCAAAAGTAGATGGGCAAGGTTACATCACGCGAACCTTCAATGGAGCACTCACTCACTTCTGACCCATCCGATGCGAGAGAGGACCCAGACAAACTCAATATCAATCCCCCGGCTTGAAGAAACTCAGTCTGAGCCCTGCTTCCGTATTCGACATCACGGAAGCGAAAATTGACGAGCTGGGCTTCGGGACATTGATTGATTGCATTGAGACAGGGTGACAAATTAATAGGAACAGCGAGCCTGCCGCCCAGTAACTCACGAATGGTCATAGCGTCAACAGATTGATGACCCGCTGGGCACGAAAGAACCTTGAGCTCCTTTTCACCCAAATATTTTGAAGAAAGGACGCTGTCCCGTGGTTCCTCAAACGAGATAGCCGCGTCCGAAATTCCAAGTATAAGTGATTCAAAGCATGTTGCCGTTGGCTGATGCCACACATCAAGATGAATCTGAGGGTGCGAGCTTTCAAACGAGTCGTACCAGTTTTCGGCAAAAAGGCGCCCCCGTCCGTGAAGACAGGGGGCGTAAAGACGAAAGTGGCCGTCGGGCGAGACGCCGCCGTTCCCCGATTGAGCGTACTTTTTGAGATCGTCGACTTGTGCCAGGATCACGCGTGCACGACGCGCAAATTCTCTGCCCGCCGAAGACAAAACAGCCTCCCCCGCCGATCGGTCGAGCAAAACAATCTGATACTCAGATTCCAACTTTTTGATTGCCGACGAAACGGCCTGCGGACTCACATGAACGGCGCGAGCCGCTTTACGCACGCCGCCATAGTTCGCTACCGCTTGAAGGTATTCGAGTTGGGAGAGCTGCATAGATTACTCCAAAGGCAGCCAAGTCGACGGGCTACGCGCCCTCAGATGAGGTTCTCGCCCAGGTTCTTGCCGCCGAGGACGTGCATGTGGAAGTGCATGACGGTCTGGCCGGCGTTGACGCCCTTGTTGGAGATGACGCGGAAACCGTCCTCCAGACCCTTGGCCTTGGCGACCTCCTGGACGGCGTGAGCCATGGCGCCCATGGTCTCGGCCGGCACGTTGTCGGCGATGTCTCTGTAGTGCTTCTTGGGGATCACGAGCGTGTGGATCGGCGCCTGGGGATTGAGGTCGTCGAAGGCGATGACCTGGTCGTCCTCATAGACAACGGTCGAGGGAATCTCGTGGCTGGCAATTTTGCAGAAAATGCAATCGCACATGGCTGGTTCCTTTCTCACAAACCAAGGTAGTCTTTTTGGGACGGGGCTTTTTTTGACTACTTTTTTGCAAGCGCAAACACTCGGCAAGCCATCGCGCAAGGGTAGTCAAAAAAGCCCCGTCCCAAAAAGACTACCCCAAAGTAGGCTGCGAGGTGGTTAGAACGAGAGGTTGTCGTCGGTGTTGGCGGCTTCGCCGTCGGCGAGCACATCGTTGCCGTCAACGTCCTTCAGGAGCACCGAGACCTTCTGCTCGGCATCGGACAAGCGAGTACGCAGGCTCTTGAGGAGCTCGACGCCGCGGGTATAGCTCTCGAGCGACTCCTCGAGCTCCATGTCGCCCGATTCCAGACTGCGGATGATGAGCTCCAACTCCTGCGAAGCCTGCTTGTACGTAAGCTGCTCGACCGGGGTCTTCTCTGCCATATCTGTTTCCTTTCCTAAAGGTTTATCACTATGAAACGCGGTCTATTCGACCGTATTGACCGTTGCTGCCACGTTGCCGTCTGCCATGCGCACGCGAATGGCGTCGCCGGGCTTAAAGGTCTTGGCGCTCGTAGCCACGCCGTCATCGCTATAGGCGATGGAGTAACCGCGGGCAAGCACCTTGAGCGGCGACAGGGCATCGAGCGAAGCCGCCGCACGGCCCAGATCGGACGCTGGCTTGCTGAGCATCGTGCGTCCCTGATGCTCCAGACGGGAACTCGCAAGCGTGAGCGCATGGCGCTTGCCGTCGAGTCCTGAGGTGCTTGCGATCAAGCGCTCGGGCAGGCGCTCAAAGTTGGAGTGGAAGGCCCCGACCGAGCGCGTTATGGCGCCAGACAGGCGATCGGCCGTCAAGGCGAGCTCAGACTCGCGACGCTCGACCATAAACGTGGGGTCGTTGAGGCACGGGCGGCACGCGGCTGCATCGAGCGCGTCGCCCAGACGAGCCGTATGGGCGTCCCAGGCACGACGACCGCGCTGGTCGAGCATCTCCAGATCAACCTGATTCGACCCGATCATCGATGCCATCGTGGCGCCCAGACGCTGATGGCGCGTCTCGAGCACGTCGGCCAACTCCGTCATAGCCGGCGCCACCGATTCTGCCGCTGCCGTTGGCGTGGAGGCGCGACGGTCGCTCACCATGTCGCAGATCGAAGTATCGGGCTCGTGGCCGATACCCGTCACCACGGGCACGGGACAGGCCGCCACCGCACGGGCGAGGTCTTCGTCATTGAAAGTCATAAGATCTTCGAAGGAGCCACCGCCACGCACCAGCAAGATGCAGTCCGGCGACGGTGTGATGGCGGCGGCGCGACGCAAGCCCTCAATGAGCTCCGCCGGCGCGCCCTCACCCTGAACCTTGGCGCCCACGCAGACAAGCTCAACGAGCGGGTTGCGTCGGCGCAGCGTACGCTTGACGTCGTCGATCACGGCGCCCGAAAGCGAGGTGACAACCGCCACACGCGAGCAAAACACCGGAATGTGACGTTTGCGCGCTTCGTCCATCAGGCCCTCGCGACGCAGCTTTTCGGCCAACTGAGCCACCTGCTGACGCAGCAGACCCTCCCCCGCCAGCGAGAACGAGCGGGCGACAAAGCTCATGCGACCCGTAGGCTTGTAGAGATTGAAGCTGCCCTTAAAGCTCACCTGCATGCCGTCGCGCAGATCGAAGGTGCGCTTAAGGTAGGCGCCCTTCCAGATGATGCAGTCGACGGCGGCCGAGTCGTCCTTGATCTGAAAGTAGCAGTGGCCGCTTCGGGCGTTGGGACCACGGAAACCTGTGACCTCGCCCAAAACGCTCAGCTGCGGAATGGCATCGAGCGCGCCGGCGGCGATCTCCACCGCCTGGCTCACGCTGAGCTCCTTGCGCCCCTGCTCGTCCGATCCATCGAACTCGGCGGAAACGGCATTGCCGGTTAGATTCCAGCCAGCCACGCAGCCTCCTTTCGTCATCGTGCACAGAGGCTTCGGCCCTGCGCAAATTCAAGTCCAACACATAGTACAGCGCCGCGGGGACACAAATCACCGCGGCGCCCAGCGACCCAATTTGTTATCGGTTGGAGTTTCTGTTGTAGCGAGCCATCAGATAGAGCAGCTGAATAATCGAGGTGAGCGCCGCAGCCACATAGGTGAGCGCGGCGGCCGTCAGCACCTTCTTGGCACCATTGACCTGCTTGGAGCTCATACCCGACTGCTCAATATACGCCACGGCGCGCCGACTGGCATCAATCTCAACCGGCAGCGTAACCAGTTGGAACAACACGCTAAACGAGAAGAAGACCAGCGCGAGGGTCGTGAGCCCCGCGATGTTCATGAACAGGCCCATGAGCAGCACGATCGTCCAGGTGTTCTGGGTAAAGTTGACGACGGGGACCAAAGCGGTGCGTACCTTCATCATGGCATAGCCGCTTTGACGCTGGGCGGCATGACCCGCCTCGTGGCAGGCGACGGCAACGCTTGCGACCGACCCGCCCGAACGGTTGGCGTCTGACAGATATAGGTTGTTGTCCTGCGGGTTGTAATGGTCGGTGAGCTCGCCAGCAACACCCTTGATACCCACGGCGTTGCAGCCGTTGGCGTCGAGCATGCGGCGAGCGACCGTGGCGCCCGTGGCGCCGTCCGAGCGGACCTTGGACCAGGTTTTGTACGTCGAGTTGATATAGTTCTGTGCGGCAAGGCCAAGCACCGTGCAGACAAGAACAACCAGCAGGTACAGCGGGTCGATGCCAAAGCCGTATCCATAGTAATAAGGCATGCGAATTCCTCCGAATCGAGTTACACGTTGGAGGCATTTTACCCACTCATGCGGCTAGGCTTCCTTACAGCAATTCAATTTTGCCGTCCTTCACCGTCAACCCCATATTGCCCGAGAGCAAATCGTCCAGGCGCGAGCCCACGAGCTCAAAGCGCCAGCCTTCGCGCAGGGGGCTCTGCTCGGGGTGCTCAATATAGTCGGCCAGGTCATCGCGCGAGGCAATGACCGAGGTCGCCACACCCGAGCGCTCGGCAACCAGGCGAATGAGCGCATACATAAGGTCGGTCACGCTCTCCAGCTCCGGCGAAATCTGGTGATGCCCGCGCACCAAGAGCGGCAGGCGATCGTGCGGACAGCTCGCACCGCGCTTGATGGCCATCAACGCGCCGTCCACGTCGCGCTCCCCCAGCTGGTCGGTACCGCGGATGCTGCGGAACTCCTCAACGCGCACGGGATTGCGCTTGACGAGCGCCAGCAGCGTATCGTCGGACATGACCCACTTGCGCGGGATGTTGCGGCGCTCGGCGCGATCCTCGCGCCAAGCGGCAAGCTCGCGAGCAATGCCCAGTTGATGGCGGCTGCAGGAGTTGATGCGCTTGACCTTACGGAATGCCTCGTGACGATCGGCACGGTAGTGCGACTCGTCGGCCAGAGGACGCAACTCGTCGAGCACCCAATCCACACGGCCCAGCTCGCGCAGGCGGCTCATCATCTCGGTATAGGCGACGATCAGATACTTGACGTCATCGATTGCGTACTCGATCTGCTTATCGGTCAGCGGGCGGCGCGACCAGTCGGTCAGCGACTCGGTCTTAGGCAACGAAACGCCGCAAAATGTCTGCACGAGCGCGCCGTAGGAAATCTGCTGGCGCTCGCCCAAAAAGGCGGCGGCGACCTGCGTGTCAAAAATCGGACGCGGCAGCGCGCCCACGGTGTGGAGCATGACCTCCATATCCTGCGAGCAGGCGTGGAAGACCTTAGTCACGCTCTCGTCGGCCATAAGCTCGGCCAGCGGCGATAGGTCGTCGATCACCAGGGGATCGACCGCGACGCTCTCGGCAGGGGTGGCAATCTGAACCAGGCACAGGCGCGGATGGAATGTGCGCTCGCGCAAAAACTCGGTATCGACGGCAATCGCGTCAAACTCACGGGCGCGCTGGCAAAAGTCGAGCAGAGCCTGATGTGTGGAAATGTACATATCAACCCATCGAATAAGGTTAGGCCCGAAAAACACGGGTAGGATAACGGCATTGCCCTACAACTATACTCGGTTAGTCACAGAACGGGAACGTAAGTATGCGCTGCCTTATCATCCACAACCCGGCATCGGGCCCCAGCTCAGATGAGATCTACGCGTTCACGCACGCCCTCGCGCAGGGCGGCGACGAGGTCGTGATGCGTTTTATCGGCGATGGTATGGAACCCGAGGACGCCGTGGCAGACGTGCGCAAGTTTGATCGTGTGGTGATTTCGGGCGGCGACGGCACCGTCTCCAACGTGCTCGACCAAATGCGTGGATGCGGCATCCCCACGCTCGTCTTCCCCTCCGGCACGGCCTGCCTGTTCTTCAACAACATTGGCAATGCCCCCGAGGCCGCGGCGCTCGCCAAGGCCTGCCGCGTCGGCCGTACCGTCAAGGCGGACATGGGCGAGCTCTTTTGGCTCGACGAGAATGGCAACGAAAAGCGCCACGGCTTTATTATCATCGCCGGATCGGGCTACGATGCCGAGATCATGATGAAGGCCGCCCCCACCAAAAACGACATCGGCGAGATCGCCTATTTCCTGTCGGCGCTCGCCACACCCAACCCCACGGTGGCGCACTTTACGATTGAGCATGACGGCATTGTCGAGGAGCTCGATGGCATCTGCTGCATGGCCGGCAACACCTCGGTCATTCAAAACGACATCAACCTGCTCCCCGATTGCCGCATGAACGACGGCATGGTCGACATCGCGGTCATCGAGCCCGTAAAAACCGTCCAGCTCCTGCCCACCGTGATCACCGCCGCGCTCGACCCCGCCGGCAAGGTGCTCGGCCGCCCGCAGTTCAAGATCATCCAGACCAAAGAAGCCAAGATCACCTGTACGCCGTCGCTGGGCATGCAGTTCGATGGCGAGATCATCTCCAGCAACTCGGGCGTCTTTGGTGCTCGCGCACTTCCGCAATGCCTCGACCTCATCGTCGACGAATTCTCCCCACTCGGAAAATAGGAGAACCCCATGAACGACAATCCCCTGCTCGGCTTTATCGTCATTGTTCTGGCCATGCTCGTCGGCTATGTGATTAACGTGATCCACCGCCGGAAGAAGTGAACGCAAGTCCAAAGCAATCCATTGGAACCTAGGCCCCTCGCCGTTATGCATCGCATGATGACAAGGGGCCTTCTTTTATGATGCTTTATCTCGCTGCATCATATGCAGGCATTATGTTGCTTTTTATACCTATTGAATGAGTATAATTAACCGCTCGTCGCATGTTTCATCACGCTTATCGAGTAAGTTTCTTTCATAGATGAACATTGTTTCCACTTCGTTACGCTATGGGAGATGTTTTTATTGGCTGAAGCCCTCTGGCGGCAGAGGACTTTCGCACGCTGGGAGGGAATATGAGGAAAACTCACCCCGTCAACGCGCTCAAAAAGCTTGGCATAGGCCTCGCCTTTGGAGCTGCAACCATCATGTCCATGCCGACATCTGCGCTCGCCTGCACGCAGATGTACATGGGCAAAAATCTTACTGCCGACGGCAATACGTATTATGGCCGCGCCGAGGACTATGGCAAACGCTACCTCAAGCACTTTGGCATCGAGGATTCGCACGCCCCCGGCTTCACCTACAGCTCCGATGAGTCCGGGTTCGTCTACACCTCGAACAAAACCACGTATCGCTACAGCTATGTGCGTGATCACCCCTCGCAGTGGGATGAGCGTTGGGATGCCTACTCCGAGGCAGGCATCAACGAGAAGGGCGTCTCCTGTTCCGCCACGCTAAGCACCAGCATGAATGCAGATGTCGAAGCTGTGGACCCCCTGACGAATGGCTTGGGTGAGTACAGCTACGCCAGCGTTATCCTGGGCGAAAGCGCCACGGCCCGTGAGGGCGTCAAGCTTATCGGCAGCCTGATCGACAAGCAGGGCGTCTGTTCCAACGACCAGATTGTCATCGCCGACAGCAACGAGACCTGGCTGTTCGCCGCACTTTCCGGGCATCAGTGGATTGCCATAAAGCTCGCTGACGACATCGCGTCGCTCAACCCTAATATCGGAAGCCTCAACTACGATGTCGACCTCGACGACACCGAGAACTGCCTCCACTCCGAGGCTATCCAGTCCATGCCCGAAGAGAAGGGCTTCGCCGAGTACACCGACGGCAAATTCGACGTTGCCAAGACCTATGGCGAGAGAATCGATAAAAGCGGCAGGAATCAGTGGACTCGCTATGTCCAAGGCCGAGACTACTTCATGAACCCGCTAATCAAGGACGAGGACTACACCATCGTTAAAGACGAGAACGGTACCGGCGCAGCCGTCAGCGAAATCCAGCCCTTGTTCTTCAAGCCTGGCAAGTCTGGCTGGAGCACCTTTGAGCTGATTCGTGCCTTTGGCAACCGCGGCGAAAATGTCCCCGGCCTTAACGCCAACACCGACGGCGCCTACGCCATCGGCACCGAGCGCAACACCGAGATCAACCTCTTCCAGATTCGTCGCGGCCTTGATCCCCAGGTTGCCACCATCCAGTGGGAGATGCTCTCCCGCGCCGCGTACTCCGTCGCCATCCCCTTCTACTCCGCGCTGCTCACTGAAGTCAGCCCGTATTTCAGCGATCAGACTGTCTCCTTCGACCACTGCAAAGAGACCGACATCGTGAACAACGAGGAGCCCAAGAACTCTATCAACTACGTCCTCATGGACATCAGCTCCCTCTGCTTCGAGCACCCCGAGCAGCTCGGCGCCAGCGTCCGCACCTACCTCGACGCTCTCCAAAACGAGCTCATCGAGCAGAACAAGGAAGTTGATGCCGCTATGCTGGCCGAAACGACCACCGAGGGCCGCACCGCTCTGGCCAACAAGGCTGGCAAGGCTGCTACCGAGAACACCTACGTCAAGTGCAAGGCCCTGCTCCAGGAGATGCGCGCCTATCAGAAGGCCGGAAACTTTGACGAGCCTTTCACCCCAAGCGACCTGAACACTGAGACCAACGGTCTCAAGGTGTCCATCACCTATGCCAAAGACGCTCTTGCCACCGACCCGGTGACCCCGGATCAGCCCGGAACTCCCGAGCAGCCTGGCACTCCTGAGCAGCCCAGTGTCCCCGAGCATCCCGCTAAGCCCGAGCATCCCGCTACCAAGCCCGAGAAGCCTGGCAAGTCGGACACCACGACCACGGTAACCACCAACAAGACGAACACCAAGGGCAGCCTGCCCACCGCTGGCGATCGTTTTGATGGCCGCATGGTGGCTGCATTCGCCATCGCTGGCGTTGCCGTCATCTCCGCAGGCGGTTACTTCCTCTACCGTCGCAATAAGGAGTAATGTCTTAGCTGAGCGGGCGGGGCACATGAGTCACCACGCCCGCTCAGCTATTCGACCGGTGGGAAACGTCACCGAAATCTTTTCAAAAAAGATTTCCCCGCACACACTTCGCTGTGCTATAGTGCAGCGCAACAGCAATGAGGTGCGACCGCACCACGGCATCACGAAAGGAGCCACCAACATGAAGAACACGATGAAGTCCCTCAGCAACTGGTGGTGGCGTGATGCGAATACGATCGGTCGACAGTGAGTCCCTCACGCCTGTTTTTGCGCTCTAGGTGATTGGAAGGCCTCCGGTTTCGACCGGGGGCCTTTTGCTATCTCGAGCCCGATCGCATTCGCATCACGCGCCTCCACTTTTCTCTTGCACTCCCATTCCGAAAGGATTTTCACCATGTCTCAGAACACCACCGCCGCCCAGCCCCGCACCGTCCAGACCGCCGACCGCGGCAAACTCGACGTCCGCGCCCTCGTCTTGCTCGCCATCCTGCTTGCCGCCGGCTTCATCCTCAACTTCACCGTCGGCAAGGCCATCTCAGGCATCTCGGGCGGCATGATCAGCCCCGAGTTCATCATCTCGGCCTTCTGCCTCACCATCCTGGTCGTTCGCCCCAACATCGGCCAGGCGCTCATCATCGGCCTGATCTCGGCTGCCGTGATCCAGATCACCACTACCTCGCCGTTTGTCGATTTTGCCGCCGAGGGCATCGCCGCCATGCTCATGGCCGGCATCGTCAACGCCGCGGGCAAGAACGGTCAGGTCAAGCCCGCCATCGCCATCGTCGCAACCTTCCTGACCACCTTTGTCTCGGGCGTCATCTTCATGGTCATCAAGATGGCCATGCTCGGCGTGGTGGGCGAGCTCGCCGCTGCCATGCTGCCCGTCGTCGCCATGACCGCCGTCTTTAACGCCATTCTGGTCGGTGCCCTCTACTTGCCCATCCAGAAGGCCCTTAAGCTCAACTAACCTGCTCGGCTTTACGAGCCACCCCATCTTGGCGTTCATTCGTCGCTCGCATACCCAAGTACGCTTCGTTCCTCTTTCGCGCCAACCTGGGGCCCTCGTAAGCCGTCTCCGTGCTCCATTATTCAAAATTGATCCCCTTTTCGATTTAACCCCTTTCGTGGGGGTTCAGGGCACTCTTATCTCAAATCTCACCTTAAGGAGAATAAGGAGAACATCATGGCTACCCAGAACGCCCAGGCGCGCACCGTCACTGCCGCCCCCGCCTCCAAGGGACTGGTAAATGTCAGCTCGCTCGTCCTGCTCGCTATCCTGCTTGCCGCCGGCTTTATCCTCAACATGACCGTCGGCAACGCTCTGTCGGTTACGGGCATTAAGCCTCAGTTCATCATAGCCGCCTATGCCTTGGCTATCGCGCTTACGCAAGCAAGTTTTGCCCAGGCTGCTATCTTTGGCATCCTGTCAGCCGCTGTCATCCAGATCACCACGTCCATCCCCGGTCTCAACTTTGTCACCGAGCTCGCCGGCGCACTGACCATGGCGGCCCTCGTCAAGTCCAATATCGGCGGTGACAAGACTAACCCCTTTATCGCCGGGCTCCTCACCACCCTGGTTTCGGGCGTTCTCTTCGCAGCCCTGGGCACCGTCATCATGGGTGCCGCGCTGCCCACGGCGCTCGCCAAGACGCCCATCGTGCTCGGCACCGCCGTCTTTAACGCCGTCGTGGTCCAGGCCCTCTTCTTCCCGCTGCGCAAGGTACTCGGCAAGTAGCCTGATATGATGGACGGGCCACACCCAAGCAGTCCCGCCATCAAAGACTGTCCCAAACAACTAGCTCTTGGGGACGTTCTTAAACGACTAGTCATGTAAGAACGTCCCCAATGACTCCGAAAGGTATCCATGGAAACGATCATCAACGTCGACGATGTCTCGTTCTCCTATGGCACGCAGACCGAGCAGGCGCTCAGCCACATCTCGCTCAGCGTGAACAAGGGAGATTTCATCGGCATCATCGGGCCCTCGGGCGCCGGCAAGTCCACGCTTGCCGCCTGCCTGTCGGGTGCCGTGCCCCACCACTATACCGGCACGTTCTTTGGGTCCGTCATGGTTGACGGCAACGACACCTGTGAAGTTTCGCTCACCGATGTGTCGCAGATCGTCGGCAGCGTGTTGCAGGACATCGACACGCAAATGGTTGCCTCGGTCGTCGAGGACGAGATGCTTTTTGGCCTGGAGAACTTTGGCGTTCCTCACGACCAGATCGAGCAACGTGTGAGCGAGACGCTCGAGACCGTCGGCATCAGCGACCTGCGCGACCGCGAGATCGCCACGCTTTCGGGCGGCCAAAAGCAAAAGGTTGCCATCGCCGCCATCCTCGCCATGCGTCCGCGCGTGCTCGTGCTCGACGAACCCACCGCGGCGCTCGACCCCGCCAGCTCCACGCTGGTCTTCGAGACCCTGCGCGAGGCAAACCGT
Organism: Collinsella aerofaciens; assembly: GCF_901212495.1. Taxonomy (GTDB): domain Bacteria; phylum Actinomycetota; class Coriobacteriia; order Coriobacteriales; family Coriobacteriaceae; genus Collinsella; species Collinsella aerofaciens_H. Next base: position 80,394 of record NZ_CAAKNY010000053.1, on the reverse strand, counting down.
GCGCTCGGCATCACCATCGTCGTCGTTGAGCAAAAAGTCGCCCTGCTTTCGGAGTATTGCAACCGCGTGCTCGTGCTCAATCATGGTGAAATCGCGCTACAGGGCGAGCCGCATGAGGTCTTCGCACACGCCGATGAGCTCCGCGCCATCGGCGTCGATTGCCCGCGTGTCACGCGCATTTTCAACAGCCTCGAGGCCGATGGCCTGGCCAGTGGCACTCCCTGTTTGGATGTTGATGAGGCCGAGCGCCTGATTACGGGCATCGTCGACCCCGCACACGCAAGCAGTGACATTCAGGCACCCGCCGGCTCACCGCACGCACCGTCGTTGCGCCCGCACGCCAAGGACGCCGAGCCTGTGCTCACCTTCGATCACGTTGAGTTTGCCTATCCCAATGGCGGCGCCGCCGTCCACGACCTCAATCTAACCCTCTATCCCGGCGAGCTCGTGGGCATCGTCGGCCAAAACGGCGCCGGCAAGACCACGCTCACCAAGCTGCTCACAGGCTTGCTTAAGCCCGCCTCGGGCAGCGTGCGCGTCACAGGATTGGACACCGCAGCCGTTCCCACGAGTCGCATCGCCCGCGAAGTCGCAACCCTCTTCCAAAACCCCGACCGCCAGATCTGCAAGGACACCGTGCTCGATGAGGTCGCCTTTGGACTGGAGCTTGCCGGCATCGACCGTGCCGAGGCGCTGCGTCGCGCCCAGCTCGTCATCGACCGCTTTGGCTTGCCGGCCGACGAGGCGCCCTTCTCGCTCTCGCGCGGTCAGCGCCAGATGGTGGCACTCGCCTCCGTCGTGGTCGTAGAGCCCAAAATCGTGGTACTCGACGAGCCCACGAGCGGCCTTGACTACCGTGAGTGCATGACCGTCATGGAAACCGTGCGCACCATGGCCGAACGCGGCTGCGCCGTCATCATGGTCTGCCACGACATGGAAGTCGTATCCGACTTTGCCGAGCGCATCGTGGTGATGGCCGACGGCCGCATCCTCGAGCGCGGCCGCACGCACGAGCTGTTCTCGAACATCGAGCTCATGCAGCGAGCCTACGTTGAGCCACCCCAAGTCATAGAGCTTTCTCGTCGTCTGGCATCCTCCGTCTCTCCCGCCTTTGCACAGGTGAGCGAGGTCACCGATATCGTTCGCATTACCGAGGAGATGGTCCACCGTGGTTAACGTCATCGACTATATGCCGGGCGATACACTGCTGCACCGCTTGAACCCGGTCGTCAAACTGGGCCTTGCCGCCGCCATCATCATCGGCATCTTCCTGTCCGATACCTACGTGGCGCTGTTGGGCTTTTTGGCGCTCACCCTTGCACTGGGCGTCTACGCCGGCGTCGTCGACCGTCTGTTCTCGCTACTCAAGCTGCTGATTCCGCTCGCGCTTATCATGCTGGTGCTTCAGCTGGCCTTCATGCGCGACGGCAACATAGTGTGGGGCTTTATCACCGACACGGGCCTCATTACCGGATCGAAGGCCTGCCTACGCCTGTTGGGCGTGGCGCTGCCACTCATCCTCATGCTTATGGTGACCAAGCTCAACGACCTTGCCAACGCCTGCGTCGAGGTGCTGCACGTGCCATATCGCTATGCCTTTACCTTTACCACGGCGCTGCGCTTTGTGCCGGTATTTGGCCAGGAAATGAACGCCATCATGGAGGCGCAGACCGCGCGCGGCGTTGAGTACGACACTAAGAATCCCGTCAAGAAACTCAAGCTCATGCTGCCACTGTGCGTGCCACTGCTTATTTCGAGCGTGGGCAAGACCGATGCCACCGCGCTTGCCGCCGAGCAGCGCGGCTTCTACCTGCGCACACGTGCGAGTTCGTATAAGCGCTACCCCATCAAAGGCCTGGATATCGCCGTACTTATCGTCAGCATCGCCCTTGTCGCCATCGGCTTCCTGTTCTAGCAATCGCTGGCAGCAAACGGCAAATGCAAAAGGCCTCGGCTCGCACCAAACGAGCCGAGGCCTTACTGTTTTCCCAGATAAAACCTACCAAAATTAACCTGTCCCTTTTTGGCAGGGGGAGAACTAGAGGCGGTAGGGGGCGCCGCTGCGAATGATGGACTCGCGTACCAGGACATCCATCGCATCGAGGGTGATCTCGGGCATCTCGCGATACTTCTGCAACACCGATAGCTCGGTGCAGGCCAGGATGACGCGGTCGCAGCCGCTACGGGCGAACTCCCACATCACACGGTCGAACTTATCCATATCCGGCTCGCGCCCGGCCTTTACATCATCGTAGATAAGCGACATCACGTCGGCCTGACGCTTTTCGCTGGGATAGACAACCTCAACACCCGCAGCCTTACATTCACGGCCGTAGACGCCCGCGCCCACGGTTCCGTCGGTGCCCATGATGCCGATCTTGCGCACCGGCTCGGCCGGCATGCTCAGGTTGGGATCGAACTCGCACTCCCCCATCACCGCGCCGGCCAGAGCATAGCGCACCGACTCGCGCGGCATGTGGATAATCGGCACCTTCGTAAACGACTGGATCTGGTCGTAGAAGTAGTGTGACGTGTTGCAGGGAATCGCTATGTGCGCGCAGCCCAGCGACTCAAGCGCTTGAGCACACTCCTTCATGGTCGCCAGCAGCTCGGTATGCTCACCGGTCTTGATGGCCAGCGTGCGGTCGGGCATGGTCGACTTGGAAAGCACCACCATGTCGATATGCTCCTGGTCGCACGTAGCCGCCGTATGGCGCACCACCTGGTCGTAGTAATACGACGTGGCCTCGGCGCCCATGCCGCCGATAACTCCCAGCTTTTCCATCGCCGCCTCCTTGGTGACGCCCGCGCAATTGCGCGTATCATACCCGCGCCCGCCCGATGCAAACCGGACGGGCGCCGCACTCATCTACTTGTAATACGTCTTGAACAGCTTGAAGTGGCGCAGCTTGGTGTGCCACATGCGCAGCCAGCGGTTAAAGACAAAGTCGCCCTTCATAAACGAGGGATCGGCGCCCTTGCCCTCCTTGGCAAGACGATGCACCTTCGCGCGCAGCTCGGGAGCCTTGACGTATTTGTCGACGACGCCCATGGGAACGACCATCCACAGCGCCTCGTCCTGCGCCGTCACAAACTCCGGCTCAAACGGGCGATTGAGCACATACTCGTCCACCACATACTTGGCAACGTTAAAGCCGCTGTTGGTGACGTAGTAGTTGCTGCGGCCTTGGCGCGTGTTGAAATCGAAGAACTTAAACGAGTCGTCGCGCTCGTCGTACTTAACGTCAAAGTTGGAATAGCCCACAAAGTGAAGGTCCTCGAGCAACTTGCGCACACCACCCATAAGCTCATCATTGGGCTCGGTGATGATGCAGGCATGATTACCGACGCCATGGGGCTGATGCTCCTCGAGCAGCACGTGACCCAGGCACATCATGCGAACCTTGCCGTTGCGGTCAGAATAGCTGGTGAGCACACGCATGTACTCGTCGTTGCCGGGCACGCGGTCCTGCAAGATTAGGTCGTCGGTGTAGCCACTGGCATAGGAATCGCGGATAACCTGCTCCAGCTCGGCGCGGTCGGCAATCTCATAAGCCTTCTTCTGACCCTCGAACTCATGCTGCCACCACATGATACCGTCGGAAGGCTTCAGGATCATCGGGTAGGGGAAGTCAATCTGGTCGAGCACCTCGGCAGGTGCCTCTCCCTGCGTGTTGAGCATCTGCGCAGTAAAGGTAAACGTATGCGGATAGGGCACACCGTGCTTCTCGCACAGCTCGTAGAAGATCTCCTTCTTCTGGCACTGCTCAAGCATGCTATAGGGCGCGTAAGGCGCAACGATGTTATCCGCCAGCCCGTTGGCATCCTTGGCCTGAGCCACCAGGGCAACATAGTTATCGCCGCAGCCCATCAGGACAATCGTCTTGTCAGCATGTGCCCGAGCGATACCGTTGACGGTCTTAAGCATCACGGGCATGGTGTCGATATCCACGTTAGGCGTGTAGTCGATAATCTGGCTGCGATACGCAGGCCCCGTCTGATACTTGCCAAAGACTAGGCTCTTGACCTGATACTCCTCGTAGAAGGCGCGCGCCACCGAATACGCGTTGATGTCGCCGCCGAGCAGCACGGGAATAAACTCGCGCTCTGTAAACTGCAATGCCATGGAAACTTCCTATCATGAACTGCCCACACGACGGGCGGTCTTTGTGCAACTGATTTATTTTAGCGTGCCAAGCCGGCGGCACCCAAAGCTCCACCGTATCTATGGCAATCGGTGTAATTATCCAGCACGAAGGCGGCAATCACCAGTGTACGACAACGGGCAATGAACCCACCGTTGTTGTAGGATTCAACATGTTGCCCGCCCCGTCGAAAGGTGCACCGTGCCCCAGGCTCATCCGATCAACAACCCCATCATTGACGCCGCAAAGCGCGAACTTGCGGATCGTGCCCAGACGGCAGCTCCCCTACGTACCGCAAACGATGCTTACAACGGGCCTGCCCGCATCGTCTCAATCAACACGTCGGAGCACAAAGGCACGCGTAAGTCACCCGTCGCCGACGGACACGACACCGTCATCGAGCAGTTTGGCCTCGCCTCCGATGCGCACGCCGGGCATTGGCACCGCCAGGTTTCCTTTTTAGCTGCAGAGTCTATCCAGACGGCGCAGGCGCGCGGGCTCGATGTGCACGAGGGCGACTTTGGCGAGAACTTCACAACCCAGGGCATCAGCCTGCTCTCGCTCCCTCTGGGAACGCAGCTCAAGATTGGCGACGAAGTACTCGTCGAAATCAGCCAGATCGGCAAAGTCTGCCACACCCGCTGTGCCATCTACTATCTCGCCGGCGATTGCATCTTTCCCCACGAGGGCATTTTTGGCGTCGTGTTGCAGGGCGGAAAAGTCCATATCGGTGACGACATACAGGTGGTCAGGCTCGGCGATGGCACCTGTTCCTTCACTCCCGCCGAGGCGCTCAAAGAGGTGGAGCAGGCTCGTCGCGAAGGAACCCTGTAGTTGCAAAACCCCACGTTGAGATAGCTTTTACAACTAAGAATCCCGTTGCAACAGGGTGCCGTAACGTTAAAGTTGAACTCTATGGTTTCTCAACAATTCACCGTTCCCGCAGGTCAAGGCCAAAGCCTCAAGTTCAACTTGACCCTTTAGAACCTTTAAGGTTCAAGTTGAGGTCGAAAGCAGTAGTAGAATACACCTCGACCAATTAACCTACGATTGATTGCAGAGGGACTGGATGCAGCATTCGAACCATCGCATCGCAGCGCTCGTCGCGTCGAAGCCGGCTCGTATCATCACGAGCGCCGCGCTCGCCGTCACGCTGACGGCCACGCCGATGCTCTCCCCCGTCGCGGCCTATGCCGCCTCGCAGGCAACGCAGGATCAGCTTTCCGCCGCCCAAAAGAAAATCGAGGACGCTACGAGCGCCTACAACGACGCCCGAACCAAGCTCGAGGATCTGCAAAAGCAGATCGACTCCAATGAGGCGAACATCGATAAGATTGAGGCCGAGCTACCCGAGCAGCAGGCCAAGGCGAGCTCCGCCATGCGCGATCTGTATAAGTACCAGAAGGGCACCAGCCCCATCGTGAGCTTCCTGGTGAACACGCAGAGCTTGGGGGACTTTATCACCACCTGCAAATACACCAACCAGATTACAAGCTCGAGCGTCGACGAGATCGAAGAGCTTAACAAGATGCAGACCGAGCTCGAGCAGAACAAAACCGAGCTCGAACAGGCCAAGTCTCAGCTCGAGGGCGAGCAAAAGAATGCCGAGGACGCGCTGGTGCAGGCACAGCAGCTCCGCAACGAGGCGCAAGCGAAGGCCGAGCAGGAAAATGCCGCCGAACTGGCTAAGCTCGAAGCCGACAAAGCCGCTGCCGCCGAGAAGCTCTCGGGTACCGGCGTGAGTGGCAATAACTCCAATAGCCAAGCAAATAACGCCAACACCACCATCGACACTACGCCGAGCAACTCCAATACCGGCAATTCCGATTACGACTCGTTCGTTAACGAGTGGACGAGCCGCATCGACAGCTACCTCGCCGGTTCCCCTATGGCAGGTCAGGGCTATAACTTTGCCGTCGCCGCCTGGAATACCGGCGTCGATCCCCGTTGGTCCCCCGCCATCGCCTGCATCGAGAGCAGCAAGGGCCTCTATTGCGCCGGCTCCTATAACGCCTGGGGCTGGAGTGCCCGCGGCGGTGGTTGGCGTAGCTTTGGCAGCTGGAGCGAGGCTGTCTCCGCCCACGTTGCCTACCTGGGTGCCAACTATGGCTCCACGCTTACCCCGGCAGCCGCCAAGAAGTACTGCCCGCCCACGTGGCAGGACTGGTACAACAAGGTCGCCAATCAAATGAACCGTATTTAAGTGCACCTGCAAAGGGGCCCCAAACGGGGCCCCTTTTCTTTTAGGCAGTGGAGGTGTCAACGACACCGGTCGCATTGGCGACCGCAACTATGACGATCATGCATAGGAGCAGCACACCCAATGCCTTGAGCCAGAGTTTCGCGAATTTCTTGCCGCGATAGCTGTCGAGCAGCATAAATCGCCGGCGAAGGCGACGCTTGTCGAGCAGCGCAAAATGCATAAGCACCATAAGGCCATCGACGAAGAAAAAGTACTCGATTATGAGAAGCCACATCGGGTAGCTTTGATTTGCTCCCGTGGGGTGAAAGACGGCAAAGTGGCTTCCGGCAAAGAATACAAGCAGCGAGAGGCAGACGAGCGAATTCCAAATGCGCCCCAAAGGCTCCGGAATGCGAGAAAGCAGAGCGAATGCAGCGGAGGCGGCAGGCCTAGGAATCCCTGCGGGGTTCTGGAGCCCTTGGGGCGCTAACACCGTCTCCGAGGCCGGAGTACAAACAGGCACAGGCGCAGGAGGCCGCATAGGGCAACTCAGGTCGTATGCCGCGCGCGCCGCCCGTCCCAATGCCTCCGCACTCGCAAAACGCTTGGCCGGGTCGCGCGCCATCGCCATGAAAACCGCATCGGTCAGCGGTGCGGGGACGTCGCACGCCTCGCATTGCTCGCGCATATTCTGGACCCGGCTTAGGGTCAGTTCTCGTCAGGCAAAAGAACAGCAGCGCGCCAAGCGCGTCAATATCGCTGCGGACGCTCGTCTGCCCAAACCCATACTGCTCGGGTGGCGCGTAGGGCCGCGTGCCAAACTTGACGGTATCGGCATCAGCACCTTCGCGCCAAGCACGCGCGATTCCCAGGTCAATAATCACCAGCGACGAGAAGGTCATGCCGGCATCGGCGGCATATCTCACACCCGACACGATGATGTTCGAAGGTTTAAGGTCGCGATGGATTACCGGTACCCCGGCTCCCCCGCAGCTGCAAAACCAGCATGCAGCTCGCCCACCGCTTTACACAAAACGGGATACAGCCCGCGGGCATAATCGGGCGTCGCCCCCAAGCGTCCCACCAACGCCTCGAGTGTCTCGCCCTCGACATACTCCATCACCACGTCAAGCTCGTCGCCCATACGGCGGCAATCGACGATTCGGGGCAAGTGCTCAAAACGACGACCGGCGCGTTGGGCCGCAAACAGGCGCTCATATGCTCCGCCAATCTGCACCGAGGCATTGATGCACTTGCGGACAAAGGGCCCGAGAGACCCGCCACCAGAGCCCTCAAAATAGACGAGTTCGGTCGTCTCGACATCCGAGAGCTTGAGCACGCGCTCCACACGATAGCTCTCATCGCGGTCGAGCGATGCCAAATGCTCGACGAGTGAAGCAGTCAGCTCGTCATTGACCTTTTGGAGGCTACAGCCACGGTCGATGCAAAAGATAATGATTGCATCGCGACGATCTTTGCAGTTAAGGACGCTCACTCCGGCAGCCGTCAGGGCGCGGTTGGTCTCCTTCATCGACAGCGCCATTGCAAAGGCAATCTGCAGCACCTTATTGCGGCTCGGATTGCGCGAACCGGTAAAGATCTGATAGCCAAAGGTCTCGTTGAGGTCGGCCATACGCACCACGCGCGAACGCTCAAGCCCCTTCTCTTGCAGCAACTGCTTTAAGTAATCCGAAAGTGACGGGGCGGCAAAGTCGTGTTCCTTGCAGCCCATGCAGTTATCCAAACGTCGAGCAAACGCACTTTGCACGACCGTCTGCTAGCAGTGCAACGAGCCACACCCGCATCCACCCGGACCATAAACGGCAGATTGTCGGCATCGCCTCATCTTCACCCCAGCCTCAACATCTTTGAACCCTACAATGCGATAGCCTGCTGGACAGGAACGATCTTATCCAGTTCCGGTTCGATGCGCATCTTCTCCGCCTCGAGATCAAACGCCATCTGGGCGCGCAGCCAATAACCATCCGTCAGGCCAAAGTAGCGGCAAAGGCGAAGGTCGGTGTCGGCCGTCACACGACGCCTCCCCAAGATAATCTGCCCAATGCGTTGAGCCGGAATCCCAGTCTCCTTAGCAAGGCGATATTGAGAAATACCCATAGGGACAAGAAATTCCTCTTTGAGAAGCTCACCAGGAGTCACCGGCGGCAGCAAATCGGACGCAGTCTCATCACTTGTGATAATCGACGTTTTCGACATTCCAAGCCGTCCCCTGTCTCCACTCAAAACAGACCCGATAGCGCTCATTACGATGCAATTATCGTATCGCCTTACGTTAATAACGTTAAACGTTTCTATAGACTTATATCTCTATTATATCGTACGTCTGTTCGTGTTTTTTAGAGCAGGTGTTCTTCGCCAATTAACCAAGCAAAAGCAATCGTTTGTAGGCGTCGAGGCCTTTGAGCAGGATTTCCTCGTCAAAGAGCATGGTATCGGTATGCAGAGCGCTCGTGGCATAGGCGGGACAGCCATCCGAATCGCTCGGGTTTTCTTGACCCTCCGGCACGCCCGTGCCCAGCAAGAAGAACACGCCCGGCAGATGGCGCTGATAGAACGCGAAATCCTCGGCGATTAGCAGCGGCTCGTCCACAAGTTGCAACTCGGGCAAGGCAGGCGCAATATGAGCGAACAGCTCGGGGTCGTTGTCGACCGGCGGATAGCCCTCGGCAAAGTCGAGATCGTACGTACAGCCTGTTGCGGCGCAGGCCTCGTCCAACACGCGGCGCACGCCCTCGCGCGCACGGTCGAACATACCGTCCGTAAACACGCGCAGGCTGCCGGCAACATGGGCCTCCCCCGCCACCGCGTTGCAAACCGTACCGGCCTGCAGCAGGCCGAACTTACCAATGCAGGGCTCGTCGGCACCCAACTCGTCCATGAGCTCGCGCTCGGAAACCAAGAACTTGGCAGCCGCCAATGCCGCATCGTGCGATTCGCCAACGGGAACGCCGTAGGTCTTGGCAATATGGGTACTCGTCCCGTGAATGTGCACATGTGTCTCGCTCGAACGTGCTAGCAGCGGACCGGGGCAGCTCGCCAACATACCGGCAGGCAAATCGGGCCACACATGGAAGCCGAAGATGCGGTCGGCACCATAGCACTCGAATACACCGCTCTCGCATACCGTCTTGGCGCCACCGGTCGTCTCCTCGGCAGGCTGGAACACAAAGAGCACGTTGCGCTTGATGGCACCTGGCTGCTCGCGAATCGTACGGTCGACGTACGTCGCGGCGGCAAGTGCCATGGCCATGTGTCCATCGTGCCCGCACGCGTGCATCTTTCCGGAATGCGTCGAGGCAAAGGCCGCACCCGTCGCCTCCGCGATGGGCAGGGCGTCCATGTCGGCGCGAATCGCCGTAGCACGCGCGGCGCCCGTACCGGCATCGAAGAAAGCGCAGACGCAGCTGGGACACGGATGGGTCACCTCGCAGGCGAGCGGCGCCAACACGCCCTCAATATAGGTGATAGTCTGCGGAAGATCGAAGTCGAGCTCCGGGATCCTGTGCAAGTCGCGCCGATAGCGGCGGAGTTCTTGGAGCTCGGTCATAAAGGTTCCTTTCATAGGTGCGCGCCAGTTGCCATCTTATTGTGCCGCAAGATTGCCACACCCTTATTTCCAGCATATCCCTGCATTTTTTAAACGTTATATACGAATACTCTTGTTTGGTAAAGTGCAACGTGGTAGGGTCTTTACCACTTGATAGAGGCGCGGGCACGAAGAGCCGCGGGCGAGTCGGCAGACTTTGACCCCGCGGGGAGGCGAAACCCGCCGAACTGGGTTTTTCGGGCACGAACAGCCTGGTGGGCCTGCGGGAAACACCCACAGGACTGTCTGCAGCAATGCGGGAGCGCTATCCGGACATTGGGTCCACGCTATGCGGATTCGATGCGCCGATGGCGCCGTCTGGATAGCGAGGTTTACGGGACATGGCATTGACCCCCAACGAGGCATATGCGGCTAAGCAGCCGTTTGTGGACAAGGAGACGCTCGAGCATATCGTCGAGCAGTTCCCCACGCCGTTTCATCTATACGACGAGGCGGGCATCCGCCGCAACATGCAAGAGGTGCGCGATGCCTTTGCATGGAACCCGGGCTTTAAGGAATACTTTGCCGTCAAGGCCAATCCCAACCCGGCACTCGTCTCCATTCTCAACGAATACGGCTGCGGCTGCGATTGCTCGAGCTATACCGAGCTCATGATTGCCCGCTCGCTGGGCATCACGGGACACGACATCATGTTCTCGTCTAACGACACGCCAGCTGCCGACTTTGAGCTCGCCGACAAGCTGGGTGCCATCGTCAACTTTGACGACATCAGCCACATCGAGTTCTTTGAGCGCGTCGCGGGGCCCATCCCCAAGACGGTCAGCTGCCGCTTTAATCCGGGCGGCCTGTTCCAGCTCTCCAACGGCATCATGGATAACCCCGGCGACTCCAAGTACGGCATGACCACCGAGCAGCTCTTCGAGGCCTTCCGCATGCTCAAGGCCAAGGGCGCCGAGGACTTTGGCATCCATGCCTTCCTTGCCAGCAACACCGTCACGAACGACTACTACCCCAAGCTTGCGCGCATCCTCTTTGAGCTTGCCGTGCGCCTGGAGCGCGAGACCGGCGCACATGTCGCCTTTATCAATCTGTCCGGCGGTGTGGGTATCCCCTACCTACCCGAGCAGCAGGCTAACGACATCCACGCCATCGGCGAGGGCGTACACGCAGCCTACGACGAGATTCTGGTCCCCGCCGGCATGAGCGATGTGGCCATCTGCACCGAGATGGGTCGCTTTATGATAGGCCCCTACGGCTGCCTGGTCACCAAGGCCATCCACGAGAAGCAGATCTACAAGGACTATATCGGCGTGGACGCAAGCGCCGTCGACCTCATTCGTCCCGCTATGTATGGTGCCTACCACCACATTACGGTGATGGGACAGCCGGGTGGCCCTGACAAGACCGCAGCACCGGTCACGAACACGTATGACATCACGGGCAACTTGTGCGAGAACAACGATAAGTTCGCCATCGACCGCGAGATGCCGCAGATTGACATGGGTGATGTGCTCGTGATCCACGATACCGGCGCGCATGGCTACTCCATGGGCTACAACTACAACGGCCGCCTGCGCTCCGCCGAGGTATTGCTGCGCCCCGACGGCTCGGCAGACCTCATTCGTCGCGCCGAGCGCCCGGGCGACTACTTTGCCACGCTCGACGTGTTGCCGTGCGGCCGCGAGCTGCTGGCAAAGTCGCGCGCCGAAAGCGCCCGTCGTCGCGCCCAGGACGAACGCCTGGCCATTGCCGCCCAATGGAACAAACGCATCCAGATCGCAGAAGCGAAGGAGAAGAATATGGATGTCCGCAACCTCGAGGGCTCTATCGTCGCCCTCGTCACACCATTTAAAAAGGACGGCAGTGTCGACTTTGACGCGCTCGAGCGCCTTATCGATTTCCACCTGCAAAACGGCACCGACGCCATCCTCACCCTGGGCACCACCGGCGAGAGCGCCACGATGACCGATGACGAGGACAACTCCGTTGTCGCCGCCGTGGTCAAGCAGGTTGCAGGCCGCGTCCCCGTCATTGCCGGCTCGGGCTCCAACTCGACGCAGACCATGCTCACCAAGTCGCTCACCTACCAGGGCCTGGGAGCCGACGGCCTACTGCTCATCACCCCCTACTACAACAAGTCCAATGAAGAGGGTATCTATCGGCACTTTAAGACCGTCGCCGACGCCGTGGACATCCCCTGCATCCTGTACAACATCCCCGGCCGCTGCGGCTGCAGCATCAGCGAGCGCAACGTAGAGCGCTTGGCCGCACACCCCAACATCATGGGTATCAAGGAAGCCTCGGGCAACGTCGCCTACGCGGCCAAGATTGCCCACCTGCTGTCCGACGACTTCCGCATGTACTCGGGCGAGGACGCGCTCACCGTGCCGCTCATGAGCCTGGGCGCCTCGGGCACCATCAGCGTGTGGGCCGACGTTCAGCCGCAGCTCGTGCATGACATGTGCCGTGCCTATCTGGACGGTGACGTGGCACGTGCCCGCGACATCCAAATTGCCGGCCAGCCGCTCATCAACGCCCTCTTTAGTGAGGTCAACCCCATCCCCGTTAAAGAAGCGCTCGCTCAGATGGGTATGATCGAGGCAAACTACCGCATGCCGCTATGCCCCATGGCCAACGACACGCGCGCTGCACTTACCGATGCTCTGAAGGGAGCTGGTCTGCTTGATTAAGACCGTCATTATGGGAACGGGCCGCATGGGCTCGCTCATCCGCACCACCGCCGAGGGCGTTGTCGACGCCGCCGGTCAGCCCGTTTTTGATATCGTCACCCAGATCGGTTTTGATCTGTCCGAGCTCGAGAGCGCACCGGCAGCCGACGTCATCATCGACTTCTCGAACGTTGCGGCCTTCGATGCCGTCGTCGCCTATGTCGAGCGCACGGGTGCCGCACTCGTTTCCGGCACCACGGGCTACACACCCGATCAGATGGACCGCCTGCGTGAGCTGGGTCAGAACGCCCGCGTCATGCACTCCGGCAATTACTCCATCGGTATCGCAGCCCTGCGTCATCTGGTAGCACAGACCACACGCGAGCTGCCCGGCTTTGACTGCGAGATTGTCGAGACGCACCACAACCAAAAGGTTGACGCCCCCAGCGGCACTGCCAAGTTGCTGCTCGACGCCGTAGTTGAGGCCGAGCCCGAGGCAGGTTACCACCCCGTCTATGGCCGCGAGGGCATGTGCGGCGCGCGCGACCCCAAGGAGATCGGTATGCACTCGCTGCGCGGCGGCACCGTCGCCGGCGTGCACGAGGTGAGCTTCTTTGGCCAGGACGAGGAGGTCACGCTCACACACCGTGCCACGAGCCGCCAGATCTTTGTCAACGGCGCCCTGGCCGCCGCCCAGAAGCTCGTCACCCGCGACCCCGGCTTCTACACCTTCGACCAGGTCATGTTTGCCTAACCAGGTATCAACCGTATCCACGCAAAGGAGAAACAGCATATGAGTAACGCAGCCGAGATGGATGCACAGGAGATTATCAACTACATCGCCACCGCGCCCAAAAAGACGCCCGTCAAGCTGTACGTGCGCGAGAAGCCGGGCATGAAGGTCCAGTGGGGCAATGCACACGTCTACGGCGGTCGTCGTGGCAAGACCGTCTTTGGTGACTGGGATGAGCTCAAGGCAATCCTCGACGCCAACGCCGACTCCATCGACTACTACGACGTCGAGAATGACTGCCGCAACTCCGCCGTGCCCATGCTCGACCTCAAGGGCATCAACGCCCGCATCGAACCGGGCGCGATCATCCGTGACCGCGTCGAGATCGGCGATCGCGCCGTCATCATGATGGGCGCCATCATCAACATCGGCTCCGTCATTGGCGAAGGCTCCATGATCGACATGGGCGCCGTCCTGGGCGGCCGCGCCACCGTGGGTAAGAACTGCCACATCGGCGCCGGCACCGTGCTGGCAGGTGTCGTGGAGCCCGCCAGCGCCACGCCCGTCATCATCGAGGACGATGTCATGATCGGCGCCAACGCCGTGGTCCTGGAGGGCGTGCACGTGGGTAAGGGTGCTGTCGTTGCCGCCGGCGCCGTGTGCGTCGAGGACGTCCCCGCCGGCGCCGTAGTGGCCGGTGTCCCCGCCCGCGTCATCAAGATGCGCGACGAGAAGACCGACAGCAAGACTGGCCTCGAAGAGGGCTTACGCCAGCTTTAATAGTTACGCGGTTTTGACAAACCGCGTTTTCGCTGACGTATGCTCAACCTGTAGCGCAATGTCAGCAACCAAGCCGAAAACAAAAAAAGGCCGAAGCACCATCGGAGCTTCGGCCTTCATCATCTCAGGGCTCCGTCGTATTCAACCATGGCAGGCCGCTTTGACAGGCGCTCCGCGGCCGTCCTATAGACCTCGGAACGGTCGCGCCGCCCTATTGCCACGATCTCGGCAATCTCAACCGTTCCGTCCTCCCGGATCCGAAAAACCATTCGGAGTCCTGCATTGCGCCATTTGATCTTTTTGCAGCCGGCAAGCTCGCCGTGAAGCGGCGTTCCAATTTCATCAGCGCGCGTCTTTAATTTCGCGACTGCAATACGGACAAGTCTTCGCTGAGATCCATCTAGTTTTTGATATTCCTTCTCGACGTCTCGATTCAAAAAGCCGACGACAAAATGCCCACTCATTCGAAAAGATCCTCATCGGGGATCGCGTCCGGATCCATCGATTCAAACTCCGCGAGCTCCTCGGCAGTTAGGGCGTCCTCAAACGGAACAAATTCATGCGGACCATGCTTGACTCGATCCGCGGCGATGCGATTTATCTCAAGTTCACGCAGATACTGCAGCGCGCCGTACATTTCCTCATAGGCAGCATAGTCGATAATCACGGTATCGATATCATTATGATCGGCAATGAACTGAGGCGCGCGTTTTGCGCGTTTACGAATGGCGGACAAAGACTTGCTTGCTTCGGTAGCAGAAACAACCTGGTCTTTTGTAAACACCGGTTTTTCCAGAACAAGTGGGGACATTTTGACCTCCAAAAAATAATCTGGATTATATTTCAAATTATACTTCAAAACATAATCCAGACTTTTATTCAAAAAAAAGCCTTATCGATTCTCGATGCTGCCAATATTCTTGAGCTCGATGGAGATGAGGCCGTTGGGTTCGTTGACGAACTCGATGTACTCGGAGTTCGAACCCATCTCGGCCGGGAAGCTGATCTCGATACCCGTGTCGGTACGGATCTTGTGATTGCGCACGGCAGCGCGCTCGACCTGCTTGCGCTCCACGGGCACGCGCTCGGGCACTTTCTCCTCGGTCAGCGCCGCGCGCACGTTTTCCTTGATGACCGGTTCGTCCTCAAAGACCTCATCGACGATATCCCAAGGCGGCAGTTCCTCGTCATCCTCAACCTTCTCGGCCACAGCGGCCTTAACCTTGGCGAGCGCCACGGCCGTGTTGGCGCCGTGCTCCTCGGCGACTTCCTCGACCACACGCGTCACGGTGTCGATGACCTCCTTGCCCGATACGCCCGTGTCGCACTGCAGCAGGCCATCGGGAATAAGCATACGGTCCTCGCCGGCAATCTTGCGTTTCTTGTCCACGTAGCCGATCTCCATGGTGCTCGCGCGCACGATGGCATAGCTTGGCACCTTTTGCGAGGGGTTTGGCAGAATAGCGTAATGGCGCGCGATGTCATTGCGCACCTCCCCCTCCTCGCGGCCCACTTCGTGCATAAAAGCCTGCTTGGAGCCCAGCAGCATCACGGCAAACCAGCGGGCATCCTCATCGTCGTCAAAATCGGCCACGAGCACGTCGGTGGACTCGGCTTTCTCGGCTTTGGTGAGCTCGGAGGAGATAAACTCCGCAATCTGCTGCGACAGGTCCACAAACTCGCGATCGCCAAAGAAATAGCCCTTGAGCTCGCCGCCAAACGCAGAGTTCTCGGCAAACGTGGCGCGCTTATTGTCGGCCGAGGTACGCGCGCGGCGCAGATGCGTGGTCACGAAGTTGCGCACGGTACGGCTCTCGATATCGAGCTCGCGCTGGCTCATGACGTTGACGGCAGAGTCAAAGTCCAGGATATGCAGAATCGCGTGATTGATTTTCATATACGGCATTCCGTTCTAGATCGATTTCGGCACGAACCAGTATAGCGGTCGAGCCCGCCCCAGGCGCATCGAAGAATGGTGCATCGGGGACAGGTTGCTCTGCACCAATGGCTAGCACAGGAGCTAGGACTGCCAAGCCTCGAGCTGTTCTGCCAAACTCTTGCCGGCAGCGGGCATGTCGATTTGGGGTCGTTTGGGCAGCAGTGCGCATTTAAGGATTGCCACGATGGTCTGCGAGACAAGGCGTCGCGTATCCTTGTCAAAGCCTTGCGCAGCCTGGAGCATCACGGGCAGGCTCTCGCGCAGATTCCCAGCGATATCCGCAAACCGCTCAGCACCCGTAGCCTCAAACACGGAGAACAAGGCATCTACAAAACGCTCGCGCTCGCCAGGTGACACCGCAAGCAGCATCTCGCGAATGGAACCGTCAACATATCGCGCGCCAGCAGACAGGTGTTCGCAATACACAAAGTCGCGACCATCAATCACCCAGCTAAAGGGATTGTGTTGCAGCAAACTAAACTCGGTGCTTTCGACGATAGCATAGTCTTCCTGCGTCTCGAACATCATGCCGAATATCGACGACTGGGGCAGGGTTTTATCGATACGACCGGAAAGACTCGCAAAAGCGTCTCCGCTCAGAAACTCCTCGACGAAGCCCGGACCATCATGGGAATACGCCCGTTCGATTCGCTCACGGGCGACATCGGAGCACATCGCCGCACCGTACACCGCAAGGTTTCCACCCTTGGAATGACCTCCGCACAAAAGCGGCCCGTCAATCGCATCCGCCGCCTCGCCTACATAGCGCGCTGCGGATTCCTGGGCCGGCACAGGGCACCGGAACGCCATGTTAAAGTCCTCTTTCCAGCCCACGATCGTGCTGTCGGTCCCCCGGAAGGAAAGATAACTAAACCCCGCCGGAAACCGGAACGTCATGGCTGCAAACTGCTCTGTCGCCACCATATCGCTCACGGCACGATAGCCGCAAACGTGCACGCCACGGTAGCGAGGGCTTGCTGCCACGGCCTCCAACAAGGCCCTGCTCCCCTCTGGGTCCCACAAGTCGTCAATCATGTCCCGGTAGCACTCGGCACGCAGCAGCTCGCGTACGTCTAGGCCCTGCCAGTTCGTCAGCTCCGCCATATCACCCGGCAAACGCAAATAGGACAACCACGCAAAGACCAGGCTATCCACCGCGCAGAACGACCGCTCCTCAAACGAATCAAACGCCGTCTGGGCATAGGTCAAGAAATTAGGCGTATCCGACATGGCCCTCCCATCAACTAAGGTGCATTGGGATGGTGCATTGGGGTCAGGTTACTTTGCACCAAAAAGGCGCCCGGGCCGTGTGGACCCGAACGCCTTCATTGTAGCTTTTCGCTCGAGCGAGCTTGATTTAGCAGGAGAAATCGACGCTGTCGATGATGTCCTTGAGAGCCTTTGCAGAGGCGGTGAGCTCATGCTGCTCACCATCGTTCAGCGGCACGGGAACGCGGCAGACAACGCCGTCGCGACCAACGACCGTCGGCATGGAGATGGCCAGATCGGACAGGCCATACTCGCCCACCATGAGCGAAGAGACCGGCAAAACGGTCTGCTCGTCACGCATGACGGCAGTGCAGATGCGCTTGACAGCCATGGCGACGCCGTAGTAGGTAGCGTGCTTCTTCTCGATGATGGTGTAGGCGGAGTTCTTGACGTCGTCGGCGATGCGCTTCTCGGCGGCTTCGTGCTCCAGGTGGCCGTGAAGCTCGCAGAAGGTGCTCAGCGGAACGCCGGCAACCTGAGCGCTGGACCAAGCGACAAACTCGGAGTCACCGTGCTCACCCATGACATAGGCCTGGACATCGCGCGGGTCAACCTCGACATGAGCACCAAGCATCTGCTGCAGGCGGCCAGTGTCGAGCACGGTGCCGGAACCGATGACGTGGCCCTCGGGCAGGCCGGACATCTTGATGGCGGCGTAGGTCAGAACATCGACCGGGTTGGAGACGATGAGCAGAATGCCGTCGAAGCCGGACTTCTTAATCTCGGGGATAATGGACTTAAAGATTCTGACGTTCTTGTTGACCAGGTCCAGGCGGGTCTCACCGGGCTTCTGGGCAGCGCCAGCGGTGACGACGATCATGGCGGCGTCGGCGACATCGGAATAATCGCCGGCGTAGATCTTCATCGGCTCGGCAAACGTCATGCCGTGCGCGATATCCAAGGCCTCACCCTCGGCGCGGTTCTTGTCCACGTCGATGAGGACCATCTCGGAGAACAGACCACTCTGCATCAGCGCGAACGCCGAAGACGAACCGACGAAACCGCAACCGACAATAGCGACTTTCTTCTCGTTAACCATTAGAAACTCCCATCTCTCTCCACAAACAAGCCGCCCGGGAACGACCCGAGCGGCTTGCCGTAATCCCAATACATCCAATCGGGACTTTGATTATGCTCCTATTCGAGGCCAAAAATCGACCGTTTACCGAAAATGTTTGCAGGATTCGTAAAAGAACTGTACGAAATCGGTTTTGATCTATTGACGAGCCGAAATATCTTTTTAATAGAGACCCGCCTCGCGAATGGCCTCGACAGCCAAAGCAATCTGATTGGGCGGCAGGACCAGCGCCATGCGCACGTGTCCCTCGCCCGAAGGGCCAAAGCTCGCGCCCGGCGTCACCACAACGCCGGCCTTCTCCATGAGCTCCTCGCAAAACGCCATAGAATCGGTGCGACCACCGGGAAGCTTGGCCCACACAAACATAGAACCATGCGCGTTGGGACGCTCCCAGCCCAGGTCCTCAAGACCGTCGCACAGGGCATCGCGGCGTTCCTGGTACTTCAGACGCTGTGCCTCGACCTCATCGCGCGGGCCATTAAGGCACGCGATTGCAGCCTTCTGGATCGGGAAGAACATGCCAAAGTCAATCTGACTGCGCAGCTTGGCAAAGGCAGAGACCACATCCTCGCGGCCGACCAAAAAGCCGATACGCGCACCGGTGACGTTAAACGACTTGGAGAGCGAGAAGAACTCAACGCCCACCTCGAGCGCGCCAGGGTACTGCAAGAAGCTTCCGCCCGGATCGCCGTCGAACACGATGTCGGAGTACGCGTTGTCATGGACGATGAGCAGGTCGTGCTCGCGGGCGAAAGCGATGATCTCCTCGTAGACCTCGGGCGTGCCCACCGAGCCCACCGGGTTCGCGGGCAGCGACACGATCATGTACTTGGCACGATCGGCCACCTCGGGATCGATACCCGCCACATAGGGCAGGTAATTGTGCTCGGCAATCAGCGGATAGTACTCGAGCTTGGCATCGGCGATCTTGGCACCCGCCTCAAAGACCGGGTAGCACGGATCGGGAACCAGAATGGTGTCGCCCGGATCGAGCAGGGCCAGGCCCAAATGGCCCACGCCCTCCTGAGTGCCGTTGCACGACTGCACCATGGACGGCGTAATGCCCGAAACGCCAAAGCGACGCTCATAGTAATCGCACACGGCTTGCTTGAGTTCGGGCAGGTCGCGCAGGGCATACTTCCACATCTCGGGATCTTGGGCTGCTCGCGTGAGCGCCTCGACCACGTGGTCGTACGGCTTAAAGTCGGGCGTGCCCACGCTCATGTTGTAAATGGTCTTGCCCTGAGCCTTCAGCGCGAGGAGCTTGTTGTTGAGCGAGGCGAAAACCTCCACGCCAAAGCGGTCGAGACGCTGCGATGCCTGCATGGTGCCACCTTTCGATATAAAAAACGCGGCGCTCCGACAAGAGCGCCGCGCGATACGGGCCATCAGATTGCAAAAGTGTAACGCTTACAAACCCCGCATTGGTTCAATTTAGCCAACCTTAGTCAATTGCGTTGAGCGCGTCGATCTGTGCAAGCCATAGACGCGAGCTGGCGTCACTCGGCATACGCCAATCGCCGCGCGGGCTGAGCGTCACCGAGCCCACCTTGGGACCATCGGGCAGGCAGCTGCGCTTAAACTGCTGGGCAAAAAAGCGACGATAGAACGTACGCAACCACGTGTGGACGGTCTTGGCGTTGTAGACGCCCTCGAAGCTCTTGAGCGCCATGCGGTAGATCTTGCCCGGCTCAAAGCCAAAACGAAGCAGGAAGTAGAGAAAGTAGTCGTGCAGCTCATACGGGCCCACCAAATCCTCGGTCTTCTGCGCAATCTCGCCATCGCCCGTGGGTGGCAGAAGCTCGGGGGACACCGGCGTATCGAGGATATCGAGCAGCACCTCGGCAATACGCCCGCCAAAGACATCAGCCGCATAACGCACCAGATGGCGCACAAGCGTCTTGGGCACGCTCGCGTTGACGGCGTACATGCTCATGTGGTCGCCGTTATAGGTGGCCCAGCCGAGCGCCAGCTCCGACAGATCGCCCGTGCCGATGACAAAACCGCCAGCCTGGTTGGCCAGATCCATCAAAATCTGCGTACGCTCGCGAGCCTGGCTGTTCTCGTAGGTCACGTCCTGCACGGCCGAATCGTGCTCAATGTCCTTGAAGTGCTGCTCCACGGCCGCGTGGATCGAAACCTCGCGGAAGCTCACACCCAAGTCGCGGGCGAGCGACTCGGCATTCGACTTGGTGCGATGCGTCGTGCCAAAACCGGGCATGGAGACCGCCGTGATACCCGTGCGCGGCAGCCCCAGCGCATCGAAGGCACGCACGGTCACAAGCAGTGCCAGCGTGGAGTCCAAGCCACCCGAAAGGCCGATGACCGCAGCCTTGGTGCCCGTGTGGGCAAGGCGGGTCTTGAGGCCGGCGGTCTGCAGGTCGAGGATGGTCTCGCAGCGCTCGGCCAGGTCACCGTGGTCGGCCGGCACAAAGGGCGCGCGGGGGAAGACACGGTCGATGTCGCAGGCGTTGCGCAGGACAGGTTCGTCTGTCAGCACGCCCTCAAACGAAAACTCAACGGTCGTGGCCTCCGGCGCATCGTCCGTGCGCGCCCACGTCGTCGAGCGACGGCGCTCGGCAACCAGGCGGTCAAGGTCAACGTCGGCGATGGCCATATCGCAGGTAAGCAGTTTGGTGGCGGCGAGCTTGGAGCCGTTTTCGTAGATAAGGTTCTCGCCCGCAAAGACCATGTCGGTCGTGGACTCGCCCTCGCTCGCGTCTGCATAGGCATAGGCGCAGTACAGGCGCGCGCTTTGGTTAGAGATAAGGCCGCGGCGGTAATCTGCCTTGCCGATGATCTCGTCCGAGGCCGACGGGTTGAGAATCACCGTCGCACCGTCAAGCGCCATCTCGGTCGAAGGGGGTGCCGGCACCCACAGGTCTTCACAGACCTCAACGCCCAGCACCAGGTCCTCGGCACCCTCATCGCAGCAGCGGTAGACAAGCCCCGAGCCAAGCGGAACCGGACCCTGACCGGCAAATTCAACCCACACGGGATCCGCAGGCGCCGGAGCAAACCAACGGCGCTCATAGAACTCGCCATAGTTAGGCAGATACTTTTTGGCCGTGAGGCCCAAAAGCTCGCCCGCGCAGCACACGGCGGCGCAGTTGTAGATATTCTCGGCAACCGCAACGGGAAGACCGACGGTAAAGACAATCGGCAGCTCGCGGGTTTCATCGAGGATGTGCACAAGTGCCGCCTCGCAGGTATGCAGTAATGTGCGGTTATGGAACAGATCGGCCGCGGTATAGCCGCACAAGTTGAGCTCGGGCAGCACCAGAGCACGAACACCGTGCTCGGCAGCCTCGCGAACGGCCGCCAACGCAACCTCGGCATTGCCCTCGACATCGGCAACGCGAATCTTGGGCGAGGCCGCCGCCACACGCAAAAAGCCGTCGTTCTTAACTTGACCGTTTAGAAAATCGTTCATGCGAGCTCCAACACATCCGTTTAGCCGCAACGAGCAGCGGCAATAAAGTCCGCCTCCATTGTACTGTCAAGTTCAATCCGCGCTGATGGGCAGTCTCATGATTAAAAATGAAAAAGAGAAGTCAGAATAGCGTTTAGCAGTAGAACGAGATCTCGTCCACAAGGAAAAATGCCTTCCATTTAGAACAAATCAATTCATGCTGCGCGGCGATAATTTCACAGAGGTCGTCAAGTGTGCTCCGGGGGATCTGCGCTTTGTTATTAGCGACAATGCAACCTCCCCTGCGAGTCAGCCAGATTTTGGCCGAGCTATCTGAAGGCGCTCCCTTGCAAACATGGACATGGATTGGCTCGCCCGCTTCGTTGGACCAAAAGAAGACCCGATAGCCGCCAATAAGAAATAGGCTAGGCAACTTTGGCTCCTCCGTTTGCGGCGTAGCGATACAGCAAATGGGCGTTATTGCTCAGAAAAGTCTCAAATCCTCGCTTCTCCTCATCGGTGAAGCGCCCCTCCCACATAGTCCAATTGTAAGTAGGTAACTCACAACGAGCGGAGTCGAAGCCCTCTGCCGTCGGTCGTTCAAAATGCACGACAACCTTTTCGATATCGCCATCCGTAATCAGGTCAGAATGAATGACCTCAGTACCATCTTCGAATGTCATATACGGGTACATCACGTAAACCACCTCGCAATCGTAAATCCAGTTTAGCATCAAGCTATCGCACCAAAGACAGCAAGCCCCCTTGATGAGTTGATGGTATCTGTTACCGACTTAAGCCAGACAACCGATGGCTCGCAACCGAGCACGGACGACAAGGCAAACGGCAATGCGTCGGAAACGGCACAGCCGACAGTAGCAACAGTAGCTCGAGCGGTTCTGCATCTGGCACGGCATCCGACAGCTCAAACCAGGGCACGGCATCGGGTAACTAGGCGCCACATCCCCCAAATAGGCAACCTGGATAACAGACGTGAACCGGGCGACAATATTTGAAAATCTCTCTTAAAGAATCTCGCTTAAACACTAAAATGTAATGAATAGTCCTCTGTTTAGTTCTCGCAAAGTGGATTAGTCCATTGTAGTTTTCCAATAGACAATTCAACAATTCAATTTAAGTCGTTTAAAACGACAAGTCCGTTCGGCACGACTATGATAGCCCCCCCCACAGAGCGGTTTATTATGTTGACTGATGATTTGCGCTCCATTTTGTCTAAATACGGAATCGATGCATCCGCTTCTCTTTTAAATAACGCTCCCGGAGCTTCTTATGCCAAAAAGCATAAGTGCAAGCGGGATTTGGCTCTCATCCGCTACTAACCTCTTAGCCCAAATAGCCGCTCATGCAATCTAAGTCAATTGTCGTCACGCCCCATTACGGGAGGCGTCATGAAACTGTTATGTTCATTGATGGGCATCCGAAACAAATCGATGCTCGGAGACAAGCTAAGACCTTCTATCAATTCGTTGATTGCGGACAAGCGGTCGCTCGAATACTCAAGCTCTTGGAGTCCGGTTATCCAGAAAAGAGCTGCGACGTGGTTCTCTTAGATGAGTGGGACGCCAACCTTGACAAAATAGCGCGAGCAGACCAGGACAAATTAATCGATGATCTTGCCCAATCAAAATGCATAATCGAAGTGCTCCGCAACTCTCGCCAAACGAGGGGGATTGACAGCCCTCGTCAGCCTTTGAAAAACGGAACGCCTATGGAGCTGGGGGCATGAACGCACAAGGAGCTTCCCGAGTCCATACGCACGGTCAAAGGCGTCAAGGTCCAAGGCACGACGGGCGAGAAAAATGCTTGCCGTTATTGCCCCAACATGCCCCACGCTGGGCACTTTGATATCAACTCTGACAAGCTCGTACTGGTCGGCACCCTTCAAGCGGGTACACCGCGGTGAGCGCCACATCGTGAATCAGCAAGACGGCGTGCCCGCCTCCGCGACCATTGTCTCGGCATCATTGACCCCTACGACGGCATGTGCTTTATGCATGAGGACAGCTATCCCAACACAGTCGACAGCGGCCCGCGTATGAGTCCCGATGGCTTACTCGTGGGTGATGTCAACTTGCACGAACACTCCGAGCTCTGCTGTGCAGGGAGCGACGCCGCCAACATCACCGCCGATACGCCCCCCTGCCACCGACGCTCGTCGCACACGGCACCAAGAACCGCACCGTCAAATGCGAACTATCGGCCGAGTGCTTCGAACACCTGCACACAACCGGCTACGATGCGGAGCTCATACTGGCAAAGGACGCCGACCACGGAGACTCAGATTTCGGATTCCTCAGATAATCGACCGCTACGAGGCGTTCATCCAGCGTCGCGTGGAGCGGCAGGACACAGGCGAGCGATAAACAGGGCTCACCGGTAGGCGGATTTAAAGTACTAACTGACCAACAGCAATCATCAACGGCATAGAAAGCATGGATAGAAGCGTGGTTATGCAGACCGTTCCGCATGCATATCGATAGTCTTTATCAAGCTGTTGAGAAAAGATCGCCACATTCGCACCAGTGGGCGTCGCCGCCGCTATCAATAAGGCCAGTTTTATGCCCTTATCGCAGAGGACGATACTTAAAAGAAGCAGGGAGAGGAGAGGAATGATAAACAGTCGCACAGCCGAGACCCGATACAGGCTCCTTGTCCCCGCGAGCGCACGTAAATCGGATTGAGCCAAATAGATTCCGAGCGTCAGCATCGCCAGCGGGGTATTGAGGGCCGCAATCAGAGAAAGCAGGGAGTCGGCGATCGGGATCATCGGTATACGTGCAACAAAAACGACAACGCCGGCTATAAGGGCGAGGACCATCGGACTCGTCATGATAGCTCGGAGGTTTACGCAGTCCTTCGAGCCCGACAAGAGATACTGCCCATATGTCCACTGCGCGGCATTGAGCAGCGCAATCATGCACGCAATTAAAAAAACGGCGTCTTCCCCAAGGACAGCCCCAACAAGAGGAATGCCGATAAAGCCCGCATTTGAAAACGCGGAGGCGAAGTTATCGATTGGCCACTTTCTCAACAGCACATGAGAAACCACAGCGGCGAGCAGAAGCAACGTGGCAGACAGAGAGAATGTCACGGCCAACTCGTTCAGCTTGGCAAAAGAAAACTCAGTCCAAAACGATTTAAAGATAATGACGGGAAGCACGATATTTATCAGCAGCTTGCCAAAATCCCTTGCTGAGCGCGCATCCAATATCTTTCCCCGGGTAAGGCAAAACCCCACGCCCATGAGCAAAAACATGACAAGAACTTGTTGAATAAGAGGTCCCACAATTGACAAATTAGACACCCCAAAAAATCATCCAGTGCGCCCGACACCACAACCAAAGTCGGCCCCACAGCACCAACCGACCGACGGTTTCACCTACTTCCTACAGCAGTGCCCCCACCGCACGAATGACCCTTGAGACAAACTCGTCAGCAAGCCCTCGCGGCGTTCTGGAGTTAAACGTCTCAAAATACTTGCCGTAATCTTCTCGAGGGACCAAATAATTGCAGTATGAATTTGCATAGCCAATAATAAAAACGTTATAGCCAACAAAGGCCCTCTTAAAGTCAAGGCCCAAAGCGCTACAAGTGTCGCAAGGCATAGTAATAAAAATACAGTTTCCGATCACAGCGAATTGGCTCGGCAATTCGAGCTCGATTTTGCCCATGGAACGCTTAAGCTGCTGGCGTTTAAGGAGAAAATCCTTCATGGGATTTGCCTCGCTGTTTTCTACCCGGTCCGTCATCCATTTCCAATCTGGATCGCTGGCCGCATCGTAGACGCTCCGCATGGCAATCGAGCCCCATCTAGGGGTATCTACGAGCAAGTCAAGCTTCTTGCGCTTTACTTCGATTTGATTGTAGAGCTCGTCGGCTGTCCGCATGAGCTCCGCAGCCCCATCGCCCTGACGGTAAAAACGAGTCGAAACATCACCGCAGGCTCCGTTTATACAGAGCACGGGGCACCCGCGCTTGCTTTCCAAGCGTAATCTAACCTGGCCGATTAAGTCTGCAGACAAAGCCCTGCTCTTCCCGTTGAGAATGGTTGGATGGACCGAGATGAACATGGCACCGCCAAGAGGCGTCCCTCCGTCTGCAGACAGAAAGGAGAACAGTGTCACGCTCTTGTCTGCGGGCCCGTTTTTAACGTTGCGATTTCCGTACAGTCCGTCAACCTCGAGCGTCTCCATGGAAACGGTCGCGTTTTCCCTGTTGACCCATGCAGATACAGCAGCATCCACCGCGGAGATAGCGAGACGTTCCGTCAGCTGAGCCTCGGGCAAGGTTTCCTCAAAGGCAAGCTTGAAGTAGCAGGGGGCGGAGTGCGTATGGATACAGGCGACGGTAATATTGCCTGCATCGACGCCTGTCTTAGCCGAAACGGAGGCTTTAACCGAAAGTGCAAACTCCCTTGATAACATGATCGAGTCAAGCTCAATAAGAATGAACGGGACAGCATCGATGCGAAGAGAGCATGCATTGACCTCGATATCGTCTAGAACATCCGTCCATGTTCCACTTCTGTTGTAACCCCCCATACGACAGGACGCCTCAGGCGTCACGTTTACCTTCTCGATCCCAAACTCGACCTTCATGTAGCCATAATCCTTTCCCAGAAGACGCCTGTTTTCCCAATCGGTATCAGGGCGAGAGCGAGCGCCCCTATAGACGCTCACCCATCAGCACCAAACGCCATGTGACCGTCAACAGCTATTGATAACAGGAGGGACGCCCAGTTAACGCCCCTCCCGTTTCGCACCTTTATCAGGTGCCACACATCTAAGCATTAGCGCTCCGAAACGGGACCGTTCTCGAGCTCGTCTTCAGTAAAGCCAAGGAAATACGTGCCCAAGGCGCTTACAAGGAAGCCTGCAGCTGCGGCAATTCCAAAGTTGATGAGGTTCTGGGTCCCACCGCCCGCAAACGCGAGGAACTCTAGGAAGTTTGATGCCGCGCCGGCAGTATAAACCGTGGCCCCGAGAGCGATTGCAAGTGCACCGGCAACAAAGGAGCCGATAATCTTCCAGACAAACACGCGGCGATAGCGTAGCATCATGCCGTAGATGAAAGGCTCACCGACGCCTCCGACAATATTTGCAACCAAATAACCGAATGCCATATTCTTCTCGTCTTTATCACGCAGTTTGAGCCACGTCGCCACCTCGCAACCGAAGGTCGCCCAAAGACTGACGCCCGTCGCGACCAAAACAAAGCCGTCGGACCCCACGGTCATATAGTTAGCAATGGCAATCATCACAACCGCCACATGCATGCCAGTAATAATCATTGGGCACCAAAGACCCGCCAGAATACCTCCTCCGATAATGGCGGCGACACCACCGGAAGTTCCAAGAAGCTCAAAACCAGCTGCGAGGGCATCGCCCGCCCATGAACCAACAGGGGCGAGAGCGCAGAGAGAGACAGGGACGGCAACGACCATAGTGAGGAAAGGCGCAAAAACCGTTGAAAGAGTATCTGGCACATATTTGCGGAAGAAGCGCTCGATATAGCTCATCGCCCAAACAGAGAGAAGAATGGGCAAAACTGTCTTGGTGTAGTTTGCCGCAACGCAGGGGATGCCGTATACGGAGAACTGCACCCCGTTCGCCGCCATCTGGATCATGGTCGGGTCGATGAGAATGCCGCCCATAAAAGCACCGAGAACCGGCGTTACACCGATATTCTTAGCCGCGTTGTAACCGAGATAAACTGGAATGAAGTAGAACGCAGCGTCGTAGACCATGTTCATGAGAACGTAGAGGTCGCTCGTCTCGATCAGCACGCCCGCCATCGTGGGGCCCAGCACCACGGCGACGGTCTTGAAGAGACCGGCGCACATGAGCACGGGGATCATAGGCACCATGGAGCTCGAGAGATAGTTAAGGATGTTATTGCCTATGACCTTAGGTGTGAGCTTTTGCTTAGGGGTGTCGAGGTTCTCATCGATGGCATCCTGCTTGGCAAACCCACCAAGCTTACAGAGCTCATCGTAGACCTTGGGCACGTTTTGGCCCACGATCACCTGAAACTGCGTTCCCGAAATCTGGGCGCCCAGCACGCCGTTAATCTTCTTTATCTCCTTGATATCGGGCATATCGATATCCTTAAGATTAAAGCGCAGACGCGTCATGCAATGCGCCACAAACGTCACGTTTTCCTTGCCTCCGACGGCTTCGAGCACATCGGCTGCGATTTTCTTGTTATCAGCCATAGCTGAACTCCCTTGCTTTTCCGCCTCGCGTCTGCGCATGCACGAGGTCCGATTACGGCAGGCCTGGCACAAGGCGAATCGAGGGGGCGGGAAGGGCAACATAAACAGAAGAGTCCCGAAGCACAATGCGGACAAGGGAACTGTCTACGTCATGCTTCGAGGCTCTTCTCGAATAACACCTTATGTGACTATGAAACTACATCCAACGGACGCCTTTACGAAAGTCAAAACCGGCAAACGGTCGAATCTCAGCGGCGAGCGGTCGATTAAGGCCTGGATCCCGCACAGACGCGATTAACGTGAAGCATCAGGTAGACTTTCTCTTCATCGGCAAGCGCGGCGCCAAAACGCTCTGCGATAAGCGCAGCCATGCGATCGACGCACACAGCCACATCGGGATGCTGCTCACAGAGCGGCCCATAGAGCGCGCCGTTATCCGTGTTGAGGGGCTCTCCTGTCTGTACGCGTTCCAGCAGGTAGCGGACGTGCGTGGCATAGCGGCAAAAGTCAAAACCGTCGCGGTCCACGCAAACTCCCAGCTCGGACTCGATGATCTTGGTGAACTTCTCGAGCATCGCATCGTCCTTGCGCACCGTATTGGATTTGGCCTTTGAAGACGAGGCGACCACGCTGTTGACGATGCAGAGCGCGATACCGCTCGCCTCCCCTGGCGGCATCTTGATGTTGAAGCCGCGATTGATGCCCTCGAGCGCGAACTTGGCGATCTTATACTCGATGGGATACATCTGCTGCACGTCATAGGAGAGCGGCATCTGCACAAACATATGCTCGCGGCAGCGCTTGATGGCAAAAGCGACATGGTCGGCCATGGTAAAGGGAAGGTTGGGTGAAAGCTCACGCGAGATGTTAGAGCGGGCGATATCGGCGATCTGGGCGGAAAACTCCATCACCTGAGGATCGATCTCGTCCAGAAGTGCCAGGTAACGGGCATCCACGCCGTAAAAGGTGCGCTCGACCCTATCGAGCGTGAGCTCATCGGGGCTGTTGGGGAAACCGATTCCACGGCCAAGCGCAACGAGCTCACGGCCCTTGGCGTTTACGCAGATAACCGTATTGTTGTTAATCCGCTTGAGGATTTTCATGACGCTCCCTACCCGGCGCAAGCAACAGCGCCGCGAGCTCGATTATTCCATGGGACTTCAAATCCGGTCAACCTTCCTTCCGACACCCGACGATTCTCCCCGTCTTCATTTGACCAGCTTGAGAAAAAGCTTCGCGGATTTGGTGAGTTGGTGGTGTTGCGGGCGAGTCCATCTTCGGTCCACACGAGATGGGTACCCTTGGGGCCAAACAACCTGTTGTAGCACCAAACGAACCGGGAGGACCCCGTATGACAACCAAGTACACCGACGCACCGCGCACGCGCGTCATGACACCGGCATCGCTCAACAACGGCGCACACGAGAACCATTCCATCGGACAGACCATGGCCATCGCACCCAAAAAGGGCCTGTTCGACGACATTTCTATTCCCCAGATCATCGCCGGCGCCGCAGCTGCCGCCACGAGCGTCGCGCTTGCCTCCAAGATTGGTATCGCTGGTTCAGTAATTGGTGCCGCCGTGAGCTCGGTCATCACCGTTGTGTCCTCGCAGGTCTACCGCCACTTTATCTCTGCCAGCGCCGAAGCCCTCAAAGGTACGCACGCCGCCGTCGACTACCCCGCCGGCGCCTATGAGCCCGTTGAGCTTAATGCCGAGGAGCACCTGGGCGGCGCCGCGACTACACAGGAGATGCGCCAGGTCGCGGGACACGCGACCACGGCGCGCGTCGCCCCCAACAGCCTACGCGCCAAGGCGGCGGAAGAGCGCAGCCAGACGCAAAAGAAGGTCATCATCTTCTCGATCGCCATCGCCATCGTCGCGGTTATCGCCTGCGCCGGCGCCATCCTTATAACCACCGCCGGTGAGGGTCTGGGCGAGCGCCCCGAGCCAATCCTTTCGTCGCGTACGACCGAGAGCGATGCAAATGACAACACCCAGTCTCAAGATCAGCAGACGCAGACGGACGACACGCAAGACAGTTCCACCTCTGCCAGTTCGTCCTCGAACACCCAAGACCAATCGCAGGGCACCGATTCCTCTACGGCCAACAGTGGCACGACATCCGGCACGACCGACTCAAGCCAAACGACTGACGGTTCGCAGCCGAGCACGGGCGGCCAGACGAGCGACACCACGTCGGGAACGGGCACAGCAGGCAGCAGCAACACCAACAGCTCGAACAGCTCGAGCGGAACCGCGTCCGGCACGGCATCTAACAGCTCAAGCCAAGGCACGACATCGGGCAACTAGGCGCTGCATCCCCAGATAGGCAACCTGTACAACGGGCGCGAATCGACAGCGGTTCGCGCCCGTTTGCCTTGGGCGCCGCCATGGCGAACGCTCTGCGATGGTAAGATGCTTTACATATGTAAAGAGGAGATTTGCCATGAGCAAGACAATAGTTAGGCCCACGCTTTCGCTGGGCAACCACATCTATCTGTATCGCCTGCTGCGCGATGCGATTGGATGCGGCAAGCAAACGTTTATGACACAGGTCGAGGAGGCGCTCGCCGCAGGCGACATGACTGCTTATGACCTGGGCTTTGAGTCCACGCGCGAGCTGCTCGAGGAGCTTAACGACTGCATTAAGCTGACCGTCTTTAAAGGCGGCCGCCTGTATGCCACCGTCATCGCCAACGAGGTATGGGATGCCGCCCTTGTCAAGGGCGAGGACAAGTGCAAGGCTACCAAGGGCACCAAGCAATCCTACAAAAAGAAGAAGCGCGGCAAGAAGGACCTGAAGGCCGTGCGCCCCAAGCACGTTAAGCGTCCCGAGCCCGAAGCCATGGTTGGAGCCGTGCCGGAACCCGAGCCCGAGGCAGAGATCGAAGTCGCTATTGAGGTAACAGCAGAAACCGAAATCGCCGCCACGACCGATCCCGAAGTCATATCCGAGCAGGAAGCCACTGCGGAGCTCAACAAGGCCCCCAAGTCGACAACCGAAGAAGCCGCTAACCAATCCGAGACGCCTGCGTTCCAAAACAGCGATGTCTTTGGCGACGAGACCGATAACGATCAGCCCGACGAGCCCGACGATCAAGACGCCACCGAGTCGACACCGGAGCCCGAGGTGCCGCAGCCTGCCATCTCGCTCACGGTCGTCTATGACCCCGAGAACGCCAACGCCGGCATCACCACCATGGCTTCCACGCCCATCGAGGCAAAGCCATCTGTCGAGGCAGAGAACGCCCCGCAAGCCGATGCCAAAACCGAGACTGAAGACACATCCGTCTCCGTGGAACCGACAGATTTCGCAGTTAAGCCGGAACCGGTGCCTGAGTCTGCACCCGTCATCGAGTCCACATCCGCACCTGTCTATGACCAGATTCCTGTGCCTACAGCGGCTCCGGCCCCCGCTGCAGCACCGGCCCCCGCACCCGCAGCGCCCGCCATCCCCGAGGACTTCCCCGTCGATTTCGCGACCGAGGTCTTCTGCCCCGGCCCGTTTCTGCACCAGCTGTCGACCTATCTCCCCTACGGCGCCGACACGCTCGGCATCGTCGGCGAGTACTACTGGATCGCCCGCGAGCGCGGTACCATCGAGGCCGCGCGCAACCGCGCAAGCTTCCCCCTGCGCTACACGCAGGCCGGCGAGCGCCACGAAGTCACCGTGCGCATCCGACGCAACACCACCGGCGGTCTCGGAGCCGCCTGGGTCATCGATAAAGTCGAAGAACCCGAGCAGTAACGACAAACGGCTCAAATCCAAATCAGGATTTGAGCCGTTTTATTTGTTGATGCTGCATAACCAACAGCGAGCGGGTCGCAAGTGCCCCAGGTTGCCGTGAAAGAGGAGCGACACGTACTTCGGTACGCGAGCGACGGCTTGAACGGCAAGATGGGGTGCTTGCGGCCCGCGCAGCGTCGAGCAGTTACGCGGTTTGGAAAACGCGTAACGATCTAGTCGCGCGTGAGCTTGCGGTGGATGCGATGCGGCTGAGCTGCGTCCTCGCCCAGACGCTCGATACGGTTGGCCTGGTAGGCCTCAAAGTTGCCCTCGAACCAATACCAGTTGCCCGGATTCTCGTCGGTGCCCTCCCACGCCAGAATGTGCGTGGCGACGCGGTCCAGGAACATACGGTCGTGGCTAATGACCACCGAGCAGCCCGGGAACTCGAGCAGCGCCGCCTCGAGCGAGGACAGCGTCTCGACATCGAGGTCGTTCGTGGGCTCGTCGAGGAGCAGCAGGTTGCCGCCCTGCTTGAGCGTAAGCGCCAAGTTCAGACGGTTGCGCTCGCCACCGGAGAGTACGCCGGCGCGCTTCTGCTGGTCCTGGCCCTTAAAGCCAAAGCTCGCCACGTACGCGCGGCTCGGAACCTCGGTCTCGCCGACCATCATGTGATCCAGACCGTCCGAGACGACCTCCCACAGGTTCTTGTCGGGGTCGATGCCGGAACGGTTCTGATCGACATAGGAGATCTTGACGGTCTCGCCCACCTCGAGCTCGCCCGAAGTCAGCGGCTCCAGACCCACAATCGTCTTGAACAGCGTGGTCTTACCGACACCGTTGGGGCCGATGACGCCCACGATGCCGTTGCGCGGCAGGGTGAACGAAAGGTCATCGATGAGCACGCGGCCATCGAACTCCTTGTGCAGGTGATGGGCCTCGAGCACCTTGTTGCCCAGACGCGGGCCCACAGGGATGCGGATATCGGTCCAGTCGAGTTTCTGGCTTGCGCGGGCCTCGGCCTCCATCTCCTCGTAGCGAGCCAGACGGGCTTTGTTCTTGGCCTGACGGGCCTTGGGCGAGCTGCGCACCCACTCGAGCTCGGCCTCCATGCGCTTGGCGAGCTTGGCGTCGCGGTTGCCCTGTGCCTCGATACGCGCGGCCTTGGTCTCCAGATACGTGGAGTAGTTGCCCTTGTAGGGATAGAGGTGGCCGCGGTCGACCTCGCAGATCCACTCGGCGACGTTATCAAGGAAGTAACGGTCGTGCGTGACGGCAAGTACCGCGCCCTGGTAATTGTGCAGGAAGTGCTCGAGCCACAGGATCGATTCGGCGTCCAGGTGGTTCGTGGGCTCGTCGAGCAGCAGCAGGTCGGGAGCCTCGAGCAGCAGCTTGCACAGGGCCACGCGACGGCGCTCGCCGCCAGAGAGCACGTTGACCGGCATGTCGGAATCGGGCAGCTGCAGGGCGTCCATGGCCTGTCCGAGCTTGGAATCGATATCCCAGCCGTCGGCGGCGTCGATCTCGTCCTGGAGCTTGCCCATCTCGGCCATGAGGGCGTCCATGTCGCAGTCCGGGTCGCACATCTCCTCGCCGATCTTATTGAAGCGATCGACCTTGGCGATCATATCGCCAAACGCCATGCGCACGTTCTCGATGACGGTCTTGTCGTCGTCGAGCGGCGGCTCCTGCTGCAGGATGCCCACGGTGTAGCCGGGAGTGAGCCTGGCATCGCCGTTGGAGACCTCCTCGATACCGGCCATGATCTTGAGCAGGGTCGACTTGCCCATGCCGTTGGGACCCACAACGCCGATCTTGGCACCGGGGTAGAAGCTCAGGGTCACGTCGTCAAGGATCACCTTGTCGCCATGGGCCTTGCGAGCCTGATACATCTGGTAGATAAACTCTGCCATTTGCCTGTTTTATCCTTTCTACCTGCTGTTTCCCTATTCTTGTTTCGCTTTAGTGGAAACGAAATGAGAAAACCAGCTCTGAAACTTAACAAAAAAGGGGCGTGGTTGCCCACACCCCCTAATACTACCTGGGAAAAGTCCCCCAGAACATGCTATGAACTGCGTACGCTAGTTTTCCGCAACCTTAGCGAACGGCCCGCTGCGATTTACGCCACAGCAGATACGAGTAGACGTAGGCAGCTCCGCCCGAACCAAACGCCAGAACCGCAATCACCGCGGCGACGACTTCACTCGAAAGCACGCTACCCGCCACGCCCATCACAATCACACCAACACCCAGCACCATAAAGCAGGCGCCGCCAAAACGCTGCGTACGGCGCCAGTTCTCGGGGTCAGCAAGCGCCCAGGGCGTCTTGATGCCAAGCGTGTAGTTCTGCTTTACGCGCGGCAAGTAGTTGCCTACGCCGATGAGCAGCAAGCCGACAGCACCGGAAGTCAGCACGTTGACCGAACCGACCGCCGGCACCACGCCCCAGACCGTAAGCTCTCCCAGCCAGCTTATGGCGCACATGAACAAGGTAAAGGCGATTACGAAGCCCTGATAGAACTTGCCCGAGGTCCGATACGCCTCGCCCTTGGGGTCAATGCGTGGCACCACGTAGAACATCGCGAGAAGCACCAGCGGCAATGCGCCGAGCGCCGATGCCATCCAGCTGGGACCCCAGCCGTTAACGGCGCCGCTCGCTCCCCAGTGCGTGGGAATCTGCGCCGGCAGGCTCGGCATCACCATAAGGTGCGCTGCGACGTTGGCGACGCACAGAGCGATCAGCGCAATCCACACGCGTGGCGATACCCCCGTGGCGTGAATGCCCTTGTTTTCGTTATTCATCCTTATCACCTTCAGTGTCTGTAAAGCCCATAAACCAGCCGATCAAGTCCTGCATGACGGTGGTGTTTAAGCTGTATACGATGTTTTGGCCATGGCGTTCGTCGGTCACCAAGCCGGCGTTTTTGAGTGTCGCCAAGTGATGGCTCAGTGACGGCTTGCTAATGTCAAAATGCTCGGCAAGCTCCCCGGCCGTGCAATTGCCCTCGCGCAGCAGTTCCAAAATACGTCGCCGCGTAGGATCGGCCAGCGCCTTAAAACCCTCTCCCGGCATAGAACCTCCTCTCACTGGCTCGTTCGACGCGTACACTATACTCTATATTTAGATGTTTGTCTAACTATCTAATACAGGAACATATATGGAACATTTGTTCGTATTTAGCTACAATGGAAGTTGAAGCAGATGGACCAGCTCCCTCTACCCAAGAAGGAGATGGACTATGAGTATTGACGATGTCCTGACGTTGTTATTGCTTGTAATCGCGGCCGTGGAGCTCGGCATCCACATTGGAGGTCGAATGAAATAGCCGCCCCCGCGTAATGCGAAGACGGCCACTTCTCACGCCAAAAACGTGTTTCGGAGTTGGCTAACCCGCGGCAACGGGTGCCATCTGCTTCATCTTATGAGAATCCCCGTCTCATTTCAACAAGCCCCAAGGGTTCAAATGGAATCGCGATAATACCTATAATGGCGATAGCTAAAACACGATTCGCTTCCCCATCGGAGGATGTTTATGACCGAAACCGTAGACGCTTCACCCATCGAGACGCGCGACACCAAGCTCGAAATCATCATGGGCCGCGAGGCACTCGACAAGCTCGCTGACGCCACGGTGCTGGTACTCGGCTGCGGCGGCGTGGGCTCCAACTGCTGTGAAGCACTTGCCCGCGGCGGCATTGGCCATTTCGTAATTCTGGATAAAGACATCATCGCGCCCAGCAACATTAACCGTCAGGCCATTGCCTTTCATAGCACCATCGGCAAGCGCAAGGTAGACGTGATGGAAGCCATGATCCACGACATCAACCCTGCCGCCACCGTCATCAAACGCACCGAATACCTGTTGAGCGACAACATTGACGGGTTCTTCGCGAGCGTTTTTGAGCAGACAGGTGGCAAGCTCGACTACGTCGTCGACGCCATTGACACCATCTCCGCCAAGCTCACCGTTGCCAGATATGCTCAGGACCACGACATTCACCTGGTGAGCTCCATGGGCGGCGGCAACAAGCTGCATCCCGAATGCCTGCGCTTTGCCGACATTTTCGAAACGGTCCGCGATCCCATGAGCCGCATCATGCGCAAAGAATGTAAGAAGCGCGGCATCAAAAGTCTTCATGTACTGTTTAGCTGCGAGGAGTCGGTCAAGACCCAGCGCCGTGACCCCTCCAACATCCACGAGCGCACCGAGCTCGGAACCGCCAGTTATATGCCGCCCATCATGGGTCAGATGATTGCCGGCGAGGTCATTCGCCAGATCAGTGGGCGCGGCACTGAGCGCGTGCGTGCTGACGGCCAGCGCCTGGACTAGCGAGGCGCACCGCGATGGAGCCCCGGTTAATTGACGCACACTGCCATCTTGATTTGATGGCTTACCCGAATACTGTTGCCGACGAAGCTGCGGCTATAGGGCTGGGGGTCTTTGATTGTGGGGTCGACCCACGCGACTTCGCGGCAGCAAAAAAGCGTGCCAGCCGCTACCCAAACATTATCGCGGGCGTTGGCCTCCATCCCTGGTGGCTCGTCGACGGCCGATGTGGAACTGCCGAGGTTGACCTACTTTGCAAGCTCGCCAGCCGGGAATGTTTTATCAGCGAGGTCGGGCTCGATTTCTCGCCACGCTTTACGGGCACCGAGGGGATGCAGACGCAGGTATTCGAGCGGCTTTGTCAGACGCTATCGCAGCGCCCACTCCCCGATCGTGTTCTATCCATCCATGCTGTTCGAGCGGCAGGAATTGCACTGGATACCCTAAAGTCACATGAGCTACTCACCCCAAGCCCCAACTCCCCCGCCATCATCTTCCACTGGTTTAGCGGTACCTCGGACGAACTCATCCGCGCGCGCAATGCGGGTTGCTATTTTTCCGTCAACGAACGCATGCTCGCGTCTAAGCGAGGACGCGAATACGTACGACAGATTCCACTCGACCGCCTGCTGCTTGAAACCGACGCCCCAGCCGAAGCAAATACGGAAACCTCAGCGCGACAGCTCGCCGACTCACTCACGAGAGCTTCCAAAGTCATCACCCAACTTAAAACCCGCGATGCAGGGAGCATCGAGTCGATCATTTTAGAAAACTCACGCTCCATTTTTGGTCTTTGCTAACCCAGGTGGGCAAAAAACACCAAATATGAGTACTGTTGCAAAGCTAGTCACATTATTTAGCGACTAAACAACACCCCGTTAATGCACAGGCGTTCATTAACGGGGTGTTTTAGCATGTCTTAAGCCGTAAAAAACAAGCTTTAATCGCCCCCGGGCGCTCAACTAGAGCCTCGAAGGCTTGTTTTTGCTGTTACTAAAATAGTGACAGTACTCATATTTGGCATTTTTTTGCCCACCGAGTCACAAGGAAGCGCGGAACACGCGCCTCGTACTCCACAAATTACTGAATCCTCCTGTACCCGAGCAGTATCGAATACCAGTTCTGTAAAACTACGCCAGTTCGTGCACAAGATCGCAGTTACGCGCATACAGTTCATCGAAAATATGACGACGCGACGTATATAACTCGTGGGCAGCCATATCGGGCACGATTGTTTGCGCAACGCCAAGGACTTGGGCGAGCTCATCCCATGATGCATAGGTGCCACCTGCGAGAGCTGCCATGATGGCATCGCCGAAGCATGCGCCCACCGCAACCTTGGCAACCGAGACCTCGCGCCCACATACGTCGGCGATAGCCTGCATCCAAACTGGATTCTTGGTTCCACCTCCGACAAGCATAATGCGCCCAATTGGCAGTCCATGCTCTCGCTCGATAATGTCGACATGGGATGCAACGGTATACGCGACGCCTTCCAAGGCGGCGCGAACCATATGGGCTCGCGTATGCCTTCCGGTCAGGCCAAAGAAGACGCCACGCGCCTCGGGATCGTTGAGCGGAGTACGCTCCCCTGCAAAGTACGGCAGGCACAGGAGCCCATCGGCACCCGGCGCCACATCGGCGGCATCATGCGCCATAACCGAATAAGCATCGGGGCCACCGTGGCCCTCGGCCTCTACGGCGTCGCGATACAGCTATTGGCGCAGCCACGATGTGAGCGCACCCGCCGTATTGGTCCCCGCGCAGATCCCGTAAGTTCCGGGAATGATAAACGTCCCTGGCCACAGGCGGGCATCATCGATCATATGATCAGCTAGGTAGATGAAATACGCCGTGCTCCCCAACTGAACCATCATATCGCCGGGACGGAATACACCCGTCGAAATGGCCTCGGCACCAGAGTCGCCCGTTCCCACTAAGACAGGTGTCCCTGCCGCGAGCCCCGTCGCCTCAGCCGCACGCTGCGACGCTCGCGGACCTCATCGGCAAGCTCGCCCGAGGCGCCACGACCGGCAGCCGAACCGCCGATGACCATCGCATCCGGTAGGCAATTAAGGAGAAGTGAATCGGCAACGTCCACAGTCGAGCGGTCGTTGAGATACCCCCCCCCCGCTCGTGATGAAGTGAAAAAGCTTAAGGTCGTCCAAGCGCAGCGCCGCCTTGCGACGCATGTTGTTAGCATAATCTCGGTTAATCAGCCCGAGATCACCGGCCCAGGCACCGCAAAAAATGCAGCGCGTGAACTGCGCTTGGCGGCTCCCACAACTTGCGACACGCTTCCGCCCGGATAATACAACGAATCACCTGACAGAGGACGCAGACTAAACTGAAGGGACTGACCCCGGAGGAGTTCCGGAGCCAGTCCCTTGCGGCGTAGTTCTTATTTAAGCCGTCCAAGTTTTGGGGTGCAGTTCATTATTGCAGGAACGTTATTCCCCCAGCACCTCGACGTACACTTTTCGCTTCTGCGGACCGTCAAACTCCGCAAGATAGATGTTTTGGGCACCTCCGCACACGATGTGGCCATCTTGGACGGGAAAGAAGCAACTGTTTCCACAAATCATGCTCTTGATATGCCCACAGGAGTTGTTGCTGGTGGCTCCATAGCTCGGCAGGAAGCGTGCATGCGCATAGGGGGCATCGAGCGGGGCGATGCGATCAAGCGTCTCCATAAGATCCGTCTCCACGCAGGGCAGCCCCTCGTTTACCACGATTCCACAAGTCGTATGCGACAAAATAATCGCTGCCAAGCCATTGGTCACCGAGCTGCGTTCGATGGCGGCGTGCACGTCTTCGGTAATATCGATGAACTGGTCCGGAGCAGTCGATAGATAGCTCAATGTCTCGAGCGTCACCATGTTTACTCATCCCCTTCAAGAAAGCGCAGGGCATTACCCCAGTAGAGCCTTTCTCGTGCATCATCGCGCATGGACACGGTATCGAGCGCCCGCTTGAGTTTGAACGCACGGAAGCGCGGCGTATTGCTGGCGAACATCACTTGATGCGATAGCGCGCGGTCATACCACAGGGGCCCCATATCGACCGTGAAAAGACGCTGCATCATCTCCTCGGGCGAATCGATGTAAGTGATAGAGGTGTCCGTGTAGCAGTTGGGATACTTGAGCAGCATCGCCACGGTCTCGCGCACCCAGGGCCAGCCAAAGTGGGTCAAACTAAAACGCACATTTGGATGCGTTGCGATTGTGTGCTCAAATGCAAGCGGGTTGCTGCGCGAGAGTTCTGCACCCGGCTCCCAAGACATACCGGCATGGAAAACCACCGGCTTGTTATAGCGCTCGCACAGCTCGTAAAGCGGCTCGGCCACAGCATCATCGGGGGCAAAACCCTGTTTTGCCGGATGCAGGCAAAGCCCCTTTGCCCCCAACTCGGTAAAGGTGCGCTCCAATTCGCCTGCGGCACCGCTCACCTGCGGATCTACGCTCGCAAATCCCCACAGGCGATCGGGATGCGCGGCAACCAGCATGGCAATCTGGTCATTGGTGCCAAAATGCCCTCCGCATGCCGTGGTTACATCAAGCGGCATGAGCACGCTCTTCTGCACATCGCAGACGTCCATCTCGACTTGAAGCTCATCCCAATCCATGGGGCCCATATGCCCCATACCAAATTCTCGTGACCAAAAACCAAATCCATCAGGCTCATCACCCGGCGTATAGATCTCGCCGTAGAGCATAGGATGAACCAACATGTCGATAACCATTTCGTACTCCTTTCCAGGCATTTGACCCTAGTACGGCTCAAACGAACCAATCACTCGGGACGATAGTTCAGCGCCTGCCTTCATACACGCGGGAATATCAAGGCCATCGATCACGCCCTTGGTAAACCCGGCAATATACGAGTCGCCGGCACCCACGGTGTTAACGACCTTCTCCGCCGGTACGATCTCGCACTCATAGAAGCGCTCACCGTCATAGGCAATGCTTCCCTTCTCGCCAAGCGTGGCAACCGCAACGCGCGGCCCCAACTCCTGTACGTGACGCACCCAATCACGTAGCTCCGGAGTGTCATCTTCAAACGACATAAATGCGTAGTCAACGTAGGGAAAATGATTATCGCAGGCATATTCGGGATCCTGGCTGAACACCGAGAAGTCCATAACCACCGTCTTGCCCGCATCATGCCATTCGGGCAGGAGGTCCAAACAATTGCCAAACAGATCGGTATGAATGATGTCATGTTCTAGGATAAACGCCCGGTCATCTTCATTCGGTCGATATGTCTCCATTACGCCATCGATTGCCTCGAGATGCACGCGATCGACGCCGTCTTTCAATTCCATGAGCATCACCGAGGTGTCGCCATCCTCCACCCGCAGATGTGAGATATCGAACCCCTCAGCGGCCAGTGCCTCTCTCATCTTGTCTCCGTACTCGTCCTTGCCGACAACCGAAACGGCGGATACCGAAACGCCCATTCGCGCAAGATGGATACCCCAGTCAATGCCATTACCAGTCGGATAGAACACGCCGATGTTTTGATAGACGTCCGCGCAGCAAAAACCAGCCGCACACGCTTTAATACCCATAGTCTTCTCCAATGTTCAAAAGGGGACCCACCGCATTGCGAGCCCCCTTTTCGCGTTTCGCTTATTGTTTTGCATCGGCTGTCCAAGGCCTCATAGCCAGACCGCCGCACGCTTTCTTAAGCTATTCAGCGATTGGTGCTCCGTGGCCCCAAGAGCCTTCCATGCCGCACACGGTCGAGGCAAACCCGGCGGCAAAGTCGAGCGCGCGCTCGATGGCCTCGGCGCCATCCTCACCACGCTTGGCGGAATCGAGATAGCACATTAAAACCGAGGTGAGGAACGAGTCGCCCGCCCCCATGGTGTCCTTCATGTCCGTTACCGGTTTAGCCAGCTGGCGGTAATAACGCTCGCCGTCGTAAGCAATGCAGCCCTCGGCGCCCGCCGTAGCCGACACAAAACGCGGACCCAGGCCCTTCACCCATGCCAGACGCTCGCGAATCTCGTCCTCACTCGCGGCATCCGCCGCACTAAAGAAAGCAAAATCGACGTAGGGCGCAATCTGCTCGTAGTACTCGTCGGTGGAGTCGTCCGAAAAGTCAAAAGAGACCGTGACGCCCGCAGCCTTCAGCTTGGGCAGCTCGCGCTCGGTAAAGCAATAGTTGCCCGAATGAACCACATCGAACTGCTTCATGTACGAAAGGTCAAAGCGATCGAGGACATAGCGCGCATCGCCACGGATACCGCCCTCGTTGGAGCCAAGGAAGACACGGTCACCGTCAACGACGGTGACGCGAGCCGCTCCGTTCTCGCCAATCATCTGCTCGCACTTGTCAAGCTCGATACCCTCATCCTCGAGGCTTGCAATGACATGCTCGGCAGCGGCGTCATTGCCAAAAATGCCCATGTATGCGGAGCGTGCGGCACCGCATTTCTTGGCATAAACGGCGAAGTTCACCGCATTGCCGCCAGGATACATGGTATGGATATGCTCGTAGCGATCGACGACGTTGTCGCCAAATCCGAGCGCGTTAACGTTAAATGCCATGGCCTTTGTCCCTTCTAGTACTCGACAACACCCATATAGCGACGGAAATCGGGATCGTGATCAAACACCTTGCCGCGTGCAGCACGCAGCTCGCAGTTCATGGCATAGAACAGCACCGGGTCCAGATAGGCACGGACGCTCGCCGGCACGGCTTCCATACCGTACTCCTTGGCATCGAGCACCATCAGCGTATCGGTATGCGTCTTAAGGAACGCCAGGGCGCGCTCGTCCATAGCACGGCACTCGCTGGAGCCCATCTGCAGGAAGTAAAAAACGCCATCCTGAGTAGCCTCGAAGGGGCCATGGAAGTACTCGGCAGAGTGGATGTAGCTGCAGTGCTGCCACTGCATCTCCATAAGAGAGCAGATAGCGAAACCGTAGGTCTGGCTAAAGTTGGGACCGCTGCCCAGAATATAGAAGAACTCGTGCTCCTGGCAAAGCTTGGCAAAGCGATCGCCCAGCTCGGCATTTACCTTCTCGCGTGCCGGGGGAAGAATCTTATCCATCTCGGCGATACCGGCATACATATCGGCAAGATCGGCGTAGCCCTCCTGCTGATCGAGCAGCTCTGCCGCAAGCGACAGCGAAATACCAGCGGGGACCTCGGCCTGCGGCACACCCTCGCCCCACGGGTAGACCCACGTGGTCCACTTGCCGGAGTCGATCTTAGATCCAGCGTTGTCGGTCTGGGCGATCACCGTAGCGCCGGCAGCAAGGGCAATCTCGCAGCCCTCGACGACCTCGGGGGTGTTGCCACTGTGGCTACAAGCGATGACCAGGGACTTCTCGCCCAGACGACGCGGACGCATAATGTCGAATTCACGCGCGGTATAGATATACGAAGTGAAGGTGGTTGCCTCGCGCTGCAGAAGCTCATGAGCCGGGATCAAATCGATCATGGAGCCACCGCAAGCAATCCAGTAGACGCTGTCGAACTTGCCCTTCTCGGCAATTGCCTCTTTGATCAGATCGTGTGCGTTCATATCCAGTTCCTTTCTTGTTTGGTCCGCAATCAATGAGATTGGCTGCGTGGCCGATAGTTGTTTTAGTCAATCAGATATTTCTCGAATGCGGCCATGTTCTTGGCATCTGCCGCCGCCGGGTCATCGTAGTAACGACCGTCCGTGATTTCCTGGCCCAGCATGCCGTCAAAACCATGGGCGTTGAGCGTGGCGACGAAGGCGTCCATATCGTGCTTGCCATCGCCCCACACCAGATGGCCATACGGGTCACCGTCGATAAAGTGCATCTCGTGAATTGCCCCATCACCAAAGGCGGCAAACCAGTCCTCGAGCGTCTCGCCTGCAACGCCCATCGCGGTTGTATCAACCATGGGCTGTAAGTACGGGCTCGCGACCTCGTCAATCATGCGCTTCGCATCGGAAACCGTCGTCACAAGGTTGCTCTCCTCGGGACGCAGGCTTTCCATCGTAAGCACCAGACTGTGCTCGCCGGCATACTCCGCCAGAATGGACAAGTGCTCGCGGCTGCGCTTCCAGGCCTCCTCGCGATCCTCGTCCCAGTCGCCCCAGCCCGAGTTGACGGACATACGGTCGCACCCAAGTACCTCGGCAAGCTCAATGCCGTGCTTAAAGTACGCCAGGCTGCGCTGTTCATGCAGCGGCTTGCGTGCGCAGTATTGCCAAGGATAGACAACATTCTCGGGGCACAGAGTACGATACCTAAGCCCACGGTCTGCAGCCTTTTTCGCCAGGACCTCAGCCTCAAAGTAGCCCGTGTGGTCGAGCGTCACATGCGGCTCCGCACACCACAGCTCAATGGACTCAAAGCCCAAACGCTGCTGCGCGTCAAGGAAGTAATCGAGCGACCACATGATGTAGTGGATATTCATGCCCGCAATCTGTTCGCGGCGCAGCGTCGGTTTGGATTCAGACACCTTATGCCTCCTTATTTCGATCGAACACGATTTGTCCGTCCGACATCGTCATATCAACCGCAAGATCGCGTGCGTCGCGATAATCGAGGTCGAACACATCCCGATCGAGCACGCAGATATCGGCAAGCTTGCCAACCTCAAGCGTACCCAGCTCGTCTTCGCGCATCAGATCGTACGCGCCCCCGGCAGTCCAAGCGCGCAAGAGCTCGACAAGCGTCAGCACGTTGGCCTCATTCACGGGCAGTCCATCGTCGAAGTATCCGCCGCACGCGCTGTAGATTGACTCACCCAGGCTCGGAATCAGCAGCGGCAAATCCGTACCACAGCACACCGTGCATCCGGAATCTTCCATGCCGCGGCGATTCCAGCTGTGTAAAAGTCGCGTCTCGCCAATTTGTCGACGCATCATCGATAGGCAATCCTCGCGCCGGTCCAGCGTCAGAATCTGCGGATAGACCTCGCAAATTCCACCTAACTTGCCAAACTCGACAAGATCGGTCGGGTCAGAGTTCTCGAGATCGGTAATCGCATGGCGGCGAAGCATCCGTCCATGTTCGTCTCGAGGCAGCGAGGCATAGAGCGCCACGGTGCGACGAACGGCGCCATCTCCCTGGCAATGCAAGGAATATCGGAAGCCGTCAGCATCAATTGCACGTAGCTCGTTCTCAATCAGATCCCACTCGGGCTCCTCGACGACCGTCTTGCCGGCGGCTCCCGCATCGGCCGTGTCCTCATAGGGGTCAATCATCTCGGCAAGCCCCGCCCATACGCCGCGATCGGCCATACGGTTGAAGCCAGAAAAACGAACGAACGGTCCCCGGAAGCGCTCTCGTGCCTCGCGGGCATATGCCAGATTTGCACCAGCGCCCACCGGCTGCGACATCATAGAGACGCGAACCGTCAGCTCACCAGATTCCTCACGGCGAGCCATTTCGTCGGCAAAGCCGTAGTAGTCATCAAACGCCATCTCCTTGATGGCGGTAACGCCGCGCTCGTTAAGCATGCTCATGTAGTCCGAATACCCCGCACGTACCTCGGGCAGCGCGAGGAAATCGCTCATCATGCGCCAGATCTTCTCGGCATAGCACGCCTGGGGTGTAAAGCCGTATCGTGCACTGGCGGCTGCATTGAGAACGCAGGTCTCCGCACCCGGTGTAAAGCAGACGACAGGGATATCGCCAAAACAATCGTCAAACACGGCTGCCGTATTTGCGTTCTCGGCATCCGATGCCAACGTTTCGGGTAGGTTGTGGCCAAAAGCCGCCGCGCAATCCGAATGATCTTCTATCCATGCACGCAAGAGCGA
This sequence comes from Collinsella aerofaciens, assembly GCF_901212495.1. GTDB lineage: Bacteria > Actinomycetota > Coriobacteriia > Coriobacteriales > Coriobacteriaceae > Collinsella > Collinsella aerofaciens_H. The sequence goes on along the minus strand of NZ_CAAKNY010000053.1, from coordinate 35,567 downwards.
CACGGCCCCTTTGGCATCAGCGATGCCGGACAGATCAGGCCCCAACGTCCGCAGTGCCCAGCCCGTATAGAAGGTATGCACATCGATCAGGCCAGGCATGACGGTGCGGTCGCCCAGGTCAACTACCTCGTCCGCTTGGGTCAAATACGAAGCTACCTCACACTTGGTGCCAACAGCCTCAATTCGATTGCCACGGACCGCTACGAAACCTTCAAACGGCAGGTCCCCCGTACCGGTAAAGACGCTCTTAGACGTCAGGACCGTCAAACGATCAGACATCACAACCACCTACACCGGAAGCATGCCAGAGATTGCCGTTACGATCAGGCCAAAGACGACCATGAAAATGAAGAACTTCCAAATGGTCTTCCACCATTGGCCAAACGAGATCTTTGCCACGGCAAGGCCGGCGACCGTCATGCCCGCCACGGGACTGATGGTGTTGATGGTCTGATTAGCAAACTGGAGCGCGGTAACAGCTGCCTCGGGATTGAGGCCCATAAGCTCGGTCAGGGGGCCCATAACAGGCATGGTGAGCGCCGCCAGGCCAGAACTCGAGGGAACCAGCAAAGAGAGCAGGCCAAGGACGATATACATAAACGTGGTGTAGACGGCGGCGGGTGCACCGGCGAGCGCAGTAGCGAGCGCCTGGAGAATGGTGTCGATGATCATGCCGCCCTCGGCGATGACCAGAATACCGCGAGCGATACCAATAACGATGGCGGCGTACGCAAAGTCGGCGAGACCTTTAACGAACTCCTCAGCAATCGTCTGCTGGTCAAGACCGCCCAGGATACCGGCAAGCAAGCCCATGCCAAGGAACACGGCGGAAATCTCATTCATGTACCAACCCTGGGTAACAAGACCCCAGACGATAATGCCCATACCGCAAGCAAAATCGATAAGCACGAGCTTCTGACGGATAGTGAACTCTTCCTCGATGGAGGCGTCGGTCACGGAAAACTCGATACGCTTGAGCTTATCGTCCTCGTACGTAATGGACGACTCGGGGTTTTTCTTGACGCGCATGGCGTAGCGCATGGCCCATGCGATACCGACGGCAGTGAAGATGACCCAAGAAACGGCGCGCAGCCACAGTTGCGGATTGCCCTCGATGCCGATAATGCCCTGTGCGATCAAGACGTTAAACGGGTCGATGGTCGAAGCACAATATCCCAGGTTAGGACCAAGGAAGCAGATGATGAATGCCGTCATCGAGTCATAACCGATACCCATCATGATGGGAATGAAGATGGCATAGAACGGCAGGGCTTCCTCAGACATACCAAACGTAGTGCCGCAAATGGACAGCAACGTCATCGTAATGGGAATGATGAGGATGTCCTTGTTCTTGAGCTTTTTAATCACACGGCTCATGCCGGCATTCAAAGCGTTGGTCTTGGTGATGATTGCGAACGATCCGCCAATCAATAAGACGAACGCAACGACGTCGGCAGCCTCTTGGATGCCCTTAGTGGGCGCTTGCAGGACCGCGAAGATATCCTGACCCAGATTGATGGTCTCGCCGGTCTCGGAATCGGTGTAGTTCTTATCGACCTGTTCATAGGTTCCAGCAACGGCGACTTCACGCTCGCCCGCCGCTGTCGAAATCGTCTTGCGCTGATACTGACCAGAGGGAACGATCCAAGTCAGGACCGCAAAGACAACGATCAGCAAGAACATGATCGTATAGACATGCGGTAATTTGAACTTAAAACGTCTGTTTGTCTTCTTCGCCTTCGTATCTGACATAGATACCTCCAAAGAACTCGAGATTGCATCGCATCTCGCTTCAACGTTTGCACAAGGCAAACGTTCTATGACGTTCTATAGATTACCAGCAGCTTTTCTCGTCATCAAGATAATTTCAAACTGATTGCCGCAACGCGGTTGAACGGTTGCGTTTGTGCCGTGAACGGTATGGAAACGCCCGGTGAGATGATCCACCGGGCGTCTCCATTCGCAATGTCCTAGATGTCAAAAACGTAGCGAGACCCAACGATCCGCTGACGACCGATGATAAACGGCCGCCGCTGCTCATCAAAGAAGAAGGCTTCCATATAAAACAAGGGTTCGCCAACGGGAACCGCCAGCAACCGAGCGACCTCGGGCGATGCGCACGCGATCTCGAGCGTGCACGGGTCGGTAAACGCAGGCGTCCGCCCCGTCCGGTTGCGCACGAACTCAAAAATGGATTGGTTAGATAGAGGCGCCGTTGATAGATAGGCGTTGTCCTCGTAAACGTATATGTTGTTCTCAAGCATGACAGGGACGCCATCGGCAGTACGCACGCGCTCAACGCAAATCAAGTCAGTTCCAACGGGAACACCAAAGAACTGTGCTTCGGTGAAATCCGCTGGCAGTATCTTTCTCGAAATGACACACGCCCCCGGTTCCATTCCGTTAGCGCGGCATGCGTCCGAAAAACTCTGGACGTCATCCTTCTGGCGAATCTTGCGCTTGAGCTTGGGGGCATTGACAAACGTGCCTTTCCCCTGTCGCTTCGTTAGATAGCCCTGTTGGACGAGCTCCTCAATAGCGCGTCGCACGGTAACGCGGCCAACTTTATAGCTCTCAGCCAATTCGAATTCGTTGGGTATCCGCGCACCTGCCTTGTAGGCACCGGAGTTGATTTCGTTTTTAATGATATCAATGACCTGTTGGTACAGCGGTATCGCTGCTTTACCGTCAGTTAGCCCTTCAGTCGGTGGCATATACCCTCTCCCAGCACAATTAAGTCAAAAGCGGGCTCAAGGGCATTCAACAAGCCCTTGAGCCCGCATTAGCATTAATTATGATTGCTGCCGCGCCAAAATGTCGGGTATTTACTCATCAGACCCGAAAAACGCGCAACTACCGCGCTCCTAAGAAAGCGTGAGCAGCTCCGGCAGCTGGTCGATAATCTTGTCCGCGGCATCCTGGCTAAAGCCAAAGCGCTCCTCGCGCTTGGCAACGACCGTCAGGCCGGCTCGCTTGCCGGCAGTGATGCCAGGCACCGAATCCTCGACGCAGCAGCAGCGATTCGCGGGCAGCCCCAGCAGGTCCAGCGCATGCAGGTAGATGTCGGGCTCGGGCTTGCTCTCCTTAAACTGCTCGCCACTCACCACATACTCAAAGGCATCCGACAGCCCGCATGCGTTGAGCACTTCTTCGATGCTATCCATGGGAGATGAGCTGGCAAGCGCCACGCGAACGCCACGGCGCGGCAGCTCTCGAATCGTATCCACGGCGCCCGGGTTAATCAAAGCCTGATAGTCGCGCGGACGCTTATGCGCCCACTCATCCCAACGGGCCAACGCTTCCTCGCCAGTGAAATGCCCCTTACCGGCGCGCTCAAACCAATCGACCAGCATATGCAGGAAGAACTGATGCGAGGTACCGACTTGCCCATTCAACTCCTCTTGAGTCAGGTTAAGCCCAAGCTCCTTGGCAAACGCGGCAGTCTCGCCCAGGTAGTAATACTCGGTATCGACAATGACACCGTCCATGTCAAAGATAACGGCGTCGAACGGAAATGCGGACACGGCACCCTCCCTAACAAAAGGGCGCCCGCAAGCAGGCGCCCAAACCATGCATTAATCGGCGATTCTAACCCAGCAGCTTATCCAGCGCCACTGCAATACCGTCTTCGTTGTTATTGGCGGTTACCATCTGGGCAACTGCCTTAACCTCATCGACGGCGTTGCCCATGGCAACACCGGTGCCGGCCCACTCAATCATGGACTTGTCGTTCTGGCCGTCGCCAAACGAGACGACCTCGCTGGCATCGATACCGAGCTTGGGCAGGGCACCCTCGAGCGCACGGGCTTTGTCGATACCGGGCGCCGTGTACTCAAAGTACCAGTCGGCCGTAAACATGCCCGAAAGCGTCTGGGTAAAGGGCGCATACATCTCCTCGTAATGCGCCTGCAGGTAGGTCGGATCACCCGCCGTCAGCAGCTTGTCCACGGGATAAGTGTCCACGACCTCATGCAGGCTCTCGACCTCGCGAATCTTAAGATCGCACGCATCGCGCTCATACTTGACGATATTCTTCTGCAAGCCGTCAGGCAGCGTGATCATGCAATGGTACGAGTCCTCGACGTGCAAATCGCGACCGAGCGAAATCATAGGGATCACGTCGAAATTGCGCAGATGATCAATCAGACGGTGCAGTTCGTCAGCCGGCATGGCCTGGTCAAAAAGGACCTCATCGGTCTGAGCGTCGACCACGTGCGCGCCATTAAAGGCAACTAGCAGACCGTCATGGTTTTGAAGGTCGAGCTCCTGCGCCAAGGCGTGCAACCCCCATGCGGGACGGCCCGAAGCCAAGATGAGCTTAATGCCCGACTCCTGCGCCGCGAGCAGCTTCTCGCGCGTACGCGGGCTAATTACCTTCTGGTCGTTGGTGAGCGTACCGTCGATATCCATTGCGATGGCTTTGATTGCCATATATGCCTCCCTGTCATTGAACAACCTTGTCTGAGTCATCATACAGAATGCCCGCCACGCCTTCGTTTGCAACGAGTAAAAAGCTATATTGTCCCGAACATGAACGGCGTGCAGTCGTTGAGCTCAATCGCTCGGGTCAAATACGTCTGCTAGCGACTCTCATCCGTCGGTGCGCCCTCGACGATTACGATTGCCGCCGAGGCACCCAGTGCGCTGGCGCCGACCTCGATAAACGCACGATTCTCCTCATAGGTATGAATGCCGCCCGCTGCCTTATTCATCCAAATAGCAAAGGGCCCGCATCCCAACGGATACGGGCCCTTGTCAGCTATGCGTTACTTATCGCAGCGAATCCTACTTGCGGTGAGCACGGTAGAACTCGATGAGCGCCTGGGTCGAAGCGTCCTGCTCGGCCTTGGCGGCGTCGTCGTGGAAGGCCGGGGTGATCTGCTTGGCAAGCTGCTTGCCCAGCTCGACGCCCCACTGGTCGTAGGAGTCGATGCCCCAGACCGTACCCTCGACAAACACGATGTGCTCGTACAGGGCGATGAGCTCGCCGAGCGCAAACGGGCTCAGCGTGTCACCGAAGATAGAGGTCGTCGGACGGTTGCCCTCAAAGCAGCGGGCCGGGACGATCTGCTCGGGCGTGCCCTCGGCGCGCACCTCATCGGCCGTCTTGCCAAAGGCGAGCGCCTTGGTCTGAGCCAGGAAGTTGCCCAGGAACAGCTCGTGGACGTCCTGACCGTTGTCGGTCGCGGGGTTGGCGGTGTTGGCGAAAGCGATAAAGTCGGCCGGAACAACCACGGTGCCCTGGTGCAGCAGCTGATAGAAGGCGTGCTGGCCATTGGTGCCGGGCTCGCCCCAGAAGATCTCACCGGTGTCGGAGGTCACGGCGCTGCCATCCCAGCGGACATGCTTGCCGTTGGACTCCATGGTGAGCTGCTGCAGGTAGGCCGGGAAGCGGTGCAGGTACTGGCTGTACGGAAGCACGGCGTGGCTCTTGGAGCCGAAGAAGTTGACGTACCAGACGTTGAGCAGGCCCATCAGCGCGACGGCGTTGCTCTCGAGCGGCGTGTTGCAGAAGTACTCGTCGATGGCGTGGAAGCCCTCGAGGAACTGCTGGAAGTGCTCGGGGCCGAGCACGACGATCAGCGACAGGCCCACGGCGGAGTCAACGGAATAGCGGCCGCCGACCCAGTTCCAGAAACCGAAGGCGTTGGCGGGGTCGATACCGAAGGCCTCGACCTTCTCGAGTGCGGTGGAAACGGCGACGAAGTGCTTTGTCACGGCCTCGGCGTTCTGCTCATCGGAGCCGTCGATGGCGCCCTGAGCCTTGAGCTGCTCGAGCATCCAAGTCTTGACCTCGCGGGCGTTGGTGAGGGTCTCGAGCGTGGTGAAAGTCTTGGAGACGATGATCACGAGCGTGGTCTCGGGATCCAAACCCTTGAGCTTCTCGGCCTGGTCGTTGGGGTCGATGTTGGAGATGTAGCGGCAGTCGATACCGGCGTCGGCATAGGGACGCAGGGCCTCGTAGGCCATGACCGGACCCAGATCGGAGCCGCCGATGCCGATGGACACCAGGTGCTCGATCTTCTTGCCGGTAACGCCCCTCCACTCACCGGAGCGCACGCGCTCGGCGAAGGCATACATGCGGTCGAGAACCTCGTGCACGTCGGCGACGACGTCCTGGCCGTCGACGATGAGCTGGCCCTTCTCGCTTGCCGGGCGGCGCAGCGCGGTGTGCAGGACGGCGCGGTCCTCGGTGGTGTTGATGTGCTCGCCGGAGAACATGGCGTCGCGGCGCTCCTCGAGCTTCACCTCGCGGGCAAGATCGCACAGCAGCTTGACGGTCTCATCAGTCACCAGGTTCTTGGACAGGTCGAAGTGCAGGTCGCCGGCGTCAAAGCTCAGCTTGTTCACGCGCTCGGCATCGGCGGCGAACCAGGCCTTGAGGTCGATACCCTCGGCCTCGAGCTTCTCCTGATGGGCCTCGAGCGCCTTCCAAGCGGCAGTCGACGTAGCATCGATAGGTGCGGCAACAGTTGCCATAGAGTCCTCCTCAGCATACGGGCGCACGCCTCCATGCGCCCGGACATTCAGATGCCACTATTCTAGCGCAGGTCAAGACTATAATCAGCGAGCGTTGCCAATCGGCCCCCAAACGGCAACCGACCAAAAAGGGACAGGTTTAATTTGGCAGGTCAAACGCTTTACCAATCAAAAATAACCTATCCCTTTATGCCAAATATTAGGCCGCAGCGCAGACGCTACCGAGCAACTCACGCAGAGGAGACCCGATGCCCTCCAGCAGTTCGGGCGCGATGATGGCAAAAACGGGAACCTCGCCGGCCCCCACGACGGCAGGCACCTTGCCCTCCGAGACGATACATCCATAAGGGACAAAACCGTCTTCGCCGACATCGAGCGCCGCCATGCGACGGGCGAGCTCGCGCGCAAAGCCGGCAGTATCGGCATCGCCAATCGCCAAGACAAAGTCCACGCCTTCGTCGGTCGCCAGGGCCACGGCTTCGTCGATCAGCTCGTCTCCTCCGTCGCCTTCAACCGAGCCGCAGCGGAAAAGCACGCGCTCGAGCAGAGCTCGATCAACCGAGCCCAGCGCCGCCGAAACGAGCTCATCACGCGTGTGCTTGTCGCCTCCCAGCACGACCAGTGCCTTGGTGCCGCCATAGTGGGCAACCAATCGCCCGCACCAGCGAGCCACATCCCCATCCGCAACCAAGCGCGTCGGCATACCAAACCCATAGTTGACCATTGTCCCCACAACCCTTCCGTGCTTTATGGTGGTATCGATCGTTAGGCTCATGCTACGAAGCGAGCTTTTCCGAGCTGTTTCGCGCTCTTTAGGGCTGCGTTAAAATCAGATTCGATCCGACATGGCGTCCAGTTGCGACAATTAGACGGTCAAAATCCAAGGGCCAAGACGCACGAACAGGATGAGCCAGACAAAAGACAGGCAAAACCCGCCCAGCACATCCGAAACGTAGTGCACGCCCAGATAGACACGGCTGACGCCCACCGCAAGGATGACGCACGCGAGTGCAACCTCGATGGCGGCGCCGAACGGAAGGCCACACACGCCACACCGCACCAACCATATACCATAGCCATAAAACGCCATGGCCGCCATCGAGTGGCCCGAGGGGAAGCTCAGCCCCGGCGCCTCGACAAGCCGAAATCCCTGTGGACGAGGTCGATGCACAAGGACCTTTAACAGCTGGTCGATTGCGCTGATAGCACCGACATTGAAGGCGGCCCAGACAACATGGGGCCAATTGGGCGCCCACAGCATCGCCGCGGCTAGCACACCGACGACAAACGGCAGCGACGCCAAACTCGAGGCGGCTTTCATCGCGGCCGTCAACACCGGCGACCGAAGCCTCTCGACAAGCAGCAAGTAACCCACCTCATCGATTCTTATAGCCCGTCCTTTGAGTACCTTGATCAGCAGGCAAACAAAGATCGCAAGGCACAGCACGAACAGTATCAGAAGTGCAAGATCACCCATATCGATGGTCATCCATACCCCCTCAGCGTATTCAACACATTAAGGCTACCGGCTCACTGTAAACACTCGGTAAACCTGCCAAAATAAACCTGTCCCTTTTTGGTAGGTTTTGACGGTGTCCGGTCGAGCGAGTATTATCGAACAGGTATTCGATAAGAACATGTGTTTGATGAAAGGGCACGGATGGCGCACGAGCAGCACACCTACATCTGTATCGACCTCAAGACGTTTTATGCCAGCGTCGAGTGCGTCGATCGTGGGCTCGATCCGCTCACCACCAACCTGGTCGTTGCCGACGAATCGCGCGGACGCACGACCATCTGTCTCGCTATCACGCAGGCCATGAAGGATCTAGGGATTCACAATCGCTGCCGCCTGTTCGAGATTCCCGATGGCATCGACTACATCAAGGCCGTACCGCGCATGCAGCACTACATGGAGGTGTCGGCGCAGATCTACGGTATCTACCTGAAATACGTCAGTCCGCAAGACGTTCACGTCTACTCAATTGACGAGTGCTTTATCGACGTGACACCCTATCTGGACCTCTATCACACCGATGCGGAAGGCTTCGCCTGCATGTTGCGCGACGAGGTCCTGGTGCGCACCGGCATCACGGCGACGGTCGGCATCGGCCCCAACCTATTCCAGGCCAAGGTTGCACTCGATATTACCGCCAAGCACGTGCCCAGCCGTATCGGCATACTCGACGACGAGATCTTTCGCAAGGAGATCTGGCCCCATCGCCCCATCACCGACATCTGGGGCATCGGCCCCGGCGTGGCAGCCCGTCTCGAGAAATACGGCGTCTACGACCTGATGGGCGTCGCCGCACTCGACGAGAACCTGCTCTACGACGAACTCGGCGTCAATGCCGAATATCTTATCGACCACGCCTTCGGGCGTGAGCCGACAACCATCGCCGATATCCAAGCTTATCGCCCGCAAGCGACCTCGACCACCACAGGGCAGGTGCTCTCGAGGGGCTATGCCTACGAGCAGGCCTACACCGTCTTGCGCGAAATGGTCGATGCCGCCGTGCTGGATTTGATCGACAAGCACGTGGTGTGCGACAGCATCTCGCTCTTTGTGGGCTATGCAAGCGAGCGCGCCGACATACGCCGGCTCAACGCCAGCGGCACGGCGCAGTATATAGACGGCTGCGGACACCTGCGCTCGAGTACTTCGGGCATCGAGCCCGCAGCGACCGACGGCCCCGAGCTCGCGCACCGCGCACCGAAACCCGTCCAGCGAGATGACGAACGCCGACGTTTGGTGCGAGAGGCACAGGCGATTGACGGCATCTTTGTGGGCGAACACGGCGGCAAGCCGCGTGGTGGCAATGCCGCGCTCTTTGCGCACTCCAACGCCTCGCGCAAGCTGCCCGAGAGCACTAATTCGTTTAAGAAGATCATGGGGTATTTCGATGATCTTTGGGCACAAACGGTCGACCCCAAGCGACCGGTCAAGCGTATCAATCTGGGCTTTGGCAATCTGGTGCCCGAAGAATTTGCCACCATCGATCTGTTTAGCGACGTCGAGGCCGATGAGCGCGAGCGCGACCTGGCACGCGCCGTGTTAGCCGTTAAAGGCAAATATGGCAAGAACGCCCTGGTCAAAGGATTGAGCTTTACCGTCGGCGCCACCGCACGCGAACGCAACGATCAGGTAGGAGGACATCGTGCCTAAGTCCCAACAACGGCCGATGCGGCCACCGACGCCTTTTGAACGTCTAGCGGACCCCGAGGGAAGACGTCGATCCGCCGACCCCAGACTCACCGCCAACGGTGCCGTGCGCGCCAACCGCGCCGCACAGTTTATGCCCTTTGCCGCCCTCACGGGATACTACGAGCTCGTGCGCAAGCAAGAGATCGCCGTCGAACCAAAATGTGAGCTAACGGAAGAGAAAGCCCTCGAGCTTTCGCATAAGCTCGAGGGCCTCAAACGTGGCGACCTGGTCCGCGTCACCTATTACGATACGTACGGCTATCGCTCCCGCACCGGCATCCTCGACGAGGTACTCCCCGCCTTCAAGTTCCTCAAGCTCAAAGACATCGTCATCGATTTCGATGACATTCAAGATATCGAACTGCGCGGACGTGCCTAGACAAGAAAATACATCCAAGGCGGCGCTTACAGTGTCATGACGTAGTAGCCCGCATCCCTCACGGCCGCCTCGAGTACCTCGCGGTCGATCGGGTTTTTAGAATGGATGCGCGCCGTGTGGTCCGCATACGTCACCGTGGCCCAAATGCCATCCAGGGCATTGAGGGCATTGGCCACGTTCTGAGCGCAGCCGTCGCAACTCATGCCGCCGATGAGCAGCTCATCGCTATAGGGATAGTGCGACGCATCGGTATCCGTCACAACAACCTTTTTGGCCTTCTTGCCGCTCGCACCATCGCTGCAACAACTCTTCCCGTGTGTCGAAGCGGCAATGCGACGCAGTCCAAAAAACATGCCGACGGCAATGACGGCCAGCACGATGAGATTCGCAGGGTTGAGCAAGTCACTCATGCGTTCCCCTTTCAAGTAGCCCTATCTAGATACCCCCATGGGGTGTCCCCATCTTAACCCAAAATCATGTCCGTTCGATCAATTAGTTTCCCTCTTCAAACTTTTTTGTTGACCATGGCTTACTTTTGTGTATAAGTTTTCCTAGGCTAACAGTTTAGATCCGTAAGGAGCGCCGTGACTCGAACCATAGACATCCCAACGTTTCAGGCAGCAGTCGTGCGCAACTGCTCTCCCACGCTCGCGGGCATCAAGCCGGCATCGCTCTTTACCTATCCAGGCGCCTACGCCCACGGGGACGGCTCGACCGCGACCGAAACCATCGCAGAACGCCGAGCACACCTGCTCAACGTTATCGCCCAGTGCAATCGCGAGCTTGACCCGCTCGGCATCCACCTGAGTGTTCTGGTCTGGCGGCCCTGTGGAGCACTCGTGTACGTGTACCGAGCCAAAAGCCTCACCACCTATTTCGCAGACCCTCGCGCCCAAACAGCGCTCGCCTCGGAAGGCTACGACACGAGAGACCTTTCGACATGCCTTGTGCATTTGGCATCACGCATCACGCTCGCGAGCAATAACGTCGCGGAATGCGCCTGCAGCCAGACTCGATGCGCACTGCCCCAGCAAGCTCGCTGCAGCGAAGACTGCGCCTGCGAGTTTCCGCACGAAATAGGTTACTTCCTGGGATACCCCTACGACGACGTGCACGAGTTTATCGTCCAGCGCGGCGAGAACTACAAGGTCTTTGGGGCTTGGAAGGTCTACGCGAATGTCGAGCAGGCGCTTGTGACGTTTGATGCCTACCGTGCCTGCACCCAATACTTCACTTTTATCTATCAGCAGGGCTGCAGCCTGGCGCAACTTGCCCAGGCAACCCGATAGAACGTACAAGCCGCGGCCAGCGCCGCACGACCGAAAGGACACAACATGAGCAAGATCGCCGTCGTCTATTGGAGCGGCACGGGCAATACCGAGGCCATGGCGGACCTCGTCGCCGAAGGCGCCACGTCCGCGGGTGCCGAGACTGAGGTCATCCCCTGCGCCGACTTCTCTGCCGACAGGGCCGCCGACTACGACGCCTTCGCCTTCGGCTGCCCCGCCATGGGCTCCGAGGAACTCGAGTACGATGAGTTCCAGCCGATGTGGGACGAGGTCAAGGAGACTCTCGGCGACAAGAAGGTCGTCCTCTTTGGCTCCTATTCGTGGGCCGAGGGCGAGTGGATGGACAATTGGAAGGCCGACGCCGACGACGCCGGCGTCAACGTCGTGGACTCCACCATCTGCTACGACGCGCCCGACGACGAGGGCGAGGCGGCCTGCCGCGCCCTTGGAGCCGAGCTCGCCTAGCGGCAATGAGCTCCGCCCGTAACGCGCTCTGCACCAAAACACATTCGCGTCCCAACAAAAACGGGAGCCGGATCACATCCAGCTCCCGTTTTCTGTTATGTCAGTCATATAAAGCGGCTACGAGATATTGCCCAAGAACGCCTTGGTGCGCTCGCTCTTGGGGTGGTCGAAGACCTCGCTCGGCGTACCCTCTTCCACGATAACGCCACCGTCCATAAAGACGACGCGGTCGGCGACGTCGCGGGCAAAGCCCATCTCGTGCGTCACGACGATCATGGTCATGCCGTCGCGTGCCAGGTCGCGCATGACACCCAGAACGTCGCGAACCAGCTCGGGATCGAGCGCCGACGTGGCCTCGTCAAAGAGCATGACGTGAGGGTTCATCGACAGGGCGCGGGCGATGGCAACGCGCTGCTGCTGGCCGCCCGAGAGCTGGCTCGGCATAAAGTCGATACGCTCGGCAAGACCGACCTTGGTCAGCTCCTCGACGGCAATCTTCTCGGCTTCTTCCTTGCTGCGCTTGAGTACCTTTTGCTGCGCGAGCATGACGTTCTTTTTGACTGACAGGTGCGGGAACAAATTGAACTGCTGGAACACCATACCCAGATGCGTACGCACCTTGTTAAGGTCGACGCCCTTGGCGCACACGTCCACGCCCTCAACGACAATCGAGCCGCTCGTGGGATGCTCCAGACGATTGATGCAGCGAAGCATCGTCGACTTGCCCGAACCCGAAGGGCCTAGGACTACGACGACCTCGCCCTTGTGCACATCCAAATCGATATCGCGCAGGACCACGTTATCGCCAAAGGCCTTCTGGAGGTTCTTGATGCTGACGACGACCTCGTTCGAGTTATTGGTTTCGCTCATGATAGGACCTCCTTACAGACCGGCGATGTGATCGGCGGGCGTCGCGACGACCTGTCCGGCGCTCTTGGCGGGATGCTTCTTCTTGGTTTCGGCCGTACCCAACAGCCTCGCCTCAAGACCGCTCACCAAGCGAGCAAGCGGCAGGGTGATGACCAGGTAGAACAGGGCGGCAACCACATACGGCGTGATGGACCCCGTCGTGGCCACGATGGTGCGGGCGTTCATGACGATCTCGACCACGCCCACGGCCGCAAGCAGCGACGTATCCTTGTAAAGCAGGATGAACTCACTGGTCAATGTAGGCAAAACATTGCGGAACGTCTGCGGAATCATAACGTAGAGCAGTGTCTGGAAGGCGTTCATGCCCAGCGAGCGCGCGGCCTCGTTCTGGCCCTTGGGGATCGACTGAATACCGGCGCGGAAGATCTCGCACAGGTAGGCGGACGAGTTCATGGCCATGACGATGACGCCCAGCACATAGTCGTCAACCTTGACGCCGGCCAGCGGCAGGCCAAAAAACGCGATGTAGATCTGCAGGAACGCCGGCGTACCACGGATGATATTCACATAGATGCCGGCAAGGCAACGCAGGATGCGCGACTTGGAGATGCGCATGAGCGACAAGGCAAAGCCAAAGGGAATTGCCAGCGGAAACGCCACGAGCACGATCGAGAGCGACATGAGGAAGCCTTTGAAGACGATCGGCAGGCTCTGGACCAAAATGACCGGGTTCAGGAACAGGCGAAGGAACATGTTGGAATTCCATGCCTTGACCCACGGCTGCCCCTTAAGGTCGGCCAGGAAGCTATCGAATGCCGTCACGCCCTTGATCTCCACCGACGGAATCTTGGAGATCTTCTTGATCGAACCATCGGCCAAAGTGCAGGTGCCGCTAAAGGCCTCGTCGCCACCCTCGACGGGGAAGGTCACGCCGTAGACCTCGACGCGGAAATAGCCGCCGGCGGGCGCCGTCTCGCCAAAATCGATCTTGAGCGTCTGGCCGTCGACCTTGCACGTAGGCTTCATGGGCGTACGGTCCATAAGGTCATCGCCCGAGAGCATCGTCAGACGCGTGCCGTCCGCACCAAAGGTCGTACCATCGGCAAACGTCAGCGAAAGGCCGCTCAGTTCCTCATCGGCATCGGCCTGGACCTCCCAGGTGATGCGGGTCTCGGTGCCACCGACCACGTCGCTGCCCGAACCGGTATTGGGTCGGGCGGTGATCTTTGCGGTCTCAAGCGCCTGAGCAGTCGAGGGCACGCAGGCCCCCGCGCATACCAGGGCGAGCGCCACAGCCAGGGCACAGGCCAGCTTTTGGAGCATCGAGGGCAGTGGATAGCTCTGGCCCATAGCTCCTTGGTTCAATCGAGACAAGGTGGCTCCTAACGTTTAAGTTGCCGACATAACGGGGCGGTATCGTGCCCATTCAAGAACCGCAAAGGCCCTCTCCGCCAAAACGGAAAGGGCCCGCGCGCAATCAAGTGACTATTTTACTTGATGTTGTACTTAGCCATGAGGGCGTCAACGGTACCGTCGTCGGTCAGGTCCTTGATGGCCTGGTTGATGTCGCCCTTGAGCTTGGTGTTGCCCTGGTTGATGGCGATAGCATACTCCTCACCGGTGCTGATCTGCTTAACCGTATGGCAGGTATTGAACTGCTCGGCGGTCAGCTGGCTGGCAACGGAGCGATTGGTAACCACGGCGTCGCCCTTGTCGGACTGCAGGGCGCTGAAGCACTCGGTGGCGTCCTTATAGGGGACGATCTTGGCCTTGGGGAAGTTCTCCTGGGCAAAGGCCTCGGCGGTCGAACCGGACTGGACGATGATCGTGGCGTCAGCATTGTTGAGCTTCTCACTGTAGTTATCGGCCGTAATGTCGGCGTTATCGACCTTGGTCACGATAGCCTGATCGTCCATGTAGTAAGAGTCGGAGAACGCGACTTCCTTCTCACGCTCGGGCGTGTCCGTGATGGCCGCGATGGCGACGTCATACTTGGCGCCCGAAGCAACGCCGGGGACGAGCGTGTCGAAGTCGTTGTTGACGTACTCGACATCCAGACCCAGCTTGTCAGCGATAGCCTTGATAAGCTCAAGGTCAAAGCCCTGGTAGTCGCCGTTATCATCCTTATACTCAAACGGCGCATACTCGGCAGAGGTGCCGACGGTCAGCGTGCCGTCCTTGACGAGCGCATATTCCTTGGAGCCGTCGACCTTCTCGACCTTCGCGTTGTCAGAGCTGCTGGAACCGGCATCGGAACCAGAGGTGGCGTTGGACGAGCCGCAGCCCGTCAGTGCGAGGGCGAGCGCCATGGCGCCCGTGGCGGCAAATGCGCCAAGCTTCTTGAGCTTCATAATCAGTCTCCTTCCGGTGACCTCGTTTGATTCAGAGGTCTGCAAAAACTGTTGGATATTATGCACCCGTAAGTGCGAATCTGCAATTAGAAAACTGATTGAAACAAACGCATAACGTGCATGGAATACTCCACTTTGTGACAGTCGTTACTGGTGCAACGACCTTAATAGTGTAATTTCCATCGCATAACCTGCAAGTTCGTTAGGCGTCTCCAAAATAAATGGAAGTGCACGCAAGCGGTTATTCGATACAATATTCTGCATAACCTGCATACCGCCGCCAAACTCCTCGCTGCCAAGGTATCCCTTGCCGATGCACTCGTGACGATCTTTATGGGCGCCACAGGGGTTTTTCGAATCGTTGATGTGTACGGCATGCAAGCGGTCGATACCCACCACGCGGTCGAACTCGTCGAGTACGCCGTCCAGATCATGGATGATGTCATAGCCGGCATCGCTCACATGGCAGGTGTCCAGACACACGCCTAGCTTGTCCGATAGCTCTGGACGCCTGGCGGCAGCACCCTCGATAATGCGCGCCAGCTCTTCAAAGCTACGGCCCACCTCGGTACCCTTTCCCGCCATGGTCTCGAGCAGCACCGTCGTCTGCTGCCCCTCAAACATCA
This sequence comes from Collinsella aerofaciens, assembly GCF_901212495.1. Classification (GTDB taxonomy): domain Bacteria; phylum Actinomycetota; class Coriobacteriia; order Coriobacteriales; family Coriobacteriaceae; genus Collinsella; species Collinsella aerofaciens_H. Next base: position 19,902 of record NZ_CAAKNY010000053.1, on the reverse strand, counting down.
CCTGGCACAAGGTGTCGACGATCATCTGAATGCCAGCATCAGTCCCCTGCCCCACATGCGCGCCGGGGTGGAAGTTGTAGTAGTTGCCGGGCAGCGCTTCCAGACGCTGCAAGTCCTCGGCCATTGCCTCCAACGCAAACTCGCGCGCCCGCTCTTTGGCAGAACAGGGGTTGTAGGTATAGGGGGCATGCGCCACGAGTGGGCCAAAATCATTTTGCGCCATAAGGTCACGCAGGGCCGCCACATCATCCATGTCAAGGTCTTTCGCCTTGCCGCCGCGCGGATTGCGCGTAAAGAATGCAAAGGTGTTGGCGCCGATGGATAGCGCCGTCTCCCCCATCGCCCGATAGCCCTTCGTCGTCGAAAGGTGGCACCCAATCGTCAGCATCTCCAGCTCCCCCTCATCAGTTGCGGTGAAATAGTTCCTGTTTAAGCCCTATTCTGCCGCAAACAGGAACTATTCCACCGCAAGTTATAAAAGAGTCACGAGGAGCGCGTTTTGCCGAAGGCCTTAAGCACCGCCGTCACGGGTCCAGGCTGAAAACGGCGGCGTACGTCGTCCAAGCGCCCGGGAATATCGATGTGCTGTGGGCAGTGCCGCGCGCATTTGCCGCATTTGACGCAATTGCTCACCAACTTGGGCTCGCTTGTGCGCACGGCGCTCGCCGTAAAGTACTGCGATAGACCCGTAAACCAGCTGTGCGCATAACTTGCGTTGTAGGCGGCGAAACACCCAGGGATATTGATGCCTTTAGGACACGGCATGCAATAGCCACATCCCGTGCAGGGCACGCGATTCGATTTTTCAAACTCTGCCAGCACGCGTGCGATGGCATCGAGCTGAGCAGCCGTCATCGAATCCGGCAGGGCCCGATCGGCCAACGCCGCGTTCTCATCCACCTGCGCGGTATCGGTCATACCCGAAAGCAGCATTGTCACCTGAGGATGATTCCACACCCACGAAAGCCCCCAAGCAGCCGGCGTCTTCAGGTACGGATCGCATACGCCATCGAGCACGGCGCGGGCCCGCGGAGGCAGCTTGCCCGCCAGGCGTCCACCCAAAAGCGGTTCCATCACAAACACCGCGAGCCCGCGCTCGGCGGCTGCCATGAGCCCCGCCGTTCCCGCTTGGTAGCGCTCTCCAGCGTAGTTGTACTGGATCTGACAAAAGTCCCAGTCATACGCGTCAAGCATCGTGAAGAAGTCCGCCGCACTACCGTGGTACGAAAAACCTATCTGCCGAATGCGCCCCGCCGCCTTTTGACGCGCGATCCAGTCCTCGATACCCAACGCCGCCACGCGCTCCCACTGCGCGGGCGAGGTGATGTTGTGCATGAGATAGTAGTCGATATGATCAGTCCGCAAACGGTGCAGCTGCTCGTCAAAAAAGCGGTCGAAATCCTCCGCACATTTGCACGAAGCGTGCGGCAACTTGGTCGCAAGAAAAATCTGGTCGCGCAGACCCAAGCGCTCAAGCGAAGCTCCCACACAAGCCTCGTTACCGGGGTAGAGATAGGCCGTGTCCAGATAGGTTATCCCTTGCTCCACCGCACGGGAAATGATGGCATCGGCCGTCTTCGCATCGGGGTGTCCCGGCGCACCGGGAAACCTCATGCAACCCAGCCCCAGCGCCGAGATACGGTTTCCGCTTTTGGGGTCAACGCGATATTGCACTGCCCCTCCTCTCCCCTCGAAGCCCTAATGAGGCGAAACACAACGGCCACATCATCGAAACACATTGGAATCACAATCGAGAACGTATCGTAACGTAGCAGAAATCGAGCTGTCACGACACCGCTCTAACATCAGCAAAAAGCCCGATGAAAGGAGTCACCCATGCCCGCACTCAATCTTTGGAACCTCGCATCCCAGCTCAAAAGCACCGATTATCGCTGGGTCGACCTCACCCACACGCTCTCGTGCGACACCCCGCACTGGTTTGGCTTTAAGCCATTTGAGTCCACCAAGCTCTTCGACTACCTGCCCGGCACGCCCGAGGATATGCTCGCGCCCATGCGTTGCTTCCAGTATTCGGTCGCCTCGCAGTACGGCACCCACGTCGATGCACCGCGCCACTTCCATGTTGACGGCCGTTCCCTTGGCGAGATCGAACCCATCGAGTTTATGCATCCGCTCTGCGTAATCGACAAGCACGAGGAGTGCGCCGCCAACCCCGACTTTATCCTGACCGTCGATGACCTCAAAGCTTGGGAGGACGAGCACGGTCGTATTCCCGAGGACGCTTTCGTCGCCTTCCGCTCCGACTGGTCCAAGCTCGCCGACCTGGAGAACAAAGACGAGGACGGCCAGCCCCACTACCCCGGCTGGGACCTCGACGCCATCAAATGGCTCGTAGAAGAGCGCAATATCGGCGCCATCGGCCACGAACCGGCAGACACCGACCCCGCGACCGTGACCACACGCGAGAATGCCTACCCCTACCCCGGCGAACAGTACATCCTCTCGGTCGACCGTTACCAGATCGAGGTCATGGACCATCTGGACGAGCTTCCCGCCACGGGCGCCGTCATTTTCTGCACCTTCCCCAAGGTCCGCGATGGCGTCGGATATCCCGCACGCGTTTTCGCGGTCTGCCCCGCGGCATAAGCGCACAACGCAATAGTTTCTTTTTCATAACAGCAGCCCCGCGCGCTCACCAAACGCCCCGGCGACATACAATCCATCAGGCGCCCCTTACGCGGGCGCCTTTTATATGGGGAGATGATTCATATGCAGATCAACAAAGTCGCCTTTATCGGCAAGGGCGGCGTCGGCCTGCTCTACGGCAGTATGATCGCCAAGGCCCTCGGCAATGGCGCCGTCGAATACGTTATGGATGACGCCCGTTTCGAGCGTCACGCGGGCGATGCGCTCACCGTCAACGGCATGCCCTGTGCGCTCAAATCTGTCCGCACCAGCGAGGCAACGCCCGCCGATCTGGTCATTCTTACGGTCAAGACGACTGGACTCGATGTGGCACTCAAGACTATGGAGCGCGTCGTGGGGCCCAATACGCTCATCGCCTCGCTGTGCAACGGCATTACGAGCGAGCAAAAGATCGCCGAGCGCTTTGGCTGGAAGCATACCGTTCTTGGTATTTGCCAGGGCATGGACGCCGTGTTCCTCAACGGAGAGCTCACCTTCACCAACACGGGAGAAATCCGCTTTGGCGCGGCAGCCGGTACGGATCCCGCAACCATCACCGCAATCGACGAGCTCTACACGCGTTGCGGCATCGCACACACCGTCGAGGCAGACATCGCGCACCGCATGTGGGCCAAGCTTATGCTCAACGACGGCATCAACCAGACCTGCATGGCTTACGGCGGCACGTACGGAAGCGCCACGAAACAGGGCTCCGAGCAGCGCCGTTGCTTTGTTTCCGCCATGCGCGAGACACTTGCAGTCGCCAATGTCGAAGGCATCGAGCTGACCGAGGCGGACCTGACGCAGATGGTGCGCCTCATCGAGGGACTCGACCCTGCCGGCATGCCGTCGATGGCGCAAGACCGCGTCGCGCGACGCAAAACCGAGGTCGAGGAGTTCGCTGGCACCATCTGCCGTCTGGCGGCCAAGCACGATATCCAGACACCGCAGAACGAATGGCTCTATCAGCGCATTCGCGATATCGAGGCAAGCTGGTAGCGCCCGGCTCACCACGTCAACAGACTCAACAGCAAAGCCGCCGCAAGGAGCACTCCCCTTACGGCGGCTTTCATCTTCATCTATAACCAGTAGTCGATGTCCCGACGGTTAGAGCTGCAACTCCGACGCCTGGTCCTCATCGTCGCGACAAAGGACCACACCCGCACTTCCCAGCAGCGCGGCCGCGATCAACGCGCCGACCACGATAGAGGCAGCCCCACAAGACCCCTGCATACCCGCGACGAGCGCGGCCGTAGGACCAAGGCAACCAAGCGTCAAAGCAACGGCGGCAACGGCGATATCTCGAGCGTTCACAAGACCACTTCCTCCAAGAGAAAGACTCTATTTCTCATGAACTAGTGTGCCCCGCGCCCATATGCGCGACGTACCGTCACGGTAAGGGCTCTGTTAGCTCAAACGCATACACAGAACGGGCGTCCCCACGTTGCCCAAAAGCTCGGTAAAGACGCCCGTCCGCCAAATATCCGTGATGCAGAATAATTACCAGCCAGTGTAGTAGTCGGTGGTTCCGGCAGCGCAGCCGGAGTCATAGACCTTGCACTCGCCCTTGGATCCGGTAAACGTGGAGCCTTGGGCCTTATCGCCCGCGGCCACGACGTAGTAGCCATCGGAATCTCGCCAAAAGCCCTCGGCGTCCTGCGTCCATTCGCCCGTGCGGTGGTGATACAACACGTTGCTGCTGTAATAAGTCTCGCGGCGGCCGTTGTAGTTATTGACACCCGCAGAGCGCGTCAGGCCCGATTCGTTCGCGTAGGACGCAGCAGACGCGTAAGACGAGCCGGAGTCGGCGTTGTAGTACGAAGCCTGGGCGGCCTCGGCAGCCTCGGCCTCGGCAGCGGCGGCCTCGAGCGCCTCGCGCTTGGCATCCTCAAGCGCGGAGCGAAGCTCGTCGAGCTCGGTCGACTTGGCGTCGACCTCCCCCATCGTCAACAGGCTACCCGCACCGTCGATGCAGCCCTGCAACACAGCGCGCTCGTCATCGGTAGCATAGTCGCCATACATATTCATAATGATCTGAGCGCGCATCTCCAGGGAATCGCGCTTTGCCCCCATCGAGGCGTTCCACTCCTGCATAGAGCCATAACCGTCGCCGCGGTAGTCGACGGGCTGTACCAGCGTCGCCTCGGACGGCGTAGATCCGACCGTATCGGATAGTGTTACCGCGTGGGCATCAGTTGCGCCGGCGCCCGCCAAAAGTGCCACGGTCAGAGCGGCGGAAAGGGCGGCGGCTTTCGGTTTTCGTGAATCAATCCTCATGTAGCTGGAAACCTCCGTAGTGCGTTTTTGCTGCGTTTGAGCTGTGTGCGATTCGATCGCGCTGCATAGTACCCCGATCAAATCGCGACCTGCGTTTTTACTCAAAAGGCGCACGTCAATTGCGTAGAACTCACATCCTCTCAACAGGAGTTTTCCACAACTCGAATGCATAAAGCGTGTCAAAAACCCTGTTTTTGCACCCTCTCTATGCAAAAAAGGGCGCCTGTGCAACCATTGTTCGCACAGGCGCCTTGAGCAGGCATTTTATGCAGTTATACCTATCGAGTCGCAAGGGTTCCTTGCACAAGTCGCCCTACTCGTCCAGCGCGGCGAAGGCCTGCTTCAGATCCCAAATGATATCCTCGGCGTTCTCGGTACCGATGGAAAGACGAATCGTGGAAGGCGTGATGTTCTGCTCGGCGAGCTCCTCGGCAGAAAGCTGGGAGTGCGTGGTGGTAGCCGGGTGCACGACGAGCGACTTGACGTCGGCCACGTTGGCGAGCAGCGAGAACACCTGCAGATGATCGATGAACTTCCAAGCCGCCTCCTGGCCACCCTTAATCTCAAAGGTAAAGATCGAGGCACCGCCATGGGGGAAGTACTTCTGATAGAGCTCGTGATCGGGGTGCTCAGGCAGGCTCGGGTGGTTCACCTTGGCGACGTGGCTGTCACCAGCCAGGAACTCAACGACCTTCTTGGTATTCTCGACATGACGGTCAACGCGCAGCGACAGAGTCTCGGTGCCCTGAAGCAGGACCCAGGCGTTGAACGGGCTGATGCAGGCGCCCTCGTCACGCAGCAGGATAGCGCGGACATAGGTTGCGAAGGCGGCGGGACCGGCAGCCTCGGCAAACGAAACACCGTGGTAGGAGGGGTTGGGCTCAGCAATCTGGGCGTACTTTCCGCCCGCCTTCCAATCGAAGTTACCGCCGTCGACGATCACACCGCCCAGCGAGGTGCCGTGGCCGCCAATGAACTTGGTTGCGGAGTGGACGACGATGTTGGCACCATGCTCCAGCGGACGGAACAGATACGGGGTGCCGAAGGTGTTGTCGACGACAACCGGCAGACCGTGCTTCTTGGCGATCGCGGAGATGGCGTCGATGTTGGGAATGTCGGAGTTGGGGTTGCCGAGCGTCTCGAGATAGATGACCGTGGTGTTGTCCTTGATGGCACCCTCAACCTCTTCCAGGTTATGGGCATCGACAAACGTGGTCTCGACGCCAAACTGGGAGAGCGTATGCTCCAGCAGGTTGTAGGAGCCACCGTAGATGGTCTTCTGAGCCACCACGTGGTCACCGGCCTGGGCAAGAGCCTGCAGGGTATAGGTGATGGCAGCGGCACCGGAGGCGACGGCAAGACCTGCCACGCCACCCTCGAGCGCGGCGATACGGTCCTCGAAGACGCCCTGGGTGGAGTTGGTCAGACGGCCGTAGATGTTACCGGCGTCGGCAAGACCAAAGCGGTCGGCGGCGTGTTGGGAGTTACGGAACACATAGCTCGTGGTCTGGTAGATAGGCACGGCACGGGAGTCGGATGCGGGATCGGCGCTCTCCTGGCCAACGTGCAGCTGCAGGGTGTCGAAACCAAAGGTGTGCTCGGGGTTGTTGATGAACTGGCTCATGATGATCTCCTTGATCGAACGAAAGTAAATAAAAAGAGAGAAGTAAGTCGCTGTCTCCTGATCACGCCAACGGGCGCAAACAGGAGCCCGGCATTCGTCTTGGTAAGCAATTCATATGCGGGCCTCCTTTCGCATCCCGGTTCCGTGGTTGGCTTAATTACCTACCGCCTTTGTGTGTTTTGAATAGTACGAGCATTGTTTTCCTCGGTCAATCACTTAAAAGCGCTAACCTGTTATCTGTTTTATAGATATCAATCGAAAGGATGGCGTCGATGACCCTTCAGCAGCTTCGTTTTCTGATCGCCGTGGCAGAGTCCGGCTCAATCAACGCCGCAGCCCAGCGCCTCTATACCGCTCAATCCAACATCTCAAACGCCGTCAAAAGCCTGGAACAGGAGCTCCATCTGGAGATCTTTACGCGCTCCAGCCGCGGCGTCACGCTCACCAACGACGGCACCGAGCTTTTGGGCTATGCGCGCCAGGTCGTAGAGCAGGCCGACATGCTCGAGGCACGCTACGAGGACGGCGGCACCCCGCAAGCCCGCCTCGCCATTTCCGCCCAGCACTACGCCTTTTCGGTCGAGGCCTTTGTCAACGTGGTCGAGCGCTGCCGCGACAGCAAGTTCGAGTTCATCATGCGCGAGACCACCACATCGCAGATCATCGATGACGTCCGCGCGTTTCGCAGCGACATTGGCATCCTGTATCTGGACGACTTTAACGCCCGCGTTTTGCAGAAGGCTTTTGCCGATGCGCGCGCGAGCTTCCATCCCCTCTTTGACGCAAAGGTCCACGTATTCGTAAGCGAACGCCACCCGCTCGCCCGCCGCCCGCAACTGTCCCTTGCCGACCTTACACCCTACACCCGCTACAGCTTTGAGCAGGGCACCTCGAACTCCTTCTATTACGCCGAGGAACCCTTTAGCTACATTCCCTGTGACCGCAACATCCGCGTGTCCGACCGCGGCACGCTCACCAACCTGCTTATCACCTCGAACGGCTACACGCTATCGACCGGTGTCCTCTCTAACGAAATGCAATGGGGCATGGCGTCGATCCCGCTGGCAGACGCCCCGACGATGCACGTGGGTTATATCATGCACGACGAGCGCAGGCCCTCTACCCTGCTGCAGCAATATCTCGATGAGCTCGACCGCATCATCCGCGAAAGCCAGCCATCTGGGGACGGGGCAGAAACGGTAGATTGCTAGCCCTCGGCGAACGCGGCGCTACAATGGACACCCACACGAGAAGCGTCCAACGAAAGGAACCATGTGAAGGTCATCATCTACACCGACGGCTCGGCCCGATCAAATCCGGGACGCGGCGGCTACGGCGCCGTGCTCAAATACACCAACCCCGCCGGCAAGACCTTTACCTCCGAGCTTTCGCGCGGTTACGCCAAGACCACCAACAACCGCATGGAGCTCATGGCCGTTATCGTGGCGCTCGAGGCACTCAACCGCCCCTGCGAGGTCGAAGTCCATTCCGATTCGCAGTACGTCGTCAATGCCTTTAACAAGCACTGGATCGACGGCTGGAAAAAGCGCGGATGGAAAACCGCCAACAAGCAGCCCGTCAAGAACCGCGACCTGTGGGAGCGCCTACTCACCGCCAAAAGCAAGCATAAGGTTGAATTCATCTGGGTTAAGGGTCACGCCGGTCACGAGCTCAACGAGCGCTGCGATGAGCTCGCCACCACGGCGGCCGACGGCGGCAACCTCGATATCGACACCGGCTTTAACGAGAGCGACCTGTAATATCGTTTTCGCGCAGTTTTATATCCCCACGCGCTACACTCATCCTGTAGACCAAACAACGCAAGGGGGACGTATGCTGCGCATCGCGACCATCGGCACATCCATGATCACCGACGACTTTATCCAAGTCGTCAACGCCAACGACCAAGCCGCGTTTGTGGGCACGCTTTCACGCGATGCCAATCGCGGTGCCGCCTTTACCGCCGAGCGCGGTGGCGAGCGAAACTTTACTTCACTCGATGAGCTTGCGGCGGCCGCCGACGTCGACGCCGTCTATATCGGCAGCCCTAACGCACTTCACTACGAGCAGGCCCTTGCCTGCATCGCCGGTGGCAAGCACGTCATCGTCGAGAAGCCCTTCTGCGCCACCGAAGCGCAGGCGCTGGAAGTCTTCCGCACTGCCGAGGCAGCAGGTGTCGTGGCCCTCGAGGCCATGCGTCCCCTCCACGATCCCGCCTTCCACGCCATCGAGGACGCCCTGGGCGAGATCGCCCCCATCCGCCGCGCCTCATTGCGCTTTGGCAAATATTCCTCGCGCTACAACGAGATCCTCGCGGGACGCGCCACCAATATCTTCGACTGCAATATGGCATCGGGTTCCCTCATGGACATTGGCGTCTACACCGTCGAGCCCATGGTTGAGATTTTCGGCATGCCCTCCGGCCTTACGAGCATGACTACCCTGCTCGACCCCACCACGCGACAGCTCACGCACGGCCCCATCGACGGTTGCGGTTCCATCCTCGCCAGCTACGGCGGTGGCCGTATCTCCGTCGAGCTCGCGCACTCCAAAATTACGAATGACCTGCTACCCTCGCAGATCGAAGGCGAGCGTGGCACTATCCAGATCGACCATCTGTCCACGCCCCGCAACGTCCGCATCGACTATCGCGGCGACGTCGTACGCGGCTCGGCGACCGAGGCACCGCGCGAGCAAGGCGGCAACGGCCGTGTGCTCGACCTGCCCAAATCGAGCAACACGATGGAATACGAACTCACGGACTTTATCACCGCCATCGGCGGCATCGATAACGTAAAGGAAGAGATTTGGGAGACACCGGCGGGACGCCACGAGCTTGGCCACTACCGCGATGTCACGCTCGTGTCGCTGCGTATCATGGATGCCGTGCGTCAGCAGGCGGGCATCACCTTCCCCGCCGACTCTAACAAGCAGGCATAGCGATGGGTTTTTTCGACAAGCTTTTCTCGGGCGTCACCGGCGGCAGTCGAGAACCCCAAAAGCCCTCTGGCGTCGAGCTCGAGCTGCGCCGCAGACTTACTGTGTTCGCAAGCGACGAGGCCACTCAAGACACTCCCCTGCGCTATTTCCTACGCTGGGCGGGACAAGTCCAGGGCGTCGGTTTCCGCTTTACCAACACCAACCTCGCGCAGGCGCGCTCCCTCACCGGCTGGGTGCGCAATATGGAAGACGGCTCGGTTGAGATGGAGATACAGGGGGCTCCGGCAAACATCCTATCTCATCTCGAGGCGCTTCATGCCTCCTACGAGCGCATAGGGACACGTTTTCGCCTCGTAGACGCCCAGGCCCGAGCCCCACTTGCCAATGAAGACGGTTTCAGTCCTCGTTATTAGTATTGTGTGCTAAATACGGTATCATTTACCTACGACCGTTGATAGAAAAGAGGCGAGGCGCATGGCGGTGCAAAGAAGGAATACCAGGCAGCGAAAGCTGGTTCTTGACGCCGTGCGCCAAAGCTATAACCATCCCACCGCCGACGAAATCTACAACGTCGTGCGCGCGCAGGATGACAAGATCAGCCGCGGCACGGTCTACCGCAACCTCAACCTCTTGGCCGACGCCGGCGAGATTCTCTCCATCAAGACGCCGGGCGGCAGCCGCTTCGATCGCACGATTGATCCGCATGCGCATATCATCTGCGCCTCGTGCAGCCGCGTCATCGACGTACCACTTCCCTTCGATGCCCAGCTCAACGCCAAGGCGTCCGAGCAAATCGGCTGGCACGTCACGTCGCACTACACCATCTTCGAGGGTCTCTGCCCCGACTGCCGGTAGATGTTTGGGATATGCCTTAAAAAAACACCTTTCCGCACTCTGCAGCAAAAAGTAGATTTCTAGGCATGTCCCAAATATCTACTCGGCGAGCAGGCGACGGAGTTCTTCTTCGACCGTGTGCACGTAGCGGACGCGGTCGTTGACGCCGCGCATGGTGGGGTTGCAGCTCTCCATCAGATAGGGATGGCCCACGACGTTGAGCATGTCGCGATCGTTCTCATTGTCGCCAAACGCCATCATCTCATCGGGCGAAATCCCCAGGGCACGACCGTAATCGGCAAGCGCGGAGCCCTTGCCCGAACCGAAACCGATCAAGTCCGTCCATGCGGCTCCCGACGTCATCACGTCGACACGGTCGCTAAAAAGGCGCTCGAAATACTCCCGGGCCGCCGGATAATCCACCTTGGGCGTCTGGAAGCCAATCTTAATGACATCCTCATCGATGTCCTCGGGACGGTCGACCACCGCCACATCGCAGTGGACCTCATGGCGCAAATGGTCGACGAACGCATCGTTGCCGCTCATGGCGTAGAGGTGCCCCTCACACGAAAGGGTCACGTCGGCATGGGGATACGCAACCACGGCATTCGCGATAACCATAGCAAGGCTACGCTCCATGGAACGCTTGACAACGGCACGCCCCTCGCTCATCACCAGGGTTCCGTTTTCGCATACATAGGCGAGCTCATCGGCCACCGGGGCAAACAGGTAGCGCAAGCTCGCATATTGACGGCCACTCGCCGGCATAAACACGATACCGCGACGATGCAGCTCATCGATAAGCTCAAAGGCCTCGGAACGCAGTTCGCGCTCCCCCGGATGCAGTAAAGTGCCGTCCAAATCGCATGCAATCAGCTTGATTCCCTCAAGACCCATAGCTTCCCCCAAAGCCTTCTATCAACAGCAAGACGGACCTTGATTGGTCGCCCCTCAAAGCCCATCTTGCGCATACGTGCGCTTAGCCGCGCGTCTTTTTTACGATGGTAAAGTCGGGAGCCATGCTCACGACGACCTCCGCCGCACTCGACGCAAAGCGCCGGTCCGCATCGAGTTCACGGGTAACCACCGAGAGCCGAACACCCTCGACACCCCGGAGCATGCGGCCCAAAACAGGCTGCAACGGCGTATACATGCGCACGGTATGCTCGTCCGAGTCGCCCCGGAAGAGCGGCGCATGCATGTTGCCAATCTCCCAGCACGCATGCGCGAGCGCAATCGGATCCATGCGGTCGACTTCGACCAAATAAACCTCGGCGCTGCGCAGGCGCACGACAACCGCCACGGGTATCATGCCCGAACGGTCAATGGCGAGCACGTCGCCATCGGCAAGACGACCGCCATCGGTAGTATCCAGCCGAACATCGATCGTGCGCCCCAGCCCCGTCACGCCCCCAAACGCGCACACGTCAGCCTGGTCCCAATCGAGCAGTAGCTCGTCAACTTCAAAGACGCCGCCCAACTTCCGGCGAAGCAGGAGTTCATAGGACGGATCGTTGAGATTTCCCAAGCATGTCGTCGAAACCAAGCGTTCAGGCATACTCTAACCCTCGACCTCAACGAGCTCGATATCAAAGTTGAGGTCCTTGCCGGCCAACTCGTGGTTGGCATCGAGCGTCACGGCCTCGGGCGTTACGTCGATAACCACGGCGGGGACGGGCATACCACTTGGCGTGGACAGGAAAAGCTTCATGCCCTTCTCGATCTGCTCGATGTTGGGAACCTGTTCGGCCGGGAAGGTAATAACCATCTCGGGATTGTGCTCGCCGTAGGCATCGGCAGCAGGAATGTGCACGGTCTTCTTCTCGCCCACCTGCATGTCGACAACAGCGGCGTCGAAGCCCTTGATCATCTGGCCGGCGCCGCAGGTGAACTCCAGCGGCTCACCGCGATCGTAGGAGCTATCGAACTGCGTGCCGTCGTCGAGCGTGCCACGATAATGGGTCTTAACCTTCTTGCCCTGGTTGGACATGGTAACCTCCGTGATAAGGGCGGCGCACAACGCGGGCCGCCGTGAACATATGGCGCTAACTATACCCTAGTCATACAATTCAAAGACAGTTTGCAAAGAAACGCTGCAACCGGAGGAACCATGGCATATCCCGTATTTGACCTACACTGCGACACCGCCGACCGCATCGGCTGGGCCACGCTCGATCTCGACCTGCGCTTTACCGCCGGCACCGACGGTTATTTCCCCGGCGATGAAACGCATCCGCAGGATTTCGACCTCATCGAGGGCAACGCCTGCGCCATCTCGCTCGCAAAGATCGGCAATACGCCGTGGGCACAGTGCTTCGCCACGTTTGTCCCCGACGAGATTCCCACCGCCCACGCTGCGCGCTTCCAGGCGCAGATCATGGCGCACATGAGCGGCCAGGCAATGCTCAACCACGACCGCATGGTCAACGTACGCAGCGCCGCTGACATTCGCCCTGCACTCAAAGACGGCAAGGTCGCCTGCATCCACACCATCGAAAACGCCACGTTCTTTGCCGAGGACCCCGCGCTGATCGAGGTGCTCAAGAGCCTGGGCGTACTCATGTCATCACTCAGCTGGAACGCGCAGGGACCGCTCGCGAGCGGACACGACACCCATGCCGGCCTCACCGCCGCCGGCATCGAGGCGCTTACGCAGATGGAGCACGCCGGCATGGTGCTCGACGTCTCCCACCTCAACGATGAGTGCTTTGACGAGGTTGTCGCCCACGCCACGCGCCCCTTCGTCGCCAGCCACTCCAACTCCCGCACCGTCTGCGGCGTCAAGCGCAACCTCACCGACGACCAGTTCCGCACCATCCGCGACATGGGCGGTATCGTCGGCCTCAACTACTGCAGCAAGTTCCTATCCAACGACGCAACCGACAAGACCGCCGCAGATGTCACCTTCGACCAGCTGGCAGCCCATATCGAACACTGGCTTGACCTGGGTGGCGAAAATATCATCGCGCTCGGCGGCGACTGGGACGGTGCCGCGGTGCCCACTTTCCTCTCCGATGCCAGCAAAATGCCCGAATTCCAGAACATGCTCTCCAGGCACTTTGGCAAGACCGTGATGCAGAAGCTCTGCAGCGACAACGCGCTTGCCTTCTTTGAGCGTTATTAATTTCACATCCCTTGAGCGGGCCGGTATGCCGAACGGTCGACATGCCGGCCCATCCCCAATCTGAAGGACCGCTTTTGACGCAGCAATTTACGTTTTTCCTATCCCGACCGGATGGGACGCCCATCCCCGTCGTCGTTGCCAAAAAGCGCGTCAAAAACTTCAACCTACGCGTCACATCGAGCGGCGAGGTCCACGCCAGCGCACCGCTCGGCGCCAGCCGCGAGCGTATCGAAGCGTTTGTGAAGCGCAACAGCGCCTGGATTACCAGCCGACTTGCCCAGCGCGAGCAACGTCAGGCAACGGCGCGAGAGCCACTCAGCCCCTCGTCCATCATTGCACTTTGGGGCAAGCCCATCACGGTGCAGGATGCACTCGATCACAACTTTGCGTCACCCGTACCACGGCCCAAACAGGCTACCTTTGCAAGTTTTATAGGTACCGACGAGCCAGACGAACGCCCACGGGCCAAGCGGCACGCAATCCTCGACGGCCTAACGCCCGATGAGCTCCAAGCCAACATCAACCAGCTCTATACGTCAGAAGTCACATCGGCACTGCGCGATATGGTGCACGCGCACGAAATCGCAATGGGCGTCACCGTGGCCCGCGTCTCTGTGCGCAGCATGAAAACGCGCTGGGGATCATGCACGCCCAAGACCGGCGCCGTTCGCATCGCACGCGAACTTGCCGCCTATCCCATCGAGTGTCTCGACATGGTTGTCGCCCACGAGCTTGTCCATCTGCTTGAGCCAAGCCACAACCAGCGGTTCCACGCCCTGCTCGACACATACTGCCCCAACAATGGAGCACTGTCTCAGCGGCTCAAGCAACCACCCATAGAGACGTATTAGAACCGGTTAGCGCACACGCTCGATCTCGACACCGCAGCTTGCCAGGGGAAGACCGACAGGCGCCCAAGGCTTATCGAGCTTAACGCGCACACCAAGCAACGAGGGGTGACGGCGCAGCAGCATCTGGGCTGTCCCCTCGGCTGCCGCCTCGATGAGTTTAAACGTATGCTCGCGCAGATAGCCATCAACATCGTGGCACACCGAGCCATAGTCAATCGAGGCGTCCAAACTATCGTGCTCCCCCGCCGCACGCAGGTCGGCATAGAGCACCAGAGAAACGATGAACTTCTGACCCAGCGCGTTCTCCTCGGGATACACGCCATGGTTGGCAAAAACCTCGAGGCCGTCAATGACGATACGGTCGGCATGGCGAAGGTCGTCATAGCTCACATGGGGTACCGCCGTCGCAGCAGAAATTTCACCCCTACCACGACGGGCGAGCTCAGCACCCTCAGTCTTGGTGGCATTCTCAGGCAGTTTTTTATTACTCATCGCGATCGTCTCCCTCGTTTAGAACCCCGATCGCGCATACCGGCTACACGCGAATCGACAGGTTCTTTTTATCGTCGCTCCAGTTGCAAGCATTGCGCGCGGGGCATGCAAAGCAGGCGCGTGACGCTTTGTCGGCCGCATAGAGCAGACGCTCAAGCGGTTGGCTGTTCACGCGCAGCTTTCGATGGCCCAGAATGGCCGTCTTAATGGCTGCGGCATCGGCCGGCTCAAACGCCACGTCATCGGGCATGCCGCCGAGGATCGCATCAGCGACGCGTTCGCTTGCAACATCATGGGATATACCCGATTCATACTGTTCATCTTTGCCGATATCGTGAAGAAGTGCCGTGGCGTAGATGACCTCGCGGTCAAATTCGAGCTGTTCCTCGAGATTCTTGATCCACATAATACGGGCAACATCCAGCAGGTGGTCAATACCGTGGCGGCAAAAGATGCGCCCCGATTCCAACCGTGCAATGTTGCCCAGGTGCCGCCGGAACAGCCCGTTGGCACAAATATAATCAATGCGAGGCATGGCACCAAAGGGAGTCAGGCCCGAAGCCATAAAACCGCGACGCAGTGTTCCCTCGTCCGTATTCGATGTAAAGTCGTTAACGACTCTCATAGTTAGCGTCCCAGCATCCTAAAGAATCGCTCCTCGAGCGCCGGATCGGTCTCAAAGACGCCGCGGCGAGCGAGCGTTACAGTCTTGGTGCCGGGCTTTTGCACGCCGCGCATGGTCATGCACATATGCTCAGCTTCCATGAGCACAATCGCTCCCTGGGGAGCGAGATAATCCATGAGAGCGTCGGCAACCTGCGCACACAGCTGCTCCTGCAGCTGCAGACGGCGGGCATAAACCTCAACCGTGCGAGCAAGCTTAGACAGGCCCGCCACCCGACCGTTAGGGATATAACCAATGGCGGCCTTGCCATAAAACGGCAGCAGATGGTGCTCGCACAACGAGTAAAACGTAATGTCACGCTCGATAACCAAATCGTTCGAAGCGACGGCAAAAGTTTTGGACAGATGCTCCTCGGCACTCTGGTCCATACCGCCGGCAATCTCGCTATACATACGGGCAACGCGTGCCGGCGTCTCCAGCAGCCCCTCACGAGACGGCTCCTCGCCTATACCTTCAAGCAGCAGCTTAATGGCAGTCTCGACTTTTTCCTGATCGACCATCTGGGCCTCACTTTTTTCGATTTCGCGTTCGCGCTATGGTACCACGGCGGCACGCAACCTCTGCCAGCTACATAGTATGGGTCGAATAGACCGGATCATCACGCCAAAGCTCCACGGCGTCGCAAAGCGCAACGTTTTCACGCTCGGCACGGGCACGCGTGGCATTCATATCGATCACGCGCTGATTGCTCGAGCCCCTAAAGCGCAACGAGATATCGTACAAATCCTGAACGAACGGACCGTCCACCAACATATCGAGGCAGGCGAGAATGCGGCCCGTCACCTCGGTATGATGGTGCCCGCCCGGCATAAGCTCCTCGAGTACGTCGCCAGTAAAGCACCAAATGGTCTTCCCCGACCCCACAGGATAAGTGGCGCGAACGCGCTCAATGAAATCAACGAGCCCCGCCTGGTTCTCGGGTTCCATGGGCTCCCCGCCCAGAATTGTCAGGCCATCAATAAAGGGATGGTCGAGACTCTCGATAATCTTGTCCTCGACGGCACGATCGAACGGCTCGCCCGCAGCAAAATCCCACGCGGCAGAGTTAAAGCAGTTCTTGCACCCACGACGGCATCCACTCACAAACAGAGAAGTACGAACGCCTTCCCCATCGGCAATGTCGAAATACTTAATGTTCGCGTAGTTCATAGGTAACCTTCCTGGGGGTCTGGAGTATATCATCCCGTCCTCAAACAGCTTCGCTCGCTGTGCTCGCTGCAGAACTGCGGGCGGGACGATATACTCCAGACCCCTCGCGAGCGATACTCGGTGAACGGAGCGAACATCGAGTATAGGGTTCGAGGTCCAATAAAAACTGGGTTGCGGCTCAACCGTCATCGCAAGTACATCGCAGCTGCAGCTCGAACTATTTCCGCTAAGAACTTCGAGGGGCGAGCAGACCGCATGCTGCATCTCAGCTACATCAACTTGGCTGAACCGAGAGGGCCGCTTGGGCTTTTGCTCGATATGAGTTCCGCACGCAAAGAAGGCCACTTAATGTGGCCTTCGTCTTGCGCAGGACTGTCCGAAATAGCGAGCAAATGCCCAAGCGGCCCTCTCGGTTCAGCCCCGGAGCGGTATTAGAGATGCAGCACGCGGTCGCGGATCTCCTCGGTTCGACCCTGGTTCCAGAACTGGGTACCGATGTAGCCGCACGTGCGACGGGCGACATTCATCTTCTCCTGGTCACGATTGCCGCAGTTGGGGCACTCCCACACCAGCTTACCGTCGTCCTCGATAATGCGGATCTCGCCATCGTAGCCGCACACCTGGCAGTAGTCGCTCTTGGTGTTGAGCTCGGCGTACATGATGTTGTCGTAGATGTACTGCATCACGCGAATGACAGCCTTGAGGTTGTCCTGCATGTTGGGAACCTCGACGTAGGAGATGGCACCGCCCGGCGAAAGCTGCTGGAACATGCCCTCGAACTTGAGCTTGTCGAATGCGTCGATCTCCTCGGACACGTGGACATGGTAGCTGTTGGTGATGTAGCCCTTGTCCGTCACGCCCGGGATGATGCCAAAACGACGCTGCAGGCACTTGGCAAACTTGTAGGTCGTCGACTCAAGCGGGGTACCGTACAGTGAGAAGTCAATATCGCTTTCGGCCTTCCACTCGGCGCACTTGTCGTTCATGCGCTGCATGACGGCCATGGCAAACGGCGTGCCCTCCTTCTCGGTGTGGCTGTGGCCCGTCATGTACTTGACGCACTCATACAGGCCAGCATAGCCCAGGCTGATGGTGGAGTATCCGCCCACGAGCAGCTTGTCGATCGTCTCACCCTTCTTCAGACGGGCGAGGGCGCCGTACTGCCACAGAATCGGGGCGGCATCAGAAAGCGTACCCATCAGGCGCTCATGACGGCACAGCAGGGCACGGTGGCACAGCTCAAGGCGTTCATCGAAGATTTTCCAGAACTTGTCCATGTCCTGATGCGAGCTCAGCGCGACATCGGGCAGGTTGATGGTCACAACGCCCTGGTTAAAGCGACCATAGTACTTAGGCTTGGTCGGATCATAGTTCAGCGCGTTGGCGACATTGTTAAAGCCGTTGCCCGAACGGTCGGGCGTCAGGAAACTGCGGCAACCCATGCAGGTGTAGCAATCGCCGTTGCCGGCGGTCTCGCCCTTCGACAACTTGAGCTCGCGCATCTTCTTCTCGGAGATGTAGTCGGGCACCATGCGCTTGGCGGTGCACTTCGCAGCCAGCTGAGTCAGGTAGAAGTACGGGGAATCCTCGTAAACGTTATCGTCCTCGAGCACGTAGATGAGCTTGGGGAACGCCGGGGTGATCCACACGCCAGCTTCGTTCTTAACGCCCTCATAGCGCTGACGAAGCGTCTCCTCCACAATCATGGCAAGGTCATGCTTCTCCTGGGGCGTACGGGCCTCATTGAGATACATAAAGACCGTCACGAACGGCGCCTGGCCATTCGTGGTCATAAGGGTCACGACCTGATACTGAATCGTCTGGACGCCGCGACGAATCTCATCGCGCAGGCGGTCCTCAACGACCTCACGGACCTTCTTGGCAGACGCAGAGACGCCAAGCTCCTCGAGCTCGCGGGCAACCTCGCCACGAATCTTCTGACGGCTCACCTCGACAAACGGAGCCAGATGGGTCAGCGAAATCGACTGACCGCCGTACTGGGAAGATGCGACCTGGGCGATAATCTGCGTCGCGATATTGCAGGCAGTCGAGAAGCTGTGCGGCTTCTCGATCAGCGTGCCCGAGATAACGGTGCCGTTCTGGAGCATATCCTCCAGGTTCACCAGGTCGCAGTTGTGCATGTGCTGGGCGAAGTAGTCCGAATCGTGGAAGTGAATCAGGCCCTCGTTGTGGGCATCCACGATCTCCTGGGGCAGCAGCACGCGCTGCGTCAGGTCCTTGGAGATCTCGCCGGCCATGTAGTCGCGCTGAACGGAGTTGACGGTCGGGTTTTTGTTAGAGTTCTCCTGCTTGACCTCTTCGTTGTTGCATTCGATCAGCGACAGGATCTTGTCGTCGGTCGTGTTCTTTTGGCGCTTCAGGCTCTGAACATAGCGATAAATGATGTAGTGGCGAGCGACCTCATAGCAGTCGAGACGCATGATCTCGTCCTCGACCAGATCCTGGATCTCCTCGACCGATACGGTGTGCCCGGCATTTTCACATGCCTCGGCAACGTTTTGTGCCGCGTAAACCACCTGACGGTCGGTTAGACGAGAGCTCTCCTCGACCTCCAAGTTTGCGGCGCGGATGGCATTGACGATCTTATCGATGTCAAAGACAACCTCGGTGCCGCTGCGCTTGATGATCTTCATCCTCTTGCCTCTTTCGCATCGTAGTCTCATTGCGCTTCAGAGCCAAACGATGCCCGGCAGGGCTTGCCCCTGTCTTGCGGCGCCGTCGCGCAATCTGTGTTCTCGATAAACCATACGCCTCCATGCGGACATTCCCAGGAGCCGATCAAGCGGCTCAAGGACACGTTCAAAAGAGGCAGTTAAGGTCTTCGTTCTCTGTCCGCCATCTATCATACGACAAAGATGCATCTATATCCTGTATTCTTTTTTTAGGTCAAACACAACATATAGTGTTTCAGCAGGTCAAAGCAATTAGTCATTTTGCAGACGCATTAAAAATGAGGGGTATTTGACAAGTCGGTAAAACGTTACCAACACGACTACCTGCATGGCAGCTATAAAACCCCCTTAGTCAAGCCGCCGACAAATCCTACCAAAACTAAGCCACTCACGCCAAAAGAATCCAAAAGATAATGCTTGACCAACATGTTGCGGTCACGATCGGCCAGGACGTATGCAATCTGCCGGTACCCCTACGGGATGAGAAGATCATCGCGTACAGACCTTGAATCAATAATTGGTGGCTTATTTGGCGGCGAGCTTGGTGACAAAAAAACAGCTCAGAGGCT
>NZ_CAAKNY010000052.1:44169-44898 GCF_901212495.1 Collinsella aerofaciens | reverse complement strand
GTTGTGCTCTACCAACTGAGCCATGTCCGCCTGCGAGGATTTAATATACGGGATGATCAACCCAAATGCAAGAACTATTTTCGAATAATTGAAAAAAGCTCGGGCCCCCTGGGACGGATCGACCAATTAGTGAAAAGAACGGAAGACCCACTCCCCCGGCCGCGACAGCGAGCGGGCTCCGGATGCCCTAGGTTGCCGCGAAAGAGGAGGGAAGCGTACTTTATGTACGCGACCGACGATTGAGGGGCAAGATGGGGCATCCGGGGCTCGCGCAGCGTCAACAAAAAACGCGGTTCGTTAGAACCGCGTAAGATAGTTGGAGCGGACAACGGGGCGTCCGCGTATCCGCTTCGCGGATCCGCACCGGCTTCGGCCGCCTGCCGGCGACCTCGCCAGCTCGCTACAAACGCTCCGCGTTTGCTTAACGCTCGCTCCCTCTCGGGTTCGAGCCCAAGCTATGGATACGAAAAAGCCCGGCTACCGTCGTAGTCGGGCTATAGCGCTTGGAGCGGACAACGGGGCTCGAACCCGCGACCCCAACCTTGGCAAGGTTGTGCTCTACCAACTGAGCCATGTCCGCATATGTAAAACAAAACGGGCGCCGGAGCGCCCGGATGTTGCCTGGAGGCGAAGCCCGGATTCGAACCGGGGGTAAAGGCTTTGCAGGCCTCTGCCTTACCACTTGGCCACTTCGCCGGAAAAGGACCGCTTGAGACGGTCCGGAAATGC
>NZ_CAAKNY010000052.1:0-44159 GCF_901212495.1 Collinsella aerofaciens | reverse complement strand
GTTGTGCTCTACCAACTGAGCCATGTCCGCTTGCGGGTTATTAATTTACGCGAGTTGTCCAAAAGACGCAAGTACTTTTTTCAAAAAAGTTGTCTGCCGCATGTTCTTAGTGGCTAAACGCGCTAAAGCGATTGGCTAGGCACGCGATTCCAGCGCTCCACTAAACATCTTCACCATCTGCACGCGCGTGCCGGCGCCGTCCGTACGACGACCAACCTCCACGTTATCGACGAGCATACGCATAAGCTTGATACCACGGCCGCGCTCCTCAGATGCGACCGGCTCGCTCGTTTCATCGATAGAATAGCCGGCACCTCGATCAAGCACCTCAATCACAACGCGATCGCCATAGGCCTGAACCGTCAGGATGCACCCGATACCGCCCGCATGATCATAGGCATTACCCAGCGCCTCCCCCGACGCCAACGCGACATCGTAGCGCTCGTCACGGCGCAACGGAAGCGACTCAAGGAGTTCGGCGATGCGATGTCGGTAGTATGGAAGATTCTCGATACCCTGACGGACCTCGACGCTCTTACTCCAGCGAGGCAGCTCCCCCACCGGAATGGCGGGAATAGACTCCCGTGCCGGCCCTGCGACATGAAGGATATCGACAAGACGAGCAATCTTCAAAAAGCGAACAACTTCATCTGATGCATTGACGAGCGAAAGCAGGCCTTCTCGTCTCATGAGCTCACGAGCGTGCGTAAGCAGAAATGCCAAGCCCGTCGAATCGATAAAGCTAACAGCCTGACAGTTGAAGACGACACGACGCACGCCGCGGCCAATCAAAGCATCCAACCGCCGACGCAGCGCAGGCACCGTGGCGATGTCGATATCGCCTGGTGGCGTCAAAACCGCTATGTCATTCCACTCATTCATACGACCATGGTTCCCCAAAAGAGCTCGCTCGATGCATACGTATCTGCAACTGCGCAGATTTTGCCCATCAAACGCCGCGGCCTACAATCGACCTCGTAAAAACTCAAGGGAGACCAGCGCGATGTCATCGTCCAGCGCCGATTCGGTAAATCGGTCAAGCTCGCCCAAGACCTTGCCGCAAATGCCCGACACGCCCTCCCCCGAAACAGAAAGCAGAAGATCACGCAAGCGCTGCTCGCCAAAGAACGCTCCGGTGCGGTCGCGGGCCTCAATCGTTCCATCCGTATACATGAAGAGCATGTCACCGGGGGCGAACGTAAACACGCCTGTCTCGTACACCATGCTCTCAAAGGCACCGATCACGCCCGATTGGCACCCAAGGAGCTCCACTTCTCCCCCGCAGGTCTCGCCGCCACCAAGCGGCGTCGACGACGGCCTAATGACCATAGTGGGAGGATGTCCCGCAGAGCAATAGGTAGCGCGACCCGCTTTAAGATCGATCTTGGCGATAAACGCCGTCACAAACGTCTCGACCCTCGAAAAGCCCATGAGCATGCTGTTAAGGGAGCGTGCCATGCGGGTCGGTCCAGCGCCCTCCCAGGCATAGGCCGTCAGGGCCGTCTTGACGAGCGCGGACATCGATGCGGCCTCAATGCCCTTGCCAGACACATCACCCAGAATCATGACGGCGCAATCGTCGGGAAGACGGATGAGCGTATAGAAATCGCCGCCGACCAACGCCGAGTTCGTGGCCGACAGGTACACCGAATCGGTTGCGATACCCGGAACATCCCCCAGGGAATTTCTCATGCCGATCTGGAGGGTCTGAGCGATATGGCACTCCTCGCGCTTTTGAGATTCTCCTTCGTAGATCAGTTCAAAGTCATGCGCCAAGTGCACCAAGTAGTCGTATTCAAGGTCATCAATCGGCTCTTGGCTACCATCACGGAGCAGCAAGGCGCGCGTCGTCGGCCTCTTCGCAACGGAAGCAGGAACAATCGCGTCGTTACTGTGCTTGCCATCACCCTCAGAGCGCGGGCGCCCCGCCTCGATGCCGGTGTCGACGTAGAGACCTTGACAAGGCAGGCCATGTGCCCTAAGCCAGCCTCCCATAGGCATCGATTCGTCAACGCGCGTTATACGGACGTGTTTAAGGTCCTCGGCACTCGTGCCGCCCAAAACAGATGCCTCAAAGCCATCAGGGCCAGCCCCCAGACGTGCCGCTGGCGCCATCGTGGAAAAGAAAAGCTTCTCGGGATCGTCCGGCAAAGCAACGCGACTGCCGCCTTCAAAATCTATGACGTAGGAATCCAGACTGGCGTCATACTCAACAGGACAAAAATGGCAGTTGAGCATATTGCAGATCTCGGACGATACCGCCTGGGTAGCCGCGGCGGGATCGTCTAGAAAGGTAAACAACTCATCACGCAAGACATTGAGCGAGCGGCCAAGCTCGGCCGTGCGACGAGAGCGAAGGCTCGATGCCATGCCGACCAGCTGGATAGACAGGTAATCGCAAATAACCTCGAGCACATTAACGTCATAGGCGAGCGGTGCCTGGGGGCGTTTCCAACCAACTTCCAGCACGCCAAGGATCTGCGTACCGTAAAAAACGGGAAGACAGATCTCGCTGCGGTACGGAGGCATATCCTGCACGCGCAACAGGTGCTTAGAACGATTGTCCAGGTCCATGAACATACCGGAGGCGGCCCTATCGCCCTCGAGGTCCTGTTGAATCGACAAGCGACAGGCACGCGACTCGCGAAGAACATACGTCGGAATGCCAGCGCCATACGGCAGAAACTCGGGCAGGTAGCTGCCATGCAGCTCCTTGGAAACACCGCGAAGCTTAAAACCGCCGCTCTCAGAAAAATAAATGGCAGCGCCCGAGGCATCGAGGGTTCCTACAAGCTGGTTCAAAACGGTATCTAACAAACTAGGCAGCTCATCGGAGCCCACCGTGCTCATAATGACCGAGAGCGTGCCCGAGAGGCGCTTATTCGCCACTCTCAGTTCCGAAAGTGCACGCTTGAGCTGGCGGTCGTGCGAATACTGTTCTTCGATGCTATGGAGCGCCACCAGAACACGCGGTGCACGGCGGCCAAAGATGCGAGACGGTGTAACCGAGCCGGCACACACCAGGACGGGAATAAATGAGCCGTCACTCAGCTTGAGCATCAACTCGCTCTTTGTTCCATTGATCTCAAAAGGAAGACGATGCGCTGCCGCGCGTTCAAATGCCGACGAGTACAGGAGGTCTTTAACATCTCCGTTGATCACATCGGAACGCTCCTCGCACATCAAGTCGAGCAAACGATTATTTACATGCAAAATGGTTCCGTCAAGCTCACAGACAATGACAGCATCGCTCGTAATCTCGACCAATTGGGCAACGTCTGCCCACTCGTTGCGCTCAAGCGTTTCCATCGTGAACCTCACCGTCTATCGGTAACAAAAAAACCTCCAAAGAGGCTTTTCAAATGCGATGGTGTCGGAGGCGGGACTTGAACCCGCATGACCAAAAAGCGGTCACTAGCACCTCAAGCTAGCGCGTCTGCCAATTCCGCCACTCCGACATGCTATGTTGTTGATCGCGATTCGTTCTGTTGGACCCGCGCGTTCAACGAGGTAGATAATAACCTATGATTCGAGAACTGTGCAAGCACTTTTTTCAAAAAAGTTTACGAATTTGTAAATGCGCAGGTAGACTGACCTGTTCGGGCAGGAATGAGGTTGCTTTCCAACGCGTCCTCGGGCATGCAGCATTATTTTGATCCGCGCTTCGCGCTACAAAATAATGCCGCCCCCTGCGGAATGCGTTGGAAAGCAACCTCATTCCTGCCCTAGGGGCACGTACTCCAGGCATAGTTCCTAAACATATTCTGGGGCTGACAAGAATTTAGTGGCTCGGCTTTGCCGAGCCCTTATATGGGGAGGCCGGAGCGAAAGCTCCGGCCTCGCTCAATTTCTATTTAGATTAAGTGAGCGATCAAGGAATCACACTCCCCACTGCCGCGTTAACGTAGGGCCCGCGCTGGTGTTACTTTTCAGAACATCCCGCAGGACGGAGGAAGCCCCGCAGCGCGTAGCGCGCAGCGGGGCTTCCGACATGTCCGAGGACGTTCTGAAAAGTAACACCAGGGCGGGCCCGGACGAGAACAACCGACTACAGGTCGATGTGCGATTCCTTGATCGGGAACGGCTCCGCGAAGTGGCACGCGCAGCAGTGGCCCGGGGCAACTTCCTTAAACTCGGGAAGCTTCTCGGAGCAGATACCCTGCGCGATCGGGCAGCGCGTGTGGAAACGGCAGCCGGTCGGCGGATCCAGCGGCGACGGCGGATCGCCAGCGAGAATGATGCGCTTACGGGTCTTCTGGATATCGGGATCGGGAACCGGCACGGCAGACAGCAGCGACTGCGTGTACGGATGGTGAGGCTCGCTGTAGAGCGTCTTCCAGTCCGAGACCTCGACCATCTTACCCAGATACATGACGGCAACGCGATCGGAGATATGCTGCACGACGGACAAGTCGTGGGCGATAAACAAATACGCCGTGCCAAACTTGTCCTGGAGCTCCTTGAGCAGGTTTAAAACCTGGGCCTGAATGGATACATCCAGAGCGGAAACCGGCTCGTCGCAGATAATCAGCTTGGGCTTCAGCGCAAATGCGCGGGCAATGCCGACACGCTGACGCTGACCGCCAGAGAACTCATGAGGATAGCGGTTGATGTGCTCGGGGTTCAGTCCGACAACGTCGAGAAGCTCGCGGACACGCTCAATGCGCTCCTCCTTGGTTCCCACGCCGTGGATGGTCATGGGCTCGGAGACGATCTCGCCGATAGTCATACGAGGGTTGAGCGAAGCATAAGGATCCTGGAAGATAAACTGCATCTCACGACGCATGTCCTTGATCTCGTGCTTGCTCATCTCGGCAACATCTTTGCCCTGGAAGAACACCTTACCAGCGGTCGGCTTGGTCAAGCGCATGATGGTGCGGCCCGTCGTGGACTTGCCGCAACCAGACTCGCCAACCAGACCAAAGGTCTCGCCAGGATAAATCTCAAAAGAGATGTCATTTACAGCAGAGACGACGCGCTTGGAAAAACGCTTGGCGAACATGCCGGACTCTGCAGGGAACTCCTTAGAGAGGTGCTCGACCTTCAGCAGCGGAGTGCGCGTGTTTTTGTCTGCCATTTACGCCTCGCCTCCCTTCTTGAAATCCCTGCGCGTACGGGACGTCTCAGGAGCGTTCTTGAGGAACTCGGGGTCGCCGGCGTAGTGGCACGCAGAATAGTGACCGGATTCGATGACAACACGCTCGGGGCGCTGCTTGCGGCACTTATCGGTCGCATAGGGACAACGAGGCGAGAACACGCAGCCCTCGGGCAGGTTCATGAGCGAAGGCGGGTTGCCGTGAATCGGCGTCAGCGGCTTCTTCTCATCGATAGCCTGCTCCGGGATGGAGCGGATAAGGCCCCAGGTGTAGGGATGGCGGCTCTCGTAGAAGATTTCCTCAGCAGTACCGAACTCGACGGGACGGCCGGCGTACATAACCATGATCTTGTCGGCCATATCGGCGACAACGCCCAGGTCATGGGTAATCATGATGATGGCGTTGCCGTTCTTCTTCTGCATTTCCTGCATAAGCTCAATAATCTGAGCCTGAATGGTAACGTCCAGAGCAGTCGTGGGTTCGTCGGCAATCAGAATATCGGGGTCGCAGGCAAGGGCCATGGCGATCATGACACGCTGACGCATGCCACCAGAGAACTGGTGCGGATACTCATTGACGCGCTTCTCGGGCTCAGGAATGCCAACGAGTTCCAAAAGCTCGGTGGCGCGCTTGAGTGCCTCCTGCTTGGAGTAGCCACGGTGCAGACGAAGGCCCTCGCCTACCTGCTTGCCGATCTTATAGACCGGGTTCAAGGAGGTCATAGGATCCTGGAAGATCATCGCGATATCGTTGCCGCGAATGTGCTGCATCTCTTCCTCGGTCATCTCGAGGATGGAGCGACCGCGATAGCGAACGTCACCGCCCTCGATCTTTCCCGGAGGCATCGAGATAAGGCCCATGATGGTCATGGCGGTCACGGACTTACCGGAGCCGGACTCACCGACGACACCAAGGGTCTCGCCGCGATCGAGCGTGTAGGACACACCGTCGACAGCGCGAACGACGCCATCCTCGGTATGAAAATACATCTTAAGGTCATCGACCTCGAGCAGATGCTGGCCCTCGGGAACCGGCTGGTCCTTCAGGTCCACATAGTTCTTGTTCTTCTTCATCCTTATGCGTCCTTCATCTTGACGTCGAGGGCGTCGCGCAGACCGTCACCCAGCAGGGTGAAGGCGAGCACCGTCGTAAGAATTGCCAGACCGGGCATGATCATCATCCAGGGGGCGGTCATCAGATATTGCTGACCGTCCTGAATCATCGAGCCCCAAGAAGGCGTAGGCGGAATAACGCCCATCCCAAGGTAGGACAGAGCGGACTCGGTCAGAATGGCACCACCGATATTCATGGTCGCGTAGACCACGATGGAGGCAACGGAGTTCGGGAAGATGTGACGCACGACAATACGAGCATCAGATGCACCCATCGCGCGCGCAGCGTCAACATAGTCGTTTTCCTTGACCGTCAAAATTGCAGAGCGGAAGACACGCGCAATCGAAGGCCAGCCGAGAATACCGATGGCGATAAAGACGTTCTGAAGGCCACGGCCGATGACGGCGATCATGGCGACGACGAACAGCACGTACGGGAACGCCAGGAAGATGTCCGCACAGCGCATGATGATCGTATCCCAGATGCCGCCGTAGAAACCGGCGAGGGCGCCCATGACTAGACCGATGACCGTCGAGATGGCAGTCGCCATAATACCGACGGAAAGCGAAACGCGTGCACCGTAGATAACACGGACCAAAATGTCGCGGCCAAGAGCGTCGGTGCCAAACGGATGCTCGGCACACGGAGCCATAAGCGCCGTCTTCGCCATGGTGGTCGAGTCGGAGGCAGTCGGAGAACCGAGCCAAGGCTGGGCCCACAGATCGGCAGTCAGCGCAATGAGAACGACGATGACGATCCAACAGACGCCGATGACGGCGAGCTTGTTCTTACGAAGACGCTTGAAAGCGTCACCCCACAGTGTGCGGGACTTAGCGGGAGCAGACGCGGCCTCGGTGGCGGTAGCCTGCTCCTGAGACTGAGAATCAGTTTCCTGCATGAGACGTACCTCCCTTAGGCCTTATCCGACGGACCGCCAAGGCGGATGCGCGGGTCGAGGAATGCATAGCTGATGTCGACGAGCAGGTTAATCACCATAACGACGACGACGATGAGCGTAACGCCGCCCATCACGACGGGCCAGTCGCGCATGCTGATAGCGCGGTAGACCTCAAAACCGATGCCGGGCCAGTTAAAGACCGTCTCGGTCAGGATGGCGCCCGAAAGCATGGCGCCAAAGTCGACACCAATATAGGTAACGACCGGGATGAGTGCATTCTTAAGCGCATGCTTGATGATGATCGCGCGATTGGAGAGTCCCTTGGCCTTTGCCGTACGGATGTAATCCTGGTTCATGACGTCGAGCAGCTGCGAGCGCATAATGCGGGCGGCATAGGCGGTCGAAACCGAAGCCAGCGTAATGGTCGGAAGCACATAGTGCATCCAATCTTGATACTGAGAGCTGGCACCGCCGGCACCCGAGATCGGCATGGAGAACGCACCGCCCGTGGCGTCCTTGAGCACGACGCCAAAGAACAGCTGCAGCAACATACCGAGCCAGAAGGCCGGGACGGCAACGAGGATCGACGTGGTGAGCGTTACCAAAATATCCCAGAAGGAATAACGCTTTACCGCCGAAATGATACCCGCACCGATACCCATGATTGCCTCGAGTACGATGGCGCACGCGGCAAGTTTGATCGTATACGGATACTTCTGGGCAAAGATTTCCGTAACCGGCAGCTTGCGCTGATACGAATTGCCCAAATCGCCATGAAGCAGGCCGTTCATGTAATACAAGTAACGGTCCACGAGCGACGTTTGAACGGGGTCGCCGTTCTCGTCAAGGATCGCGTTGCCGTCCTCGTCCGACTGGACCAGGTGATAGCGGACGCGAAGCTGAAGCTCCACCTCGGGGGACAGAGCCTTGTCTCCACCGATCAGCTTGATCGGATCTCCCGGCACGATATTCTGGAGGGCGAACAGAATCAGCGTAACGCCCAAAAATACCGGGATGAACTGAAGCACACGTTTAACGATGTACTTACCCATACCACTCCCCTATCTAGGGATTAACCTAAATGGGATGCCGATCGCCAGACCGGCATCCCAAAATTACCACAAGCCAGTCTACCCTAGGTTAGGGAGAACTGTATGTTTCCCATGAGGTCTACGTAAAAACTTGACCATCATGGAAGCTGCAAAACCCTTAGGCGAGCTCAGCGGTACTCAGATCGGCGTGCTTCTGCGGATCGACATAGAGGTGCTTGATGCGATCGGAGCCGGCGAGGGTGTGCGTATAGAACATCACCGGGATGACCGGGCAGTCGGCGGAGACCATTGCGTCGGCCTCCTGCATCTTGGCGATACGCTCCTTGTCATCAACGGTAGTGCGAGCCTCATTGACCTTGGCATCAAACGCGGGGTTATTGTAACCGGATTTGTTGTCGCCACCGAGAGAGTCGGAGTCGAACAGCGGGTACAGGAAGTTGTCCATGATCGGATAGTCAGCGGTCCAACCCAGACGACCAAACTGATAGTTCATGTTCGAATACTGCTCGAGCAAGGCAGACCACTCGGGGGTATCGGAAGTAACGTTAATGCCAACCTTGGCGAGGTCGCCGATAATGGACTCCATGATCTCCTTGTGGCCACCGTCCTGATTGTAGGACAGGGTCACGTTAATGCCACGGTCGCCATTGGCGCCAGCAGGAGCAACTTTATCGAGGTACTCTTTAGCCTTGTCGACGTCGTAGGCAGCAAACTCCCAAGCGCCCTCTTTGTAGCCGGCGATTCCCGGAGGAACGATACCGTCGGCGGGGGTGCGGGTACCCTTGAAGATGGTCTTGCAGATGGCCTCACGGTTGATAGCAAGGGAGATACCCTTGCGCAGGTCGGCGTTGTTGAACGGCTCGGCCGTGTTGTTGCAGGCCAGATAGTAGGTGGCAGGCGCGGCGCCGAGCAGCATATGCTGGCCGTCACCCATGGTGTAGCCATCCTTGGACTCGCCACGATCCTTCTTGGCGGCATCGATCTGTGCAACGGGAACGTCGCAGACATCGAGGTTGCCAGCCTGGAACTCCTTGTAAGCGGTCTCAACGTCCTTGATGATCTGGAAGTGGATGGCGTCGATCTTGGCCTTGTCGCCATAGTAATCGTCGAACTTCTTGAGGTTGATCTCCTGACCATCCTCCCACTTGCCGTCCATCTGGAAGGGACCATTGCCGATCGGGGCGAGGTAGAACGACTTGGCATCGGACTCGGCGCACTCGGGAACCGGGGACAGAGCCGGATGAGAGGCGACGTAGGGGAAATCGGCGTAAGCAGAGGACAACTTAACGACGAGGGTCTTATCATCGGGGCAGGTGACACCGGTCAGCTCGGTAGCATTGCCAGCGACCAGATCGTCATAGCCCTCGACCATGGAAAGGTGATAGGAGATCTCGGAAGGACCATACTCTTTAGCGATGGCCGACTTGGTGTTGACCAGACGCTCCCAGCCAAGCTTGAAGGACTTGGAGGTGACGTCGTCGCCGTTATGGAACTTGGCCTTCTTGAGCTTGAAGGTGAACTCGGTGGCGTCGTCGTTGGCCTCGAAGGACTCGCAAGCCAGCGGGACGATCTCGCCCTTCTCGAAGTCGTACTCGGTCAGAGCGTCAAACAGCTGGTACTCGACCTGAGTGCCCTGATCCTCCTGGACGTTGTAGGGGTCGATGCAGACCGGGTTGTTGATGTAGAAGTTCAGCGTCGAACCGGACTCAGAACCGGAAGCGTCGCCGCCCTTCTTGCCGCATGCGGCAAGAAAAGCCATGGAGCTCGCAGCAAGGGTGCCGCCGACAAAGGCGCGACGACCCATAACGGGCTGGTGGAACATAGAATCAGCCATGCCATCCTCCTTATGAGATAGGACAAAGAAATGTTCAGCCGGACATATGTCGAGACAATCCGATCCGAACCATCAAAACGCCGCCCGCTGCTATGGCTGGTTATGCACAACAGGACAACGTTTTGCAATACAGTAGCGCATTTTATGCACGATTTGGCGCTGATTCCGGTTAACGGTCGAGAATTTCTTTAGTTGGGCGAAGTATGTGGGGATATTTTGGCTCTGTTACAAATTTGTAAACAAAAAGGGTCCCGCACTGCGGAACCCTTTCATGTATTTATGTGGTTCGTACTTAGTAGCCGACGATGCCCTGCGGGAAGAAGAACATACACAGGACGACACACACGGCAAAAACGATGGCCATAATTACCGTCAGGCGATCGAGGTTCTGTTCCATGACGCCCGTGGCAGAGCTGGAGTTATACAGCGAGCTAGCGATTATATCCGAAACGCCGGTGCCCTTACCGGAATGCATCAGGACGAGAATCGTCAGCGCCACGGCAGAGACAGCCCAAACGACAAACAGAAGAATCTGGAACGGACCCATAGATAAGCTCCTTAATAGAACAATTCAAACGCCAGTACTGTACCACAACCCCCGACAC
The DNA here is from genome assembly GCF_901212495.1 of Collinsella aerofaciens. Classification (GTDB taxonomy): domain Bacteria; phylum Actinomycetota; class Coriobacteriia; order Coriobacteriales; family Coriobacteriaceae; genus Collinsella; species Collinsella aerofaciens_H. The sequence goes on along the minus strand of NZ_CAAKNY010000052.1, from coordinate 33,561 downwards.
TCCCCCACCTGCCATTTGGGGACGGGGTAGAAATGGCAGAAATACCAAAAAGGGGGTTGCCCGAATATGGGCAACCCCCTTTGCAAAGAAACGCTTGGAGCTTTCTCTTAGGCCTCGGTGGCGAGCACGCGACCCGTCATCTCGGCGGAAGGCTCAAGACCGGCCATGGTGAGCATGGTCGGAGCGATATCGGAAAGACGGCCGTCCTCGATACCGGTGAGCTTGGCCTTCTCATCAACGATGATGAACGGCACACGGTTGGTGGTGTGAGCCGTGAACGGATGCTTGGAACCGTCGGAAGCGATGTCAAACATGTGGTCGGCGTTGCCGTGGTCGGCGGTGATCAGCGCAAAGCCGTCCTTGGCGAGAATCGCCGGGACAACCTTGGACAGGGCATCGTCAACGGCCTCGACAGCCTTGACGGCAGCATCGAACACGCCGGTATGGCCAACCATGTCGCAGTTCGCGAAGTTCACGATGTAGAAATCAGCGCGATCCTCGTTAATAGCGGCGACGAGCTTCTCGGTAACCTCGGGAGCGCTCATCTCGGGCTGCAGATCGTAGGTAGCAACCTTGGGGGAAGCGACGAGTACGCGCTCCTCGCCCTCCTTGGGCTCCTCGATGCCGCCGTTGAGGAAGAACGTCACGTGGGCGTACTTCTCGGTCTCGGCGGTGTGCAGCTGCTTCAGGCCATTGGCGGCGATGACGTCGGCCAGGACGTTCTCGGGGAACGTCTTGGGGAAGGCGACCTCCACATCAAACGTCGGATCGTACTCGGTCATCGTCACAAAATGCGAAAGCTTGATCTGCTCGCGCTCAAAGCCGTCGAACTCCTTGTCCGTGAACACGCGGGTCATCTGACGGGCGCGGTCGGGACGGAAGTTGAAGAAGATAGCCGCGTCGCCCTCATGGATGCCCTCATTGTGGGCAGCAAAGGGCTCGACGAACTCGTCGCCGCGCGGATCCTTCTCGTAGTAGGCCTTGATACCGGCAACGGGGTCGGTATCGGCATCGGACGCATTGACCATGACGTCGTAGGCGCGCTGAATGCGTTCCCAGCGGTTATCGCGGTCCATGGCCCAATAACGGCCCGAGACGGTGGCAACGCGAGCGTCGCAACCGGTCTCCTCGGAGATCTTGGCCAGGAAGGCGCAGAACTCGCTCATGTAGCCGGCACCGGACTGCGGGTCGACGTCACGGCCGTCCATGAAGGCATGGACGCGAACGGTCTTGACGCCATGCTGGGCAGCCATTTTGACCAAAGCCTCGACGTGGTTCATGTGGGAGTGAACGCCGCCAGGGCTCATAAGGCCCATAAGGTGAAGGGTCTTGCCCTCGGCCTTGACATCATCCATAGCCTTGACGAAAACCTCGTTCTTGGCGATGGATCCGTCCTGGATGGCTTTGTTGATGCGCGAAAGCTCCTGGAACACGATGCGGCCGGCACCGATGTTGAGGTGACCCACCTCGGAGTTGCCCATCTGACCGTCAGGAAGGCCCACGTCCTCGCCCGAAGCGCCGAGCGTGGTGTGGGGATACTTCTCATACAGGCTATCGAGGAAAGGCGTCTTGGCAGCGGCGACGGCGTTCTCGCCGTCGTCCGGGGCCAGGCCGCAGCCGTCCATGATAATCAGGAGTGCAGGAAGATGACGCTGTGCCATATGACCTACTCGCCTGCCTTAACAACCATAGAGGCAAAGTCGGCAGCCTTGAGCGAAGCGCCGCCCACGAGGGCGCCGTCGACGTCGGGCTTGGCGACGAGCTCGGCGATGTTGCCAGGCTTGGCAGAGCCACCGTAGAGAACACGGATGCCATCGGCGAGCTCCTCGCCGAACATCTCCTTAAGAGTCTCACGGATAGCGCCGCAGACCTCCTGAGCGTCCTCGGCGGTAGCGGTCTTGCCGGTACCGATGGCCCAGATGGGCTCGTAAGCGACGACGATCTGCTTGGGGCAGGTGATCTCAAGACCAGCAAGGCCAGCCTTGACCTGGTTCACGACGTGCTCGACATAGGTGCCGGCCTCGCGGACCTCGAGGGACTCGCCGCAGCAGAAGACGGGAACAAGACCGGCGGCAACGAGAGCCTTGGCCTTCTTGTTCTGGTCCTCGTCGGTCTCGTGGAAGTAGTCGCGACGCTCGGAGTGACCGATGATGCAGTAGGTGCAGCCAGCGGACTTGAGCATGTCGCAAGAGGACTCACCGGTGAAGGCACCCTTGGCCTCCCAGTACACGTTCTGTGCACCGAGGGCGATGGGGGCAGCCTGAATGCGGTCATGAACCGTGGTGATGTCGATGGTCGGAGGGCAGACGAGTACCTCGACGCCAGCCGGAACCTCGGGCAGAGCCTGAGCCAGCTCGTCGGCGAGCTTGGCGGCCTCGGCGACGTCGTTGTTCATCTTCCAGTTGCCAGCGATAAGAAGGGTGCGATTAGGCATCGAGAAGCGCCTCCACTCCGGGCAGGGCCTTACCCTCGACGAGCTCCATGGAAGCGCCACCACCGGTGGAGATCCAGCTCATCTTGTCGGCCAGGTTGAACTTGTTGACAGCTGCGACAGAGTCGCCACCGCCGATGATCGAGGTGCAGTCGGCCTCGGCAACAGCCTCGGCGATAGCCTGGGTGCCGTGAGCGAAGTTGTCGAACTCGAAGACGCCCATGGGGCCGTTCCAGAACACGGTCTTGGCGCCCTTGACGGCCTCGGCGTAAAGCTCCTCGGTCTTGGGGCCGATGTCCATGCCCTCACGATCGTCGGGGATAGCGTCGGAAGCGACAACCTCGGGGACAGCGTCCTCGCCAAAGTGATCGGCAACGCGGTTGTCGATGGGGAGCAGGATCTTGACGCCCTTCTCCTCGGCCTTCTTGAGCATCTCGCCGGCGCGCTCGACCCAGTCCTCTTCCTTGAGGGACTGACCAACGGACAGGCCCTGAGCCAGGAAGAAGGTGTAGGCCATACCGCCACCGATAATCAGGGTGTCAGCGGAGTCGATGAGGTGATCGAGAACGCCGATCTTGGAGGAAACCTTGGAACCGCCGACGATAGCGACGAAAGGACGCTCGGGCTCGGCGAAGATGCCGGTCAGCGTGTCGACCTCCTTCTCGAGCAGGAAGCCGGCGACGGCAGGCAGGTAAGCGGCGGGGCCCACGACGGAACCCTGGGCGCGGTGAGCGGTGCCGAAGGCATCGAGAACGAAGACGTCACCATAGGAAGCGAGCTTCTTGGCGATCTCGGGATCGTTCTTCTTCTCACGCTTGTCGAAACGGACGTTCTCGAGAACGAGGACCTTGCCCGGCTCGACAGCGGCGACAGCCTCGGCAGCCTTCTCGCCGTAGGTGTCGGCGACAAAGGCAACATCGAGGCCAGAGAGCTCAGCGAGCTTCTTGGCGACAGGCTCAAGGGAGAGCTCAGGCTGGAAGCCGGTGCCATCGGGACGGCCGAGGTGGCTCATGAGGATGACGCGAGCGTTGTGCTCAACGAGGTAGTTGATGGTGGGCAGGGCAGCCTTGATGCGGGTGGTGTCGCCAACGACGCCATCCTTAATAGGCACGTTAAAGTCAACGCGGACGAGAACGCGCTTGCCGTCGACATCGATGTCGCGGACGGTCTTCTTGGTAAAGGCCATGTTTGCTTCTACCTTTCGTACGTGTCTGCCTCCCATTACGGCAGACGATTTCTTATAAAAAGGGCGCGACCCTAGGGTGTAAGCCCTATAAGGCCGCGCCCTTCTTTAGACGCTCAACGAGCTATTCGCAAAAGCCAAATTAGGCAACGAACTTCTCGAAGTACTTGATGGTGCGGACCATCTGAGAGGTGTAGGAGTTCTCGTTGTCGTACCAAGAGGTGACCTGAACGAGGGTCTGGCCGTTGCCAAGGTCGGAGCACATGGTCTGAGTGGCGTCGAAGATGGAGCCGTGGGTCTCGCCGATGATGTCGGTGGAGACGATGTCGTCCTCGTTGTAGCCGAAGGTCTCGGAGATGGTGGCAGCGTAGGCCTTCATAGCGGCGTTGACCTCGTCGACAGTGACCTTCTTGTCAACGACAGCGTAGAGGTTGGTGATGGAGCCGGTCGGCGTCGGGACGCGCTGGGCGGCACCGATGAGCTTACCGTTGAGCTCGGGGAGGACCAGGCCGATAGCCTTGGCAGCACCGGTGGTGTTGGGGACGATGTTAACGGCGCAGGCACGGCTACGACGCTTGTTGCCCTTGCGCTGCGGGCCGTCGAGCGGCATCTGGTCGCCGGTCCAGGCGTGAATGGTGGTCATGATGCCGGACACGATGGGGGCGAAGTCGTTCAGACCCTTGGCCATCGGGGCGAGGCAGTTGGTGGTGCAGGAAGCAGCGGAGATGATGTTGTCCTCAGCGGTCAGCGTCTCGTGGTTGACGTTGTACACGATGGTGGGCAGATCATTGCCGGCCGGAGCGGAGATGACGACCTTCTTGGCGCCAGCGTTGATGTGGGCCTGGGCCTTAGCCTTGCTGGTGTAGAAGCCGGTGCACTCGAGAACGACGTCGACGTCGAGGTCGCCCCAAGGCAGGTTGTTGGCGTCGGCCTCCTTGTAGATCTTGATCTCCTTGCCGTCAACGGTGATGGAATCCTCGCCAGCAACGACCTCGTGATTGCGAGCGTAGTTGCCCTGCGTGGAGTCGTACTTCAGCAGGTAAGCGAGCATATCGGGAGAGGTGAGGTCGTTGATAGCGACGATCTCGGAGCCCTCATGACCGAACATCTGACGGAAAGCCAGACGACCGATGCGACCGAAGCCGTTAATAGCAACCTTTACTGCCATTGTGTCTCCTTTCGTAAGGCCCCCGCAAGCTACAGCGCCCGCCGTTGAGGCCCACAAACTAACCACTCGCCTAATATACCTTTTTTTTGACTTGAATTTCACGAGAATGCTCGAAATTGAAAATCAAATTTGCGTTAAAACGTTTTAAAGAGTAAAACAGCAGTTCAATCCCTATATAAGCAGGCGCTTTAAACTACCTGCTCGCTTCAATGAGCTTTTCAAGCCTCAAAACTCGATGGTAGAGGGCCGACTTCGACAAGGGAGGGTCAGCCATCTCCCCCAAATCACGCAGCGACAGATCGGGATAGTGCTCGCGCAGGTCACAAAAGACCGCCAAGGCGTCCGGAAGCGTGTCACGCAAACCCCGCTGTTCGAGCTCATCGATCAACGCAAGCTGATGCTGGGCGGCACCCGCACTTCTGGTCTGATTGGCCAGCTCGGCATTCACGCGACGGTTTACGTCGTTCTTAACCAATTTTACCGCGCGCGCTTCCTCGATCTCGGCAACGCTGCGCTTGGCGCCGACCAGCTTTAGGAGCTGCTCGATCTCCTCGGCGCTCTTAATGTAGACGGCAAAGGATCCACGTCGCGCGTTAACGCGCGCATGGACCCCAATCTGCTCCAATAGATCACAAATCCCCCGGGCATACTGCTCGCCCTGCACCGCGATCTCCAAATGAAAGTCGCCGCGGGGATCGGCCACGAAACCGCCGGCGATGAGCGCGCCGCGGATGTAGGCAAGCCTGCAGCAGGGACGGGCAACGACGTGCCGGGGAACACCAGCGACGAGCCCTCCCCTGCGCTCGAGAATGCCCAGCAGCACCAGAGCCTTGTCCAGGTCGGGTTGATCGGGCAGGGTAATGAGATAGTTACGGACCTTGTGCAAAACCGATTTACGAACGGTGAATTCCGTTTTGAGCTTAAGGATGCGATGCGTCAGCGTGATCATCGTGCGCGCGACGGCGCCCGTCTCGGTCGCGACCGTCAAACGATACCGCCCGGAGCCGGCCAGCGAAAGTGTACCGCTCACGCGCGTCAGGGCGGCAAGCGTCGACAAATCGCAGTATTCACATTCGGGTTCGCAGCGCGCGAGCTCGTCACGCACCTCGGCGGTAAACGACATGCAGGCCTATGCTTTCGTGTTGGCGCGCGACAGGTCGCGATGGGAAATGCTCACGTGATACTGGGCGCCTTCCAAATAACGTGCCGTGGCCTCGGCGATGGCAACGCTGCGGTGCTGGCCGCCCGTGCAACCGATGGCAATGGAAAGCTGCGGCTTGCCCTCCGCGATATAGCCGGGCATGACCGTATCGAGTAGCTGCGTCCAGGCCTTCCAAAACTCCTGGGTCTTGGGATGGTCCAGAACAAAGTCGGAGACTTTCTTATCGAGACCGGTCATCGTGCGCATCTCGGGATCGTAGAACGGATTGGGCAGGAAGCGGACGTCGATCATAATGTCCGCCTCGACGGGCATGCCGTGCTTAAAGCCAAACGAGAACACGTGGACGTCCATGAGCTGCTGGTCGGACAACTCGGAGAACGCCATACGCAGCTTGTTGCGCAGGGCAGAGGTGCGCAGACGGCTCGTGTCGATAATCATATCGGCTCGGTCGCGCACGCCCTGTAGCTGCAGACGTTCACGCTGAATCGCATCGGCCGTCGTCTCCCCCGGCTTGGCAATGGGATGGCGGCGACGATTTTCGCTGTAGCGGCGAATCAGCACCTCGTCAGAGGCCTCGAGAAACACGATGTCGCAGCTCATCTCGCGCTCTTCGAGCGCGGCGACCGCATCGAGCAGCTCATCGAACAAGCCCTGGCTGCGCAGGTCGCAGGTGACGGCAAGATGCCTGCCCACGCCCGTATTGATGCCGACGAGCTCGGCAAGCTGGGCGATGAGACGCGGAGGCAAGTTGTCGATGCAAAAGTAGCCCATGTCCTCGAACACGTGCATGGCCTGTGTGCGGCCCGATCCGGACATCCCGGTGATGATGACGATATCGGGGATGCGCTCCGAGCGCTCCGCCGCATCCATGGCATCTCCCTTTTGCATGTGCTGCCTCCTAAAAACAAGCGCGGGACCCAGCAACCCGGATCCCGCGCGGTCAATTGCCTTTATTGAGTATACCGCCCCGAGCGGATACGAGGTCCGTCTTACGCCTCAAGCGCAGCTTTGAACCAACTCGTAATACTCGTGGGGTGCGTAATGGCGGTGCCCACGACAACGGCCCAGGCGCCTGCATCAATCGCGGCACGGGCCTCCTCGGGCGTATGCACGCGGCCCTCGCAGATGATGGGAAGGCCGGGAAACTCCTCGGTCGCCTGGCGCAGGAGCGGCAGATCGGGACCGTCGGCCATGGTGCAATCGATAGCGGCAACACCATGAGAAAGCGTGGTGGATACCAGGTCGAAGCCCATATCAACCGCACGGCGAATGTCCTCGATGGTGGCACAATCCGCCATCAGGAGCACGCCCTCCTCGTGCAGCGGGCGGAAGGTATCCTCGACCGACTTGCCATCGGGGCGCGGACGATCGGTGGCGTCGATCGCCACGATATCGGCACCCGCCGCAACGCAGGCGCGAGCGTGACGCAGCGTCGGCGTGATATAAACGCCCTCGTGGCCATCCTTCCACAGGCCGATAACAGGAACCTCACAGCGACCCTTAATGGCGGCAATGTCGGCAAGGCCCTGGCAGCGAATGGCGGCGGCGCCGCCGAGCTCGCAAGCACGAGACATTTGAGCCATGGTCTCGGGCGTACGAAGCGGCTCGCCCATATACGCCTGAACGCTCACGACGAGCTTACCCTTCAGAGACTGAATCAAAGGATCAACGGCCATTTCGATCTCAACCTTTCTCAAAACGGCCTTCTGAGGCACCGCACCTTGACGTTCAAACCGTCGCTCGCGTACCAAAGTACGCTTCGCTCCTCTTTCACGTCAATCTGCGGCACCTCAGAAGGCTCACTTAGTAGATTTCAAACTATAGCGAAGCAAGAAGATGCTCGGCGGCACCGATGAGCGGCGCGTCGCCCTCCAGAGAACCAATGAGGATCGGCGTGTCCTGAAGCGGGTCGAGCGCCTGGCTGGCGTAGCCCTCGTGCACCGAATCCTTCCACGTCTGTGAGCGCCAATCGGGACCCTGGTGAATCACACCCCCCGAAAGCACGATGACCTCGGGATCCAAGATGTTGGCAAGCGAGCCTAAGCTGGCACCCAGAGCAAAGCCGGCATCGTGGATGACCTCGGTCGCCTTTGCGTCGCCCGCACGGCACAGGTCGTTCACATCGCGACCGACCGAAGGACGGCTGGGGTCGACACGGCCAAAGCGCTCATCGTACATACGACCAATGGAAGTGCCCGAAGCAACCGACTCAAGATGACCGGAACGTCCGCAGGCGCAGGGAATGCCGGCGGCAGCCGAGCACTCGATGTGGCCCATATGGCCGGCGGCACCATGGAAACCCTGCATCACGCGGCCGTTCTCGACATATGCGCCGCCGATGCCCGTACCGATGCCCAGGCACAAGACGGAGAACTTGCCCTTGCCGACGCCCCAGTGGGCCTCGCCCAGCGCATGAGCCTGCACATCGCCCACCACGGCAACGGGAAGACCGAGGTCCTCGCGCAGGCGCGGCCCCAACTGAACGCCGGACCAGCCGGGCATGATCTCGTTGGCATACGCGATGGCACCCGTCTTGGGATCGACGACACCTGCGGCACCGATACCGACACCGAGGACCTCGACATCGGGATTCGCCTCAAGAGCGGCTTTGATGGACGCCTCGATACGCTGGAAGACGGCTTCGCCGCCCTCCTGGGCCTCGGTAGGAACCTCGGCCTCAAAAACGGGATGGGGCACGCTGCCGTCAGCCGGGTACTCCATGATGGCGGTCGCGATCTTAGTTCCGCCGATATCGACAGAGCAGACGTACTTGTTCTCCATGTCGCTCTCCTTCGGAGATAAAAAACAACTACAGGAAATAAGGGCAGAATTATTGCCACAGGTTGATAAAGGTTGCCCAGATGCCCGAGGTTGGGGTGAAAGTGGTCGGGCGTTGACCTAATGGGTCACGCCCGACCACTTGAGCCCCAAGATCGGGTTCCTGGGAAAGCTTTACAGGAGACCGTTGTCCTGGAGGACCTTCCTAATCGCCTCGACGTTCTCGCCGGTCATGGCCTTCACCGGACGCGGCATGGTCGGGCTGTCGAAGATGCCCATGAGGTTCATAGCGGTCTTAAAGGCGCCGACGCCACCGGCATAGCCCTGGACGCCCGAGGTAACATCCCAGATGTGCGAAATCTCGTTGAGGCGATCCTGCTCGGCCTTGACGGTAGCCCAGTCGCCGGCCTGAGCGGCCTTCCACTGACGCACGTAGCCCTCGGGCTCAACGTTAGCGAGACCCGGAACGGAGCCATCGGCGCCGCCGAGGTAAGCACCATCGACGACGACCTCGTGACCGGTGAGGATGCTCATCGGGTGGCCGTTCTTCTCGTTCTCCTGAACGAGGTAGCGGAACGAGATGTCATCACCCGAGGAATCTTTGACGCCAGCAAGGACGCCCTCGGCGCCGAGCTTGGCAAGGAGCTTCCAGGGAAGCTTGGTGTGGACGCACACGGGGATGTCGTAGGCAAAGATGGGCAGGTCGAGCTCCTCATGAAGGATGCGGAAGTGCTCCTCGACCTCGGTCATGCCCTGCAGGGCATAGAACGGGCAGGTGGCGACAAGCGCATCGGCGCCCAGCTCCTGAGCGACCTTACCGTGCTCGATCATGCGCTCGGTCTCGGTGTCGATGATGCCGACCAGAACGGGAACGCGGTGGTCGACGATGCGCACCGCCTCGGCGATGATCTGACGGCGACGCTCGTCGGTGGAGAAGACGACCTCGCCCGAGGAGCCCAGGAAGAACAGGCCATCGACGCCGGCATCGATCATGCGGTTGATGCTGCGCTCAAAGGATGCGACATCGAGCTGGTGGTCTTCGGTATCGGGAACAACGACGGGAGGGATAACGCCGGTGAATTTCTGAGTTGCCACAAGAATCTCCTTAGTTGTCTGGCGGGCAGCCCTATGCCGCCCACTCTTGTTGGCAGTGTCCAGGCCGTCTAGGCCAAAGAACACGGATAAAACGTTTGGTTAAAGAAGTCGACGACTTCGTTTTCGAACGCATTGATACGCTCGTGAGCGTATTTGGCATAGATGATATGCCTTCGGTCACACTCAAGACCGTTGAATACGGCAAACTGGCCCTTGGGATCGCTCATGGCATCCATAAGCGATGTGCCCATGAGCACCGAGCCGCGCACACGAGACGACAGCGCCTCGAGGCCGCCGGGCAGCGGATTGGCAACCGCCGTGCAGACAAGGCCACACGTATCCAAGGCGGAGACCGCCAAAGCGACACCGCCACCAAGGCCCTCGCCGCACGCAAAGATGCGGCCTGGGTCGATGCCGTCAAAATCGCGAGCCACCTTCGCCATCGCGCAACCCCAACGGACGCGCTCGACAAAAGCGGGCGAAGCAATCCCCCGCTGCAGGTCGTCCGCACCGGCAACATCGTCATCCAGCGCGAGGACGGCATACCCCATGGCGGCAAATCTCGTCATGTGATGCCAGCCGCGCACAGGCCGATCGATGTCGTGGAACATCAGGCACAGCGGCACGCGCTCAGATACTCGGGCACGACCAGCAGGCTCAATCAAACGGCCGTGCACGACATACCCGCCGAGCTCAAAGGAAACCTCGGAGTAGCGCGCGCACGGATTGGCAAAATCAATCGCCGTAATAGCCAGGCCTTGAATCTCAAGATTCGAAGCGCATGTCTCTAAATCAGAAACATCTGCTTGGACATCACCGTGCCAGTCCCGATATTCTGCGAGCCTTGACGAAACCGTTCCAGGAATTCCCACGAGCCCGGGGACCATCAGCTCGTCAACATTGCTCTCGCACTTAGACATGAGCCTCCCCTCCCTCACAGAAAAACGGAATGATCAGGTCGTCAAAATCCTGAATCTCCTCGTGGCCAAAGCCTTCAAAGAACTCATGACGCTTGTCGCAGGACAGGTTGTTGTACACCGCAAACTGCGTTGCCGGCGGACAGACGATATCGGCCGTGCCCGTGCCAAACAGCACGGGGCACTTGACCATGGGGGCAAAATTCTTGGAATCGAAGTACGCCAGCTTGGCATAGGCCTCCTCGATACGAGTCGAGTCCTCGTCAAACCAACGCGACCAATAGCGCAGACCCTCGTAGGCAATATCGTCGGCGTCCAGATCCCAAACCAGGCGGAAGTCCGATAAGAAGGGATAGAGGATGGCCGCGCGGTCAACCAAATCGCTATTGAGCGCGCAGGTCGCAATACCCAAACCGCCGCCCTGCGATGCGCCGTTCACAAAAACGCGGGCAAGATCGATGCCCTCGAGCTCGCGAACGATACGGCACAGAATACGTATATCCTGATGTAGGCGGACATAGTAGAAGTTGGCCGGGTCGCCGTCGATACCGGCGACGATATGGCCCGCGACCGTCGTGCCCTCAAATCCGCCAATGTCCTCGGAGGGGCCTCCTTGGCCAGGACAATCGAGCGCGATGAGCGCCATGCCCATACCCGCAAACGACGCCTGCTCAAACCAGCTGCGGCTCGCACCCGGATATCCATGGAACTGAAGCACCAGCGGCATGGGCTCCTCCGAGACCGGCTTGAGGTACTTGGCATGCAGGCGTGCACCACACATGCCGGTATACCAGAGGTCGAAAAACCAACAGGTCGCAGAATCCGCAACCGAAGCCGCCTCGATCGCGTAGTCGAGCTCGACGGCGTCGGCCTCGGCCATGCGGTCCTTCCAAAAGAGATCGAAATCCGATGGACGGGGCATAGCGCCTCGATATCCACCAAATTGCCGTTGTAGCTCCTGAGCACTTGGCATGGCTCGTGAACCCAACCTTTCGAAATCGCAACGGAGGTGCGCCCGGCAAGGGAGCCGGGCGCACGGGAGGGAAAGCGAGGCTACTCGCCGAGCTTGGGATGCAGCAGCGACGGCGCAGCGCCGAGCAGCATCTTGGTGTAGGGGTCCTGAGGGTGCTGGAAGACCTGCTTGGCCTCGCCCTGCTCGACGATCTTGCCGCCATTCATAACGATGATGTCGTCAGAGATATAGCGGACCGTCTGGATGTCATGGCTAATGAACACCATGGCCAGGCCGAGCTCCTTCTTAAGGTCGGTCAGCAGGTTCAGAATCTGCGCGCGGACCGAAACGTCCAGAGCCGAGGTGGGCTCGTCGGCGATGATGGCATCGGGGTTCAGCGACAGGGCACGGGCAATTGCGACGCGCTGGCGCTGGCCGCCCGAAAGCTGGCCGGGAAGAACCTCGGCGGCGGAGCTGGGCAGACCGGTGAGCTCCAAGAGCTCCTTGACGCGCTTCTCCTGCTCGGCCTCGGTACCCAGGTTGTGGACGCGCATAGGGTCGAGCAGCTGCTCGCGAACGACCATGCGGGGGTTGAGCGCCGTGGCCGGGTTCTGGAACACGACCGAGATGACGCGGCCCATGTGGCGACGATCCTCGGCGGTACGTTTGGTAACGTCCTTGCCCTTAAAGTAGACCTTGCCGCTCGTGGGGGCCTGCAGGCCACACATGACGTTGGCGGTGGTGGACTTTCCGCAACCGGACTCGCCGACGATGCCGATCGTCTGGCCGGGCATGAGCTTAATCGTTACACCCTGGACGGCGTGAACCAGGTTGGGGTGCAGAATCGAGCCGGTACGGGTCCTAAAGGTGACGTGGACGTCATCAAGGAAGATGATCGGCTCGACGCCGTTGACTGCGGTCTCGCTCATCTACATCACCTCCGCGTGAGGGGTCAAACCATTTGCCTTGAGCACCTCGTCGGGGAGCTCGGAATAGAAGTGCTCGGTGCCGGGCACGCGCTTGAAGACCGGACGGGTGTCCAAGCCAATGCGAGGATGGCTCGAGCGGGGCGCGAAACGATCGCCCTTGGGGAAATCGCGCGGGCTCGGAACGGCGCCGGGTACCTGGTGCAGGCGGCCCGAACCGCTCTCGATGGACAGGACGGAACCCAGAAGGCCGCGGGTGTACTCGTGGATCGGGTTGGTGAGCAGCTCCTTGGTAGGCGCCTGTTCGATAACCTGGCCGGCGTACATAACCGTGATGTTATGGGCGACCTCGGCGACCAGCGCCAGGTCGTGCGAAACGAAGATCATGGCAAAGCCGAGCTTGGCCTGAAGGTCGTTAAGAAGCTTGATGACCTGCTTCTGGACGGTAACGTCCAGAGCGGTCGTGGGCTCGTCGCAGATGACCAGCTTGGGGTCGCGGGTAAGGGCCATAGCGATCAGAACGCGCTGACGCTGACCACCGGAAAGCTCGTGCGGATAGCTCTCGAGCGTACGCTTGGGGTCGAGGCCCACGAGCTCCAGGAGTTCCTCGGCGCTACGGGTACCGCCGCGCTTGGTGAGCTGCTTCATCTGGGCGGAAATGAGCATGGAGGGGTTGAGCGAGGACAGGGCGTCCTGATAGACCATGGCGATATCGGTACCGCGCAGGCCGAACCACTCCTTCTTGCTCATCTTGAGCAGGTCGCGGCCCTCCCAGAGAACCTCACCGGAAAGATGCTCATCATCGTCGGTCAGACCCATGATGGCCAGCGTGGTGATGGACTTACCGCAGCCGGACTCACCGACCAGGCCCATGGTCTGGCCAGGACGGACATCAAAGTTGACATGATCGACGACGTTGATGTCACCGTGGTGCTCAAACTGGATGCAGAAATCGCGGACCGAAAGGATCGGCTCAACGGACTCATCGGGCACATGGCGGTCGTTACGCTTGAGTTCGACATCGCGCAGAGCGCCAAGACGGGCGGACAGGGACTGAGCCTGCTCCTTGTAGGCGCGAACGGGGTCGGAGACCAGCAGGTCGGCCTCGCGGCGCTTGGAGGAGTCGGTCGGATCCAGGGCGGCGGAGGGAGCGGCGGCCATGGCGTCGGTAATGCCCTCGGACAGGATGTTGAGCGCCAGGCAGGTGATCATGATGGCCAGGCCCGGGAACAGTGCCTGCCACCAACGGCCGGCAAGCACGCCGCCGCGAGCGTCGGCGAGGATGTTGCCCCAGGTAGCGGTAGGCTCCTGAATACCAGCACCGATGAAGGTCAGCGAGGCCTCGAAGATGATGGCGTCGGCGACCAGGGTAACGGTGAAGACCATGATCGGGGCGATGCAGTTACGCAGGACGTGCCTGATCAAAATCCACGGAGCCTTGGCACCGGACACGATGACCGCGCGGACATAGTCCTCACCGTACTCGGACACGATGTTGGCGCGCACGATACGGGCAATCTGCGGAGTATACATAAAGCCGATGGCGAAGATGATCGACGGCACGGAGTTGCCCAGGATGGAGACGAAGACGGCCGCGAGGGCGATGCCCGGGATGGACATGATGATGTCCAGGATACGCATGATCGTCTCGGAGACTGCCTTGCGCGAAACTGCCGCGAGGGCGCCCACGACCGAGCCGCAGACCAGAGCCATGGCAGTGGCGCCAAAGCCGATAATCAGCGAGTAACGACCACCGTAGAGCATACGCGACAGAATGTCGCGGCCCTTATCGTCGGTACCGAAGATAAATCCGTTGCCGGGAGCCTGGCGAGCCGTAAAGATCTCGACCGGGCTATAGGGGGCAAGAAGGGGCGCCAGAATCGCGGTCAGGGCGACCAGCACCAGCACGACGGCGGCAATCTTAGAAGACAGTGTCATCTTCTTCCAGCCACCGAGCTTGAGCCCCTTGGAGGCAGCCTTTTCGAGCTGCTCGGTTTGCTTCTCTCGAATCTTTACCATAATCTACACCGTCCTGATGCGCGGGTTGATGAGCAGATAGAGCATGTCAACCACGATGTTGATGATGATGAAGGCAAGAGCAACGACGATGACGACGCCCTGAACCAGGTTCGCCTCGTTGCCCTGAACGCCCTGCAGGATCGCAGTACCCATGCCGGGGAGGTTGAAGATGACCTCGATGACGACAGCACCGCCCATAAGGTAACCGATTTTAAGACCGAGTGTGGTAACCGGGGTGATCAGCGCGTTACGCAAAACGTTAATGCCGACGACGACCTTCTCGGGAACGCCGGCGCCACGGGCCATGCGGACGTAATCCTTGTCGAGCTCCTCGACCATGGCGGTACGCACGATACGGGTCATCTGGCCCGTCAGCGGGAAGGCAAGAGCAATGGCGGGCATGATCATGCGCCCCATATAACCAGCCGGGTTGGTGGTGAAGTGAGGAAGGGCACCAGACGCCGGAAGCACCTTAAGGTAGGAAGAGAACAGCAGAATCAACAAAACGGCAAGCCAGAACGACGGGGTTGCCAAGCCGGCGATGGAAAAGACGCGGATCACTTGGTCCGGCCATTTATCGCGATATAGCGCCGCGATGACACCGAGCAAAAACGAGACAACCGCGCCGATGGCAAGGCCGATGAAGGTCAGCTGCATCGTGACGGGCAGGGCCGTGGAGATGCGCTTGGCAACGGAGTTGCGGGCAGCACCATAAGTGCCCATGTCACCGTGGATCAGATCGCCCATGTAACGCACGTAGCGCACGGGCCAGGGGTCGTCCAGACCATACTTCTCATGGTACTCGGCAACCGCCTCGGGCGAGGCACCGTCACCCAACGCCGTATAGGCGGGGTCGGTCTTGGAGAACGACATAAGGAAGAACACCAATACGGTGACGCCCAATGCCATGATTGGCAGTGCCACGAGGCGCCTTCCAATCAAACGTAGAAAGCTATTCACGTTCTCTCCCCTTTCTTTTGTCGGTAGGACCAACTGGTATATGAGTATAGATACTCATTACAAGACCCGGGCGACATCGAAGTCGCCCGGGTCGTTGACTCACATATGAGGATGCGTCCCTATGTCCAACATCCCACACTCAACTCAAATGAGTCTTAGGCCTTGACGGTCGCAACGCCCCTGAAGGACATGCTCGTCGTGCCGATGCCCTTGAAGCCATCGAGGGCCTCGCCGTTGGGCGCGGTGGACGGATCGTTCCAGGAAGCGGAGACGGTCTTGACGTGTACGACAGGGTAAAGGACGGCGTTGTCGGCAATGATGTCGAAGCACTCGTTCCACTTCTTCTGCTGTTCATCGCCCTCGGCAGCAAGAGCCTCGTCCATGAGACCGTGGAGCTTCTCCCACTCAGCGGACTCCTTCCACGGGCAACGGGTCTGCATCCAGACATTGTCGCCGTACCACCAGTTGAGCAGCAGGTCGGGATCTGCGCCGAAGCAGGACGGATCGCCAGGAGCGAGAAGGATGTCGTAGGCCTCGCCGCCATCGATAGCAGCATAGGTAGCAGCCGAAGTATCGGTCTGGATGGTCACATCGAAGCCGAGGGCGTCAAGATCGTTCTTGACCTGGGCGGCCATACCCTTGATCTGCTCGTTGTCGGTGGTACGCAGGGTGATGGCGCCCGGGGTGATGCCAGACTCATCAATGAGCTTCTTGGCCTTCTTGGCGTCAGTCTTGTAGACCGTGGAAGCCTCATGGTAGTTCGTGAAGCTCTTGGGCAGATAGCAGCTGGCAGCCGTGGCAAGGCCGGCGAAGGTGTTGTTGATCATCTTCTCGGTATCGAGCGCATACATGACGGCCTGACGGACCTTAACGTTGTTCCAAGGCCCCTTGGCGACGTTGAACATAACGAATCGAGTTCCGAAGCCCTGAACGTTGTCAACCTTGCAACCAGCGCTCTCGAGCTGGTCGACGGCGTCGGCGGTGACGAGCTCCATAACGAGCGTGGAGCCCTCCTGCTGCGCGGTAACGCGAGCGGTGGGGTCGGTCAGGATGCTGTACTGGATCTTCTTGTCCTCGGCAGCATACTCACCGTTGTACTCGGGGTTGGGAACCAGGGTGATCTCGGTATCGGAGATAGAGTCGTACATCCAGGGGCCGGAGCCGATCGGCTGCTTGGCGCGATCCTCCTCGGTCTGTGTGGCCGGGGTAACGCGGATGATGGCCAGACGATCCTTGAGCAGGGAGAAGTTGGGGACCTTGGTCTTGACCGTCACGGTGCTGGCGTCCTTGGCCTCGATGGACTCGAAGGGCCTGAAGAACGGAGCATAGGTAGCGGAAGCGGCGCAAGCGGTGTAGGAGGCGACGACGTCGTCAGCGGTGACCTCGGTGCCATCGGAGAACTTGGCGCCCTTGCGGATGGTGACCTCGAAGGTGGTGTCGTCCACGGACTTGGGGTCATCGGTGGCGAGCTCCTTGAAAGTGCTGTAGTCGTGGTAATCGATGCCGTAGAGGCCCTCGATGACGTGCCAGTTAGCGCCCAGGCCCACGGCGGAGCCGGTGCTGGCGGGGTCGAAGCTGGACGGAGCGTAAGCGGAACCAGCGGTGATCACGCCGCCGCCACGGTTGGCGGAATCGGTGGACCCAGAAGCGGAACCCTTGTCACTAGAGCTGCCACCGCAGCCAGTGAGACCAAGGCCGGCGACAGCAGCGACGCTGCCGGTGAGGCCGAGAAACGAACGCCTGGACATACCCTTGTTGATGATGGCCATGTCTTCTCCTATCAATAGAGAATCTTACCCGGGAGCACCTAGACTTGCCCCCGCGCAACTTGCGGACGACATATACCTTACCTACCGACAAACCCAACTGAGGAGTCGCGCTCGGCGACCGATACATACATACGCTTGAACGGTATTTACTACCGTTCACCGAATTCATTGACAAATGATTCGACAGACAGTATGTATCGGCGAGGTGAGATATCAGTCTTCGTCAACCCGCAGGATAGCAGTGTTGTTCACCATAGCTAGTCAAACGTTTTAGCGTTAATAAAACCCGAAATCGGCAGGTAATAACCGTGAAACAAATGATTGAAAATCGGCCCATCATGTATATCAGTTGTTTAGAAGCGCGTTTAGTTTTCGGAACGGTTGGCGGATGTCTGGGTGCGCTCGGCATTCCATGCAACAAGTGCCTCGTGGACCGCTTTGGCGACATCGGCCGGAACGCCTCGCACTTCTGCAATCTCCTGCTCGCTTGCCGCACGCAAACGCTTCATCGAGCCAAAATGGCGCATAATGGCACGTTTTCTGGTGGGTCCCACGCCTGGAACGTCGTCAAGCACCGAAACCGTCATCGCCTTATCGCGCAACTCGCGGTGGAACGTAATCGCAAATCGATGGGATTCATCGCGAACCTGCTTGATCAGATAAAGCGAAGCGGAGCCGGTCGGCAGCACGACGGGAGTCTCGTCCCACGGTACGAAAACCTCCTCATCGGCCTTTGCCAAGCCGCAAACTGGTATATCGAGGCCGAGCGCTTCAAGTTGCTTAATTGCGGCGGTCAATTGCGGCTTGCCGCCATCGACGACGAGCAAATCGGGGCGCGAGCCAAAGCGCTCGTCCGCCATGCGCTCGGGAGCATAGCGGCGCCCCAGGACCTCGGACATCGATACGAAGTCGTTCGCCTCGTCCAATTCGGCCTGAATTTTAAAGCGACGATACTGGCCCTTGTCGGCACGGCCGTTGGTAAATACCACCATCGAGGCGACGGTAAAGGTACCGTGCAACGTCGAGATATCGAAGCACTCGATGCGCAACGGCGGCGCAGGCAGCGCCAGCGCACTTTCGAGCTCCAGGAGCGCCCGATTGGTGCGGTCGTCAGCATACCCCGTGCGCATCATGTAGCGCATGAGGGCATGGCGCGCATTTTTGGAAGCCATATCGAGCAGGCGGTGCTTTTCGCCGCGCTGCGGCCTGTGGAGATGGCAAGAGCGTTCGCGCTTGCCCGCAAGCCACTCCCCCAACGCTTCGGCATCCTCAAGCTCGACAGAGAGGTTGATCTCGGCCGGAATATCAGCCGTCTCGTCGTAATAGCGCTTAAGAAAGCCCGATTGAAGCTCTTCCTCGTCGACATCCAGGCCTTTATCGAGGATAAACTCACAAGTTCGAACCGTTCGGCCCTCGCGAACGACAAAGACACAGGCGGCAGAGATAGTCTCTTCGCGATAGAAGCCGATGACGTCGATATCGACGCTTGACGGAAAAACGACCTGTTGGCGATCGTCCAGGCCCCTGATGACTTCCAGGCGACGCTTGACACGCGCTGCACGCTCAAAATCAAGCGTCTCGGCTGCCTCCGTCATCTCGGACGTGAGCTCGTCGACGACATCCTTGCGATGGCCCGACAAGAAACGTTCGACACGCTTGACGTTCTTGGCATAGTCGGCGGGGGAAATCGCGCCGACGCATGCGCCCGGCCCGCGCCCGACATGGTAGTCAAAGCAGGGACGCCCGTTTTGCGCGCAAATCATATTGACGATGTCTTCTTCGCCCTTATGAGATTCGACGATGCGGCGGCAGCGGCGCCATTCCGCACAGGATGCCGAGCAAATAGGAATAACCTTGCGTAGCGTATCGATGGTCTCGCGCGCCGCACGGCTATCGGTATAGGGGCCAAAATAGCGCGTTCCCGGTTTATGACGCTCTCGCGTGTATTTGATAGCCGGAAACAAGTCGCTCTTGGTAATGGCGATAAAGGGATAGCTTTTGTCGTCTTTGAGATCGACGTTAAAGTACGGATGGTACTGGCCAATCAGATTGCGCTCGAGCACCAGTGCCTCGTGCTCGGTCTCCACCACGATATAGTCGAAGCTCGCCACCAGCTGCATCATGAGCGGGATCTTTTGACGCTCGTCCTGCAGCGTCACGTATTGACGCATACGGGCACGCAAGTTTTTTGCCTTGCCCACATAGATGACATCGCCCTTGGCATCTTTCCAAAGGTAGCAGCCGGGTTGCGTGGGAACGCGCGAAACCTGTTCGGCAAGTGTTGGAATGTTGTCGTGACCTGCCACGCGCACCTACTTGCGACGAAGCAGCGCCGAGACCTCGGGCATCTTAAAGACGAAGGCAAGACCGAAAGTTACAGCAAGCGAGACGACGCCTGCAACACAAACGTAGCCCAGGGTAATGAGGATCGAGCTGCCAAGCACTCCGACAAAGTGCTCGAGTGCCCACATGACGCCGGCACCCACGGCAGCGCCCAAGCCACCGAACAAGAGGCCGAAGAAGCCGCCGTGCAGGATAGACTTGACCTGAAGGCCATGCAGACGACGGCGCAGCCACCACAGTGAGCATCCGACCAAGACCACGTAATCAACGACGTACGAAAGCGCAATAGCCGGCATACCGTAGCCCAGCACCACGCCAAACAGCAGCACCGAACCGGCCTGACCGATAGCGGAATACAGGCAATAGCGGCTATAAGGTTTCATATCGAGCAGGGCCGAGAAGCTCTTCTGCATCAGCACGACCACGCCATAGAGCGGCAGGGAAAGTGCCAGATAGATAAGGAACTCCGACACCAGCGCCACCCCGGATTCATCGAACTTGCCGGCGCAGTAGATCATGTTGAGCGGACGGGCGAAGACGATCAGGTACAGCGCAAACGGAATCAGGAAAAAGAGCATCTGGGCGACACCGCGCGAAATGCCCGTGCGGACGCTGTCGTAATCCTTCTCCTGCGCATCGTGAGAGAGTTCGGTATAGAGTGCCGTCGAAAGCGAAGCGGCGATCAGCGCATAGGGCAATGTGTACCACAGGCGCGCATACGCGATGACGGAAGGGCCGGTCTCGGGCTGCACCACCAGCGCGGCGGCATTGGTAATGGAGGTCGAGACAAACATGCACACCGTGGCGAGCAGCGTCGGGATACCAAGCGCAATCGTCTGTCGCAGCGCGGGGTCCCTAAAGTCGATATGGATATGAGGATGTACGCCATGCTTGCCAAGCGCGGGAATCTGGCAGGCCATCTGGACAAAGACGCCGAGGGTCGTACCAGCTGCGATCAAGATAATACCGGCCTGCTCGCCAAATTGTGCAGACACGGGAGCAAAGCCCATAAAGCTGGCGATGACGATGACGTTGTTGAGAACCGGGGCAAACGTCGACCAGAAGTAGTCGCGGTGTGCGTTGAGAACGCCCGAGAACACCGAGCCCAAGCCATAAAACAGAATTTGGATAGCAAAGAAGCGGAACATGAACGCAGCGGTGTCCATGCTGCCGCCATCGCCCGAAAGGAACGACTGCGTCCAAATAAAGCCGGGGGCAAACACGGTGCCCAGCAGCGAGATGCCGCCCAGCAGCAGAAGCAGAATACCGAGCAGGTTGCCGACATACTCGTTCGATGCCTCGCGGCCCTGCTCGCGCCTCACTCCCATATACACCGGCAAAAACGCCGTAACGAGCATGCCGCCCATCACGAGCTCGTAGAGCATGTTGGGCAGGTTGTTGGCAACCTGATAGGAGGACGAGAGCAGCGACATGCCGATGGCGGCCGCCATGGCCCACGTGCGGATAAACCCGGTGACGCGCGACACGATGGTCAGCACGGTCATGAGGCCAGCAGAACGACCAACCGTGGAGTAGTCCGACGAACCCATATCGTCCTCGTCGTCCTGAGAGTCCTCATGGACCTCATCTTGTGGCAGTAAATCGTCCACGACGGCAAAGGAGCCGGTCATCGAAAAGGGATCGTCAACCAAAACGGCGTCATCAGCAGGTGCGGCGTCATCGCTGTTTGGCATGTTGTTACCGGATACGGCATCATCATCGAATATGGCGTGGTTGCCAAACACCGTGTCAACTTCTTTGGCGGCGACGGTTCGGGCAGAAAACGACAGAGGGTCCCAATCGTCATCGCCGTCGATGGCCACGCCCTCGACGGGATCGGTCGAACCAAGCGGCGACCATTCGTCATCCGAAAGAAGCGGTTCGCCATCATCATGAGCCGCGGGCTTGGCAAAACGAGCGGCAGGAGCGCTCTGCGGCGTGCTCTTTCCCTGGGCTGCCATCAAAAACACCGCCGTCTCATCGGGACGCGGCGCACGAGGAGCCTCGGAGGCGATCGGCATCACGCTGGCGCTAGATTGAGCGGCGGCCAAAAAGACAGCCGTCTCATCGGGACGAGCCGAAGAAAGAACCGTACGGGGAAGCGCCGTGCCGGCACCGGCGGCACGCAAGTACACGGCCGTCTCGCCCGGGTCAGCGGCAGCGGACCAAGCGTTTCGAATCTCATCATCGAACGAAGCGGCCTCGGGCGCAGGCGCCTGAGGAGCCGACCCTTTTGCAAAGTGAGCTCCGGACTTTGATTCTTCCTGCGGCATCGCTCAGTCCTCTCTCGTGATCGGGGCAACCGTCGCCCCGCAAAATGCAACTAAGTCATCGGGAGCAAGCTCAAGCTGATAGCCGCGCTTGCCGCCCGAGATAAAAATGGTATCCCAAAGGACGCATGTCTCATCGATCAGCGTCCGGAAGCGTTTTTTCATACCGACCGGGCTGCAACCGCCGCGGACATACCCCGTCGCGGCAAGCAGATCTTTGACATGCATCATGGTCAGCGACTTTTCGCCTGCGGCGCGCGCGGCGGCCTTGAGGTCGAGCTCGTCGGCAACAGGAATGCAGCACACGACATGGTCGTTGGACGGCGTCGTGCAGACCAGGGTCTTAAATCCCTGACCGGGCTCCTCGCCAAGCTGCTCGGAAATCGCGACGCCCAGACCTGACGATTCATCGCCATCGTCTTCGTACGTATGGAGAACATAGGAGATGCCGGCGCTTTCCAGCTCGCGCATCGCATTGGTTTTTGGCGTCTTAACAGCCTTTGCCATGGCACATCCTTTCCCTCGCAGAGCGACGCAAGGATTAAGTATAGGGCCAATTCCGCCGCATATGCCATCTCGACACACAGAAGCGCCACCGAATCAGAAGGAATCGGTGGCGCGTCGGTACTGCAACGTCTCTTTACTGCGCGTCGAGCTGCGCCTGACGCTCCCGGTCACGCTTGAGCAGCGGCGCCAAGAACTTGCCCGTGTAGCTCTGCGAACATGCCGCGACTTGCTCCGGCGTGCCTGAGACCACAACGGTTCCGCCACCATTGCCACCCTCGGGGCCCATATCGATCAGGCGGTCGGCAACCTTGATGACATCAAGGTTGTGCTCGATCACCAGAACCGTGTTGCCCGCATCGACCAGACGCTGCAACACGTCGAGCAGCTGGCGAACATCCTCAAAATGAAGCCCGGTTGTGGGCTCGTCCAAAATGTAGAACGTCTTGCCTGTCTGACGACGATGAAGCTCCTTGGCGAGCTTCACGCGCTGCGCCTCGCCGCCCGAAAGCGTCGTAGCGGGCTGGCCCAAGCTCACATAGCCCAGACCCACGTCATATAGGGTCTGCAGTTTGCGCTTAATCTGCGGGATATTCCCAAAGAAAGCCAATGCTTCGGTGACACTCATGTCGAGCACGTCCGAGATTGTCTTGCCGCGGTAGGTAACCTCGAGTGTCTCACGGTTATAACGCTTGCCGCCACATACCTCACAGGGGACATAGATATCGGGAAGGAAGTGCATCTCGATCTTGATCTGGCCATCGCCCTTGCACGCCTCGCAGCGACCGCCGCTCACGTTAAAGGAGAAACGTCCCGGTGAGTAGCCGCGCGCCTTCGACTCCGGCGTGCTTGCAAATAGCGCGCGCAGATCATCCCACAGGCCAATATAGGTCGCAGGGTTCGAACGCGGCGTGCGACCGATCGGTGACTGGTCGATATCGATTACCTTATCGATGCACTCGATGCCCTCAATCTTCTTGTACGGCCCCACGGGACGCGTCGAACGATGGATGGCATTCGTAAGCGCGGGCGCAATCGTATCGGTGACCAGGGAGCTCTTGCCCGATCCCGAAACACCGGTAACGACCGTGAGCGTACCGAACTCAATCTTGGCGGTAACGTTTTTGAGGTTATTAGCGCGGGCACCCGTGATCTTAAGACAGCCGCGGCCGGGCTTGCGGCGCTCATCGGGCACGCGGATCATCCGCTTGCCGGTCAAATAAGCACCCGTCATGGAATCGGGGCACGCCATGATATCGGCAGGCGTTCCCGCGGCAACCACGTGTCCGCCGTTAACGCCCGCACCGGGACCCATATCGATCACGTAGTCGGCAGCACGAATGGTATCTTCGTCGTGCTCGACGACGATAACGGTATTACCGATATCGCGCAAGCGCTCGAGCGTCCTGATCAGGCGCTCGTTATCGCGTTGGTGAAGGCCGATCGACGGCTCGTCCAGAATGTACAGAACGCCCATGAGGCCGGCGCCGATCTGCGTCGCCAGGCGAATACGCTGGGCCTCGCCGCCGGAAAGCGTCGCCGAGGCGCGATCGAGCGTCAGGTAGTCGAGTCCGACATCGACCAGAAAACGCAGGCGCTCCAGGATTTCCTTGACGATGCGCCCGCCGATAAACTGCTGACGCTCGGTAAGCTCCAGGCCCTCAAAAAACTCGAGCGACTCGCGGCACGACAGGCAGCAGACATCGTAAATGGACTTGCCGCCCACGGTGACGGCAAGCATCTCGGGACGCAGGCGAGCACCGTGACAGCTCGAGCACGGCTCTTCACGAATGTATTTCTCCAAGCGAGCCCTGGTGTTCTCGTTCGTCGTCTCGCTGTAGCGCTCGTACAGGATGTTGCGCACACCCGAGAACTTCGTGTCCCACTGGCTGCGACGCCCATCGAGCTTTTGATAGTCGACCGAAATCTTCGTGTCGCCCATGCCATCCAAAAACGCACGACGTACCCGCGGGGGCAGGTCCTCCCATGGCGTATCGGCACTCACCTTAAAGTGTTTGCAGACCGCAGCAAAAATCTGCGGATAATAGTTGGAGTTGCCGAACAGGCTGCCAAAGACTCCGTCGGCAATCGACTTTGAGGGGTCTTCAATCAGCGCCTCGGCATCGACTGTCTTTTTAAAGCCCAGGCCATCGCACTCGGGACATGCACCATAGGGCGCGTTGAACGAGAAATCGCGCGGCTGCAGGTCATCGATGGAATGTCCATGCTCCGGGCACGCCAGTGCCAGCGAATACTCCAGCAGCTCGCCCTCGGTTCCCTCGGGAGTGTCGCGGTCGGGCAGCATGTACACGTTCACGTTACCGTGCGCCAGCGCCGTCGCCTGCTCAACGGACTCGGCAATGCGACCCAGGGAGTTCTCTCGAATCACGATACGGTCGACCACGACCTCAATGTCGTGTTTGAACTTCTTGTCCAGGTCGATAGGGTCGTCAAGCGAGCGCACCTCGCCGTCGACGCGCACACGGCTAAAGCCCTCCGCACGCAGGTCCTCAAACAGCTTGGCATATTCGCCCTTGCGTCCACGAACCACCGGCGCCAACACAAACGCGCGACGGCCCTCCCCCGCCGCCAGCACCTTATCGGCGACCTGATCGGTCGTCTGACGCTCAATGACACGACCGCACTCAGGACAGTGCGGCGTTCCCACGCGGGCAAACAGCAGACGCAGATAGTCGTAAATCTCGGTTACGGTGCCCACCGTCGAGCGTGGGTTTTTGGACGTCGTCTTCTGATCGATCGACACAGCCGGCGACAGGCCGTCAATCGAGTCCAGATCGGGCTTGTCCATCTGGCCCAAAAACTGACGCGCATAGCTCGAAAGGCTCTCGACGTAACGGCGCTGGCCCTCGGCATAGATGGTATCGAACGCCAGTGAGCTCTTGCCCGATCCGGAAAGACCGGTTATGACCACGAGCTGGTCACGCGGAATGGAAACATCGATATCGCGCAGGTTATGCTCGCGCGCGCCGCGAATAACGATAGAAGAATCAGACATGGAAGCTCCTTGCCTCCTACAACTTCAAATCACACTGACGATGAGTTTAGCGCACTCCACGCGCACAGATGTTCGCAATACAAGATTCGCAGACCTTTTGCGTTGTCTGACGCCGCAGACTGCATGCACGGTCCGTACGTTCGAATACCGTCGATCGCCTACCACGCATCATGAATGACTCCCGCTCGCAAACGAGGGTACAATGGCGCTCGTGTCACACCGCGGGGCTCCGGCCCCAACATATACAAAGGAGTCAAACATGGGTTGCGAGCACGCACAGGCAGCCGGCGGGCAAACGGCGCCGTCGCAATTTGAGGAGAATACGCTGTCCGAGGTCAAGCGCGTTATCGCCGTGCTTTCCGGTAAGGGCGGTGTCGGCAAGTCATTCGTCACCGGCGCCATCGCCACGGAGCTTTCCCGCCACGGTCACAAGGTCGGCGTCCTCGATGCCGATATTACCGGCCCCTCTATCCCTAAGATGTTCGGCATGAGTGGACGTCACGTCCATGCCCTCGGCAACCTTATGCTGCCCGAAATCTCCGAGCACGGCGTCAAGGTTATGAGCTCTAACCTGCTGCTCCAAAACGAAACCGACCCCGTCCTCTGGCGCGGTCCGGTTATCGCGGGTGCCATCAGGCAGTTCTGGAGCGAAACCTCATGGGGCCCCATCGACTACCTTCTGGTCGACATGCCTCCGGGAACGGGCGACGTCGCCCTCACGGTCTTCCAGTCGCTGCCCGTCGATGGCATCGTCATCGTCACGAGCCCGCAAGACTTGGTCTCGATGATCGTCGCCAAGGCAGTCAACATGGCCGAGAAGATGAACGTCCCCATTCTGGGAATCGTCGAAAACATGAGCTATATCGAGTGCCCCGATTGCGGCAAGAAGATCGAGGTCTTTGGCAAGAGCAAGCTCCCCGAAGTCGCCGAGCGCTACAACCTCGACATCTTGGGTCAGCTTCCCATCAATCCGGCACTCGCCGAGGCCTGCGATAAGGGTGAAGTCGAGACCGCGCTGCCCGATGGCATGCTGCCCAAGGCCGTCTCTGCCGTCGAGGCCATTGCCCCGCACGAGACCGACGAGGCATAAGTGAACACGAACGCCTTCTATGACGTCCTGGTAATCGGCGGCGGGGCCTCGGGTCTCGCCGCCGCCGTTACGGCCGCACGCGCTGGCAAAAGCGCCTGCATCGTTGAGCGCGATGTTGCCTGCGGCCTTAAACTCCTTACGACCGGCAACGGCCGCTGCAACCTTTCCAACGAATCAATTGATTTCCAGCGGTACAACCACCCCGCATTCGTCGAATCCTTCATGGGTCCCCAGCCTGAACAAGAGCTCAGCAGTTTCTTCTCCTCGCTGGGCATCATGACGACCTCCGAGGAGGGCCGGCTGTATCCGCGTTCCCTTCGTGCCGAATCGGTGCGCGATGCGCTTCTCAACGCTTGCAATCACCTGGGTATCACCTTGATCTGTGGAGCAAACGTTGTCTCGGCATGCAAAGCCCCCGAGGGCTGGGCACTCCAAATAGACCGCCCCGCGCGAGCGCTCAAGGCAAAAAAGCACGACGACCGAAAATCGGAACTCCGCTCGCTTCGGAAGGCGCTCGCCGACACCCCTCGCACGAACGAGACGCTGCAGGCAAAGGCCGTAATTATCGCTACAGGCGGCAGCCCTGCCGACATCGCGAAGACGTTCAATCTTTCCCTCACACCGCAGCGCCCTGTCCTCTGCCCTGTGTCGGCATCGGTTTTCGGCGACCAGACTGCGCTCAAGACACTGGATGGCCTGCGCGTCCGCGCCCGTTTGACGCTCACCCGCAATCACGAGGAGCTCTGGCGCGAAGACGGCGAAGTGCTCTTCCGAACCTTTGGCATCTCGGGCGTTGCCGCCTTTAACCTCTCCCGTCGCGTCCAGCGCGGCGACACGATTCTGCTCGACGTTTTCCCCGACCTCTCCAAAGACGAGTTGCTCGATATGCTCAACCAGCGAGTTGAGTTGCTCGGCGGCTTTTCACCCCGCGACCCCCGCTGGCTCGACGGCATGCTCGCCCCGCAGTTCTCTCACGTTGTCTGCACCGCATTCGAACAGCGTCATCCAGGCTCCAACGATGTCATCCATCTGGTCTCAATCCTCAAGCATTTTAAGCTGCTCGTCGAGGGAACGACAGAGGAGCGTTCGGCCCAGGTCACGCGCGGCGGCGTGCCCATCGAGAGCGTCTCGGCTCCCAGCCTCTGCGTGAATAACGCGGCAGGCGCCCCACTTTACATCTGTGGCGAGGCGCTCGACATCGATGCCGATTGCGGCGGTTTCAACCTTGCGTGGGCTTGGATCTCGGGTATTCGCGCTGCAAGCAGCCTATAGCCGCGCAGTCTATAATCAAAGCGCATTCGGGCCGTCTGGGACACCGGACGGCCTCTTTCTTGCATCTAAGGAGACCTCGATGATCGAAATCACCCAAGTCCACGCGTCACTCGATGAGGCCGGCGACGAAACCGCCTGCCTCGCTATTGGTAGACGCGCCGTCAAACGAGCCCTGCGATGCGAGGATTCCCAGATTAAAGCCATTGAGCTCCATCGCAAGTCAATCGACGCCCGTAAAAAGCGAGATGTCCATTTTATTTTGAGCTTTCGAGTTGAGCTGACAAGCTCCCGACTCGAGCAGGAGGTGGTCGACCGCGTCGCCGAGCGCAACCGCTCGCGCATCCGCATGGTAGACGGCGAGGCTCCTTCATTCCCCAACCCCGTCTCGAATGCACCCAAGGAGCGCCCCATCGTTGTCGGCGCCGGTTGCGCCGGTCTCTTCGCCGCCCTAACCCTTGCCGAAGCGGGCCTTAAACCCCTGCTCATCGAGCGCGGCGACCCGGCACTTCGTCGCTCGGAAACGATTGATCTCTTTCTTAAGGAGCGTATCCTCGACCCCGAAAGCAATATCCAATTTGGCCTGGGCGGCGCAGGGACCTTCTCGGACGGCAAGCTCAACACGGGAACCAAGAATCCTGCCCATCGACTGATTCTCGAGACCTTCGTCGAAGCGGGCTCACCTCGCGACATCCTGTGGGACGCCAAGCCGCACATTGGCTCCGACATCCTCCCCACCGTCGTCACCAACATTTCCCAGCGCATCGAGCAGCTCGGTGGAACCGTCCGCTATCGAACAAAGCTCGTCAATATTCGAACCGATGAATCTGGCGCCATCACCGGCGTCGATGTCCAAACGCCCCAAGAAATCGCAAGCGAGGCAATCGCCACAAAGCACCTCATTCTCGCCTGCGGCCATTCCGCCCGCGACGTATTCGATCTTCTCAAAGAACATAACGTTGCCCTCGCGCAAAAGACCTTTGCCATGGGTGTGCGCATCGAGCATCCACAGCGCGACATCGACCGTGCCCAATATGGCCCTTCGGCGGGGCACCCGGCACTCGGAGCAGCCCCCTACAAGCTTGTCGCCCATCTCCCCAACGGCCGCAGCGTGTTCTCGTTTTGCATGTGCCCGGGTGGACAGGTTGTCGCGGCTTCTTCCGAGCAGGGTCATCTGTGCGTCAACGGTGCCAGCCTCAATGCCCGCAACGGGCGCAACGCAAATGCCGCCCTACTCGTTAACGTCACACCTGACGACCTTCCCGGCGATGATCCGCTCGCGGGCATTGAGCTCCAGCGCGCCTGCGAGCGAGCCGCCTATCGCCTGGGTGGTTCCAACTGGAACGCGCCGGCACAGCTCGTCGGAGATTTCCTTGCTAGACGCGCCAGCGCGGCACCCGGAAAGGTAAAACCAACCTATCCACTTGGCGTGACCTGGACGGCGATCGACGATGCCCTCCCGCAGCATATCGTCGAATCGCTTCGTTTGGGAATCCCCCTGCTCGGTAAGAAACTGCGTGGCTACGACCGCCCCGATGCGGTCCTCACTGGCGTGGAGACGCGTTCGAGCTCCCCGGTCACCGTCACCCGCGATCGAACATGCCACGCCGTGTCGACTCCGGGCCTTTACCCTTGCGGCGAGGGCGCCGGATATGCCGGCGGCATCATGAGTGCCGCCACCGACGGCATCCGTTGCGCTGAGGCGCTGATAGCAGACCTCTAGTGCACGGACTCCCGTGTCCAAACGACACAGGCCCCGAGCTCCACAGGGAACTCGGGGCCTGTTTGCTACTTCCCGAATCGTGCACCCTGACGTTTTCTGCCCGAAGCAAAGGTAGAGCCCTTGCGAGCCTGCGAACGCAAACGCTCGATCGTTTCGTCCTCAGATGCGCCCTCAAGCATCGCCCGAATCTGAACGACGGCATCGCGCAGACGTGCCGCCTCCTCAAAGTCCATGGCGGCGGAAGCGTTACGCATGTCCTCCTCCATGGTCTCGACAATCCGCACGAGCTCGTCATGCGGTAACCCTTCCAGCTGCTCGGCAAGCGTCTGCTCGGGTGCTACCGTCTCCGGCGCGGCGCCCTCGCCGTTTTCGTCGGGTGTATAGAACGCACCGTGACCCAGCGAATCGCCTCTCGAGCGTCCCTTCGAGCCCACGGTCTTTTCGGCCTCGGCAATAAAGTTCGAAATGTCGTTAATGGCCTTGCGGACCGTCTTGGGAACAATGCCATGCTCTTTGTTATATGCCATCTGAATCTCGCGACGGCGCTGCGTCTCCTCGATGGCTTCTTTCATCGAATCGGTCACAACGTCTGCATACATGATGACCTCGCCGTCGGCATTACGGGCCGCACGGCCAATCGTCTGAATCAACGAACGGCGGTTGCGCAAGAAGCCTTCCTTGTCAGCGTCGAGAATTGCCACCAGCGAGACCTCGGGAAGGTCTAGACCCTCGCGAAGCAGGTTGATGCCAACGAGAACATCAATCTTTCCCTCACGCAGCGTTCGCAGGATCTCGACACGGTCCATCGTCGCTGTATCGGAGTGCATGTAATTGACCTTAATGCCGGCATCAAGCAGATGGTCGGTCAGGTCCTCGGCCATGCGCTTGGTGAGCGTGGTCACCAGCACGCGCTCCTTGCGGGCCACACGCTCGCGAATCTCATCCTCGAGATCATCGATCTGGCCACGAACCGGACGCACGTCAATTTTGGGGTCGAGCAGACCGGTCGGACGAATGATCTGCTCAACGTCGTTCTGGCTCACCCGCAGCTCATAGTCGCCCGGCGTGGCCGAAACGTAGATGAACTGGGGAATCCTCGCCTCAAACTCATCGAAACGAAGCGGACGGTTATCGAGTGCCGAAGGCAGACGAAAACCATGCTCCACCAAGGTCACCTTACGCGAACGGTCGCCTTCGTGCATGCCGCGGATCTGCGGCACCGTTACATGGCTCTCGTCGATGATGCAGAGCATGTCCTTAGGAAAGTAATCGATCAGGGTAAACGGCGGCTCGCCCGGTTTTCGACCGTCCAGATGACGCGAGTAGTTCTCGATACCGTTACAAAAACCCATGGTCTCGAGCATCTCGAGATCATAGTCGGTGCGCTGCTGCAGACGCTGTGCCTCGAGCAGCTTATCGGTCGCCTTGAGCTCGGCCACACGCTTCTCGCACTCTTCACTGATTGATTTCAGAGCCGCTTTGACCTTGGGCTTCTCAGTCACGTAGTGCGAGGCCGGCCACACGGGAATAGCCTCGTACTCACGCAGCATCTCGCCGGTGACCTCATCGATCTCGGCAATCAGCTCGACCTCGTCGCCAAAGAACTCAAACCGCAACGGATGCTCGGCATAGGGCGGATACACGTCAACGACATCGCCGCGCACGCGGAAGGTGCCACGTGCCAAATCATAGTCATTGCGATCGTACTGGATATCGATAAGCGCATGGATAAAGTCATCACGCTCGAGCGGCACTTTCTTGTCGACATTCGGAGCTAGGCCCGCATAGTCCTCGGGAGAGCCAATGCCATAGATACACGAGACCGATGCGACGACGATCACATCGCGTCGAGATAGCAGCGATGCGGTCGCCTGATGTCGCAGCATCTCGACCTCTTCGTTAATCGAGGAATCCTTCTCGATATACGTATCGCTTTGCGGCACATACGCCTCGGGTTGATAGTAATCGTAGTACGACACAAAATAGACCACGGCGTTGTCAGGGAAGAATTCCTTGAGCTCGCTCGCGAGCTGAGCGGCAAGCGTTTTATTGGGAGCCATGACCAGCGTCGGCTTCCCCAGGGCCTCAATAGTCTTAGCCATCGTGAAGGTCTTGCCCGAACCAGTCACGCCCAGCAAAACCTGATAGCGGTCTCCATCCCTCACGCCCTGTACAAGCGACTCAATGGCCTTAGGCTGGGAACCAGCGGGCTCGTATGGGGACACGACCTTAAACGGCACCTCAGAGCCCTCAACGCCAAAACGTTTGAGCTCTCCTCCAACACGCTCAACTTCAAATTCCGCCATGGATACTCCTAACTCATACATCTGCAGCATACGCAGGCGGCAGGCCTAGTCCTATACGAACCGATCGGGATAGAGCGTCTTATATCGAACCCAGGCATTATTGACGCGAATCAGATACGCCTGCGTCTCGGGAAAGGTAATCGCGTTGTGAAGCGATGTGTCCTGCTGTGCCCAACCGTCTACATTGCCCATGCCCGCGTTATATGCGGCAATAGCGCTGTCCGTCGACCCGTTAAAATACGTTAGAAGATACGAAAGATACGCACAGCCAAACTCGATGTTCGTAGCGGGATCGTTAAGATTGTCGGCTGAATACTCACTACCATCGACAAGACCCAAGGCAATCATATCCTGGGCAGTCTCAGGCATCAGCTGCATCAACCCCCGAGCGCCCTGATTCGACTCAGCCTCGGGATCCCAATTCGATTCCGACTTTATGACAGCACACACCAGATACGGATCTAGATTGTGCGAAATGCTCGATTGCTTTACGTACGCCTCGTAGTCAATCGGATACAAAGGCTTAAAGAAGGCGGCAGGAGCATACGAGTAGACGAGCGAAATAAGGCCAAAGACGAACACAACGGCAAGTGGCGCCACGCGAAACCACGTAAAGAAACGTGTCCTAGACATCGGCCTCCTCCTTATCCACTACATCCCCGAAGCCATGGTGCAAAAGCCATGCGTCCAGTTGTTCAAAGAGCGAGTTGTCGCCCGCCGCATTATCGATTACCGTCGTAGCGAGATTGCAAAGTGAAGCCTCATCAGGTTGACATGCAGACCGCGCATCAAAATCAGTGGGCTCCATACCACGATGAATGGCACGCTCGCGACGAACTGCTAAAGGAGCACTGATAACCAGAATTTCATCAGCCAGGCCAAAAGCATCCTCAAAACCAGTCGGGGCAGAAACCTCGACCACCGCAAAGGGATAACGGGGAGACGAAACCGTGCAGCAGACCGGATCAAGAATCCTCAGTGACAGCTGTTCGACAAGAACCGGGTGAACGATGCCATTGAGCCGCGCAACTGTATCAGGAGAGGCGAAAGCTCGAGCAGCGAGGACATTGCGGCGAATGCCGCCCTCCCCGTCCAGAATGTCCCAACCGAATTCTTCCGCGAGGGCATTGACGATATCGGAGCCTGGCACATACAGCGATTTGGCAAGCTCGTCCAGATCGATAAGCATGGCGCCATGAGATTCGAGATAGCGGCAGGCAGTCGACTTACCCGAAGCAATATTGCCCAAGACAAAAACGGTAAACATCAAGTCCTCCCTAACGCCAATGGGAGTTATTATCGCGCAAATACAAAAGAAGGGCTCAAAATACAGCCAAACAGTAAGACAAGCTAAATGAAGGCGAGTTCTTGTATTACAGGTCTCTATCAAACGCAAAGAAGGGGGAGGCCGCGAGGCCTCCCCCTTCTTCAAGTCACATGACGGCTCGGTGCCGTCCACCGGTCAGCGGCGCCCTGGCCTCCCACGGGCCGGACCCGCAGTACTCTCGGCGCGATGGGGCTTAGCTTCCGGGTTCGGAACGGGACCGGGCGTGCCCCCCATGCTCTGGCCGCTGACCGGTGGGCGGCGCCCACCGTTACGGTGTCCGGTGTCTCACTCACGTGCCCTGGGGGCCGCATGGCGTATAGGGGAGATCTGACTCGGGGGCATCCTCGTGCCCG
>NZ_CAAKNY010000051.1:1110-5828 GCF_901212495.1 Collinsella aerofaciens | reverse complement strand
GTCACGGGGACGCCCTCGGCGACCTCGAACTCCACGTCGGAGGCGACGAGGTAGCCCTCGGGCGCGAGCTCCTCGTGGAGCGTGTAGGCGCCCGGGAGCAGCGTGAGCTCGTGGGGCTCCTCGCCGGAGACCCACTCCTCCACGAGCTCGCCGTCCGCGTCGTAGACGCGCAGGGTCGCGCCGGGCAGCTCGTCCTCGCCCGTCACCGACTTCTTGGAGACCACGGTGCGGGGCAGGTCGTCGTTCGTGAGCGTTCCCAGGTCCACGGTCACGCCGTCGCGGTAGACGCGCACCTCGATGGGGCCGAGGAGCTCCTTGCCCTCGTTCGCCGAGCAGGGGAGCTCGGTAAGCTCGTAGGTGTCGTAGGGCAGCGCCCCCTTGGAGTCGTCGGGCCCGGAGGACCCGAACCACACGCCGGCCGAGACGTCCCAGGAGCCCTCGGGCGCCTGGTCGTTGGCGTTGATCGAGGAGGTGTGCGGGTTCCACGAGGCCGCCGTGCTCGCGCAGCCGTTGGCGTCGGTCACGACGACGTGGGACTCCCCGGTGGTCGCGCAGGTGATGCGGAACGGCAAGTCCCCGGTGGTCGAGGTTTCACCGAACGGACACGTGAGCGCGCGTGACCCGGCTGCGTCAGCTCCGAATTCGATTGTATGGGGGTGGGGAATAATCGTCTGTACTATTTACCTGCGTGTATGGAGAGATTTGAGTTCATTTTTTTCGTTGAGTTCAAATTGAGTTCCACTTCCCGCGCCAGAGCTCCCATACGCGGCCCGCTCGGTTATGCACGTTGTCCCGCGCATCCCGGAGCCCTCCTGTGGCGTCCGCGCCGTTGCGCTGCGTCGCGCCCCGTGCCGCCGCGTATCGTGTCGTTTTCTTCTGATTTGACGCTCCACCAGCGCATATATAGGACAAAGGGCCCTCCATCGCGCTTGATGGAAGGCCCTTCTCCGCGGTTTTCTGAGTTCCGATGTGCCGGTGGCTTGCTCGTTACCGGTGGACGGAATGATACAGAATAGTACGAGTTTTAATCATACGGACAGTCCAAAAAAAACGAACATCTGTACGATGATTTACTCCCACTCGATGGCGTCGGTTCTGCCGTCCCGTCATTCCAGTTACACCCAGTTTTCGGCATCGACACGGAACGCGTGCCGCCGAATGACGCGATGTCGCGTTTCGTCGGCTTCGGGGACAAAAGTTGGGACAATCTCAAAAACTTTTTTCAAACTCAGGGCTTTGAGTTTTTGTTTTTTGTCCCAAAGTGCGCGGCGGGTCGCCTTTGGAGGCTCGATGGCGCCGAAAACGCCCGTTTTGAAACTCAACCGCCCTTTTGCCTGCAAGCCGCCAGCTGCAATCGCAAGTGAATTAACGCGGGTGGCTTGCGCGCCATTTGCAAAACCCCAGGTCGCAGGTCTTCGCCATTCGTGAACAAAGTGAGTAGTCTCAGGTGGCTTGCTTATGAGTTGGCGAACGGGCCTTCAGGATTCAGGGCAAACATGCTGGTAGAATAGGATTCTCAAATCAATGACAGGAGACCGAGCATGGCCGAACCCCACGATAGGAAGCCGATCCTCACGATCGAGCAGCAGATAGAGCACCTCAAGCAGAAGGGCGTAGCCTTCGAGCTGTGTTCCGAGGAAGAGGCCGCGGACTACCTGCGCGACAAGTGCAACTTCTTCAAGCTCGCATCCTACCGCAAACTCTTCTCGAAATACGAGGGAGGCCCGCGCGACGGCCGCTACGTAGACCTCGACTTCGGCCAGCTGCGCCTGCTCGCGGCGCTCGACCAGGAGCTGCGCCACGCCCTGCTCGGCATGACGCTCGACATCGAGCATTTCCAGAAGGTGACACTGCTTCGCGAGATGGAGGACCGCGGAGAGGACGGCTACGCCATCGTGGCCGACTACATGGCATCGCTTACCACTGCAAACAGGGAGTACCGCCTGCGCGAGCTCAAGATGAGCGGCCGCAGCCCCTACAGCTCGAGCCTCTACGCGAAGTACTCCGGCGACATGCCTGCCTGGGCCTTCCTTGAGCTCACCTCGTTCGGCGCCCTCATCGACTTCGTGCGCTTCTGCGCCAGGCGATGGGGCGACAGGCGCCTCGAGGCCTCCCACTACGACCTCAAGCGCGTGAAGTCCGTCCGCAACTGCGCCGCGCACGGCTCGTGCCTGATCAACTGCTTCGCCGAGAGGGGCGCCGCCCGGGGCTCGGCGTCCAGCGGCGTCTCCCGAAGGGTCGCCGCCGTGGGAATCCCCAAGGCGACCAGGAGGAAGTGGATGGGGAATACGGCCATGCAGGAGGTCGCGACCGTGCTCGTGGCGCACTCCGGCTTGGTACCCGAGGGCTCCTCGCGCTCGCGCGCCGCATCCGAGCTCGCCGAGATGTTCGCCAGGGCCGACGGCGAAACCGAGGCGCTGCCCGACAAGGGGCCCGACGCCGCAGCTCGCTCCGCGCTCGAGTTCCTTCGCAGGTTGACAGAATCGCTCGGGTTGGTAGAATAGCCTGCAGATAGCAAAACCATCACGGTTTTAGGGGCGGACTTGCGCAAGCGACTCTGCCCTATTTTTATATTCACTCGCTATAGGAGACGGGTGATACTTGGGTCAATTAAGGGAGGGGCATCGCATGGCGTCAAGCGCAGAATACTTGGAATACGTCCTCGACCTGCTGGCCGACGTGCCGGAGGTCTCACATCGGAAGATGATGGGCGAGTATCTGCTCTATGCGTCGGGTAAGCTCTTCGGCGGCGTCTACGATGACCGTTTTCTGGTGAAGAGCACGGAGTCCTCGCGCGCGCTGCTCTCGGTGCCCGCCGTGCCCTACGAGGGCGCTGCGGAGATGCTGCTCGTGGACGTGGAGGACAAAGCCGCCGTGCGCGCCATCGTGGAGGGCGTGCTTCAGGAGCTGCCCGAGCCGAGGAAGCGCCGGGCGTAGATTCCCGCGGGTCTGCATATCGTCGCCGGCATCAATCACCCGTGCCTGCTCATATGGCGATTGCGCCATCACCACGCTTAGAAACCGAAGACTTCCTAGGACTCCTCCAGGAGACCTCCTAGGAAGTCTTCGGGTACCCTATGCGGCAGTTATGGCGCTTACGACCCGGCGGCCGGCGCCGCGCTTCCCATACGAGCGCTGGTGGGCCGCGAGACGGCCAATACGCCGGGCTCGACTTCGGGCACCTTGTCGACCTCGCCGCCATCGATCGCGAGCTTCGCGGCTTCCTGCTGCCCCTGACTCTCGATGTGGAGAACTCCGCGAAGACCAGACTGATCGAGCGCATTACCGAGAAGCCAGGCGAGGACGGCTACTCGATCCTTTCCGACTACCTCGCCGCCCTCAACCACGGCGACCGCAACCGCAGGGAAGGCGAGCTCAGGCGTCTGCGGAACGATGCCTACCTGGGACCGTTCGTCTCGAGGTACCCGATTGGCGAGATGCCGGCGTGGGTGTTTCTTGAGCTTTCGTCCTTCGGCGCCTTCGCCGACTTTTACCTCTTCTGCGCCAATCGGTGGGGCGATTCCGGGATGAGGGACGAGCACTACATGCTCAGGCGCGCGAACTCGCTGCGAAACGCCGCGGCGCATTCGAGCGCCATCGTGAACGGGCTTGGCTCTCCGTTGGGCGCACCGCAGCTGAGGTACCCGGCATCGTTGGCCGCGGCTCTCGGCGAAATCGGCATGTCCAAGCGCCTCAGGCGCTCGAAGATGCGCAATCCGCGCATCCTGCAGATGGCCGTTCTGGCTTACGCCTACTCTAGATTCGTCCCCAGGGAGAAAGCGGAGGGAACCCCCGAGAGGCTACTCGCACTTGCCGATAGGTCCAAGCTTCACGGCGACTGGTACGCGAGCAACACCGTAATAACCTCGTCGCATGACTTCATCGCGAGGGTCTTCGAGGCTTGGCTCGAGTAGCCCCTCTTTTCAGCAGCGCGGGTATCACCGTTCACGGTCAATGCGTGTGCACCCAAATACCCGCGGGATTGACAATGGGGCGTTTAGCTGCATAATAGTTACTAGTTAGAAACCCTCGGGTTTGCGGGGCAGGATCGTGAAAGCGGTCTGCCCTATTTTTTCCTCCGTCTGCTCCAAATCAAGTAGTTCGAAGATAGCCTGTAGGTGTCCACATGGGTGCCTTTTATTTTCAGGAAATCAGTCGTGAGCTAATGAACGCGGCCATCGGCCGTTTCATGAACGAGCGACCGGCTTGACCCAGATCGAACCGCCTTCATCTCCGTCTAGGCGCCGGCAATCAACATCGTAAATCCGCGCGTGCTACAATGCGTACATCAGAGATGAAAACACAGTCCCCGTCGGGTAGTCGCGGGCGTGCGGGAGTCCGCATCAGTAACCTGCCTCCTTGGTTGTCCCTTCTCTGCATGGTCATCTACATAAAGGAGGAACCAGCCATGCAGATCAGCGTGTCGTCCACCCTGACCGTATATCACGACGGCCAATTCTGGGTCGGGCTGGCGGAGCACGTCGAGGGCGGGAGGTACGGCGTCGCCCGCATCGTCTTCGGCGCGGAGCCGTCCGATGAGGAGATCCTGCAATTCGTTGCCGGCAGATGGGAGAAGCTCTCGTTCTTCGGTGGCGAGCCGACCGAGGCGAGCAAGCCCGCGAAGAACCCCAAGCGGCGCGCCCGCGAGGCGGCGAGGGCCCTTAAGCAGCCGGCGATGGGCACCAAGGCGCAACAGGCGCTCGCGGCACAGAGGGAAG
>NZ_CAAKNY010000051.1:26-1100 GCF_901212495.1 Collinsella aerofaciens | reverse complement strand
GGCTCACGCGAGAAGCCAGCGTCGCGCGGATGAGGCTGATGCGCGCTTCAAGCAGCGAAAGCTGAAGCGCAAGCAGAAGCATCGCGGTCATTGATCGCCATTTGCGGCGAGCCTCATACCATGGCTCGAGGCTGAGCTGAGGCGCCCTACTTCTCGCCCTCCAGCAGGCCCACGATGCGGTCAATGTCGACGGCGAAGCGGGGCCTCTCCTCGCGCTCATAGCGGTCGAGGTACGCCTGGCACTCGGAGACAATGCGCTTGGTATTGCCGTCGATGATGCGTTGGAGCGTCTCGAAGTAAGCCGAGCCCTCAATCCTGAAGCGACGCTGGTAGGCCTTGGTTATGGGGAACATCTTGATGTAGTGGATGCCATGGCGGCAGCCGGGGCGCGTCGTGGGGCGGGGTGGCAGTGCAAAGTATTGGTCTTTGGGCACGTTGGGGGCGATGTTGGAACGCAGCGGCACGGCGAAGTCCCTGCGCTTTCCGCGGAAACGCAGTCTCACCACCACGATGCAGGGGCGATTGTGCTTGAGCATGAGTTCGCGGTCGCCCTCGACGAGGCTGAAGAAGTCCTGGGAGATGGATACGATCTTCATCGGTTACGCCCCCCTCATACGAAGCGGGGCCCGCATCGCTGCAGGCCCCTACAGGTGGGCGATATTCTACACCTTGCGGCACCCCGTCGCCCACGGAGGTTAAACGTACACGTAAGCCATACTCTAAAAGCCGTGGCTTCCGGCAAGTAGTTTATACCACGAATCGTCACCTTCGATGCGCACGGCTCGCAAAATAACACTCGCTGGGCCGTCACCCCCCCCCGGCCGTTACCCTCCAATCTTCATTGGAGCCAGCAGATCAATTTATATAGTTATGGGGGTTTATCCTAAAGTAAATCAAATATATACGCCCATAACTAAGGAATTTTCTATTCCCACTCGATGGCTTCAGCTCTGCCGTCCCGTCATTCCAGTTGCACCCAGTTTTCGGTGACATCTCGAGCCGAGTGCCGCCAGGTGACATCATGCCGCGTTTCGTTGGCCCCGGAGACAAAAGCGGGGACAACTTCAAAAACTA
>NZ_CAAKNY010000050.1 GCF_901212495.1 Collinsella aerofaciens | reverse complement strand
GCCGCCCTTTAGCTTGCAAGCCGCCAGCTGCAATCGTAAGTGAATCAACGCGGGTGGCTTTCGAGCCGTTTGCAAAACCGCAGGTCATAAGTTTCAACTATTGATCGCAAAGAGGAATCGTGCCAGGTGGCTATCTCATGAGTTCATCCGTGACCGACGTGGCAGCCAGTGCGCCGTGCGGTTTTACCCATCTTGAAGC
Source organism: Collinsella aerofaciens (assembly GCF_901212495.1). Classification (GTDB taxonomy): domain Bacteria; phylum Actinomycetota; class Coriobacteriia; order Coriobacteriales; family Coriobacteriaceae; genus Collinsella; species Collinsella aerofaciens_H. Next base: position 124 of record NZ_CAAKNY010000050.1, on the reverse strand, counting down.
CAAAACTGACATCGCGCGCACGATGCTATCGCCACACGATGTCAGACATTGTTCCCGACTTGACCTAACCGCCTCGCGATGAATCGCATGGCCTTAGAGGAAAAAGTCCCTCGCGCTCACGATG
>NZ_CAAKNY010000049.1 GCF_901212495.1 Collinsella aerofaciens | reverse complement strand
CCGATGTGGCTCGCCGTCGCCGTCGCCGCGGTGAACTGCGCGGGCGGCGTCGCGCTCGTGCCCGCGTCGCCGCGCCGGCACGGCGTGGTCCTCGACGGCGGCCTCCTCGCTCGCCGCGGCGCTCTCCCTGGCGGTGCTCGCCGGGATGTGTTTTGTCAACAGGATCTGAGCGGAAATCGCATCGGGAATTGAGCAGTTCTCGCACGGAACCGGGCGCTGGCTTTTGAGCGGCTACCCCTGCTGCATGAGCGCGTGGCGCACCCGGTACGACTCGCCCCTGAACTGCAGGAGGCGGCCGTGGTGCACGACGCGGTCGATGACGGCGGCGGCCATCTGGTCGTCGCCGAAGACCTGGCCCCAGCGCGAGAACTCGAGGTTCGTCGTGATCACCACCGACTGCCTCTCGTAGGCCTCCGAGACCACCCGGAACGGCAGCCTGGCGCCGTCCGGGTCGAGCGGCAGGAAGCCGAGCTCGTCCACGACCAGCAGGGCGGCCCTGCCGACCTGGGCGAGCTCCCGGTCGAGCCTGCCCTCGTCGCGGGCGCGCCTGAGGCGCATCACGAGGGCCGAGGCCGTGAAGAACCGGGCCTCGACGCGCGCCTGGCACGCCAGCACGCACAGCGCGCTCGCCATGTGGGTCTTCCCGCAGCCCACGTCGCCCATGAGCACGAGGTCCTCGCGGCCCTCCAGGAAGGAGAGGCCGAGCAGGTCGTCCCTGCCGAAGCCCTCCGGCCACGAGACGGCCGACCAGTCGTACCCGTCGAAGGTCTTCGGCGCCGGCAGCGCGCAGCGCCTGAGCAGCGCGGCCCTCTTCGACGCCTCGCGGCTCGAGCGCTCGGCCTCGAGGTAGCGGGCCAGGTACTCGACCTGCTTCGGGGTGCCCAGGCCGGCCCACTCGCGGAGCACGGCCGTGGTGAGCCCGCAGGCGCGCCCCGCGGCGACCACCCTCTCCGCGGCCGGGCCGCCGCCGGCCGTCACAGCGCCTCCCCGCGCACGAGCCCGTCGTAGACCGACAGGTCGGCCCCTCCGCGGCCGGGCTCGCCCGCCGCGATCCTCCTCGCGGCCATGTCCGCCTCGGCGTCCCCGGGGACGCGCCCCGCGGAGAGGGCCCTCGCCGCGGCCCCGCGCGCCGCGGCGAACCCGCTCGACTCGGCCGCCCTGGATATGGCCCTGAGCACCCGCCTCCTGCCCGTCGCGTCCAGCCGGTCGATCGCCTCGACGAGCGCCGGGGGCATGTCCCGCCTGATCGGCGACTCGCCGAAGGCGCGCGGCCTCGCCACCAGCGCCGGCACCAGCGACAGCGGGCTCCTGACCGGCTCGCCCTCGCCGAACGCCCGCGGCAGCTCGGCCACGCGCCGCCCGCGGTCCGCGAGCACCTCGACGGTCGCCGCGCGCACGCCCACCGTGAGCCTCCTGTCGTGCCAGGCGGGGCCGGCGAGGTAGAGCCTGCCGTCGACGGCCACGTGGCCGCGCCCGTCGCTCTTGCAGGACAGCCACCTCACGGCGTCGAAGGGCGTGGCGGGCAGCGCCGCCATCGCGGCGAGGTCCTCGGCCATCGCCTCCGAGACGGGCCTGCCGTCGCGGCAGCGGGACGAGGGGTCGGCGTTGATGCGGGCGCAGCCGGCCGCGAGCCCGGCGTCGGGCTCGGCGAGCGAGGGCGCCTCGGGCACCGGGACCAGCAGGTTCCTCCTCAGGAAGCCCACGGCGTTCTCGACGGACCCCTTCTCGTGGCCCGAGTACGGGTTGCAGTACCGGCTCGAGCAGCGGTAGTGCGCGCGGAACCTCGAGAAGAGGTCCGACTCCGTGACGACCCCGCGGAGCCTTCTGCCCGCCTCGGTGGCGTTGTCGAGCACGAGCGTCGACGGGGCGCGGCCGACCTGCTCGAAGATCTCGCGGAGCCCGTCGCACAGGCACTCGGCGCGCTCGGCCATCCCCGCGACGCAGAACCTCGCGTTGGAGTGGGGGAGCGTGAGGACCAGCAGCTTGAGCGCGATGCGCCTCCCCGCCAGCACGGCCTCGAAGTTCCCGTAGTCGGCCTGCGCGGTCCCCGGGGCCCACTCCAGCTCGAGGAACCCGTCCCCGGCCGACGCCCGCCCGCGCCTCCACTCCGCCACGTGGCGGCACACGCTCGAGTAGGACCCCTCGTAGCCGCGCTCGGAGACCATCCTGTCGTAGATGCGCCTTGCGGTGTGGCGCTGCTTGCGAGGGGCGCCCAGGTCGCCTGCGAGCACCGAGTCGATCCACTCCTCGTGGCCCGCGAGCGAGGGCCGCGGCCTCGCGGCCGGGAACGGCGGCGCCGGCGACATGTCCTCCATGTCGGCGTACTTGGCCACGGTGTTGCGACTCACGCCGAGCTCGCGGGCGATCCTGGCCCTGGGGACGCCCCTCGCGTCCATCTCGCGTATATCATGTTGGGTCTGCAGGGGCACGGTCATCCTCTCCTCCTCCCGGGCGTCGTCTCGCCAAAGGTTCCGCCCTGGAAGGATTGTCTCGTGAGGCCCGTGTCCCTGCGTCCGGCACGGGCCGCCTTGCGTACATTGGTCAGTTCTCGATGCGCGCGGTGCTCAGTTTTCCGTGCGAATTGTGCTCAGCTTCTATTGAATACAAACACTTGGTTATGCCGCCGCGGCATTGCGACTCGCCGCTGGAATGCTCGGAGGGCACCAATCCCACCCAGGCCGCGAACCCCGACGCCGTCGCGAACCGCGAGAAACCGTCTGCCTCGCAGGCAATCGAGACGGCCGTGACCGCGTCTATGCCCTTCAGGCATTTGAGCGCATCGCACGAGGGCTTCCACCTGGGTTTTTGGGAAAGCGACTTCACCTTCTCATCGAGCGCGGCCTTGCGCGCGTCGGCCTCCCGGACGCATTCGCAATAGTGGTCGAGGGTGGCCATCGCGGAGGCGTCTCCCAGGTCGATCCGGCCAACCCACGCCCAGAAATCCCGGGTCCAGCGGCTCCTCCTCTGCCCGGCGGCGTTCTTCCCGTCGTACACGAATCCATGCCTGAGCAGGAACTTCGACAGGCGCTGTTTGGCGCGCACCGCGTCGTCGCGCGCGTCGGCCAAGGCTCGCGTCAGATCGCGCGCGCCCTCGCACTCGGGATCGGGCACGTGCACCTCGGTGACCACGCCCAGCGCGAGCTGCACCGCGAGGAACTGCGCGTCGCGCCTGTCGGTCTTGCGGCCCCGGTCGGCGGCGGGCTTGTGCATCTTGGACACGGCGCCGACGACGCAGTCGACGCCCATCGCGTTCAGCTCGCGGCAGAGGTAGAAGCCCGTCACGCCCGACTCGTAGACGCATTTGGCGGGCTGGGGCAGCGACGCGGCCCAGGAGGCGATCTCTCCCGGCTCGTACCCGAAGGATTTCCTGATGGTCTCGCCCGTTTCCAGGACGAACGCGGGTTGATTTCCGATCCCAACCGAACACATT
>NZ_CAAKNY010000048.1 GCF_901212495.1 Collinsella aerofaciens | reverse complement strand
CAAAATAAACCTGTCCCTTTTTGGTAGGGTGGGTGTATCGTTTTATCGTTATGAGGTAACATAAAACTAGACGTTATATACGTATTAGTAATTTCGATATTTCGATAAGAGTGATCAGATATGCCTGCGCCCAAAAATGCACCGCTTTACCAGCAGATTTACGACGAGATTAAGGACGAGATCGAGAAGGGTGTTTATGCACCCAAGGAGCGTATTCCGTCCGAGCTTGAGCTAGCCGAGCAGTACGAGGTGAGCCGCATAACGGTGCGCCGTGCCGTCGAGGAGCTGTGCTCCGATGGCTACCTGGTTAAGCAGCAGGGCCGCGGCACCTTTGTTTCCACGCCGCACATCAACCGCCAGTTCTACGCCTCGACGCTGCAGACGTTTACCGCACTGTGTGCCGACAATGGCATGAAGGCTGGTGCGCATGTGGTCGATCGCCAGATTGTTCCAGCGCGTCAAAACGAGATGGAGTTCTTTGGCCTGCAGAAGGATGCGCTGCTGCTGCATATTAAGCGCGTGCGTACGGCCGACGGCGAGCCCATCTTTGAGGAGAACATCTTTGTGCCGTTTGACGCATACCGCGAGCTGTTAACGGCCGATCTTGAGGACAAGTCGATTTTTGCCGAGGTCGAGCGTGTTGGCGGAACCCCGATTGCATCGGTTGGTTACCGCACGGTCGAGGCTGTTCGTGCCAATGTCGAGCAGGCAGCCGAGTTGGGCATTGCCCCGCATGACCCACTGCTCAATCTGCGTGCCGGCTTTACCGGCCCCAATGGCGAGCCGGTTTTGCTCGGCAAGCAGTACTACGTTGGCAGCCGCTACGTCATGGTCATATAAGTTACGCGGTTTTACCAAACCGCGTAACAGCTCGACGCTGC
>NZ_CAAKNY010000047.1:11-10504 GCF_901212495.1 Collinsella aerofaciens | reverse complement strand
CCGACTTCTCCGTCCTTAGGTCTCCCACGCAACAGCTAGGCATGGCCGCCGCCTCGTCTGGTGCGGCGCTCATCCCCATGACGCTTGCCCTCATGGCCGGCAGCAATGCATCCGGCGCGGCGTTTCGCGCGACCGGGCGGCTCCGCGCCATCGCGACGGCGTCATCCGTCGTCGTCCTTGCCGCGTCGGCGGCGTTCTCTGCGATGTCCCCGATGCTAGCGGTCGCCTCCAGCACCGTCGTCGCGGCGGCGCTGGGTCTCGGCGTCGGCATCGGCATGCCTGTGTCCAATTTTGCCGCCCAGACGGGCGCCGATCCGGCGGACGCCGGGCGCGCCACCTCCATGGCTATGTTCTTCAGAGGCTTCGGCGGCACCGTCTCGGTTGCGGCGTGCGGCATACTTGCCCCCGCCGCGACCGCCGCGGGCACGGCGGCGGTGTTCGGCGCGGTGTGCGTGGCGGCTGTCGCCGGCCTGGCCGTGTCGCGGTTCATTTCGAGGGAGATCGCCTCGTAGGCGTGGCCACTTCTCGGCTCTTTCGCATCGACCTTACACTCCTCTCCCTGTCCGGCTATACCTCGTTAGCTGCCGACCGCCCGAAGCGGGAGCGGAGGGCGCGCGGGATCCCGCGCTCCGCGAAGGGGGCGAAGGCGCAGCCGACCGGATATTTCGGGGGAGCTTCGCCGGCGTCGCTCTGAGCGGGGGCGGCCGATCCCGAAAGAAGCCGGAAAAGCATCGCGGCCCTTACGGGAAAAGCGGGTCCCGTGACAGGCTGTGCGCACGAGGAATAACCGGCATCCGCCGGCCTCGGCTCATCGATATTAGGTTGTCTCTGGGGTTCGCTCTATCGGCTCTGCGCCCGGCCGAGAGGGCGAAGTCGGGCCCTACTCTGACCACTCGGACTTACTCGAACCTACTCTGTCCGAGCGGGCCCAAATGGTAAGGGGCTATTAGGGGGCTGAAGAGCTATAGGGAGCTCGAAGAGATGACATCGGCTCCCGAGCACATGACTTCTCCCAGCATCCTGATTCCTCGGTCAAGCTCGATCTGCTTTTCGAAGTAGTCGGCGTGCTCAAGGAAGCGCTCGCGCAGGGTGCGCAGGCCTGCCGCCTTTTCCGACCTCGCGTCCGCATCGCTGACAATTCTATCGAAGCAGAGCACGAGCGCAGTGAAGTCGTGGATGACGGGGAAGCGCTTCGTAAGGGCGACGAGCTCCTGGTCGATTCCGAGCTCCTCCCGCGCGGCCGTCGCGATGGAGCCGACGGGCTTCTGTAGACGCTGCCCGATCGTGTTCAGAACGTTGCCGTTATGAGCGGCCGCGTTGCGCAGGGCCTTCACGGGGAACAGGAGCTGCTTGACGGATTCGGCCTCCTGGCTGCGTTCCCTCCTGAGGTCGTAGAAGTAGAACTTGTAAAGCGCGATGATTCCCCCGAAGGAGACGAGTTCCAGGTAGTTCCAGACGTACATGTCCTCGCGTCTGCCGTACTTATTCGCGAGGTCCCGGGTGTAGTTCGAGTCTCCGAGGTACGAGACGCTGCGCTCGAGGTGCTCCGGGTCTATCCCCAAAGTCTGATCCTCGGCGATGTGGAGCATCTCGAGGAAGAGTATCGCCCGCTCGCTGCCGCCCACCCCATCTAGCTGGTCGGCGATGGCCTTCATCCTCTCGACGGCGGCTTCTGACCCGCTTGGATCGAACCGCTCCTCCAGCATCCTCTCCTTACGCAGCCTCTCGTGGGCGAAGAGGAGGTCGAGGACCTCCTTCCCGTCGACGCCGTCGTCCATCATCGTCCGGTTTAGATGGACCTTCATGTAGTGCTCGATGTCAAGCGTCATCGAGAGGATGTGCTCGCGGAGGTGGTGGTCGAGTCTGGTGAGCTCGGTGAGGTAGGCGAAGTCTAGGTTGACGTAGCGTCCGTAGCCCTCCGACGCGGGGCTACGATACGTTGAGAAGCACTTCGCAAACGCCTTGACCTTGAAGAAGAAGTTCTTGTCGCGGAGGAACGCGACTGCATCCTTGGGGCTCATTATGTCGAAGCGGACGCCCCGCTCTGCGAGGTGGGCGACCTGTTGTTCTGCCGGGATGAGCGGGCGCTCCTTCATGATCGTTCCTCCAAAACGAAAAATGCGGCTGTAGGTACAGGTACCCGCAGCCGCTAAAAGCCCGAAGGCTTTTCACACTGCGGACAGTATACCCCACTTTGCCAAAGGGGCAAAGAGCGCGGGGAACGCCCGCGCTCTTTGCGACACTTGCCACGAAGAGGGGATATCCGCTTTGGAGGTTTACTTTCCTTGCACCATAGTGAGGGAGATCTTCTTGCGGTCGCGATCGACCTTCTCGACCCACACCTTGACCGTGTCGCCGACACGCACCACGTCGCTCGGGTGCTTGACGAAGCGGTTGGCCAGCTTGGAGATATGTACGAGGCCGTCCTGGTGCACGCCCACGTCGACGAAGGCGCCAAAATCGATAACGTTGCGCACCGTGCCCTTGAGCTCCATGCCGGGCTCCAGGTCGTCGATGGAAAGCGCCGAGCGGCTAAAGACCACCTCGGGCGCATCGTCGCGCGGGTCGCGACCGGGCTTCTTGAGCTCGTTGACAATGTCGATGAGTGTGAGGGCGCCGCAGTCCAGGTCGCTTGCCAGCGTCGATATGCTTCCCAGGCGGCGCTCGATATCGGGCACGCCGCCGCGGCTGAGCTCACTGGCCGCCACGCCGGCGCGTTCCAAGACGGATGTGGCCACCTCGTAGCTCTCGGGGTGGACGCTTGTCGCGTCGAGCGGGTTCTTGCCGCCGCTGATGCGCAGAAAGCCCGCGGCGTTGAGGTATGCCTTGGGTCCCAGCTTGGGGACCTTCTTGAGCTGGCGGCGATCGGTAAAGGCGCCGTTTTCCTCGCGGTACGCCACGATGTTCTTGGCCACGTTCGGCGTGATGCCCGATACGTATCCCAGCAGGCTCGCGCTCGCGGTGTTCACGTCGACGCCCACACGGTTGACGACGTCTTCCACCACGTGGCCCAGGGTGCGCGAGAGCTCGGCCTGGTCAAGGTCGTGCTGGTACTGGCCCACGCCGATGGACTGGGGCGGAATCTTGACGAGCTCTGCCAACGGGTCCTGCAGGCGGCGGCCCAGGCTCATGGCGCCGCGCACGGTGACGTCCAGATCGGGATATTCCTGGCTGGCGAGCTCGGAAGCGGAGTACACCGACGCGCCGGCCTCGTTAACGATGGTGTAGCGAAGGCTGGGCGCCTGCTCGGCAATGAACTCCGAGACGACCTCCTCGGTCTCGCGGCTGGCGGTGCCGTTGCCGATGACGATGGTGTTGACGCCATCCTTCTTGACGAGGCGGGCGAGCTCGCGCTTGGTGCCGGCGACGTCGTGGCGCGGCTTGGTGGGATAGACCACGCCGTGGTCGAGCAGCTTGCCGGTCTCGTCCATGACGGCGACCTTGCAGCCGGTGCGGTAGCCCGGATCGAGCGCGAGCACGCGGGCGCTGCGCACGGGGCGTGCCGAGAGCAAGCCCTCGAGATTCTTGGCAAAGACGTTGATGGCCTCGGTTTGGGCGCGAACGGTGAGTTTGGCGCGGGCCTCGCGCTCAAGCGAGGGAGCCATGAGGCGCTTGTAACCGTCAGCGATGGCGGCATCGAAGATGGGAGCAAACACGCCCTGGCGTCGGGGCCAACGGCTGCCGAGACGTGCCGTGGCGGCGGCGCCGTCGACGTTCACGCGCACGCGGAGCTTGCCCTCGCGCTCGCCGCGGTCGATCGCCAGCACGCGGTGGTTGGGGATACGGCGCAGCGGCTCGTCATAGCTGTAGTACGGCTCGTAGGGGGTCTTCTCGGCGGGGTCGGTGGCCTCGACGACGATGTCGGCAGTGTTTTGCGTAAAGGCGCGCAGGTCGGCGACGTTCTCGGGGTCCTCGGCCACCGTCTCGGCCACGATGTCCGCCGCACCGGCGAGCGCCTTCTCGGGCGTGTCGAAGCCGGCCTCCTCGTTGACGTATGCCGCGGCGACGTCGAGTGCGCTGCCCTTGGCCGAGGCCTGCATAATGATCATGTTGGCGAGTGGCTCCAGGCCGGCCTCGCGGGCCTTCTGCGCGCGGGTCATGCGCTTTTTGCGGTAGGGCTTGTAAAGGTCCTCGACGCGCTGGAGCTGTGTGGCCTCGCGAATCTGCTGCTCGAGTTCGGGCGTGAGTTTGCCCTGGGCGTCGATGAGCAGAATGACGTCCTCTTTACGCTGCTCAAGATTGCGCAGGTAGGACAGGCGCTCGTCGAGGGCGCGCAGGGCGACGTCGTCCATGCCGCCCGTGGCTTCCTTGCGGTAGCGCGAGATAAAGGGAATGGTGTTGCCCTCGTCGATGAGCTTGACGGCTGCCTCGACGTTGGCGGCCTTAAGGTTGAGCTCGCAGGCGAGCTGGGCGATGAGATCCATGGAACTCCTTGCGTTTAGGGTGCGTTTGCCGCACAGGGCTACCAAGGATACCACCCGTCCCAAAAGACTGTTTTGTGCCCGCGCCACGAAAACGGCCTATCTACTACGTTTGAACCGTATGGATCGACCATCCCCCGGTTTTCCGAGAATATGCAAGCCGTCTACCTGCGGTTTTTATTTCGCGAAATTTGGCATGGTTGAGGGTGATCGGTTAAACGTAGTAGATAGGCGCGTTTCGTGGCGAACGAACCAAGCTGAGGCGCAAAATAGCCCTCGATCCAGAAATCATCGTCAAATTGACTACCCTGATTAAGCTCCGCCTCAAGACTGCACCAAGTCTGCGGCTCTTGGCCCATATGGTAGAGTTGACCTCATGTGGATTTCAGCACACCGCGCGCCGCTTGTGCTTTTGCCATTTTGGGGAGTGAACTTGTGAATACTTCTGTCGTCAAGAAAGCCAGCCGGGCGGTGCGCTTGCTCATGATGGTGCTCACGGCAGTTCTCATCTTCTTCTTCATCAATGTTATGCTGCTCGTCTCCGATATCCAGGGCACGGCACGCGTGGTCAACTACGCCGGTCTGGTGCGCGGCACCACGCAGCGAATCGTTAAGCTCGAGGATGCAGGCCAGCCTCGAGATGACCTGCTCAGAGCCGTAGATTCATACATTAATGGTTTGCGCTACGGAAGCGACGACCTCAATCTCGTCCGTCTGGATGACGATGAGTATCAGGCAAAGATGACCGAGCTTGCAAACTATTATGATGAGCTTTGCGCCGAGATCATCCGCGTGCGCGAAGTCGGCTACGAGAACACCGACATCATCGCCATGAGTGAGGAGTTCTTTGGCATTTGCGACGATGCTACGCGACTCGCAGAGGACTACTCTCAGGAGAAGGCGTCGGCGCTCAACTATCTCGAGGGCTTGGTGATTATCGACATCGTGGGCTTGGTGGCGACCTTTGCGGTCGAACTTGTTCGCGCGGTGCGCACTGCCGCACTCAATCGCGAGCTGCAGAACAAAGTCTATCTCGACGAAGCCACAGGACTGCCCAACAAGAACAAGTGCGAGGAGATCTTGGGGCAGGAGCATCCCGTTTCCGCTGAAGCGCCCGTTGCGCTGTGCGTCTTCGATCTTAACAATCTGCATACGGTCAATAACAGCTTTGGTCACGAGAAGGGCGACGAATATATCCGTTCTTTTGCCCAGCAGCTGGGGCGCGTGGCGTCGGAGACCTGCTTTGTGGGCCGCGACGGCGGCGATGAGTTTATCGCGGTGCTGTGGGATGCCGATCGAGCTGCCGTGGAGTCCTTTCTCGCTCGGGTTCGTGCGAACGTGAACGAGCATTCCGAAGCTCACCCCGACATGCATATCAGCTATGCGGTGGGCTACGCGCTTTCCAGTGATTTTGATGAATTGCCTACGATGCGCGAGCTCTTTTCCCAGGCCGACAAAAACATGTACATCGACAAGAACCGCGCAAAGACAGCCGAGGCAGCCGGGCCGCAACGTGAGGAACGGTAAGCTTGCAACAGAGGTCATAGAAAAGCCTCCGCAGCTCGTGTGGCTGCGGAGGCTTTATTCGTTGCGGCGCATTGTGTTTGGGTCGCTGAGATGAGTCGATTTGCCCCGAAAGAGGAGGGCATTGACCTTAGGGTCATGCCCGACGAATGAGCGGCAAATCGGCCATCTCGGCGGGCCGAACTACTCCAGTTCAAAAGCTCCGGTGTAGAGCTGGTAGTAATATCCACGCTTGGCGATCAGCTCGTCGTGGTTGCCGCGCTCGATGATGCGGCCGTGGTCCAGGCAGATGATCGCGTCGGAGTTGCGCACGGTGGACAGGCGGTGCGCGATGACAAACGTCGTGCGACCCTCCATGAGCTTGTCCATGCCCGCCTGCACGATAGCCTCGGTGCGGGTGTCGATGGAGCTCGTGGCCTCGTCCAGGATCATCGCCGGCGGATCGGCGACGGCGGCGCGCGCGATCGAGATCAGCTGACGCTGGCCCTGTGACAGCTGTGCGCCATTGCCGGTGAGCATGGTGTCGTAGCCGTCGGGCAGGCGGGTGATAAAGTCGTCCGCGCCCGCGAGCTTGGCCGCCGCGATGCACTCCTCGTCGGTGGCGTCGAGGTTGCCGTAGCGGATGTTGTCCATCACGGTGCCGGTGAACAGGTTCACGTCCTGCAGTACCACACCCAGCGAGCGGCGCAGATCGGCCTTGCGGATCTTGTTGACGTTGATGCCGTCGTAGCGGATTTTGCCGTCGGCGATGTCGTAGAAGCGGTTGATGAGGTTGGTGATGGTCGTCTTACCGGCACCGGTGGCGCCGACAAACGCGACCTTCTGACCCGGCTTGGCGTACACGGATACGCCGTGCAGCACCTCATGGTCGGGCGTGTAGCCAAAGTCCACGTTGTCCATGACCAGGTCGCCGCGCAGGGGTACGTACTCGATCTCGCCGGTGGCGCGGTGCGGGTGCTTCCACGCCCACATGCCGGTGTGGTGGTCGGCCTCCTCGAGCTGCCAGGTGTCGGGGTTGACCTGCGCGTTGACAAGCGTCACGTAGCCCTCGTCGGCCTCGGGCTCCTCGTCGAGCAGCTCAAAGATGCGCTCGGCGCCGGCAAGGCCCATGACCACGGCGTTGATCTGCTGCGAGATCTGGCCAATCTGGCCGCAGAACTGCTTGGTCATGTTGAGGAACGGCACCACGACGGCAATGGAGAGCGCCATGCCCGAGAGGCTCAGGTTGGGCACGCCCAGCGCCAGGAAGATGCCGCCGGTCAGCGCGACCAGCACGTAGAGCAGGTCGCCCAGGTTCCCGAGGATCGGCATGAGGATGTTGGCGTACATGTTGGCCTTCTGCGAGACCTCGAAGAGCTTCTCGTTGCGCTCGTCAAAGTCGGCCTCGGCAGCGGCCTCGTGGCAGAACGCCTTGACGACCTTCTGGCCGTTCATGACCTCCTCGATATGGCCCTCGACTACGCCGAGCTCAGTCTGCTGCGCGATAAAGAAGCGCGCGGAGTTGGAGCCGAGCAGCTTGGTCATAAAGGTCATAAAGGCGACGCCGGCAATGATGACCAGGCACATCCACGCGCTGTAGTACAGCATGATGAAGAACACCGTGACGATGACGATGATCGTCATGAGCAGGTTGGGCAGCGACTGGCTGATCATCTGGCGCAGCGTGTCGATGTCGTTGGTGTAGTGGCTCATGATGTCGCCGCGCTGGTGCGTGTCGAAGTAGCGGATCGGCAGGTCCTGCATGCGGTTGAACATCTTCTCGCGCAGCTTCTCGAGCGAGCCCTGCGTGATGACGGCCATGGCGCGGTTCCAGAAGAGCGAGGAGGCGACGCCCACGGCATAGATGCAACCGAGGGTGGTCACAAGCTTCAAGATCTTGGGCTGCGCGGCCGTCCAGTCGCCCGACTGCCACGATTCGCTAATGACCTGCAGCGCGCTCTGGAGAAACGTCGCGCCGATGGAATTGATGACGGCGCAGAGCACCACGCCGGCAACGACGAGGGGCAAAAGCACGGGGTAGAAGCCAAAGAGCATCTTGATGAGGCGCGTCATGGTGCCGCCCTTGCGGTTGCGTGCGCGCTCGGCGGTAGCGGCCTTACTCATGTGCCTCGCCTCCTTCCTGGGTCTGGGCTTGCGATGCAGATGCCTCGGTGCCGGCTGCAGCGGTCTCGCCCGCATCCTCGCCCTCGGCGCTCATCTTGTTCTGCGAGGTGAAGGTTTCGCGGTAGATCTCGCTCGTCTTGAGCAGCTCGTCGTGGTTGCCGATGTCCTTGATGCGGCCGCCCTCCATGACGATGATGCGATCGGCATCCTGCACGGAGCTAATACGCTGGGCGATGATGAGCTTGGTCGTGTTGGGCAGATAGCTCGCCAGCCCTTCGCGGATCTTGGCGTCGGTCTTGGTGTCGACGGCGCTCGTGGAGTCGTCCAGGATCAAGATCTTGGGGCGACGCAGCAGGGCACGCGCGATGCAAAGGCGCTGCTTCTGACCGCCGGAAACGTTGGATCCGCCCTGCTCAATCCAGGTGTCGTAGCCCTTGGGGAAGCCGTCGACAAACTCGTCGGCGCAGGCCAGATGTGCGGCCTCGCGGACTTCTTCGTCGGTGGCGTTCGGGTCGCCCCAGCGCAGGTTCTCGGCGATGGTGCCGCTAAACAGCACGTTTTTCTGCAGCACCATGGCTACCTGGTGGCGCAGCGCGTCCAGATCGTAGTTGCGTACGTCCACGCCGCCGACGCGCACGGTGCCCTCGGTGGTGTCGTACAGGCGGGCGATCAGGTTCACGAGCGTCGACTTGGCCGAGCCGGTGCCACCGATAATGCCGATGGTCTCGCCGCTCTTAATATGCAGGTCGATATCGTCGAGCGCCTGGCGGCGGGCATGCTCGGAATACTTAAAGCTCACGTGATCGAAGTCGATGGAGCCGTCGGCAACCTCGTGCACGGGCTCGGTCGGGTTGGCGATCGTGGGCTCGGCGGCCAGCACCTCGGTAATGCGGTGCGCCGACTCGTCTGCCATGGTTACCATGACAAAGATCATCGACAGCTGCATTAGGCTCATCAGAATCTGGAAGCCGTAGGTAAAGATGGAGGAGAGCTGGCCCACGTCGAACAGGGTGCCCTGGCTCGTGATGATGAGCTCGGAACCCAGGTAGATGATGACGACGAACGCGCCGTTGACGCAAATGTTCATCATGGGGTTGTTGAAGGCGAGCAGCTTCTCGGCGCGGGTGAAGTCCATCTGGACGTCGCGCGCGGCGGTGGCGAACTTCTCCTTCTCAAAGTCTTCGCGCGCGTAACTCTTGACCACGCGCATGCCGGTGACGTTTTCCTCAACGGATTCGTTGAGCGCGTCGTACTTGTGGAAGACGCGGGCAAAGATCGGGCGCACCTTATGGATGATGAAGAACAGGCCAAAGCCCAGCAGCGGAATGATGACCAGGTAGACCATGGCGACGCTGCCGCCCATGGCGTATGCCATGGTAAAGGCAAAGACCAGCACCAGCGGCGAGCGCACGGCGATGCGAATGAGCATCATAAAGGCCTGCTGCACGTTGTTGATGTCGGTGGTGAGGCGGGTGACGAGCGAGGAGCTCGAGAACTCGTCGATGTTGGCGAAGCTGAACGTCTGGATCTTGTAGAACAGGTCGCGACGCAGGTTCTTGGCAAAGCCGCAGCTGGCATGGCTGCAGGTGATGCCCGCGGCGGCGCCAAAGGCGAGTGACGTCAGCGCGATGAGTATGAGAAGGCCGGCGGTGGGCAGCATCTCGGTAACGGCGGTGCCGTCCTTGATGGCGTCGATCATGTCGGCGGTGATAAACGGGATCATCATCTGGCAGATTACCTCGCCAAGCACGAGCAGCGGCGTGGCGATCGTGACCTTCATGTAATCGCGGATGCTGCCCATAAGGGTTTTAATCATCCAGTTCCTCCCAGGTTACGCGGATTTTATCGAGCATCTCGGCGAGCTGTTCGCGCTCGTCGTGCGTAAGGGCGCTAAAGGCCTGTTCCCTAAAGCGAATGCGGGCCGCCTGGTCGATACGGGCGTTTTCCCGGCCGGTTTCGGTCAGGCGAATGGTGAGTTGCCGTCGATCCTTGGGGTTACGGCTGCGTTCGATGAGGCCGTTGACCTCGAGCTTGGACAAGATCTCGGAAAGCGACCCCGGCTTGAGGTCAAAGTGCATGCCGAGTTCCTGCTGAGACATCTCGCCGCCGGGCTGCTTGGCCAGCAGGCAGATGATGGGCGCCTTGCCGGACACGCCTCCGCCATGAAAATGCATGTAATGGCCGCAAAAACCCAGACCGCTCAGGATGCGCTTGGCGAGTTTGTCTTCGGCGCTGACCGCTTCGGGTACATCCGCCGGCTGTGACGGGTCGCCGCCGGGCTCGTGCGAACAAAGGCTAAGAGGTTCATCGCACATGGATTAGTGTTACTCCTTTCTTTAGTTAGGTAGTGGAATTGTTTTGTGCCTAACCAATCTAGGAGTGCATGGATTAATTGTCAAGGTACCAAACTTATTAAGTTACGGCGTTTTACCAAACGCCGTAACC
>NZ_CAAKNY010000046.1:46417-51025 GCF_901212495.1 Collinsella aerofaciens | reverse complement strand
CAGCGCCCTTTCGTTTCACGCCACCTTGTCACAAATGCGACCCGCTCGCTGCCCGCGCCAAAACATCGGCGTTGCCCGACTAGTCGCTTTGGCACTTAGTAGTCGTTGGGGACGTTCTTGTTTGACTAGTCATTTAAGAACGTCCCCAATGACTACTTCGTTTTCGTAACCTTTCCGCAACAATTTGCCCGTCGCGCAGCTCGACTCCGCTCACAACGTCTCCTGCGCTACACTTAGTCGCACTGTGGCGCTGCAGCGCCGTGCCCGAACCAAGGGGGACACTCATGAAGAACACTCAGCTGCTGCTGATCAACGATATGTGCGGCTACGGCAAGGTCGCGCTTTCCGCCATGCTGCCGGTGCTGTCGCACATGGGTTACCGTATCCACAATCTGCCGACGGCACTTGTGTCCGATACGCTCAACTATCCCAAGTTCTACATCCACGACACCACCGAATACGTGCGCCAAAGCCTCGCTATCTGGGAGGAGCTCGGCTTTGAGTTCGACGCCATCTCGACCGGCTTTATCGTGACCGAGGAAGAGGCGCGCATCATCTCGGACTTTTGCCACCGCCGCGCGCAAAAGGGCACCAAGGTGTTCGTCGACCCCATCATGGCGGACAATGGCAAGCTCTACGCCGGTGTGCCCGAGTCGACCATCGGCCTTATGCGCAGTCTGGTCGAGTGCGCAGACTACGCGGTGCCCAACTATACCGAGGCATGCCTGCTCACCGATACGCCTATGGCCGAAGAGATTACACCCGATGAGGCCCGCGCCCTTGTGGACGCCGTGCGTGAGCTGGGTGCCAAGTCCGTGGTCATTACGAGCGCCGTAGTCAATGGCACGAACGCGGTTATTGGTTACGACCATGTGGCGGGGGAGTACTTTACGATTCCCTTTGAGCTCATTCCGACCTATTTCCCGGGCACGGGCGACACGTTCTCGGCGGTGCTCGTAGGCCGCGTTATGGCAGGTTGGAGTCTGCAGCGCGCGACGTCCAATGCCATGCGTGTGGTGGCTGAGCTTATCGAGCGCAATGCCGACCAAGAGGACAAGTCGGCCGGCCTTCCCATCGAGGCATGCCTGGATGTGATTGACCATGAGTAATGCCGACGAGGGCGGCGTCAAGCCTGCGGGCGAGAACAGACCGCTCGGCGCACCGCGTGGCAAGCGTCCGCGTATCCGCGTGAGCTGCGTGGACCAGCTGGGTGCGTGCCGCTGCCACCATGGTCACAAGCCGGGCGACGTTTTTGACTTCGACCGAGACCGCGGCAAGATGTGCTCCATGGCCTGTCACGTGGGCTTTCCCTATATCGATATCCTGCGCTACGGCGGAACCGTGCCTGGCAACGAGCCTGGTACGGCAAAGTTCTGCTGCCCCGAGGTCGATACGCTGAACGTCTGGCTTGCCGAGATCGTCGACGAGTAGCCGAGTGTGACAAAGGGACAGTCCCTTTGTCACACTCGGCGGTGGACGCGCCTCTTCATGCTCTAAATCGCAAATCTCTGCATTTCATCCGATTTTGTGCTCTAAAAACTCTGCATTTCATCGATAATCAAGCATATAAATCTTTGCATTTCATTTGATGGCACTGAGGGGAGAGCCTATGCTGCGTAGGAAAATAGCGGCCGAGCTGGAGCGTTGGCTGAAGTCTGCCGAGCAAAAGGCCTTATTCATCACGGGTTCTCGCCAGATCGGCAAAAGCTATTCGATTCGTGCATTTGGCAAAGCCAGCCACGCAAACTATATCGAGCTTAACCTCATGGAAAATCGCCAGGCAAAAGACGCTCTTCTCGAGGCGCGGGATGCCGATGATTTCATCAGCAGGGTGACGCTTCTCTCGGGAAAGTCGATTGCACCGGGCAAAACGCTCGTATTTATCGATGAGGTCCAAGAGGCCCCCGACATCATGACAATGGCAAAGTTCCTTGTTGAGGATGGGCGGTGCCGCTGGGCGTTTTCGGGGTCAATGCTCGGGACTCAGCTCAAGGGCGTCAGGTCCTATCCCGTGGGGTATGTTCACGAGCTTAGGATGTTCCCGCTCGATTTTGAGGAGTTTTGCTGGGCAATCGAGGTGAGCGAGGGGGCTCGCCAAACGATACGCGACGCGTGTATCAACGAGAAGCCCATTCCTGATTACATTCATGACGCGATGATGGCAAACTTCAGGACCTATACCGTTGTCGGCGGAATGCCAGAGGTCGTGCAGCGCTTCCTTGACATGCGGGGCGACCTTGCCTCTGTTCGTCAGCTACAGTCAGAGCTCAACGAACAGTACCGGCGGGATATCTCCAAGTATGCAAGTGGGCGAGCCCTTCAGGTGCAGAGCATTTACGATCAGCTCCCTATTATGCTCGAGGGCGAAAACAAACGCTTCGTGCTCAATTCCATTGACCCCAAGGCGCATTACGACAAGTACCAGCGAGATTTTGTCTGGCTTGTCGATGCCGGCGTTGCTCTCAAGGCCGATATCGTAACCGAGCCAAAATCGCCCCTGCTCAAGACGGCGCGGCCATCGCAGTTCAAGCTATATCAATCGGATACGGGCATGTTGATGGCGCGCTACCCCGTTGGAGTCGCCCAAGCGGCGTATCTTGATAACAAGGAGCCCAATCTGGGCGGCATTTACGAAAACGTGGTGGCCCAGCAGCTGGCTGCCCAAAATCGCCAGCTTTACTACTATCAGACAAAAAAGCGCGGCGAAGTGGACTTTGTGGTCGACGGGCCGGCTGGGACGGCTGTTCCGATCGAGGTTAAATCGGGCTCCTATTACCACGCGCACGCTGCGCTCGGTCATGTGCTTGATACGGCCGAATATGGCGTAAGGCTCGGAATTGTTTTCTCGAGAGGCAACGTTGAGCGCAACGGAGCTGTTCTTTATTTGCCGCTATATGCGACCTGGGCCCTTTCGGATGTTTTGGGTGACGCCCGTGCCGAGGGGATAAAGCTGGAGGTCAAGCCGGTCTAGGGCCAGTCCTCGATGCGACAAAGGGACAGTGCCTTTGTCGCATCCGCTATCCCGAGATAATGAGTGTGGATTTTCTCCCGTTTAGAGCGCGCTTGAACGTTCAAAGTGGGAGAAAATCCACACTCGATTTATGCCGATGGCGCGGTTCGCGCGCTCGCTTGCCTACAGTTGCTCGAGCATGGCGGTGCAGCCGGCGAGCACATCGCGGTAGGTGGCATCGAAGTTGCCGGTGTACCAGGGATCGGCCACGTCGCCGGGGCGCTCGGTCCAATCAAGCAAGCGCGTAATCTTGCCGTCGGGGTCGTCGCCAAAGATGCGATGCAGGCCGCGCGCGTTTTCAGCATCCATGTAGACGATGTGATCCCAGTCGCCATACTCCGCGCGACGCACCTGGCGCGCGCGGTGGGCAATGACGGGAATCCCGACTTCGCGCAGCTTGGCGACCGTGCCATGATGCGGCGGGTTTCCGATCTCCTCGGTCGAGGTGGCGGCGGAGTCGATGACAAACCCGCCCTCGCGCCCGGCGCGGCGCACCAGCTCGGTAAACACCGACTCGGCCATCGTCGAGCGGCAGATGTTCCCATGGCAGATAAACAGAATACGCTGCATGGATTGGTGGTTTTGCATGACGGTTCCTATTCCGAGCGAAGCCGTTTTTTCAATAGCTTAGCGAATAGTATCATCGGGTTTCAACTTACCCAGCGAACGCGATAGGTTCATGCTGGGAACCTCGACCGCGCGCCAAAACGCGATCGCAACAACCGTGCTTACGAGCAATGAGGCTGCGGCAATCGCATGCGGCGTGGCAATTCCGAGTTTGGGTAAAAAGGCAGCGAGGCCTCCTATGACGATGGCATGAGTGAGATACAAGCTATACGATATCTTTCCCAAAAAAGTCATCGGGCTCGTGCTAAGCACCCGGCGTGTAAAACCATCGATAATCGAAACTACTACGACCGTCATGCATGCGGCGTTCATGGTGGTAGATAGCAGTGCTTCGGCAATGCCACCGGGATGCCATACGAGCGACAGCTCGATAACGCCAACGGGAACAATGAGCAGTGCCAGCTCGACAGGGGCAGCCAACTTAATGGCTTTGATTTTATCGAATTGCTTGGCGATTATGACGCCAAGCCAGAACATGAGGCCTAGGCGCAGCGGAAAATAGCCTGACCAATACGAGACAAACACCGCTGCGAATATCGTTATGACCGCAAAACCAGGGCGTCGAATACGCGATATGCACCAAATAGCCAATGGAAGCGTGAGACTGAACCAAAGCTCCCAGCTCATAGACCATATGGGGGAGTCGACTCGTGCGAGGGGCGCACCATAAAGGGTGTTGACGCCATTGGACACATTGAACAGCACATCGAATTGCATAAGAATGTCGTGAATTATCGTGGGCAGGTCGGCGTCATAGGTAACGGCAAGTGCGGAACGCGACGTGGATCCCATGTGCCACGCCACATAACCCGCTGGGATAGCCAGCGCGATCGCCGCGAACATCGGAGCGCAAAGGCGAATGATTCTTCTTGGATAGTAGCCGGGCCAGTTGTACCTACCGCCGTCCTTTTGCTTAAACGGAACAAGGGACAGCACTATGCCAGACAAGATGAAAAAAATCAGAACCGATG
>NZ_CAAKNY010000046.1:20058-46384 GCF_901212495.1 Collinsella aerofaciens | reverse complement strand
CCCCCCCCCCCCCCCCGAATGGTTTGACCATAATATCGATGTGGTACAGGAATACCGTCAGCGCCCCGAGCCCTCGAAGACCGTCAAGCGACAAAACGCGTTCCTCGTGTTTTGGCATTGCTGCCCCTTTCCTTATGCTCGTCAATATAAGCGTCCAGTATACTCCCAGGGTATTCCACACGAGGTAACGACTGTCCGTGCTCCGTAAGCGAAAATTCCGACTTTTCCAGACATTAATCTAAGGATGCGACAGGTAGCGTCATGGCGGATAAACAAGATGCGCCACATGTGTCGAAACCTCTCTGATGAGCAAAATAGGGAGGGGTTTGCTCGTTCCCGTTTATTCGGGCAGCGAGGTTGCTCGCCTCAAAAGTCTAAAAATGATACGCGTCCTTCTCGTCGCATTTCTAAAACTCTGGTCAATGAAATGCCACTAGAAGGACGCGTATCATTTTTAGGTACATCATTGGCATAGGACGATACCTTTCATATAGAAGGCTGCTAAAGAGTCGAAACCGGGCGCATGCCAAGTTTTATTTCTTGGCCAGTTTGAAGTAGCGCTCAAATATCAATTCGAAAACGTAATAGAACATCAATCGACTGTCGAGGTCCATGCTGCCCAAGCGGATTTCTTTTTGCACAGTGTAGATAGGGTAGTCGGCTAGTTTCGAGAGAGAGTTTCGAGAAAAGCCGGTGAGCGTGACGACCTTGCATCCGCGCGTTTTGGCTATCGATGTAGCGTCAATAGACACCTGCGTCTCGCCGCTTACGGAAACGCTGAAGACCAGGTCGTTTTTGCCGAGGAGCTCTGCGTAATGCCTCATGACATGGCGTTCACTGAGCGTGTCGGTATTCTTGCCCATTATTTTGAGCTTTTCAGCCATCTCGAAGCACGGGTATTTCGAAAAGCCCGAGCAGAAGAACACGATATGCGAGGCGTCCTGGATAAGACTCACAACCGAATCGATGACCCGGTCGTTAAGCAGATCTTTGGTCTGTACAAGCTGGGTGTCGAGCGGAAGCGTCTCGATAGTGAATCGATTGCGGTCGAGCGAGGCGGAATACGATTGTTTGAGCTCCGTAAACCCCGAGAAGCCAAGCTTATGGGCAAGCCTGACGATTGTATTGGGAGCGATAAAGAACCGTTCAGCAACGCTCTTAAGCGTGACATCGTCAATATCATCACGCAGCTCGATGATGTAGCGCATGATCTCGCTTTCGAGATCGTTGAGCTTGCTCTCGCCAGCTCGCACATGATCATAAAAAGATTCTTGATCTTTCATAAGATGTTTCAGCCCCTCGCACCTCGTCGTATATATGGTACCGCTTTGTGTAGCCAGGTGAGAAATCGGTAGTCGGTCAAGATTGCCTATTGCCCATGAACTGGGCAAACGCGCGTGTCTGCCTACACATATCTGTGTCGTGAGCGAAATCATGTGTCCCCGTTTCGCATTGGCCCACACGGGGACTCGCAAATGATCTTATGTCGCAAAATGACAATCGAAACGAAGCAAGCCGAGGACAACCGCGGAGCCCAAGGTCTTCGAGAACACCGATCAGCCAACCCTGGAGGGACGGAACATGAAGGATAAGCTCAATATTGTGATCGTTGGCGGCGGCTCCACGTGGTGCCCTGGCATTCTTAAAGCCCTGACCAAGCACATGGACATTCTGCCGCTGAACCGCGTGATGCTCTATGACATCGATGCCGAGCGCCAGCGTCCGATCGGCGAGTTTGGCAAGATCCTCTTTGCCGAGGAGGAGCCCGGTGTGGAGTTTGGTTACACCACCGATAAGGACGAGGCTTACACCGACGTCGACTTTGTGCTCTGCCAGATTCGTACCGGCGGCTACGAGATGCGTAGCAAGGACGAGAAGATTCCGCTGCATATGGGAATCATCGGCCAGGAAACGGTGGGCCCTGGCGGCATGGCTTACGGTATGCGCTCCATGCATGACATGGTTGAGATCGTCAACGACGTTCGCGCTCATAGCCCGGAGGCGTGGATTATCAACTACACCAACCCGGCTGCTATTGTGGCATATGGTCTCGAGCGCGTCCTGCCCGATGAGCATCGCGTCCTCAACATCTGCGACCAGCCTGTCAACCTCATGCGCTCTTACGGTCGCCTGCTCGGTCGCGATATGAGCAAGACGGAGCCCGTGTACTTCGGCCTCAATCACTTCGGTTGGTTCAAGCACATCTACGATGAAGAGGGCCATGACCTCGTCCCGCAGATTAAGGAGTACACGGAGAAGAACGGCTTCCTTCCTGCCGATGCCGAGCAGCGTGACCAGTCCTGGCTTGATACCTACGCCATGGTCAAGGACATGCTCGAGGACTTCCCCGACTATCTGCCCAACACTTATCTGCAGTACTATCTGTATCCCGAGTACAAGGTCGCTCACCTCGACCCCGACTACACTCGCTCCGACGAGGTTATCAACGGTCGTGAGAAGCGCGTGTTCGCCGAGTGCGAGCGTGTTGCCGAAGTCGGCACCGCAAAGAACTCCTCGGTTGTGCAAAACGACGCTCATGGCGACATGATCGTGGAAATCACCTCGGCCATTTATCGCAACACCAACAAGACCTTCATTGTCATCGTGCCCAACAACGGCATTATCGAGGGCATGCCCGATGACGCCATGGTCGAGGTCGCGGCAAGCGTGGGCGCCAATGGCCCGCAGCCCTATGCTGTTGGCAAGATCGGTACCTTCTATCGCGGCCTTATGGAGAACCAGTACGCCTATGAGCGCCTGACTGTTGAGGCTTGGATGGAGGGTTCCTACGAGAAGGCTCTGCAGGCACTCACGCTTAATCGTCTGGTCGGTGACGCAAAGAAGGCTCGCAAAGTGCTCGACAAGCTCATCGAGGCCAATAAGGATTACTGGCCGGAGCTTAAGTAGCTAGTTCCATAGCGCTTGATAACTGTTATGGGGCGTGTGGGCTGTAGAGCTGCACGCCCCGTTTCTTTAAGAGGGGTATCCCATGAACAAAGATGAGCTGCTGGCAAAGTTCCAGCGCCTGGGCAAAGTCCTCATGACGCCTGTCCTGATCCTGCCAATCGCCGGCATCCTTCAGGGCTTTGGCAATGCCTTTACCAGCCCCACCCTTACGGCAGCTGTTCCCTGGCTTGCTGCTCCGGGCTTTGCGATCTTCTTTTCGATTCTCAAGGCCGCTGCCGGCA
Source organism: Collinsella aerofaciens (assembly GCF_901212495.1). GTDB lineage: Bacteria > Actinomycetota > Coriobacteriia > Coriobacteriales > Coriobacteriaceae > Collinsella > Collinsella aerofaciens_H. The sequence goes on along the minus strand of NZ_CAAKNY010000046.1, from coordinate 43,196 downwards.
TCGTTATGAACAACATCCCGGTTATCTTCTCGATTTGTCTCGCCTATGGCTTCGCCAAGTCCGAGAAGGCTACCGCGGCGCTTTGTGGCTTTTTGGGCTACATGTGCATGAATTCCGTGATGGGCACGTTCCTTACGGCGACTGGCGTCATCGATCCCGCGAATCTTACGACGGGCCAGAGCACGATCCTCGGCATCACCACGCTCGACACTGGCGTTATCGGCGGTCTTCTGGTGGGTGCAATCGTCGCATGGTTGCATAACCGTTACTACAAGATTGAACTGCCTGCCGTGTTCTCCATCTTCAACGGCACGCGCTTTATCCCGGCGGTGACGCTGCTCTCATGCAGCATCCTCGCATTGGTCATGTCCTTTGTTTTCCCGTTTATTCAGAACGCTCTCGGTGCGCTGTCCGAGTTCATCAAGACTACGGGTGCCTTTGGTGCATTTGTCTACGGCGCCGGCGAGCGCATGCTCCTGCCTTTTGGCCTGCATCACTTTGTCTATCTCCCGTTCTTCTTCACGTCGCTCGGTGGTGTCGAGACCATCGACGGCCAGACTGTTCAGGGCGCCATCAATATCTACAACGCGATCCTGGGCTCTCCCAGCACGCCGTTTAACATCGAGGTCAGCCGTTTTGTCATGAACGGCAAGGTTATCTTCGCCATGTTCGGCCTGCCCGGAGCTGCACTCGCCTTCTACAAGACGGCGCTTCCCAAGAACAAGAAGAAGACCGCAGCGCTCATGATCGCTATCGTGGTGCCTTGCATCCTCTCCGGCATTACCGAGCCGCTCGAGTACTCCTTCCTGTTTATCGCGCCCATCCTCTACGTGTTCCACGCTCTCATGGCTGGTCTTGCCTATGCGCTGACCTATATCCTGCAGTTCAACGTGGCCGGTTCCGCGTCCTTCGGCGGCCCGCTCTTGTCGTTGATCTTTAACGGCATTATGGGTGCAGCCAAGGGCTCCAACTGGCAGGTTATCCTGTTCATCGGCCCCATCTACTTCGTGGTGTACTACTTCGTCTTCAAGTTCATCATTCTTAAGAAGGACCTTAAGACTCCTGGTCGCGAGGAAGAGTCCGACGATGAGGCCGAAAAGGCTCCCAAGACCGTGATCAGCGACCTTATTCCCGCCATCGTTGAGGCAGTGGGCGGCGACAACAATATTAAGTCTGTCGAGGCCTGCTTCACCCGCCTGCGCATCCAGCTCAATGACTGTGACAAGGTGGTTGACGACGCCGAGTTTACCGAAAAGCTCGAAGCGCGTGGCATCGTGCATGTTAACGGCGGCGTGCAGATTGTCTACGGCAACATGGCATCTAACTACGCAACCCAGATGCGCGAACTGCTGGGTATGGAGTAAACGACTCAAACGCACAATCAAGATTAATACAGGTTGGCGTCCGATTCTTCAATCGGGCGCCAACCTGTGCTGTTTTGGGGTGAATGGGCAAGTACATGACGTGCTCGCTGCTCTCTTTTGGCGCTGCCTATCGTGTATTCGGACGCCTTGCGACGGTGAGGTGCGTTCTTTTCGGTTCTAGCGTGTTTGCGGCTAGCGCTGCGCCCGAAGTCGATTTGCACAGCTGATATACAGAGCGTTAACCGCGCTTTGTAGGCTCATGCCCTCAACCAAGGCGGTCGAGTACTCGCTGAGTGACTCCGCGCTCACGGGTAGCAAGAGCTCGCGCGCCCCGTTGTTATCGAATGCCATGTTGCTCGATATCCAAATAACGCGGCAACCTCGCCGCTTGGCCTCAACGTAAAGATTGAAGATGTGGCTCGTCTTCCCTGAGAACGATACAAAGATGGTTAGATCGTCGGGTTGGAGCAGGCAGAGCGACGTCTCCTGTCCCTTGACGGAGCCAAATGAGAAGCACAGTCGGTTTACGCGGCTCAGCTTTTCGCAGAGTGAGCGGGCGGTGAGATTGGAGAATGAGCTTCCGTATACGTAGACATTTTGCGCATTGAGAAGCCAGTCAACGGCCTGCTCGAGTCGATCCTCAGTGAGCAGGCGTTTTGTTTCAAGCAAAGAGGTCTCTACGATATCGAAATACCAGGGTATATCGATTTGCTTATGAGCCCTTGCCTCGGTTGTCTCACGCTGGAGCCAAGCGTTGAAGTCGTCAACTTGCTCTTTGAACGATCGAAAGCTCGAGCCGTTTACGCGCCTGCAGAAGCGCGATATGGTCGCGGGCGATGTATTGCACGCGCGGGCAAGTTCTTCTATTGAGAGCTCTGGGACCTCGTCGTGATGGGAAAGGGCGTAGAGTGCGATGTGGGCGTCAAGGCTGCCGCCCTTCTCGACGTCTTCGATACAAGACCTGAGGTTCGAATAGACCTCGTACATCGACATTCAAATCACTCCAAACAATAATGCCCCGGAGCGGATATGCCATCTCCGGAGCATTGTGGTGAAGCTATGGGACGGATTTATTCCATGCCCAAGTATTCTCTCATTTCGACTTTGTAGACAGAAGCTTTATTGCCGTAAACGATCTGAACACCGCTGCCAATGTGTACGATGGCGCTGGCGCCGAGGTCTTTGGTGAAGACACTATCGTCCTTGACCAGGGCGGTGTCTTTGAGGCTGAGCCTCAGGCGGGTGAAGCAAGCGTTGACGCCCGAGATGTTATCGGCGCCGCCCACGGCATCCACGATCTGCGGGATGAGCTCGCTTACCTGAACAGGTGCTTTGGAGTCGATGGCCGACGTGTCATCCGCTGCCTGCGTGTCATCATCCTCGCGGCCCGGGGTTTTGAGGTCAAATTTCTTGATAAAGGTGCGGAACAGCACGTAATAGATCCCGAAGTAAGCGATGCCGAGCGGAATAAGCCAGAACCAGTTGGAGCCTTTATCGGCGTTCATGATGCCGTTGAAGATCCACGAGAGGAGCGGTCCGCCGAAGGCGGAAGGCCCGGGCACATTGAACTGTACCAGGTAGGTGAGTACATACGCGATGCCGCACAGCAGGGCGTGGACCACATAGAGTACGGGCGCTACAAAGAGGAAGGAGTACTCGAGCGGTTCGGTTATGCCCATGATGGCGGCCGGAATAACGGCGGCGATCATGAGGGAGCCGACCTTCTTTTTATTCTCGGGACGGGCACAGTGGTAGATGGCGAGAGCCGCCGCGGGCAGGCCGCACATGGCGAACAGCACCTTGCCGTTCATGACGTATTTTGAGATGTCGATGTCGTACATCATGCCGGGTGTGTTGAGCATGGCGTTGTAGATGTTGACAGCACCCTCGACGGTCTGGCCGTCAACCTGGATGCTACCGCCCAGGGAAGTGAAGAAAAACGGCAGGTAGATGAAATGATGCAGGCCGAAGGGCAGAAGCATGCGCTCGGAGAAGCCATAGATGAACGCGCCAAACACCCCGGTGGAATCGATGAGTGTCGAGGCGGCCTTTAGGCCGGTTTGCACAAACGGAAACACGAAGGCGAGCGCAACGCCCACTAGGCTTGCGAAAACGACGGTGAGGGCGGGGACGCAGCGTGTGCCGTTGAAGATGCCGAGCACTGGCGGAAGCTGCACCTTATAGAATCGGTTGTGGATCCACGCGACTACCAAGCCGATGATGATGCCGCCGAATACGCCGGTGTCGAGTGTGGTTACGCCCAGGATGGCGTTCTGACCGGTCTGTAGGTTGGCGGGATCGATGGTGCCCAGCAGGATAAGCAGCTGACCCATGATCGTGTTCATGGTCATGTAGCCGATGAAGCCTGAGAGTGCGGCGGTCGCCTTCTCGGCTTTGGCGTAACCGTAGGCGATGCAGATCGCAAAGAGAACCGAGATGTTACCATTGATAACGTTGCCGGCTGCTTTGATGAGCGTGCTAAAGATCACCATCGGCTCGGTGCCCAAAAGCGGGCAGAGCGAGATGAGGTTAGCATTGGAAAGGGCGGAGCCCAGACCGACCAAAATGCCGGAAACGGGCAGGAGGAGGACCGGCGCCATGAGCACCTTGCCGAGTCTCTGGAACTCGTTGTAGAGCTTGCTTTCTTTCATGATGTTCCTTCGATGCGCGGGGAGTTAGGACAGGGTCGGCCAATAATCGCCGTTTGCTTCGATCAGGTCGTCGAGGATTTGGCGCGCGACGGTAGTCGAAGGGACGGTCTTGTTGATTGCGATGGCTTCGAGCGCCTTCTGGTAGGAATGCTCGTAATATGCGTCGACGGCGAGCTTCTCACTGGCATTCTGCTCTTCGATAAGCCCCTTGTAGAAGGTGGGGATAGCAGGCTGGCTGATGGGTTCGGGGCCCCAAGAGCGCAGGTAAGCGGGGACCTCGACCATGGCGTCGTCGGGCAGATTGGGGATGGCGCCGTTATTCTCGACGATTACGAGATAACGTTCGCACTTGTTGTAGGCGATAGAGGCGGCTGCGTCGACGATAAAGTCGCCAAAGACCGTGAAGCTCTGTACGGGGCTCTTGTAATTGGCGGGATCTGCCAGGTACTTGTCGTGCTCGGCAAACATCTCCTTCTCGCGTCCGTTGATGACGTTGTCGGCGCGCGTCCAGTTGGGGTCCATGTCATCTGCCATGTCTTTGGAGTACAGGTAATACTGCAGGTAGCTGTTGGGCAGATACTCGGGATAGTCCTTCACAATCTTGACGTATTGACCCCAGGTGTGCATCCAGTCCTTGTCCTTGTGATGCTTGTCGCTCACGGCCATGCCGTGCTCGAGAATCATCTGACGGAGTTCCGGCAGACGATCGTGCCCCTGCTTGTCGTACATTTTGGTAAACCAGCCAAAGTGATTGAGTCCAAAATACATGGGGTCGATATCGCGCCAGCTGGGAAGTCCGAGCATCTTAGAGTACGAGAGCAAGATAGCCGTGGGCATATCGCAGATGTTAAGGATATGGTCGTTGCCAAACTCGCGACGTGTGGCCTCGGCGACAACTGCGGCGGGGTTGGAATAGTTGAGGATCCAGGCGTCTGGACTGTATTTCTTGGCGTAGCGTACGAGATCGAAGACGCCGGGGATGGACCTGATGCCATAGGAGATCGAACCGCCGGCGCCGCAGGTTTCCTGTCCCACGCAACCGTACTTGAGAGGGATGCGCTCGTCCTGGCGACGCATCTGAAGGCCACCCTGGCGGATTTGCGCGAAGACGAAGTCGACATCGGTAAATGCCTTTTCGGGATCGGTCGTCACGACAACTTCGATGTCAGGAGCTTCCTGCTCGATGAACTGCTTCATGATGTCGTAGACGAGATGCATGCGCTTCTCGTCGATGTCGTACAGGGCGAGTTTGCGCAGCGGTAATTCGTTTTTCTTCTGCAATAGGCTCTGGATGATGCCGGGGGTGTGGGTGCTGCCGGCCCCGGCGATTACAACTGCTTTCTTGTCCATGTGGTAAACCCCTTTCATGTGGACTGACCACTTCAGACTACGAAAGCTCTACCTGCGATCCTATCGATTTTCAGATTGCGAAAAACGATAGCGATAATCTTAACAGGATGCGTTTTGCGTGGTTAAATAGCGCCGGGAAAGATGCTGACTTGGGCGGCAGACGACGTGTTGCATGGCTGCAGGAGCGAACGCCAGGCGGTCAGAAGATGGTGGGCGGTGTTGCGTCTAAGTGGCCTTTGCATGATTGTTTTAAAGGCAACTAGCCCGCATACGTTGATTGTCGCTTTGTCGACTGCCAAAAATGAGTCGGCTGGACAGTTAGTTCAGATACGTATTGATTGAGGTCGTCAAGGAGTATCAGCAGGTTCCTTCATGGGCGCTTGGAAAGCATGCGATTGAGACTGATTTGCGCTATAGCTTTGGTTTTGACTGCGAAATGCGGTACTGGCCTCGCTTTGTAGGGCTTGGATGGCTGAGGTGAGTACGTATCTGAATCAACTGTCCAAACTCATTTGCAAGGACGTGCATTGATGCATGTTCAGAGCTTTTTGCGCCGCTTGAGCACACTCGGCTTAGCCGGCGGCATGCGCGGCTTTTGGCTGCAATTGCGCTACCCGCGGTGGCGCTCCCAGCGAGCCAACTTAATCGTCACCAGCGTAAGCGCCCAGGCCACAAGCGAGAATGCGGCGCCCACGGCGCCCACGTACGCAATGCCAACGCTGCTCACCACGGCGCCGCCTACTGCGGTGCCAAACGAAATGCCGACATTAAACGCCATGGGCTCAACTGAACTTGCGAGTACCATCGACTTGGGGCGGCGGCTGCGTGCCACATCCATAAAGTGTGTGATGCACGACACCGAGAACAGGTACATGAGCAGCGCCAAGCTAAAGACAAAGACCAGCGCGAGCGGCATGGTGCCGCCCACAGCAAACAGCCCGAGCAACGCCGCAGCCTGCAGCACAAACGTCACAAGCAGTGCCTTCATGCCAAAGCGCGCATCGATCCATCCGCCCAGGATGTTCGAGATCAGGCAGAACACGCCATAGGCCATAAGCGTGGTGCTCGCCTGAACAGTGCCCATGCCCAGCACCTGCTCAAGATAAGGCGTCACGTAGCCGTAGAACACATAGACCGATCCCACGCCAAACAAAAAGATGAGCATGCCGGTGATGATGCTCGGCTCGCGCAGCAGCCCCGCCTGCTCGCGAAAGGTGGCAGGCTCGTCGGTTTGCCCAGCGCGCGGCATAAACGCCATGAGCGCTCCGCAGATCAAAACGGCAAAGGTCAGCGTACCGTACATGACCACGTGCCAATCGAGCGTGTCGGCCACAAACTTGCCGATCGAAGTGACAAAGACCATTGCCACGGAAAACGCACCATATACCACCGAGATGGCAAGCGAAGTTTGCTGCGGGGACAGCAGCTCGGGGATGTACGTCACGCCCACGGCGAGCAGCGCGCCCGAGACGGATCCCAGGACAATGCGCGAGATAAACAGTACCTGGAAGTTGGGCGCCAACGCCATGACCAGGTTGCCGAGCACAAAGACGATGCTGTAGCACACGAGCAGCTGGTAGCGGCGGAATCGCCCCGTGCTGAGCGCAAGCACCGGCGTTGCGATGGCGTAGACAAGCGCAAACACGCTGATGAGCTGGCCCGCAGTGGCAAGTGATACGCCGAGTTCCGTCGCCAAGTCGCTTTCGATGCCGATGACCACGAACTCGGAGCAGCCGAGCGAGAATCCCAACAGCACGAGCAGCGCCAGGCAGAGCTTGGTGCGCGCGGGGGAGAGGGCGGTGGCGTTTGACTTACTTTTAGGCGTGGTTGCGGCGGTCAAGGTTGTCACTCCAATGTCGCATGAATAAGCGGGATTCAATCCCTGCAACTCTAACAGAATGTGACAGGTGCCTGCCCCCTTTGTCGCAGGCTGCGCTTGCCTGTATAGTCGCAATACAGGCGAAGATGGTCTCAGGTACATCGCGGGCGACGGGAGATCCCATGGGTATGCACACGACAAAGGTTGCAGTGGGCGAGGGCAAGTTTGCGCTCGAGGCCCAGCTGACGGTGACGCCGCGAGGCATGGCGGTGTACGCCTGCTCGCCGGAGTTCGCGCATCTGGGCGCCACGGCGCAGGCCATTCCGCGCCCCGAGCCCGGCCGTACGGCGACGGTGAGCATCTTGGCTGTCCCGTGCCATCGAGACGAGATCCCGGCGCACGATATCGCGGCGGCGTTGGCCACGCGCTTTGGCGTGCCGGTGGTTGTAAGCGCGGGCTTTCATGTGGAGAACGCGACTGCGGACGACCTACAGCGCGTGCTCGACACCACCAAAGAGCTCATCGCTGCGCTCGAGGAGGCCGCAGCCCGCATTCTGCGCGCCGGCTGGGATGAGGGCGGCGCGGGCGCCGAGGTCGTGGCGGTCGATGCCGCGACCGGCGAGACGCTTGGCCCCGTCGACCGCATCGATGCCCATACCGGCGAGGGCGTCTTGCACCAGGCATTTCTGACGCTCCTGGTCGAGGGCCCGGGCGAAGACGCGCACCTGCTGCTCTGCCGTCGCAGCCCGCTCAAACGACTGTGGGGCGGGGTGCTGGCCGATAGCTGTGCCGGCCATCCGCTCCCCGGGGAAGACGTCGCGGTCGCCACGGCGCGTCGCATCAACGAAGAGCTCGGCATTGCGCGCGATCCCGCCGAGCTTAAGCACCTCGGTCACGTGGTGTACCGCGAGGACCACGGCGACGGCCGCTGCGAGTGCGAATGGTGCGAGGTCTACCTTGCCCATGTTGAGCCGGGCGAGCTGCATATCAACCAAGAGGAGATCTCGGAGGTGCGTCGCGTGGCCCCGTCCGAGCTCAAAGGCTACCTGCAGGGTCGCCCCGAGCAGCTGGCCCCCTGGCTCCGCGAGGCCCTCAGCGACCCATTCATCCGTACGGCCCTCGCTATGTAACAAAGGTACAGCCCCTTTGCCATATCCAAACCGTCACAACATTCGGCGAAAATCTCGAAATCGAGGAAAAGCGTCGAATGTTGTGACGGTTTTTGTCCAGGGGATCGCTTCTCATCCAAAAAATCCGCTTGACTGTATTGCCGCAACACAGCGCAACGTAGGGAGTGTCCAATAACGGGCACTCCCTTTTGCTGTAGCGACCCCACGCGCGGCGCTGGGTGCCCCCAACAAGAAAGGTGGGGAGATGGAAGCGGAAAAGAAGGCGTTTAAGATCACCAAGCGCGAAATTGGCTTTGTGTTGGGTATCGTTGTCTTTTTGCTGGTGAAGTTTCTTCCTTTGGCGGAGCTGAGCTCGACGGTCGAGCTCACGGTCGGTGGTCAGACCTGTCTGGCGTTGACGCTCGCCACGGTGGTGTTCTGGGCGTGCGGCGTGGCACAGCCGGGCTTTGTGGGCCTGCTCTACTGCGCGCTGCTCGTTCTGTTTAAGGTGTGCGTGGACGACACGGGCGCCGCGAGCATCTCGGCGACGGTCGCCTCCACGTTTAGCTCGTGGACCAAGGCCACCATGTGGCTCGTCATCGGCGCCTACCTCATCGCCAGCGCGGTCAAGGAGTCGGGCCTGGGGGAGCGCATCGCCTATGCGTTTATGCTCAAGTTCGTGCGCGACGCCAAGTCGCTCATCATCTCGATCTTCGCTCTCACCTTTGTGCTGTCGCTGCTGATCCCGCACCCGTTCCCCCGCGCCTTCCTCATCCTCGCCGTCGTCTCGGTCATCGCCGAGTCCGCCGGCTACGGTGACGACGACAAGGGTAAGCTCGGCTTCCTCGTGTTTGCTGCCGCCGCCCCGGGTTCCATGTTCTTCCTGACGGGCGACTCCACGCTCAACCCGCTCGTTGCGCAGTACAGCGTCGAGGCCGGCGGCATGAGCCCGTCCTTTATCGACTGGTTCCTGTACATGAGCGTGCCCATGCTGGTCGCGCTGCTGTGCACCCTGTTCCTGGGCCTCTTCCTCTTTAAGCCCAGCAAGGAGCTCGTTTACGATCGCGAGCAGATCGTGGCCAAGCAGGCCGCGCTTGGCAAGCTCTCCGTTAAGGAGATTCGCACCATCGTGTGGCTTGTCATCGCCATCGCGCTGTGGCTCACCGTCTCGGGCGATTACATTGGCTGGGTCACCTTGGCCATCGGCGTCGCTCTCGCCATGCCCATCATCGGCGAGGTCCTCACGCCCGCCAGCTGGAACGCCGTCGACATCAAGTCCCTCATGTTCCTGACGGCCGCCATGGCCGTGGGCTCCGTGGGCGGTGCCACCGGCATGAACGCCTGGATCGCCGACGTTGTGCTTCCCAGCTCCGTGCCCGAGAACATCTTCCTGTTCGCCCTGCTTGTCGCCGCGCTCTCCATGATCATCCACATGTTCATGGGCTCGGTCATGGCCGTGCTCGGTGTGTGCGTGCCGGCGTTCATCAGCTTCGCGGCCGGCTCCAGCGTAAGCCCGCTTGCCGTGGCGCTCATCGTCTTCACGTCCATCAACATCCACTACATCCTGCCGTTCCATAACCTGCCGATCCTTATCGGCGAGGGCAAGGACGCCGGCGGCTACACCTCCAAAGAGGCCATGCGCATGGGCATTCCCCTCACTGCGGTCGTCTTTATCGTCGTGCTGGTCGAGGCTGCCTGGTTTCACTTCTTTGGCCTGATGTAAGCGGCCGAGCGCTTGGGCTGTAAACAGCCGAGTGCTTGAACCGCGAGTTGCCAAGCGCTCCATCTATAAGCGCTGCGGCCCCACTACGTTACCCAGCCCGGCGGCACTCCCGTCGCCGGGCACTCTCCCGAAAGGAGCACGCTATGTCCACTACCGATGCTTCCCAGATCCACGACCTGCGCTCCGCGCTCGACTTTTTGCGTGAGATGCCGGGCCAGCTGCTCGAGACCGACACCCAGGTCGACCCGGACGCCGAGGTCTCGGGCGTCTATCGCCACGTCGGTGCCGACGGTACCGTTATGCGTCCGACCAAAGAGGGTCCGGCGATGGTCTTCAACAACGTCAAGGGCTTTGACGATGCCAAGGTCTGCATCGGCATGCTTGCCAGCCGCAAGCGCGTTGCCGCCCTGCTCGACCTTGACGAGGAGCACCTGGGCCTCGAGATCGGCAAGCGCTTCGAGAGCCTGATTGCGCCTAAGCAGATCGCCGAGGGCGCGCACGTCGACTGCCAGGAGGTCGTGTACAAGGCGACCGACGAGGGCTTTGACCTGCGCAAGATCGTTCCCGCTCCCACCAACACGCCCGTCGACGGCGGCCCCTACATCACCATGGGTCTCGCCTATGGCACGAGCCCCGACGGCTCCCAGTCCGACGTGACCATCCACCGTTTCTCCTGCGTCGACAAGGACAAGCTCGCCATGTGGATCACCCCCGGCAGCCGTCACCTGGGCGCATTCTTTGACGGGTACTGCCAGCGCGGCGAGGACATGCCCATCTCCATCTCCATCGGCCTGGACCCCGCCGTGTACATGTGCTGCGGCTTCGAGGCTCCCACCACGCCGCTCGGCTTTAACGAGCTGCAGATCGCCGGTGCCCTGCGCGGCCACGCCGTCGAGCTTGCCGACTGCGTCACCGTTCCGCAGAAGTGCATTGCCAATGCCGAGTACGTGCTCGAGGGCTACCTCATGCACGACGAAACCATCAACGAGGACGTCAACGGCCACGGCTACGCCATGCCCGAGTTCCCCGGCTACACCGGCGGCGCCAAGGTCTGCCCGGTGATCAAGATCACCGCCGTCACTACGCGCGTCAACCCCATCATGGAGAGCTGCATCGGCCCTTCGCACGAGCACGTTTCCATGGCCGGCATCCCCACCGAGGCTTCCATCTACAAGATGGTCGAGACCGCCATCCCGGGCCGCCTGCTCAACGTTCACGCCGCTCCCTGCGGCGGCGGCAAGTTCGTTGCCATCATGCAGTTCAAGAAGTCGAGCAAAAATGACGAGGGCCGTCAGCGCAACGCCGCCATGCTCGCTTTCTCGGCATTCTCCGAGCTCAAGCACGTGATCCTGGTTGACGAAGACGTCGACATCTTCGACATGAGCGACGTGATGTGGGCCATGACCACGCGCTTCCAGGCCGACGTGGACCTCATCACCATCCCCGGCTGCCACTGCCACGTGCTCGACCCGTCCAACGACCCCGCGTTCGATCCTTCGATCCGCGAGCACGGCATCGCCTGCAAGGCCATCTTCGACTGCACGGTCCCGTTCAACCTTAAGAAGAACTTCATCCGCTCGCAGTTCATGGAGATCGACAAGGACAAGTGGGCTAGGGAGATTGCGGCGTTTTAACAAACGCCGCACCGGTTGACGCTGCACCCGCGCCTGGCGGACAATCTGCCCCTCAGCTGCGAAGGCATGGGCATAAGCCCTATGCCTTCTTGTTTCGGGGCACCTTGTCTCGCCAGGCGCGCGCTCGCTGACATTGCCCGACCTATAGCCGCCATTTTGTTGTTGCTGGTAAGCCCTACCAAGTAGTTAAGGAGTTGTCATGCCTGAGTCTTCTGTCCGTCCCCGTCGCATTGTCGTTGGCGTTTCTGGTGCCAGCGGCGCTGCGCTGGGCCTCGAGTGTCTCAAGTGCCTGCGTCAGGCCGGTGCCGAGTCGGCGCTTGTCGTCACACGCGGGGGAGAGATCACCATCGAGCAGGAGCTCGGCATGACGCTCGACGAGTTTGCCACGTATGCCGATGTGGTTTACGACAACAAAAATATCGGCGCCGCCATCGCAAGCGGTACCTATCCGGTCGACGGCATGATCGTGGCGCCCTGCTCCATGAAGACGCTCGCCGGCATTGCGAGCGGCTACAGCGAAAACCTGTTGCTGCGCGCGGCCGACGTGCAGATGAAAGAGCAGCGCCGCCTGGTGCTCATGGTGCGCGAGACGCCCTTCAGCGCCATTCACGTCGATAACATGGCGCGCCTGGCGCGCGTGCCCGGCATCATGCTCATGCCGCCCATGCTCACGTTTTACAACGGCCCCGCCACGCTCGATGACGCGGTGCATCACATCGCCGCCAAGGCGCTCGAGGCCGTCGGCGTGTCATGTGCAAACTATAAGCGCTGGTCATAGGCGTCTTTAGGGTAGGATACGAGGAGTGTTTGAGCCCGCTGCCCCTGTGGGCGGCGGGCTTTTCGCGTCAAAGGATGTGTCGGGAGGATCTATGCAGACGGGCATGTACGCGATTAGCGAGATGGCGAGCTTGTTTAACGTTTCGCGCCAAACGCTCATCTACTACGACAAGATCGGCCTGTTTAAACCCGCCGTGGTGAACGAAAAGGGTTACCGTTTCTATTCGCCCACGCAGATCCCACTCATGCGTCTGATCTGCATGCTGCGCGACTTGGGACTCGAACTCGACGAGATTGACCGCCTGACCTCGACGTTCGACATTGGCGAGATGACCGATCACCTGCGCTCGCGGGTGCAGGCGCTCGATGATCAGATTGTCGGACTCAAAGCCGAGCGCGCGAGCGTGCAGGAGCGTCTGAGCTTTTACGACGAGGCGGTTTACTGGCGCGAGCGCGAGGGCAGGCCGGAGCTCAAACAATTCGAGCGCCGCTACGTGGTCTTTGAGGAGTTTCCAGAAGATATCGAGCGCGGCCGCTCGATGCTTCACCCCACGCTCATGCGGGCAATCCTGCGCATGCGTACGTTGACGGGCACGCGCCCCATGCGCGGTTGGGGCGCTATGCTGCGTCGCGAGGCACTGCATTCCGACGACCCCATCGCCGGTGCCGGCTCCTTTGCCGTGCTGCCGCGCGGTGCCGAGGAGCTGCTACCGAGCGATGCTGCCGAGCTGGCAAAGATCGGCATCGAAGTGCTGCCCGAGGGCACATACCTGTGCATGAGCCGCTGGGGTATGCCATACGAGCCCGAGGGCATCCGCGCCGTCGTGGCCTGCATGGACAAGCACGCGCTCCGGCCCATCGGCAACGCATTCGATTTCTGCTACCTCGATACCACGAGCTACGACGAGTCCCACCAAGAGGACTTCTGCTGCATCCAAATCCCCGTTGTCCTCAAATAACTTGCGGTGAAATAGTTCCTAAATAGCCCGAGTAATCGCACAAACGGGAACTATTCCACCGCAACTTCGATGTGACAAAGAGACGGTCCCTTTGCTACATCGACGGACGGCACCGCGAGTTTGTTTTAAAGCGGAAAAAGGCGGCTCATTTCTTATAAACTCGCATTATTTGCAAGTTTCTAAGGTGGTATCTTATAAACTTGCAAATTGTGCAAGTTTATAAGTTTTCACGTCTAGTCGGGCGCTAGGGGGACTCTATGGATATCGTTCGTCGAAGCCGTTATCTTGATCGACTCATTGCTTTTCAGGATACCGACCTCATCAAAATCGTGACGGGTATACGCCGTTGCGGCAAATCCACGTTATTGGACATGATGAGGGAGCACCTGGCGCAACAGGGGGTGCCGGCCGAGCGTTTGCTGACCTTTAAGATGGAATCTCTAGAGTATGCGGGGGTTACAGATTACCTGACGTTTTATCGCATGGTTCGGGAGCGCGTTGACGGTGTCGATCGCCCCTACCTGTTCTTTGACGAGCTCCAGAATGTCGAAGGTTGGGAAAAGGCGGTTAACTCGCTCCGAATCGATTTGCCGTGCGATATCTATGTCACGGGCTCCAATGCCTTTTTGCTATCGAGCGAGCTTGCAACGCTTATCTCGGGCCGGTATATCGAGGTCAAGATGCAGCCGCTCACGTTTGGCGAGTATCTTGATTTTCGCTCGATTGATGCGGTCGTCGCCGAAGGGCTTGGCGAGAGGGCCGAGCTCGTTTCCAAGACGGGCGATCGCCTTAATTCAAACACCGTGCTCGAACAGTACATAACCTATGGCGGCATGCCGTTTCTGGCTCATGACGAGCCGAGACGCGAGGCGTGCCGTGACTACATCCGCAGCCTCTATCAGACGATTGTCGCGCGCGATATCCTATTGCGCGCGACGCGTAGAGGTCGCGGGGCTATTACCAAGCGCGATGTTCTCGAGCGGCTCTGTGCGTATCTGGCAGACAACATCTCCAATCAAACCTCGGTCAACAAAATCGTAGGGACGCTCAACGAATCGGCGGGCGGTAAGACCAATGCATCGACGGTGTCGGCGTATATTGACGCTCTGGAAGAGACGTACCTGTTTACCAAGGTAAAAAGGTACGACGTCAAGGGGCGGGAACTTCTTAAGACAGGCGGTAAATATTACATAGCCGATACGGGAATCCGCAGCTATCTTGACGGATATAGAGGCAGCGATAGCGGAAGGATGCTCGAGAACGTTATCTACAACCAGCTTGTCTTTGAAGGATACGAAGTGTTTTGCGGCCATCTGCGCGCGGGGGCAATCGACTTTGTCGCAATCGGCGAGGGATCGGACCGTAAATATATCCAGGTTACCGAACGGATCGATGCTGAGGCGACCAGAGAGCGTGAGCTGCGACCGCTCAAACTAAACACGCTGGGAAAAATCCCTGATTCGTACGAGAAGATCCTGATTGTCAGGGATGGTGAGCATCCAACAGACATCGACGGCATCAGAATCGTAGGGGCGGTCGATTTCTTGCTGAGAAACAAGATCGCCCACGGCTAAACGCAAAATGTGACAAAGGGACATCCCCTTTGTCACATCCAAACCGTCACAACATTCGGCGAAAACCTCGAAAACGAGGAAAAGCGTCGAATGTTGTGACGGTTTTCGTGCCCGGCGCGGGTGAGCTCCAGCGCCGTCTGGGGGTATAAGACTAGCGAGTGTTTATTCGCGAGGCTTAAGGGGCGCCCCGTATGGATATCGATAACTTTGAATGGTGGTATAGCGAGGGCGAGGCTCCGGACGAGGAGTGGGACGAGCCCGCACCGCGTGACGTGTCGAGGGACGAGGACGAGATCGGCAACGATACCGCTGTCGAGCCTGAAGCCGCTTCCGACTCCGCCGAGCCCCTGACCTTTGAACAGGCCTGGGCCCAAGCAGAGGCCGACGAGGCAAAGGCCGATGCCACGGCCACGCTGGATGAGCCGGCCGACATGTCCATCTCGCCGGCCAAGACCCCGCAGCCGCGCCACACCATCGACCCCGGCAGCACAGCATCTTTCAGCATACTCGACGTGCCCGCGCAGGGTGCTCAGGCGCCTGCGCCCACGCATCGCCCCGACCTGGCTCGCGAGGAAGACGCGGGCCGCCGCTCTCCGCTCGGCCCCATCCTCATCGCCTTCATGGCCGGCGTCATCGCTTGCTCGGCGATTGGAAATGTCTGGAGCCATGTGGAGCAACAGCGCAGAGATGCCGCCAAGGTCGAGATGTCTGTCGAGCAATCGCTCAGCCGCACGCGCTCGGTGCATGTGTCGGTCGAGGTCAAGGACGGTGCGACATGGGACACCGCCCGCGGCGACAGCCAAATGCTCATCCACATCGTGGGCCGCACGCTCAGGGGACAGGCGATTGACGAGTATCAATATGTCAACTCCGCTGGCGACGGCGTCGAACTCAAGCCTGGCGACTATGAGCTCACGGTCGACGAGCCGCCCGTCGCCACCGATGGCATGCGCTTCCGCGCCTCAAAGCGCATGGTTCCCGTGAGCTTTAACTCGCAGGCGCCCGATACGGTCGACAGCACGCCGCAGGGCGGGTTCGACCTTTACGCAATCGCTCAATAACTGCGCCTGCCGCTTCTTCTTGTCGCCAAGAGTGGGACAATAGCCCCCGACACTGTTGTTTACTTTTGGAGGAAGTAGCATGTCCACCGTCACCACCATCAAGCGCGGCGGCCTCACCGCGGCCATCGATTCCATGGGGGCCCAGCTCACGAGCCTTGCCCTCGACGGCAACGAGTATCTGTGGCAGGGCGATCCGGCCTTTTGGGGCAAGCATGCGCCCATTCTGTTCCCCATCGTGGGCTCACTGCGCAACAACACGGCGACGTCTGCGGCCGGCACCTGCGAGATGCCGCGCCACGGCCTCGCGCGCATCGTCGAGCACAAGCTGGTCGAGGTCTCCGAGGATGGCTCCTCAGTAACGTATGAGATCACCGATACGCCCGAGTCGCTCAAGGCTTTCCCCTTCCACTTTAAGCTCAACATGACCTATGCCCTGACTGGTGACGCCACGCTTACCCAGACCTTTGCCGTCACCAACACCGGCGACGTGGCCCTGCCGTTCTCGGTGGGCGGCCACCCTGCATTTAACGTGCCCGCCCCCGGTGCCGAGGACGAGGCATTCGAGGATTACGAGCTGGCATTTACCGAGGCGTGGACCAACGAGGCCCCCATCATCACGCCCGATGGTCTTATGACGTTCGAGGGCAGTTACAAGGCCCCCGATAACTCGGATGTGCTGCCCATCACGCACCGCAGCTTCGATAACGATGCCATCATGTTCACCGATACCCCGGGTTCCACGCTCACGTTGCGCGGTCGTAAGTCGGGCCATGGCGTCAAGATCGACTTTGAGGGCTTTAAGTACATTGGCGTGTGGTCTGCCGCCAACGACGCTCCGTTTGTGGCGCTCGAACCTTGGACTGGTCACTCCACCATGGACACCGAGGACGACGTTTTTGAGCACAAGGTCAACACCATTACGCTGGCGCCGGGCGAGACGGACAAGCGTACCTTCGAGGTAACGCTGCTTTAACAAGCTGCATACCTGGATGTCGCTCGCCGGCGACAAAACTACGGACTAGTCGTTGGGGACGTTCCTTAACGACTAGCCGTTGGGGACGTTCTTGTTTGACTAGTCGTTTAAGAACGTCCCCGACGACTACTAATCGTTTTCAGTTCGTTAACTTGTATATATGCATCTGCTGGAGGTAGCGCTGAGCGGTATCCTGTTAAGTCGTTAGCATACGATTCGGCAGGGAAGGCAGATTATGCATTCTCCCCATCAACGCGACGCGTATCCACAGCCGGTATGCAGCCGTCGCATCTTTTTGGGTAGCGCTCTCGCTGCGAGCGCTACCGTCGTCGCCGGCGCGCTCGCCGGCTGCCAGCGCCCGTCCACGCTCAAGGTGGTTCAGCCCACGACGGGCGGCGGCCGCGACGACCTGTCCGATTCCGTGATCGGCAAGGACAAGATCCGCATTGGCATGGAGGCGGCCTACGCCCCGTACAACTGGCAGGTTTCCGAGGCCAGCGAGTTCACCATCCCCATCGACAACGTGCAGGGCGCCTATGCCGACGGCTACGACGTGCAGATCGCCAAGATCGTCTGCAAGGCCCTCGGCGGCGAGCCCGTTGCCGTCAAGCAGAGCTTCTCGGGTCTTATCGATTCGCTCAACAACGGCCAGATCGACCTCATCATCGCCGGCATGAGCGCCACGCCCGAGCGCGAGGAGTCGGTCGGCTTTTCCGATCCGTACTTTATTGGATACTTTGGCCTGTTCGTAAAAGAGGGCTCGCCCTACCAAAACGCGACCAAGCTCAGCGACTTTAGCGGTGCCACGGTGCTCGGCCAAAAGGACACCATGCTCGATACCGTCATCGACGAGATCCCGGGCGTTGTGCACAAAAACCCGGTCGATTCGGTCCCCACGGTGTTCTCGAATCTACTGCAGGGCACGTGCGATGCCGTGACCTACAATACCGAGAACGAGAAGGGCTATATGGCCCAAAATCCGGGCATTGTCCCTATCCACTTTGCCGAGGGCGAGGGCTTTAAGCAGGAGGTCACGGCAAACGTCGGCTGCCGCAAAGGCTCGGACAAGCTGCTTAAGCTCATCGACAAGACACTCAAGGGCATTAGCCAAGAGGAGCGCGATCAAATGTGGGACGCGTGCCTCGACCGTCAGCCGGCATAGGGGGGCAGCATGAAAACCATCAATCGTCTGGCCTCCTTTATCAAGGCCGACCACCGTTATGTGTACCTGGGCACGAGCGTCATCGCGGCGCTCGGCCTGGCGTTTAGCCAGCGCAACCCCACGCCGCTGAGCTTTTTGGCGCCTGCGGGCGTGTTCCAAGACTGCCTCTGGGCAATCCTTTGGGCGTGGCTCGTCGTGTCGGCGGCGGCGCTGGCCACCAAGCTTATGCACTGGAGCGGCTATCGCGAAACGTCGCCGTTTGCTTCCGAGCGCTTCCGTTGCGGTGCGCGCCTGGGCAGCTATGTCGTGGTCGCCATCGCGGCGATCTTTTTTATCGACCGTTGCGTCATGTCGTTTATCGACCTGGTGCAGGTGAGCATTGTCTCGGACTCCAACCCCAGCGACTTTTTGTCGAGCCTGGTCTACATGACCTACAAGAGCGGGGACTTCTTTATCCGCGGTATCGAGATCACCATCGCACTTGCGACTTTTGGTACCGTTATCGCCTTTTTCCTGGCACTGCTCTTTGTGTTCCTGCGCATTCAGACGTTCGACCGCGTGGACAACGACCTCACGCGCTTTTTCAAAAGCATCGGCCGCGGCTTTGCGACCATCTACTCCACCATCGTGCGCGGCACGCCCATGATGGTCCAGGGCCTACTCATCTATTACGCGGGCTTCACCGTTTTGCGCGGCATGGGCTTCGAGACCGCCCAGGCCAACCAGATCTGGAGTACCTTCACCGCCGGTCTCGTCACCATCTCGCTCAACTCCACCGCCTACATGATGGAGGTCCTGCGCGGCGGCATCGAGTCCATCGACGCCGGCCAAGCCGAGGCGGCGCGCTCGCTGGGTCTGTCGCAGTGGCAGGCCATGCGCAAGGTCGTGTTCCCCCAGGGCATTAAAAACGCGATTCCGGCGCTCACCAACGAGCTCATCATCAACATCAAGGACTCGTCGGTGCTTTCGGTCATCGGCGTGTTCGACCTCATGTACGCCACCACCACCGTCGCCGGCGTGTACTACCGCCAGATGGAGGTCTACTGCGTGGCGCTCGTGGTTTACCTGATCCTGACGCTCGTGGCGAGCCGCCTGCTCGAGGCCTTTGGCAAGAAGCTCGGCGCCGAGGCCCCGGCAACGCTGCCCAGCTCCAACTAGGCTCAAGACGAGGAGAATCATCATGGCAGATACCGCCACTACCGGCACCGCGGCCGCCGCACAGACCAATGAGCCGCTCATCCGCGTCGAGGGCCTGCGCAAGAGCTTCGGCTCGCTCGAGGTGCTCAAGGGCATCGACCTGTCCGTTAACCCCGGCGAGGTCGTCACCATTATCGGCGCCTCGGGCTCGGGCAAGTCGACCTTCCTGCGCTGCCTCAACCTGCTTGAGACCCCGGACGCGGGCCACATCTGGTTCCACGGCCAGGACCTTACGGCCGAGCGCTGCAATATCAATAAACTCCGCGAGGACATCGGCATGGTGTTCCAGGGCTTTAACCTGTTCAACAACATGGACGTGCTCGACAACTGTACGCTTGCGCCCGTCACGCTCAAAAAGATGAGCAAGGCCGAGGCCGAGAAGGTCGCGATGGAGCATCTGACGAGCGTGGGGCTCGAGAAGTTCGCGCACGCCGCCGTGGGTCGCCTGTCCGGTGGCCAAAAGCAGCGCGTGGCCATCGCGCGCGCCCTGTGCATGAATCCGCAGATTATGCTGTTCGACGAGCCGACTTCGGCGCTCGACCCCGAGATCGTGGGCGAGGTGCTCGAGGTCATGCGCAAGCTCGCGGCCGACGGCATGACCATGGTCGTCGTCACGCACGAGATGGCCTTTGCCCGAACCGTGTCCGACCGCGTGGTCTTTATGGACAAGGGCGTGGTGCTCGAGGACGCCGCGCCGGCTGAGCTCTTTGGCAATCCTAAGCACCAGCGCACCCGCGAGTTCCTCTCGCGTTATCTCAACGACAAATAATGCAAGCGAACGTGGCAAAGGGACCGCCTCTTTGCCACGTTGTTTTTGGAGGAAGGCATGGCCGAGGTTTGGCGCTTCTTTGCGCACGAGGATGATTTTGCCGATATCGACGAGGTCGGCGCGTGCGAGCGCCTGGGCCGCGTGCTGTCGTTTCCGACGATTTCGAGCATGGATGCCCAGACGGTGGACTGGCAGGCGTTTGCCGACCTGCGCGCCTATATGCAGCAGGCCTGGCCGCGCGTGTTTGCGGCGGGCGAGGTCGAGCTCATCGACCATTCGCTGCTCGTGACGCTTGCCGGCATCGACCCCGCCCTCAAGCCGGTCATGCTCATGGGCCACATGGACGTGGTTCCCGTGGTGCCGGGCACCGAGACAGACTGGACGCACAATCCCTTTAGCGGGCACGTGGACGACACCTATATTTGGGGTCGCGGCGCCATCGATATGAAAGACCAGGTCGCAGGCATCCTGGAGGCCGTTGAGTATGCGCTGGCGCACGGCTGGCAACACGAACGAACCCTGCTGCTGGCCTTTGGCCAGGATGAGGAGACCACGCAGTGCGGCGCGGGTGCCATTGGCCGCGTGCTCGAGGAGCGCGGCGTTGAGCTTGAGTACCTGATCGACGAGGGCGACTACCGCATCGTTCCGGCTGCCGAGTACAGCGCGGGCGAGGGTTGGCTCATGCACGCCGATCTTGCCGAGAAGGGCTATGCCGATATCGTGCTCAGGACGAAGAGCGAGGGCGGGCATTCTTCCAACCCTTACGGTGGCACGTCGCTCGAAGTGCTCAGCCGCGCTATTGCCGCGATTTGCGATATCGAGTGGCCGGCGCGTGTGACCGATCTGCTTGCCGCGCAGCTCGTCGAGCTGGGGCTTTATACCGCAGACGAGATTGCTGCCAGCAAGGATGCCATCGTGCGCGACTGCCTTGCCAGCAAAAAGCTGTACCCGCTTGTGACCACCACCTGTGCGCCCACGCAAATCGAGGGCGGCAGTACCGGTGCCAACGTAATGCCGCAAGATATGTGGGCCAATATTAACTTCCGCATGCTCGAGGGCACGAGCGTGGCCGACGTTGTGGCGCGCTGCCGTGAGGCGGTTGCCGGGGCGGACCCTGCCGGTCGTGTCGAAGTGGAGCTGGGTCCCGGCAGCTCCGAACCCTCGCCGTCCCCGCGCATCGGTGGTCCCGGCCTCGAGGCGGTTCACTCCATCGCCGCCCGCTATTTCCGTGATCCAAAGGGGGCAGAGGAAAACGGATCATTCGAGCCAGTGGCAATTGTGCCCTCGACCGTGATCGGTGCGACCGACGCTGCCAACTACCAGCACATTTGCCCTGAGTGCATTCGCTTCTCAGCCTTTGTGGTTGATGACGACGAGTGCGATCGCGGCGTCCACGGCACCAACGAGCGCATCACCCGCCGCGCCTACCTCCAGGGCATTCGCTTCCTCGTCGCTCTACTCCAAACGTTCTAGAATGTGACAGAGCGACAGTCCCTTTGTTAGCCGTTGGGGACGTTCTTAAACGACTAGCCGTTAAGGAACGTCCCCAACGGCTACGTCCACTCATTCCGTGCGGGTTATATGCAGGTTTGCCTGCGCACGCTATCATGTATAGGTTAGACCGCAACTATGTACCCCATACGCGAAGGGATGCGCATGTATCTGAAGATCGACATGTTCTAGCCGGGCTTACCCCCGCAGTGGCGCCGCGCGCCCCATCAACTCTGCCGATTTTCACCTTCACGCATATAAAGGAGTCCCGTCATGCGCGACAAGCTCGAAAAGATTATCAAGGCCTACGAGGAGCTCGAGAAGAAGCTTTCCGACCCGGCCGTCGCCTCCGATATCAAGGAGTTCACGCGTCTCAACAAGGAGTATGCGCACCAGTCCGACCTCATTGCCGCCTCGCGTGAGTACATCGGCGCGCTCGATGACATCGAGGCCGCCAAGGAGATGCTCCGCGACACGACCGACGCGGACGAGAAGGAGATGCTCCAGATGGACATCTCCGAGAATGAGGAGAAGCTTCCCCAGCTCGAGGAAGACATCAAGTACATGCTCATCCCGAGCGACCCCAACGATGACAAGAACACCATCGTCGAGATCCGCTCCGCCGCCGGTGGCGACGAGGCGGCCATCTTCGCCGGCGATCTGTACAAGATGTACCAGCGCTTCTGCGAGTCGCGCGGTTGGAAGACCACTGTGCTCGACTCCAGCCCCAGCGAGGCCGGCGGCTTTAAGTCCATCGAGTTCAAGGTCGAGGGCGACCGCGTCTACTCCGTCATGAAGTACGAGTCCGGCGTGCATCGCGTCCAGCGCGTTCCCAAGACCGAGTCCCAGGGCCGCATCCAGACCTCCACGGCAACCGTCGCCGTACTTCCCGAGGCCGAGGAAATCGACGTTCAGATCAACCAGTCCGACCTGCGCATCGACACCTACTGCGCCTCCGGCCCTGGCGGTCAGTGCGTTAACACTACCTACTCCGCCGTGCGCATCACCCACCTGCCCACTAACACCGTGGTGCAGTCGCAGGAGCAGCGCTCCCAGATCCAGAACCGCGAGGTCTGCATGCAGATGCTGCGCGCCCGTCTGTACGAGATGGAGCTCGAGAAGCAGCAGGCCGAGCTCGGCGCCGAGCGCCAGAGCCAGATTGGCCACGGCAACCGTTCCGAGAAGATCCGTACCTACAACCAGCCCCAGGACCGCGTGACCGATCACCGCATCGGTTTCAACTCCACCTACAACGGCGTCCTTCTGGGCGATCAGCTCGGCACCGTCATCGAGGCACTTGCCGCCGCCGAGCGAGCCGAGAAGCTGGCACAAGCAGTTTAAGTTCCGCCGTTCTACCGAACGGCGGACCAGCCGACGCTGCGCGACGTCCAGAGCGACAATTTGTCATTCAAAAGGCAAGGCATGACCAGAAGGTCTATGCCTTGCCTTTTTCATGCCAACTTGTTCGCTCTGGACGTCGCTCGCTGTTCATCCTCTACCTGCGGCGTTTCCTTGCTCCGGATGC